>CAYXEH010000019.1:0-26515 GCA_964463915.1 uncultured Bacteroidales bacterium | reverse complement strand
CGACTAACTGAAGGGGGCGCACCCCCCGATTAACAAACAAGCCATGCAAGATCCGATCATTTGTACCTGCAACGAAATCACGCAAAGCGAAATTGAAAATGCCATCCGCGATCAGAAACTCAAAACCATTGAAGAAGTGGGTGATGCCACCTCCGCAGGGACCGTTTGCGGAGGTTGCGTAGACGATATCTTCCTTTTACTGGAAAAAATCAATGGTAAAGTCGACTTATAAGAGCAATATAGCGACCGGAGAGATATTTTTCATACAGGTTTCTTATATTTACCCTTTCGAACAAATACCCCCTCTCCGATGAATAAAACAGTACGCTCATTTTTCCTTTTCCTGCTTGTTTTTTTCGGGGCAGGCCAGATGCTTTCTGCAAACAATGTCAATTCCCGCCCTGACTCCCTTCCGGATCCATCCTTACAGGACACGATCGCTCTTGAAGCATTTATGGACGGAGTGATCCATACCATGATGGATGAAATGAAGATCGCCGGAGCCTCCATTTCACTCATTCAAAACGGAGAACTTTTATTAAATAAAGGCTATGGATATGCCAATATTGAGACAGATAGCAAGGTCGATCCAGACCGCACCCTCTTCAGACTTGGATCCATCTCAAAACTTTTCACCTGGATCGCCGTATTGCAGCAGGTAGAAAAGGGAACACTCAGCCTGGATGCGGACATCAACCAATACCTCACCTCATTTAGTATTCCCGACACATATAAGGAACCCGTCACTTTGCGAAGCCTGATGTCGCATACCCCCGGTTTCGAGGACATACTGCTTCATCTTTTTCTTCAAGAAGGGGACGCGGTTCCGCCATTGGAAGAGCAATTCAGCGAAAAATTGCCCCGTCGCATCAGGCCCCCACTCCGCGAAGCTGCTTACAGCAACCATGGGGCAGGGCTTGCCCAGCTACTGGTGGAAAAAGCGAGCGGGATGCCCTTTGAAGAATATGCAGCATCCCATATTTTCTCTCCCCTGGGTATGAACTCGACCACTTTCAGGCAACCTGTCCCTAATCATCTGCAACCTCACTTGTCAAAAGGTTATGCATGGCAGGAAGGTCAATTCGAACCCAAAGGATTTGAGGTTGTCCCAATGGCAGGTGCCGGAGGAGCCTCTTCCACCGCTGCCGACATGGCCATTTTTATGGACGCCCTTCTGAATGAAACCAGGCATGACACCATCAGTCTTCTTGATTCAGCAACTTATGCCATCATGCAGGAGCCGGTTTTACAACATGCGGATTCTATGAATCCCGCCCTTCACGGTTTCATTGACAACAGCAGAAGACACCTGCGAATGATCGGCCACGGAGGCAACACCTTTCTGTTTCACTCCGTGCTTGCCTTATTCCCGGAACACAACACAGCCTTGTTTATGTCTTTTAACGGGGAGAATGCACAAAGCAGTTACGACAATGTGCTGAATCATTTCCTGGACCGTTACTTTCCACCCCCGCAGGATCTCCCTGCTACCATTGAACTCAGCCCAGAATACCTGGAAGGTTTTCAGGGACAATACATGTCCAACAGGCGTCCACACTCCAGCTTACTGAAGATCATCGGAAGCATGAACAACCTGGAAGTCTCCGCAGCCGAAAACGGGATTCAACTCCGTGATATGTTCGGAGAAACCCATCAACTTGCTCCGGTAGACAGCACGACTTTTTTTATCAATCAGCGCAACACCTATGTGGGGTTCAGCAGACAGGACGGGGAACCTGCAGAAAAGCTATATCTGGGAGAATATCCCATCATGGCCTTTGATCGGGTCACCGGCGTGTATCAACTGGATTATCATTTGATTATCCTGGCCATTACCTTATTTTGTGTGCTGTATATTTTGATTGTCTGGCCCTGGCTCTATTTTGCCAGAAGGCAATATGACAAGAAGCCCAGGGCCCTGCACAATCTTCCGATATTCCCTAAGGTCATCGCCTGGATCACTTCACTGTTTTTCCTGTTATTTTACCTTTTGCTGTTTTCATCCGCAGGCGGAGAGGAGATCATCTTCGGTATCCCCTCCGGTATACGCATCGCCTTATTTTTTCCCATAGCGGCGATTCCTTTCACCCTCTTAATGATCGGAAGCAACATATATATATGGAAAGTCCCACGAACCAAAAACATAAGCCGTTTGTTCTACGGGCTGGCAACACTGGCCTTCCTGTTAAGCCTCTGGCAACTTCACTTCTGGAATCTGATTGGATGGAAATTCTAAAAAATTCAACCTATGCGTCAAACAGTCGGTATCATTTTCGTTTTCATGCTTCTGGCAACACAGGCATGCGGCCCCCGGCCTGATAAAACAGATTCATCTCCTACCGACGAACCCGGGAAATCCCCGTCCGATCAACGCATGGAACGATGGTTGGATTATTATGGGTTTAAACAGAGGGAATTTACCGACTCAGCCACCTATGCGCAACCATATCGTTTGGGAAAACAATCATTCCAAATCAACCCGGAAGACCCTTTTGCAGACTTGTTCGTATACAACCCCGATTCTACCATGGCCATAGACCTTGACAGCTACCATCTTATCCTTGAAAAAGATCAGGAAGGAAGGTTATTCAGCCCCGGTCGGGGTGCGGATATGGAGATCGGGCTGATAGACCTGACAGAAAACACCAGGGAACGTTTGTTGTTTTGCGGTCCGGCCTGCCTGTTCGAGGAAGGTAGTTTCCAGCCCGCGGGAAATATTACAATAACCGGATTCAGCAAGAACGGTCAGGGTTATTTACCCACGATCTGGCAAATTGATCCGGGAACAGATTCCCTGAAAGTCAAACATCTGCCAGAGGCTTATAATCCGGAAGAAATCAACTACCTTTCAGATGTACGACTTTCCCACATTCGGTTCCCTCATGATGACGGACCTGCTGTCCCTGTCGATCTATAAGCCGGAGGTTTATCGAAAAAAACCAATAAATCAAATTGGCCATTCTGCTTTATGTATAATAAGCCTGATCCGACAGAGCGGATACGCAGTGCTTTTATATCTTTGCGCCGACCATAACACTTTCCTCAGTTTTTTAAATACATGAACAGAATTTGCTTCAGCATACCCGTCTCCCTGCTTCTCCTCATATTTTTTATTCCCGGATTACGGTCTGCATCTGCTTCAGAGGACCGCAGGCTATTGAATGCCACAAGAGCTTCTGCGCCACCGGTGATTGACGGATCCCTCCAGGATCCGGTATGGGAAAAGGCCAATGTAGTAAGCAATTTTTATCAGTATGAACCACACAATGACCGGCCGGCCAGCCGGGAAACAGAAGTGCGGGTTTTGTATGATGACAATGCCGTTTACATTGCTGCAAAAATGCATGACCACCCCGACAGTATCCTCACTGAAATGGGCCAGAGGGACGCAGGAAACAACCTGAATGCCGACCGCTTTTATGTAGACATTAATCCCTTTGATGACGGCGTCAATGGGTTCAGGTTCCAGGTATCCGCATCCGGGGTGCAGACTGACAGCAATATTTCCGGCGGAGCCCACCGCGGCGGAGATACGAACTGGGATGCAGTATGGCTCAGTGAAGTGAGCATTACGGATGAAGGATGGATTGTTGAAATGAAAATCCCCTATTCGGCCTTGCGTTTTCCCAGGGGAGATATGCAGGAATGGGGAATTAATTTCTGGCGGGAAATACGCCGGACAAGGGAAACCTCTTCCTGGAATTTTGTCAACCGCAGGATTGGTAACGAACTTGCCTTTATGGGCAGACTAAACGGGATCAACGGCGTTGACCCCCCTGTCCGTCTGGCATTTTATCCTTACCTGTCAGGTTATGTGGAAAAAAATGGAATGGACAGTGGGTGGACAAACACCCTCAACGGCGGGATGGACGTGAAATATGGCATCAGCCCCAGTTTTACCATGGACATGACCCTGATCCCTGATTTTGGCCAGGTACAATCCGATGCCAAAGTATTAAACCTATCACCCTATGAGGTCAAATACGATGAAAATCGACAGTTTTTCACAGAAGGTATGGAACTCTTTGGCAAAGCCGACCTTTTTTATTCACGTCGCGTCGGCGCCCGGCCCCGGAACTATAACCAGGCCGGTGCAGAACGGGAAGCACATGAGACCATCCGGGAAAACCCGCTGGAAACCCGGATGATCAATGCTACCAAAATTTCAGGACGCACAGGATCAGGACTGGGGCTCGGCTTTTTCAACGCCATGACGGCTGCCAGCAAGGCCATCCTTAAGGATTCCCTTACCGGGGAAACCAGGGAAGTTGTCACCCAGCCTTTCACCAATTACAATCTGGTGGTTGTGGATCAGAGTCTGCGTAACAACTCCTTTGTAAGCCTGGTCAACACCAATGTAGCAGGAGCCGAAGAAGGATACACGGCAAACGTCACCGGAACAGAATTCCGGCTGAATGACACCAGCAACATGTTCCGTATCAGCGGATCGGGGGCGGTCAGCCAGCAATATCTATCCGAAGAGGAGGATATTTATGGTCATAAATACAATTTGAGGATCGGGAAATTCGGTGGAACGTGGCATTACAACTACAACCGCAATGTGATCAGTGATGATTATGACCAGAATGACATGGGCTTCCTGCGGAGAAACAACAGGGTGGATGACGGATTATCCCTTAGCCATAACATTTTCGACCCGTTCTGGAGGATTCTGTCCCTCACCAACACCCTCAGCATTAATTACAGCCGGCTATATAATCCGGATACATTCACAGGCATGCGTCTTAATTACAGAATGCGGATGTTGTTTGATACCCGTCTCCATATCAGTGGAAATGTAGGCTATCATCCCAGGGGAGAACGCGACTATTTCGAACCCAGGGTTCCCGGCCGGTTTTACAGAACGGAAGAATCCTACGGAATGAACTTACGCTACTCCACGGATTACCGCAAGAAAATCTATGCAGACGGACACTTTTCCTATGCAAAAACCATGGGTGCCCAGGTGCAGGAATCATTCGGCATTGGCTTTAAACCCACCCTGCGCATCAGTGATCGCCTGAATATGTCTTACGGCCTGGATTATAATAAACAGCAAAACGATATCGGCTACGTCATGCAACATCACCCAGACTCTGTGTATTTTGGCCGCAGGCAGTCTCCCACCATTACCAATACTTACGAGGCTACCTACATCATCAACAATGACCTTTCTTTAAACTTTGATCTTAGGCATTACTGGTCTAGGGTTGATTATGACGGACAGTATTACTTCCTGCAGGAAAACGGCACGCTCAGACCCATTGAAGAAGACCTGCAGATCAACGACATCAATTACAATGCCTTTACAGCAGATATTCTGCTTACCTGGCATTTCGCACCGGGCAGCCAGATGACACTCGCCTGGAAGAACGTCATTGATGACCACGAGACCATATTGCCACCTGGCTACTCAGACAATTTCAGGAACATGATCAAACAACCCCAGGTCAACAGTTTCTCAGTCAGGTTCCTGTATTACATCGACTTTCAGTCTGTCAAGCAATTGAACCAGCGGCTCAGAAGTTAATTCTTTCTTTTTCCGGAAATAATTTGGTGCTGCATCCATTGTTGTATATTTTTGCACCTTAAATGCATATTTATTCACCATGGACACCAAATCACAACGGCTTCTGGCCATCAAAAAAATCATCCAGACAGAAAAAATCAGCAGCCAGGATGAATTATTGCAAAAATTACAACGTGAAGGGTTCAACCTCACCCAGGCCACCGTTTCAAGAGATCTAAGAACCTTACAGGTGGGCAGAAAAGCCGACCCGGACAGGGGAAGTATTTTCTCCCTTCCTGAACAACTTCAATCACTACAGGAAACACCTCATCTGGATCAGGCACTTCTCACTTCAGCCATACAGGCAATTCATTTCACCAACCAATTCGGGATCGTAAAAACACTACCAGGCTACGCCAATAGCGTAGCCATTGCCATAGATAAAGAAGGACGGTATGAAATCATTGGAACAATTGCCGGTGATGATACTGTTTTACTGATCCCCTCAGAAGGAAATGGGAAGAGCGAAATCAAAAAGGCACTTAAAACGATATTTCCCGCATTAAAAGAGAATATGTTCTTTCCACCACACCAATACTAATCAATAATTTATTTTTCCAAATGACCAAACAACCAAAAAACAGAATCCTTGCGATAGCGGAAAGTTGGGTACTTACATAATCCTCTTTATTTATGAAACGGAAAAGTCAATCCATTAATTATTGAACTTAAAAAGTGAACCCAATCTCCATGCACGAACCAAATGCCACACTTATCCTTGAAAATGGCCGCTCGTTTCCGGGGAAATCTTTCGGTCATCCTCAACCAGTGACCGGTGAGGTAGTTTTTAACACGGCAATGACGGCCTATCCTGAAAGCCTGACGGACCCCTCTTATTATGGACAAATCCTGGTGGCCACCTATCCCCTGATCGGGAATTACGGCATCCCGGAGCCCGGCTTACAAAAAGGGCTGATCAGTGGATTTGAGTCAGAAGACATCCATATTCAGGGACTGGTCATCACCGATTATTCTGAAAAATTCAGCCACTGGAATGCCAGAGAAAGCCTGGGGCAATGGCTGAACAGATATCACATTCCGGCTATTCACGGAGTTGACACCCGTGCCGTAACAAAAGTACTTCGCGAACAGGGAAGTATGCAGGGAAAGATTGTGATAGCCAACCGGGATATCGAGTGGCCGAAACCTGAAATGGCCCCATTAATCGAACATGTCAGCACAAAGGAAATCAGAACATATGGAGACGGGAACTGCCGGATCCTCCTGGTTGATTGCGGAGTTAAGTATAATATTATCAGGAGCCTGCTGAATTATGATACCACGATACGATGTGTTCCGTGGGATTATGATTATACGGGTTTACAATATGACGGTCTGGTAATCTCCAATGGCCCGGGAGACCCCGCATTGTGCGGGACTGCAATTGCCCACCTGAAAAATGCACTGCAACAGCAGGTTCCTGTCTTTGGCATTTGCCTGGGTAGTCAGCTAATGGCTCTTGCTGCCGGAGCCCGCACATACAAACTGAAATATGGTCATCGCAGTCACAACCAACCCGTGATATGCCATGATGACAACCGTTGCTATATCACTTCACAGAATCATGGATACGCAGTGGAGATCAATAGCCTGGATGAGAATTGGATCCCATATCTTTCAAATCTGAATGATCAGAGTTGTGAGGGAATACGGCACCGCCACAAGCCTTTCTTTGCTACCCAGTTTCACCCGGAAGCTTCCGGCGGGCCAACGGATACTGCTTTTCTTTTTGACCGGTTCATGAATGAAGTAATTAAATACAAATCCTGATCAATATACAAATCAGTTATCATGTCAGTTAACCATAAGTATCAAGCTCCGGGTAAAATTCTGGTACTCGGCTCAGGAGCCCTGAAAATAGGTGAGGCCGGAGAGTTTGACTACTCAGGGTCCCAGGCGCTTAAAGCCTTAAGGGAAGAAGGGGCAGAAACCATACTGATCAATCCCAACATTGCCACGGTACAGACTTCCGAAGGAATTGCGGACAAAGTATACTTCCTGCCGGTAACCCCGGAATTTGTGGAGAAAGTGATCAAAAAAGAAAAACCACGGGGAATCATGCTGGCATTCGGCGGACAAACCGCCCTGAACTGCGGCGTTGAATTATATAATTCCGGTGTATTGCAGCGTGAGGAAGTGGAAGTACTGGGTACACCCGTGGAGGCCATTCAGGCCACCGAAGACCGTGATCTTTTTAGCCACAAACTTAAAGAGATAGGAGTGAAGACAGCCAGAAGCCTGGCGGCATCCTCAATGTCTGAAGCAATAAAATCTGCCCTGGAGATCGGATTCCCTGTGATCGTAAGAGCAGCTTACGCCCTGGGCGGAATGGGCAGCGGATTTGCCTCGAATGAGCAGGAACTGGCCAGCCTTTGCCAAAACGCTTTTGCATACTCCCCGCAGGTATTGATTGAAGAATCTCTTAAAGGTTGGAAAGAAATAGAGTATGAAGTGGTCAGGGATCGCTACGACAGCTGCATCACAGTATGCAATATGGAAAACATGGATCCGCTGGGAATCCATACAGGAGAAAGTATCGTGGTTGCTCCCTCCCAGACCCTGTCAAACGATGAGTATCATTTCCTTCGCCAGGTAGCCATACAGATTATCCGGCATATCGGTGTAGTTGGAGAGTGCAATGTACAGTATGCACTGGACCCTGGATCAATGGATTACCGTGTCATTGAGGTTAATGCAAGGCTGTCCCGTTCGAGCGCCCTGGCTTCCAAGGCCACCGGCTACCCCCTTGCCCATGTGGCAGCGAAACTGGGTCTGGGTTTCGGTCTGCATGAGTTAAAAAACAGCGTAACAAAAACCACCACTGCTTTTTTTGAGCCGGCAATGGATTATGTGGTCTGTAAAATTCCACGATGGGACCTGGGGAAATTCCACGGCGTGACCAGAGAGATCGGTAGCAGTATGAAAAGTGTGGGTGAGGTGATGGCCATTGGGCGTACATTTGAAGAAGCCATTCAGAAAGGTTTGAGAATGATCGGACAAGGCACCCATGGATTTGTTGGCAACAGTGACATATTTTTTGACGACATCAAATCTGCACTGGAACACCCGACCGACATGCGCATTTATGCCATTGAAGCGGCGTTGGAAGAGGGGTTTGACCTGGAAGAAATACAACGGCTTACCCGCATAGACATGTGGTTTCTTGAGAAACTCCACCACATCCATTTTATTAAGAGCCAACTTGCGGTATTCCGGCAGCTGGAAGAAATCCCTGACGAACTGCTCCGTGAAGCTAAAGTACGCGGATTTTCAGATTTTCAGGTGGTCAGGCTGGTCCTTCGTTCAGAAAACGATCAGATCGAAGACCACATAAAACAATTACGACAGGTCAGGAAGCAAAAGGGAATTATTCCCTGCGTCAAACAGATCGATACCATGGCGGCTGAATATCCTGCTCAAACAAATTATCTGTACCTGACTTATGCCGGCAGCCAGCATGATGTGGAATTCCCGGATGATCAGAATTCAGTGGTGGTTCTCGGGTCCGGGGCCTACAGAATCGGAAGCAGCGTGGAGTTTGACTGGTGTGGGGTAAACGCACTGAAAACCATTTCAGAGGAAGGATTACGCGCCATTATGATCAACTATAATCCTGAAACCGTGAGCACAGACTACGATGTGTGTCACCGATTGTATTTTGATGAATTGTCACTGGAAAGGGTACTGGACATCCTGGAACTCGAAAACCCCCGGGGAACCATTGTAGCCACAGGGGGGCAAATCCCGAATACCCTGGCCATGCGCCTTCATAAATACAATATGCCTGTACTGGGCACTTCCCCTCTTTACGTAGACCGTGCTGAAAACCGGCACAAATTCTCCGGGATGCTCGATAGCCTGGGCATTGACCAACCAAGGTGGCAGGAACTCACCAATATAGAAGACATAGAAAAATTTGCAACCAATGTGGGATTCCCTTTACTGATCAGGCCTTCATATGTATTGTCAGGAGCAGCTATGAATGTGGTATCCAACATGGAGGAATTGCACCATTTCCTTACCCTTGCCACAAAAGTATCCAAACAATATCCCGTCGTGGTCTCTGAATTTATTGAAGGAGCCAAAGAGATAGAGATTGACGCCGTGGCAGATAAAGGTGAAATTCTGACTTATGCATTATCAGAACACATCGAATTTGCCGGGGTACACTCAGGGGATGCAACCATGGTGATGCCGCCACAGAAAATCTATTTTGAAACCATCCGGAGAATAAAGAAGATCAGTGAATCCATTGCAAGGGAACTACACATTTCAGGACCATTCAACATGCAATTACTGGCAAGAGACAACGAGGTAAAAGTGATTGAATGCAATCTTCGGGCATCCCGCAGTTTTCCTTTTGCCTCCAAGGTCCTTCATTTTAATTTTATAGAAATGGCCACAAAAGTCATGTTGGGAAGAAGTGCTGAAAGACCACAACATTCTATTTTTGAAATTGATCACCTGGGTATTAAAGCCCCGCAGTTTAGCTTTTCCCGCCTGGCAAAGGCAGATCCTGTGCTGGGAGTTGATATGGCTTCCACCGGTGAAGTAGGTTGCCTTGCTGACTCTTACTACGAGGGAATTCTCAAAGCCATGCTTGCCGTCGGATATCGCATCCCGAAACGCAACATTCTGCTGAGCACAGGCCCCATGCGCTCAAAAGTTGAGCTGATCAACAGCTGCAGCTTGCTTGTAAAAAACAACTACAACCTGTTCGCCACGAGAGGCACCGCGCGTTTTCTTGAATTAAACGGTATCCCATCCACCATTTTGCACTGGCCGGATGAAAAAGAGAAACCCAATGTACTGGACTACCTGCGCGAGAACTTCATTGACCTGGTTGTTAATATCCCGAAAGACCATACACGCCATGAACTTTCAAACGACTACTCCATCCGGAGAAACGCCATAGACTACAATATTCCGCTGATCACCAATGCCAGACTTGCAAGTGCGTTTATCTACGCATTTTGTCAGCTCAGCACCGATGACTTGAAAATAAAAAGCTGGGATGCGTATAAGCCCTTTTAAAAGATTTATCCCGGCCATAAAATATAATCAGAAATGTTTGTTAAACTCAAAAAACCTTTGTAATTTCGCAGGCCTCAAGGCAGAAAAAACAAGAAAACGAACAAAAAATAAATTATTCAGAATCATGTATTTAAGCCCGGAAATCAAGCAAAATATTTTTAAGGAGCATGGTGGTGAAGAGACAAATACAGGATCTCCCGAGAGCCAGATCGCACTATTCACACACCGTATCGATCACCTTACCAAGCACTTAAAAGAAAACAAGAAGGACATCAACACCAGGAGATCATTGATTTTGCTCGTCGGAAAAAGACGTAAGCTTCTTAATTATCTGAAAAATAAAGAGATTGACCGTTACCGGGCGATTATCAAGAAACTCCACATCAGGAAATAATTCACTTATATAAAAGAAACAGGCAATTCCAGAGATTGCCTGTTTTTTTATATAAATATCTAGTCGACAAATATATTTAAGAAGAAAGACAACAGTCAGATGAGTAAACAAATTGGAATCCAGAAGAAGATTGACCTGGGTGACGGAAAAGTGATCACCCTCGAAACAGGAAAACTTGCAAAACAAGCTGACGGCTCCGTTGTGGTCCGCATGGGCGACACCATGTTACTGGCCACTGTGGTTGCCAAATCAGAGGTAAAAGAGGGACAATCATTTCTCCCCCTTTCAGTCGATTACCAGGAAAAATATGCGGCAGCCGGACGATTTCCCGGCGGTTTTTTCAAGCGGGAAGCCCGGCCCTCAGAGCATGAAATATTGATCTCGCGGCTGGTTGACAGGGCACTTCGCCCTATGTTCCCGGACTTTTACCAGGCAGAAACCCAGGTATTGATCTCGCTGATATCAGCCGGTAAAGATACACTCCCTGATGCATTGGCAGGATTGGCGGCTTCCGCTGCTCTTTCTGTCTCTGATATTCCTTTTGACGGGCCCATTTCAGAGGTAAGGGTCGCACGCATAAACAATGAATTTGTCGTTAACCCCGGCATTACAGAGTTGGAATCAGCCGATATCAATATGATCATTGCCGGCACCCTGGACAACATCGTGATGGTCGAGGGTGAGATGAAAGAGGTTGCTGAACACGAGATGCTTGAAGCCATCAAGAAAGGACACGAAGTCATTAAACTTCAGTGCCAGGCCCAGGTAGATCTGGCAAAAGAGGTGTCCGGGTCACAACCCAAGCGTGAATATCCGCCAATTGAAACAGATGAGGAGCTTCACAGCAGAATGAACGAGGAGCTGTACCAGAAGCTCTATGATGTCACGGCAAAAACCATTACAGACAAAAAAGAGCGCAGGAATGCTTATGATGAAGTGCTCACAACGTTTAAAGAGAGTCTTCCCGAAGAAACACTGGAAGAAAAGGCCGACCTCATCAAATCCTATTTTGGTAAAATCCAGAAAAATGCCATCCGCAATTTCGTACTGGAGAAGCAAACCCGGATCGATGGGCGTAAACCGAATGAAATACGTCCCATCTGGACAGAAGTGGATTACCTGCCTGCAGCGCATGGATCCGCCATTTTTACCCGGGGAGAAACACAGTCACTGACCACGGTTACCCTGGGAACCAAACTGGACGAACAAACCATTGACGGCGCCGTTATTGAAGGGAAAAGCAAGTTTTTGCTTCACTACAACTTTCCTCCGTTTTCCACCGGTGAGGTAAAAATGATGCGTTTCACCAGTCGCCGGGAGATCGGGCACGGCAACCTGGCCATGCGTGCACTCCGGCCAATATTGCCCGACGGAAATGACAACCCATATACCATTCGGGTAGTTTCCGATATTCTTGAATCCAACGGATCTTCCTCTATGGCAACCGTTTGTGCCGGAACCATGGCACTGATGGATGCCGGCGTAAAAATCAGCAAACCCGTTTCAGGTATTGCCATGGGGATGATTGCTGACCCGGAAACAGGCAAATATGCAGTTTTGTCAGATATACTAGGTGACGAAGACCACCTGGGTGATATGGACTTCAAAGTGACCGGAACCACCAAAGGAATCACTGCCTGTCAAATGGATATAAAAATTGACGGACTGCGTTACGAGTTACTTGAAGAAGCATTAACCCAGGCAAAAGAGGGAAGGCTGCATATTCTGCAGGAAATGGAGAAAACAATCTCCGGACCCCGCAAAGATTATAAACCCCATGTTCCACGTATTGTCAAACTCACCGTACCCAAGGAATTCATCGGAGCCATTATTGGTCCCGGCGGGAAAGTCATCCAGGAACTTCAGAAAGAAAGCGGCAGTACCATTGTCATTGAAGAGGTCGGAGACTATGGTGTGGTAGACATTGTTTCAGAAGACAAGAGCTCCATCGACTATGTGGTTGACCGGATCAAAGGGATTATTGCCGTACCGGAAATCGGACAGGTTTACCAGGGAACAGTCAAAAGCATTGTACCTTTTGGGATGTTCATAGAGATCCTGCCTGGCAAAGAAGGTCTGCTCCATATCAGTGAAATCGAATGGAGAAGGCTGGATAAAGTGGAAGACAGCGGGTTCAAGGTCGGAGATGAAATTGAAGTTAAATTGCTGGACGTTGACAAAAAAACCGGCAAGCTGAAGTTGTCACGTAAGGCACTTCTGCCGAGGGGAGATAAACGTTAAGTTTTTTTCCTCGGTTTTTCTTGCGACGTTTGATGATTTAAAGGTATATTTACGGCTATTACCTATCGGTTAAGTCTATGAGGCAATTAAAAATAGTCAAACAGGTTACCAACCGGGATACGGCGTCGCTTGACAAATATTTACAGGAAATTGCCAAGGTTGGCCTGATCTCCGCAGAGGAGGAAGTCGAATTGGCAAAACGGATCAAACAGGGTGACAAAGCTGCATTGGAGAGGCTGACAAAAGCCAATCTGCGCTTTGTCGTCTCTGTATCCAAACAATACCAGAATCAGGGATTAAGCCTGCCCGACCTGATCAATGAGGGCAACCTCGGGCTCATGAAAGCCGCGGAACGTTTTGACGAAACCAGGGGGTTTAAGTTCATTTCCTACGCCGTCTGGTGGATCAGGCAATCCATCTTACAGGCGCTGGCCGAACAGGCCCGGATTGTAAGGTTGCCGCTGAACAAAATAGGCACCATTAACAAAGTCAACAAAGCATACAGCATCCTCGAACAAAAACACGAACGGGAACCTGATCCCGATGAGATTGCTGAGATGATTGACCTTACTTCCGAAGAAGTACAGGATGCATTGAAGCACAGCGGGCGGCATCTGTCTATGGATGCGCCGATCCTTGAGGGTGAGGAATCAGACATGTACGAGGTATTGCAGACTGAAGAGGTTGGAAGTGCTCCGGAGAACAATTTGCTGTATGACTCCCTGAAACGTGAGATTGAACGTACCATAGCTACCCTGCAGGAAAGGGAAGCTGACGTGATCCGGCTCTATTTCGGGCTGAACGGAAGGCCACCTCATACCCTTGAGGAAATTGGGGAAAAACTCAATTTGACCAGGGAAAGGGCCCGGCAAATTAAAGAAAGGGGGCTTCGCCATCTGAAACAGGCCTCTAAATGCAAGATACTCAGGACCTATCTTGGCTGATAGCAATCAGAAATTTCTCAGTAAATGAAACACCTTGTAGCCCCATCCTTACTGGCAGCCAATTTTCTTCGACTGGAAGAAGAGATTCATATAGTGAACCGGAGTAAGGCCGATCTTTTTCATGTGGATGTGATGGATGGTGATTTCGTCCCGAATATCTCTTTTGGCTTTTCCATTATCAGGCAAATTAAGTCTGTGGCAGCAAAACCGCTGGATGTCCATTTGATGATCAGCCGGCCGGACAGGTACCTGGAAGACTTTAAGGCAAGTGGAGCCGATTGGCTGAGCGTGCATTACGAAACATGCCCGCACCTGCACAGAACCATACAACAAATCAGAAAACTGGATATGAAACCCGGCGTGGTCATCAATCCGCATAATAACGTGGAATTGCTCGCGGGCATTCTTCCTGAAGTGGACTATGTCCTGCTGATGTCGGTAAACCCGGGATATGGAGGACAGCAATTCATTCCCTCAACTTACGAGAGGATTCGAACCCTGGCCGATATGAAAAAACAGCTGCATCCGGAATTGCTTATTGAAGTAGACGGAGGCGTGGATGAAAATAACGCAGGAGCACTGACAGAAGCAGGTGCAGATATTCTGGTCGCCGGAAGCAGTATATTCAAATCGTCAAAACCGGTAGAGGTGATCGCACGCCTGAAGGATCCGTCCTGAAACTCCCCGCAGCAGTGAAAGACGGGGCAGCCCGTAACATTTTAACCAGCCAGCCGGACCTGGGCAGGCTATAAGCCCAAGTGCAGCCACAAAGCCCGGAAACAGCCAACAACAACAGGTACGGTCAACAACACCCTGGAGCAGGCAATGAATCATCAGCTTCCATCCGCACGGACTGCTTGCTTATCCCAATAACCCATTTTTTTGCTCCATGTGAGCAAGCCTGCGATCACAAGCAGGATTCCCG
Organism: uncultured Bacteroidales bacterium; assembly: GCA_964463915.1. Classification (GTDB taxonomy): domain Bacteria; phylum Bacteroidota; class Bacteroidia; order Bacteroidales; family UBA7960; genus PUPG01. The sequence continues at coordinate 11,408 of CAYXEH010000019.1, read as the reverse complement.
CCACAAGGATAAAACTCTGGTAAAGTGAAGTCATCATGACCAGGGGCCTTAATAAAACCGGGGAAAAAAACATCCCAAGAAAAATAAATGTATTCAGATAACCAACCAATGTACCCCTGATCTCAGGAGGAGCAAGATTCACCAGCCAGAGATTCACATTGGCCATCTGCATGCCAAAGCCAAGCCCGCAAACGAGGATCCCGAGAACCATCAAACCATAAGACTCACTGACTCCAATGAGGGTATAGCCCAGGGCCACCATTAAATACACCAGGCTCATGATATACGGGAAGTCTAACCTACGCCTGATGCGGGCATAATTGAAGGCCATGGTGACTGCAGTAATATTCATACTGGCAATGGCAATCCCGGTGCGTGTATTGGTCACCCCCTCCAGGCTGCTCAACATAAAAGGCATCTGCACGGGGATCATATAAAACACGGCAAAAGAAAAAAAGGCAATGACATACACCCAAAAAACCCTGGAAGGAATCTTTCGAAACAGCTCTTTCCCAGGAAGGGCTATCTTTCCAGCAGGTTTTACCCTGGCCGGCTCGTTCACTGAGGCCAGGGCCATTACCAGGATGATCAGTGAGATTGCATAAATCAGAAAAGGATATCGCCAGTGGATATCAGCCAACACTCCTCCGGCAGAAATAAACAGCAGCCCGCCGGCGGAAGCAAATGCCGCCTGGTATCCCATGATGGTACTTCGCAGATTGCCCTCATAATAGTCACCGATCAGGGTAATGATAGCCGTCATAAGCGCCCCGACCGACATTCCCAGGAATGCCCTTCCTGCAAGGATCAGGTAAATATTGGACAAATAAACACCTGTCGTTCCCGATACTGCATACAAAACAAGAGAAATAAACAGCACATGGCGTCTTCCCGACCAGTCGAGCAAATAACCGGCAACAGGTGCCAACAGGGCAATAAAAAGTGCGGGAAGGGTTAAGACCAGTTTGCTCAGCAGTTCGGCATCGGGCAGATGAGAGAAAGCACGGCTGATCTCCGGAAGTGCCGGAGAAATAATTGCTCCCGCCATCACCGTCAGGGTGCTTCCCAGCAATAAGCTTGCGCGTCTCAAACCTTCATTGGGCATCATGCCATCAAAGATAAGCGATTTTCGGTTGAACAATCTATCCGCAAAATTGTATATATAGTTGAATACATACTCCTCCCCTTCATTGCAACATTAAAAACCGCAGAAGGGGAAAAATTTTGAAAAAATAACTATTTATAATTAGTCTAAATTAAAGTATATTTATTACCTTTACAAAAAACTCATGACTATGAAAGTCCACATATTTTCACTCGCATTCCTTACACTGGCACTGGCCGGTACATTGGCCACCGACAAAGCAGCATCAGCAGAGAACCTGTTGAAATTTGAAACAACTGACGGGGTTGTCCTGCAAATGTATCAACAAGGCACAGATGAAATGGAAGAACCCCTTCCGCCTTACGTCAGCAACCTTATAACCCTAAACCAGACAAAGGAAACGATGCCTTGTTTAAACCTGTCATTTCGGGAACTTATATTGTTGCTCAGTAAACCGGAACAGGAAGACCCCCTTCCTTTCGATCTTGGTTGATCGCTAATTTTCCCTTTATTTATTCAGTCAAAAAATCCCGCCGAAGTATTTCACAGGCGGGATTTTTTGTGCACACAGCCAGGGGAAAGACATAAATTAATTGTAGTTTTGCATGATTATTATGCCCCTAATGTTTAACCATTTATAGCGCATCTCCATGCCCGAGACAGACAGCAGCCCGCCCCGACTCAGGAAGACAGTACAGGTCATTGAACGCAATATAATCAAGACGCTGATTGCCCTGATGTCCATTCTGCTGGTAGCAGCTACCATCGAACTGGGTTATGTGCTGGTGAAATCCATTGTTCAAAGCGGTTCGGATCACCTGATCATTGACCTTGACAACCTGATGCAGGTATTTGGGGTATTCCTTCTTGTGGTCATCGGGATTGAGCTGCTTGACACCATTAAAGTGTACTTCAAAAAAAACGTCATTCATGTGGAAGTCGTCATGTTGGTTGCCATAATCGCCATTGCCCGTAAGATCATTGTCATGGACTTTGATATTTACGGAGGAACGGAGATTATTGGAATTGCAGCCATCATGCTCGCCCTTGCCGCCGGGTATTACCTCATAAAAAAGACAGGAGGGACTAAATTTGTACCCACTGAGGCAGAGGAATCCGAGGAAATTACGATCGAAGAAAAGGTAAACAGGGAAGATGACCGCATCCTGGAAAGGAAAAAGGTGATCAAAAGGAAGAATGAAACAAACCCTGCCTATGACAACAATCCCTTCGATGCTCCCCAGCCACTGAAAGACCCCCGGCTTTCAAAAAAAACCTACACGGGGTCACGCAAACCCGCTCCTTATAAAAAAGATTGCCCTTAATCTGTGAATCTTTTCTTACTTTCGCAAGTTTAAACCCTCTATTTTTTTGAGTTAATGCGATAAGTTATGGCCGCTTCGATCTCTTCAGCAAAATATATTTTTGTAACCGGTGGCGTCACCTCTTCACTGGGTAAAGGAATTATTTCTGCATCTCTGGCAAAACTTTTACAGGCAAGGGGCTACAGGGTAACCATTCAGAAACTGGATCCATATATCAATATAGATCCCGGAACCCTGAACCCTTACGAGCACGGAGAATGTTATGTTACCGAGGACGGTGCAGAAACAGACCTGGACCTGGGTCATTATGAACGTTTCCTGGACACACCCACCTCACAGGCCAATAATGTCACCACTGGCCGGATCTACCAATCGGTGATCGAAAAAGAAAGGCGTGGCGATTATCTTGGTGAAACCGTACAGGTCATTCCCCATATCACCGATGAGATCAAATACCGCATCAAATTACTCGGGGAAGAGAACCGGTATGACTTTGTGATCACTGAGATCGGAGGAACCGTTGGTGATATTGAATCTCTGCCGTATGTGGAAGCAATCCGGCAATTGCGATGGGAAATGGGTTCCAGGAGCCTGGTAATTCATCTGACACTTATCCCCTACCTTGCCGCAGCCAAAGAACTGAAAACAAAACCCACCCAGCATTCGGTAAAAACCATGCTTGAATATGGTGTACAGCCTGACATCCTCGTATGCCGAACCGAAAAACACCTGAACGAAACCCTGCGTAACAAGATTGCACTATTCTGCAACGTTGATGCATCCTCAGTGATCGAATCGATTGACACCAACAGCATCTACAAAGTACCTTTGCTAATGCGGGAAGAAAACCTCGACGCGGTGGCACTCAAGAAAATGAAGATGTCGGTACGACCGGCACCCAATATCAAAACATGGGAGGCCTTCATCAAGCGGCTTGAATCACCCAAAACCACGGTAGAAGTTGGTCTGGTTGGAAAATACGTCGAACTGATGGATGCCTACAAATCGATTATGGAGGCACTGATCCACGCAGGGACCAGGAATAACTGCAGGGTCAACCTGCGGATGATCCATTCCGAAGAGATTGATGACCACGATGTGGCTGAAAAACTTGCTGGCCTCACAGGAGTAATTGTGGCTCCGGGGTTTGGTACCAGGGGTATTGAAGGAAAGATCACAACAATCCGGTATGTCCGTGAAAAACAAATTCCCTTTTTGGGTATCTGCCTGGGTATGCAATGTGCCACCATTGAGTTTGCAAGAAATGTGATGAATCTTCCCAAAGCACACTCCACGGAGATGAACCCCGATACCCCGGATCCGATCATTGACATCATGGAGGAACAAAAAAAGGTACATCTCAAAGGTGGAACCATGCGCCTGGGAGCATATCCCTGCAAATTAAACCCCGACTCACGGGCGAGTAAGATATATGGAACGGTTGAAATATCTGAACGCCACCGGCACCGGTATGAACTTAACAATGACTATCTTGACCAGCTGACAAAGCATGGCATTCAGGCCACCGGGATCAATCCCGGATCAGGCCTCGTGGAAATAATTGAGATGCAGGATCATCCATGGTTTGTGGGCGTACAGTTCCATCCGGAATACAAAAGCACAGTAAACAGCCCACATCCGCTCTTTATTGATTTTGTCCGGGCGGCAAAGACTGTCCGCTGATCCCTCAAAGGATAACCTGCTGACTTTTAAATTTATACAATTTTACCTTGTCCGGCAAGAGACATTTCCGTCATTTAAACTATATTTGCACTCCAATAAAAAAACAGCACTTAAATGACCAGAGATAATATTTTCGGGTTAATACTGATTACCGCCATTTTAATCGGGTACAGCGTCTGGATGGCGCCATCGGAAGAAGAGCGCATGGAGGCCAGGAGACAGGACAGCATTGCTGCGGTGCAACAAGCCGAAGCAGAGGCAGAGGCCCGGCTGGCTGAGGAACCTGACACACTCTCCGAAGAACTTGCAGACCTCCCTGAAGAGGCTACAGCCGACCAGGAAGCCCCCGAACCTGCAGAAAGGGATTCCCGGCAAGAACAAATGGGGCATTTTTCCGGGGCCGCCACGGGGAAAGAGCACTACTATACCGTAGAGAATGAGATTTTCAGGTTCCTGATCAGTAAACAGGGCGGACATTTACATACCGTGGAGCTGAAAGAATACAAAGCCTATGATCATGAGCCCCTGCTTTTAATTGATGGCGAGCACAACAGGTTTACCTTCAACTTCTTCTCCGGGAACAGAAATATTACCACCGAGAACCTCTATTTTACCCCATACCTGAATGGACAGCCCTATACAGGAGATCCGGATTCCCTTATTACCGCGGACGGACCCATGACCTTCTCCATGCGGGCTTACAGCGATTTTCACACATCTGAGAACCCCAGCTATATTGAAATGAGTTACGGGCTCTCAGAAGATGAATACATGATTGATTATGATGTCCGTTTTGTAGGCACCCGTGAAGCGATTGCAGCCAATACCACCTTCATCAACCTGGACTGGCAGGCCAGGTTGCCCAGGCTTGAAAAAAACCGGGACAATGAACAGAACAACACCACCATCTATTATAAATACACCAACGACGAAGTGTCACGGATCAAGCCGACCCGCGACGATGAAGAAAGATTAAGCACAAGCATCCGGTGGATCTCTTTTAAGCAACAGTTTTTCTCTTCGGTATTAATATCCGAAGAAGGATTTGCAAATGCCGATATCGCCGTAGAATCTCTGGAAGAAGAGGAAGAAGACTATCTGAAGGATATGTCGGCATCCATCAATATGGATTATGACGGCCGCGGAGACAACAGTTATCACATGCAATGGTACCTCGGCCCCACCAGCTACCGTAAGCTAACCGCTTACGACCTGGAGCTGGAAAAACAGATCCCCCTGGGATGGGGTTTCTTTCTGACCTCATGGATCAACCGTTTTGCAGTCATCCCGGTATTTAACTTTCTTGACAGTTTTGAGCTAAATTATGGGATTGTGATCCTGATACTGACCATTTTGCTAAAACTGGTGCTGCTTCCCATCGCATATAAAACTTACCTGTCGCAGGCAAAAATGCGATTGCTGAAACCGGAGATCGATGAGCTGGGCAAGAAGTTCCCAAAAAAGGAAGATGCCATGAAGAAACAGCAGGCCACCATGAGCCTGTACAAAAAAGCAGGGGTCAATCCCATGTCGGGTTGTATCCCGATGCTGCTACAGCTTCCCATTCTGATCGCCCTGTTCCGTTTTTTCCCGGCATCCATTGAATTGCGCCAGGAGGCTTTCCTGTGGGCCGACGATCTGTCTTCATATGATTCCATTCTGAGTCTCCCGTTTTCCATTCCATTTTACGGAGACCACGTTAGTCTGTTTACCCTGCTCATGGCAGGGTCCATGATCATTTATACCCATATGAACTCACAAATGATGAGTTCAGGCAATCAAATGCCGGGCATGAAAACCATGATGTACTTCATGCCTGTTATGCTATTGGGGATATTCAACAACTTCGCATCAGGGCTCAGTTACTATTACTTTCTGGCCAATGTCATCACTTTCGGACAAATGTTCCTATTCCGCCGTTTCATTGATGAAGATGCATTGAGAGCCAAGATGGAGGCCAATAAGAAGAAGCCGGTCAAAAAATCCAAATGGCAACAGCGAATGGAAACCCTGGCCAAGCAGCAAGAGAAACAGAAAAAGCAAAAACGTAATAAATAAGGATCGCTCTTATGCAAGGCCTTGAAAACATCAGCCCCATAGACGGCCGTTACCGCCGTATTACCGCTCCGCTTTCCGCTTTCTTCTCCGAAGAAGCGCTCATCCGCTACAGGGTTTTAATTGAAGTGGAATATTTTATAGCCCTTTGCAAGCTACCCCTTCCTCCGCTGCGATCTCTGACCGATAACGATTTCAAAAAGATCCGGGAGATCTCCTCCACTTTTTCCCAGGAAGATGCACAGGCGGTGAAAGAGATTGAAAAGAAAACCAATCATGACATTAAAGCTGTTGAATATTTTATTAAACAACGCTTTGAAGACTATGGATACGGCCCTTACAAGGAATTTGTGCATTTCGGGCTAACCTCACAGGATATCAATAATACCGCCGTTCCCCTATCCCTGAAGGAGGCCCTGGATACAATCATGTATCCTGTGCTGGATGAATTGTTGTCTTTATTGGCAAAACTGGCCAACGACTGGCTGTATGTTCCCATGCTTGCCCATACACACGGACAACCTGCATCCCCTACAACGGTGGGGAAGGAAATGATGGTGTTTCACGAAAGACTCGCCATACAGCTACAGGAGTTAAAGTCACTGCCCATCCCGGCAAAATTCGGAGGAGCCACAGGGAACTTCAATGCCCACCATGTGGCCTACCCCGATACCAATTGGGTGAATTTTGGAAACAAATTCACCAACTCTTTCGGATTGCAACGCTCCCGGGTCACCACCCAGATTGATCATTATGACAGGCTCTCAGCCATCTTCGACGCATTCAAACGGATCTGCACCATACTGATCGATCTCGACCGGGACTGCTGGACCTACATTTCCATGGATTATTTCAAGCAAAAAATTGTTGCCGGTGAAGTAGGATCCTCAGCCATGCCCCATAAAGTGAATCCCATTGACTTCGAAAATGCAGAAGGCAATGCCGGGATAGCCACTGTGCTGTTGGAACACCTTTCACGCAAGCTGCCGGTCAGCCGCCTGCAGAGAGACCTTTCTGACTCAACGGTTCTCAGGAATATCGGCGTTCCTCTGGCACATATACTCATTGCACTGAAGTCCAGCATTAAAGGTCTGGGCAAAATCAGCCTGAATGAAGACAAACTCCATCAGGAACTTGAAAACAATATGACGGTTGTGGCCGAGGCAATCCAGACCGTACTCAGGACGGTGGGATACCCCAATCCTTATGAGGCTCTGAAGTCCCTCACAAGGAAGAACACGACCATTACGAAAGAAGATCTCGAAATCTTTATCGATGGACTGGACATTCCGGAGGAGATCAGAGACAAACTCAGGAAAGTTACTCCATTCAATTACACAGGGATCATCCCAAAGCGCATCGACGACTAAACAGCCATATTCCGGCAGGCAATCATGTACAACCTAAAAAAAATCCTCAGGTACATTTTTCCTTATTGGACAAGGGTTTTGCTGAATGTGCTGTTCAATTTCCTGTCGGTAGGATTCTCCCTGTTTACCCTCAACATGGTAATTCCGTTTATGAGCATCCTCTTTCAAACCAAGAAAGAGACTTATGAACTAATGCCGTTCCGGCTGGATTTTGACGCCCTGATCAACAATTTTTATTATTACCTGAACCTGGTCATTGCTGAATTAGGAGAAGTCACCACCCTGATCCTGCTCTGTGTGGTGGTAATCCTGGCAAGTTTACTCAAAAACGGCTTCAATTACCTGGCATTATATCACCTGGCACCGGTGAGAAACGGAGTAGTCAGGGACCTGAGAAACGACATTTACAGAAAAACCCTGCGTCTTCCACTTGCATTTTATTCACAGGAACGAAAAGGAGACATCATTTCAAGAATGACCAATGATGTATACCAGATCGAGATCAGTGTGATCAGCTCACTTGCAATGATTTTCCGGGATCCCATAACCATGATTGTTTACCTGGCATGGCTACTGGTGATGAGCCCGCAACTGACGCTCTTCGTACTTGTCCTTATTCCCGTGGCCGGTTACATCATTGGAAGAATTGCCCGTTCACTCAAGCCCACCGCACTGAAAAGCCAGTCAAAGCTTGGGGTGATTCTATCTGTAACCGAAGAAACACTATCGGGATTACGAATTATCAAGGCATTCAATGCAGAAAACAAGATGACACAACGTTTTCTGAGCATCAACAGTTTTTACACCCGTATTATGAATAAGCTCTACCGGAGGCAGGATCTGGCTTCTCCTATGAGTGAATTCCTGGGCACGACTGTATTTATCGTCATTGTGCTGTTTGGCGGATCACTTGTACTCACCGGAGAAGCAGCCCTGAGCCCGGAAGTCTTTATCGGTTACCTGGCCATCTTTTCTCAGATCATTCAGCCATCGAAGAACTTCACCAAGGCGTATTATAATATTCAGCGCGGGATGGCCTCTTCCGAGCGGATTGACAATATTCTTGCTGCAGAAGAATCCATCAAAGACGCCCCCGATGCAAAACCAAAAAACGATTTCAGGAAAGAGATCTGTTTCCGCCACGTCAGTTTCAGATATGAAAAAGAAGATGTATTAAAAGACATAAACATCTGTTTGCAAAAAGGTCAGAAGGTTGCCCTGGTCGGGCAGTCAGGGGCAGGAAAATCGACATTTGTGGACCTGATTCCCCGTTTTTATGACACGACAGAGGGAGAGATCACCTTTGACGGAATTCCGATCAAAGATATCAGGATCAAAGATCTGCGTGCATTAATGGGCAATGTGAACCAGGAGCCCATCCTGTTCAATGACACTTTCTTCAACAACATTGCATTCGGATCAACCAATGCCACCGAGGAAGAAGTAATTCGTGCTGCACGGATTGCCAATGCCCACGAATTTATTGTCCGTTCCCCGCTGGGTTACTACACCAACATAGGTGACCGTGGCAATAAATTGTCAGGCGGGCAACGCCAGCGCATCAGTATTGCACGCGCCATCCTTAAAAATCCGCCCATTCTTATTCTTGATGAAGCAACCAGCTCACTGGATACAGAATCCGAGAAACTTGTCCAGGAAGCACTGCTCAATGTGATGGAAAACAGAACCTCTATCGTAATTGCGCACCGCTTATCCACCATCATTCACGCCGACGTGATTTGTGTCATGCATGAAGGGCAGATTGTGGAAACAGGCACACACGAACAGCTACTAGAAAAAGACGGGATTTACAAGAAATTACACAGCCTTCAAATGTTCTCATAGGAACATATGCGGTTGTGAGATTATTGCGTAATTTTGACCAACTAAACCTTTTATCATATGGATCTGAGCAAAATTTTAACCATCGCGGGAAAAAGCGGACTTTTTCAAGTGGTTTCTCAAACAAGAAACGGACTCATCGTTGAGTCCCTGACAGATGGAAAGCGGCAACCGGTTTTCGCCACAAGCCGCTCCAGCATACTGGAAGACATCAGCCTTTTTACCGATGAAGGAGATGTCCCCCTGAAAGATGTATTGTGGAAAATCCATCAGCAGACAGAAGGTCAACCGGTAGACAATCCAAAAAAAGACCCCGGGAAAGCCACCAGGCTATTTGAGGAAGTGCTCCCTGATTATGACAGGGAAAGGGTTCACTTTTCGGATATCCGGAAAGTGTTTGGCTGGTACAATATTTTGCTTGAGAAAGGGTTGATCACACAGCCCGAAGAAGAAAAAGAGGAAGACGAAAAGTCTGCTGAAGATCAAAAATCAGGAGAAAAAACTTCCGGCAAAGAAGACAGCCCGGACAAGAAGAAAGAAGACGGTTCAGGCCAGAAATAAGATATAATGTATCAGAAATTAATACGCCCCTTACTATTCCTGCTTCCCCCTGAACAGATCCACCGGATCGTGGCAACCATTCTTCCTGTTTTTTTTTCCATTCCGGGGATGGGATGGCTGTTCAGAAGATTTTATCAGGTCAATGACCCGGCGCTGGAGAGAGAGGTATTCGGAATTCGCTTCCCGAATCCAGTCGGCATAGCCGCCGGCTTTGACAAGGAAGCCTGCCTGTATAACGCATTGGGCAATTTTGGCTTTGGCCATGTGGAGATCGGAACAGTGACTCCCGTCGGACAGAAAGGAAATCCCCGGCCCAGGCTCTTTCGGCTTCCGAAAGACGGAGCCCTTATTAACAGAATGGGATTCAACAACCACGGCGTAGAAGCCATTGTTAAACGCATCAGAAAAAACCAGCCCAGGGTCATAATCGGGGGAAATATCGGGAAGAATACCCAAACCCCTAATGAAAAGGCCGCGGATGACTATTGTTACGCTTTTGAACAACTTCATCCCCTGGTCAATTATTTTGTGGTAAACGTCAGCTGTCCGAACATTAAAGGGTTGAATAAGCTACAGGACAAAGAGGAAATGCTTAAGCTCCTGCATGCCATCCAGAAAATCAACAAAAACAAAACAAATCCCAGACCGGTACTACTGAAGATCGCTCCAGATTTGAGCAATCCACAGCTGGATGAAATCCTTGAAATTGTAAGAAAAACAAAGCTGGACGGCATAGTGGCCACCAATACCTCCACAGGAAGGGAAAATCTCAGAACAAATGCAGAAAAGATTGAAGCTATCGGCCAGGGAGGGCTAAGTGGCAAGCCCATCAGGGAATTATCCACCCGGACCATTCGCTATTTGCATGAGCAATCGGGCGGCTCCATACCCATTATCGGGGTGGGAGGCATTTTTAATGAAGAGGATGCCCGGGAGAAACTAAACGCAGGTGCAACACTGGTTCAGGTTTACACAGGATTTATTTACACAGGACCCGCCATCGGAAAAAAGATCAACCAGGCAATCATACAATAATTCAACAAACTAAAATACGTAACATTTTTTCATATATTCATATCAACAAATTAAACTTTGGCCAAGTTTTTGTTGTTATATGATCACGATGAAAATAATTTTCAGACAGTTTTTCCTGCTTCTTATTATTCTGGCCATCCATACCCCTGCAACCCCGGATGAAGGGTTCCGGTTTCAAAACAACCGAAGCAGGGTAAGCATCCCTATTATTGTAAGAAACAACCTTGCGGTTGTTCCTCTCCACATCAATGACAACGGGCCGTTTTACTTCATTCTTGATACGGGTGTAAAGACCACCATTCTTACAGAACCACTGATTTCCCATATGCTCAACATGAACATTAAAGGCGAGATAAGGGTTAACGTATTGGGATGCATGGGAGTTGTTCCATCCGCTTTGGCAACCGGTGGTTAAATCGAGATGGGCAGCGG
>CAYXEH010000018.1:0-42854 GCA_964463915.1 uncultured Bacteroidales bacterium | reverse complement strand
CTTCATAATCCGGTAGTGACAGCGCCGATTATCGGGCCGCGAACAGTTGAACAGCTTGAAAGTGCTCTTCGGGCAGCAGCTATTCAGCTTGATGAAGACGTACTTACAAAACTGGACGAGATTTTTCCCGGCCCTGGCGGCGAAGCACCAATGGCCTATGCCTGGTAGTCTGGAATCAGATTAACCCTGAGTTGTCTTTTACAATGATATTCTGAATAATTCAAGGTCATGCATAAACGATTTGTCTTTGGCATTGCTTTGTTATTTTATTGTTCCCTTCCTGTAATAACAAGTACAAAGCCGATTCCTCAGAGGAAAATGTTCCTGATCCTTTAACGGAGCAATTAGAAATCGGGGTATATGATTCAAATGCACTTACCATAGTTGATGGTTGACCCCCATGCCACTACCTGGGCATCCCCATCATATCCATTTTTTCATAATCAGCTGGTGGGAGGAAAAGGTCATCCGATAAGGATTTTTCTTCCATTTCGGTAACTTCGAACTTGTAGGTTTCATTCCCGTTGTGATCCCATTGGGTCATCTCCATCGGGAATAAGTCGGGGTCTCCGAATAATCCTTCCCAGGCATCTGCATTACCGCCCTCCATCGGGCTTTTAAATCCCATAAAATTACCAAAACCACTTGCAGCCCAGGTCTCAACTTTCTTATCTTCATCTTCATAAATCCACTGTTCACATTCTCTGCCCAGAATTTCTTTTGTCTTACCTGTTTTTTCAAGGCTCATATCTTCATCGATCACCGGTTCTGATCCGGATCCTTGCCCTTCTCCCATCATTTGCTGCATCTGTTCGATCTGGCTTTTTGAGAACTCCATATACATCATCTCTTGTGGCATCAATACCATCATGTTTCCTGCATCGGAAATTATAACTGCCTCATTAGGCTTTTCAACTTCCATTCTTATTTTATCGCCCTTAAGGAAATATTCCACCACGTGTGCAGAACCTTCATGCGTTCCATTCATTTTTACCCGTCCTTCAAAATTGGAATCCTGGGACAATGAAACGGTGGAAAATCCCACCAAGAGATTGAAAATTAACAACGTTGTGATCATGTTTTTTATATGCATTTTTCCCTCCTGTTGGTTTGTTAAGAAATTCAAAAAAATGTTTCGCGACTTTGCTTCAGTAACAGATTCTGAAGCGCAATCCTAGTACGAATATAACAAAAAGAGTCGGGAATTCAAAATCACGTTTCTTAATCATGCATCTTAATCCGTTTTTTCAGGCAGCAAACGGGAGTTTTTTTTCTTCCGGTTATCCCTCACCTTAATTTGCCAGCCATTTCTGGTGAATGACATCATATGTGCCATCAGCTTCCATCTTATCAAGGGTTTGCTGCCATGCATCAACTATTGAAACAGGGGTGTTCTTTGAAAATGTAATGTAGAAGTCTGACGACATCAACAAAAAGGCGGGGTCTACCTCTGCGTGGCTATAGTCATTTGCTGACAGGATATCGGATATGGTAAGTCCTGAACAGACAAACGCATCCACCTCTCCGTTCATCAGCCATTCAACGACAACTCCCGGACTGCCGTCTGAAACCAGGTTGGTGAAACCGAGTTCCTGAAGATGCTGGTCAGAATACCACGAGTTTACCGTACCAATCGCATCGAGGTTCATTGCATCTTCGATACTGTTGATGTGGATATCTGAATCTGCCCTGGTATAGAAAAAAGTTTCATTGGTTCCGATAGGGCCCACCCACTGGAACAGGGGTTCCCTTTGTGAGGTCTTGTCCATTGTGAACAAACAGAAGTTGGGGTTATCCAATGCCATCTGGTAAGCATTGCTCCAGGTGGTAAGTCTGATGTCCTCATAAAGGTTGTTTCTTTGCATGATCTCCCTGACAATGTCAGTACCAAAACCGGTGATTTCTCCAAAGTCGTTCATATACGTCAGGGGTGGATAGTTTTCGGTATAGAGTTGCATTGTGCCGGGAAAATCAGCCGTATTCAGGTACTCTTGCGATAGTTGCCGCAGGAAACCGTTTTGCTTTAATTCGTCAATGGTACGCTGAAAGTCGGCCACCACATCATCGGGAACCATGTTGTTAAATGCGAAATAGAGCAGTTCGGTTTTTATTGGCAGCATGTTTTTGACGTGGTAATATAAATGGCCTGATTCGTCAAGGGCGCTTTGTGCCGATAGCTTGTCGGATGGATAAAGGGCAATCTCCCCCTGGAGCAGCTTCTCAAAGCCCTGTTGATGATCATCAACATAAACCAGGTTGGGAAAATTATGCTCCTCAAGGTATGTGGTGATGGAATAGCCCTCGATGACCCCGATGGCATCTACATTTTTGGCATCTTCCAGTGAGTTTATATTCAGATCGTTATGGGAATCGGCATAGAAGTGATACTCCAGTGCTGCAAAAGGGCCTGCCCATTTATACTGGTCCTTTCGTTCGTTGTTAAGAACCATGGAGAATAACACCCCATTGGATGTATTGTCGAGCATAGAAAGACTCTCACTCCATGGCAGAACACTTATCCCGGGGTTAAAGCCCAGCCTTCCGGCAATTTCGTCCAGCAGTGCGGGAGCGAAGCCTGCGATCTTTCCATTGGCTTCATAGTTAAACGGGGCATAATTCTCAGTAAAAAATGCCAGTTCATACTCATAGTTTTCCTGTTCCGTTTTTTCGCAAGCGGTGATTGCTGCGAATATAAAAAGACAGGCTGCGGAGAGTTGGACCAATTTGTTTTTCATGGTTGTTTTGGTAAGGTTTTGTTGTGTGGAATTGTTTGTTCAAAGGTAAAGAAAAACCAGCCAGCCTGTAATGGCTTGATAACTATGTAGCGTCTTATAATCTTTCAGCCTCCTGATAAGCCTGGTTTGCCTTCAGCTGCCAAAGAAATCCCTGCACATGCTGCTGTAAAACCCCAGGTCAAGGCCGTTATTTCGCATCAGTTCCTCGTTGGTAAGGATCTCCCTTACCGGCCCGCTGGCCACAATGGTGCCATTATTGAGAATGCCCACCCGGTCGCAACAGGAGATCAGTGGAAGAATTGACTGGGATACAATGATGAGGGTGGCCGGCAGACCTTTTAAAAGTTCCACAAATTGACTCATCATCGGAGGGTCCAGGCTTGCGAAGGGTTCATCAAATGCAATCACTTCCGGGTCAGATGCCAGTACGGTGGCCAGGGCAACCCGTTTTCGTTCGCCCATGGATAAGTGATGCGACATGGACTTTTCCAGCCCGGTCAGCCGCATGGCCTTGAGGGTCTCCTTTACCCTGTAGGCCACTTCATCATGGGTGAAGCCAAAATTCAGCGGCCCGAAGGCCACTTCTTCCTCTACTGTGGGGTTGAACAGCTGATCATCCGGGTTTTGGAACACCAAACCCACCCGGCGCCTGATTGTTGCGAGGGTATCTTTTCTTACTTCGGTATCTCCGATAAAGATCCTGCCACTCCCGCTGAGTATGCCATTCAGATGAAGCAAAAGGGTCGATTTGCCTGCTCCCATTGGCCCGATCAGCCCGAACTTTTCACCGGGTTGAATGTTGAGGTTGATTGTGTTGAGTACCTCTTTATCTTTTTCGTAAGAAAACCCCAGATTTTTTACCTGAACGGATGCAGCCATAATTGGTGTGTTATTGGAAATATGTTATGTGTTGGCGGGTTCCCCAGAAAGGAGGCAAATGTTCCCGGATTGTATATGCGTTATTGGGTGAATATGAAGCCTGTAAATAATCGTATCAATAGAAATAACAAAAGAAAAACTGAAAGAAACAATATGTCACTTTTTTGCAGCTTCAGGGTTTTCATCCCGGGGAATTCGCCACTGAAACCCCTTGAAAGCATAGAGTGATGAATAACCTTTGAACGTTCCCAGCTACGAAGAAAAATCATGGCCAGCTGGTTTGAATAGACATTCAGTTTTTTGTTCCTGAGTTTTCCGGGTGTCCGGCTTTGCCGGGCACGGGTGGTTTTTAATGTTTCATCCCAAAGCACAAAAATGTAACGGTACATCAGGGCCGATATGACACCCACCAGCCTGGGCATCCTCAGTTTCCGGAAGCCCAGCAGGAGTGTGTGAAATTTCTCTGTGGAGATGAGCCATAAAAGTAAAACCAGGGAGAAGCTGGCCTTAAGAAAGATGGAGCCGGCCACTTTTAAAGCCCCGGACTGCAGAAAGATCGCCTGTGTTTCTCCCGACAGGTAAAGGGATACCGGGTAAAATAGCGCTGCCAGAAAGATAAACGGGGAAAGCATCAGATATCGGGTCAGTATAAAACCCAAAGGCAGCTTGCTTAGCAAAAGAAGAGCGGCCAGCAGCCCTGCGTAAAAGGCAAAAGGCAGCAAACTGGCCGGTGGTTCGGATACAATAATCAGTATGCCGGAAAAAGCCAGTAGTATCTTAACCCGCGGGTCCAGACGGTGAACCGGAGAGCTGAGATCGCTGTATTTGTCAATGAAATGACGCTTCAATGCTTTGTTTTACTTTCTTTTTTGTGGTTGTCTGGCCTTCATTCCATAAAAAATGCCTGTCAGGCCAAAGATCAGGGCCAGGCCAAAAATAACCCTGTACAACATCGGGATCTCATTGGCTGTCTGAGGGGGAGTTTCGGGGGCAACGGGTACAGCTTCGACCTGTTCTTCAAGGGGCTCATCTTCAAAGAAGTCGCGGGTGATGTTGATTACGGTATTGCCACGGTGGCCCCTTTCGTCATCCACTTCCACAATCCATTGACCAGGCTCATGGGGGAGGAAGGCAAAATGACCAGCCCGGTCGGTACGACCGCTCTGGTAGGGCGTTTCACTTTCGGGGGCATATACCTGCACCCGGGCGTCAACAATCGGAGAGGTTGCGGAGAAGTAAGCGTGTACTTTAACTGCCGGAGGATGTTTTTCCACGTCAATCAGGACACCATGGGCCATTGCTGCATTGCTGAAAGTGACAGAAACAATTACAAGAAGAACTAACGATTTTGCCATAATCTTAAGGTTTTGAGGGGTTGTGTCATTGGGTTTGTTGATGGGTTACATGAAATCATGCCAGAATATCGGATTTTGTTTTGCGGAAAAATTTCACAATAAACAGCGTAATTACGCCTTCTGCCAAGGCTACAATAATGTATACGGAAAAAAGGTAAAGGATTCCCTTTCCATATCCGGAGAATCGAAACTCTGCGATCATTAATAGCGTGGGTATGATGATGCCGGCGACCCCGGCCATGGTGGCGCGAAAATACTCAGGCAGTTTTTGCTGCTTCCAGATCATCCAGGCCAAAAATGCCCCGGCACCTAAATTAAGGGAGTTTATTCCGATCGCCAGCAACCCGCCATGCTGAAATACCAATGACTGAAACAACAATACCGAAAAAATGACAGGGAAGGCCCGCTTCCCCAGTAAGATTCCGGCAATGCCGTAAAGCCCCGGGTGAACGGAGGTGCCGGCAAAAGGGAGATGTATCAGGGAGGCCACAAACAAAGCAGCACCAGTCAGCCCCATTTTGGGGATCTCTTCCAGCGGTGCCTTTCTGCCTGACAGATATACCAGACCAACGGATGTGGCTGCAGCTGCTGCCGAGATGCCGGGGTGAATGATGCCGTCTGCAATGTGCATGAACCTGATTAATGTTACTAAATTATAAAAAAGTAACACAAATCTACAATATTATTCATGCCTGAAGAAGAAATTAAAAAAAATTGAGGGAACACCCCGGCCCGGGACCGGACCGGGGTGAAATGGAGATTTTACCGGCGCTCCTTTAATACCCAATATAGCCCTTTTTGATTGGGTTGCATGTCAGAAATGATGAGCTGGATGATGAGCATTTCAATCACGGAAAGAATGGCCCAGGTGATCATGAAGTAATACAGTTCCGGTACAAAACCATGGGCAAACAGCACAAAAAAGAAAATGCCCTGTATATAACCCCCTATTTTTGTGGCATATGTATGAAGGGAGGAGATTTTGCCGAATTTAATAAAAGAATGAGCCAGGCAAATCGCACCCAATGAGACAAAAGTGAGCAGGCTTCCCAGGTAGGGTTGTAACTCTTCAAATTTAAAGACGAATAAACCAATGAATGCCAGTATATAGGTAATTTTGTCGGCTGTGGAATCCATTCGCGCTCCAAGAACGGTATGCTGATTGAGTTTCCTGGCAAAGTATCCGTCAAGGGCATCTGTAAGCAGGTTCAGAATTATAAAAAGAACGAACAGATTTTGTTTCCCCGAGATGATAAACCAGATGATGAAGGGCGCTGAAAGAAACCGGAAGAAAGTCAGGTAGTTGGGTATGGTAAAGATGTTTTTGTAGTGCTTCCTCATTTTGCAACCGCTCTGTATTAATTGATTTTAGTGATGATAAATGTTTTTAATGATGATAAATATAGGGAAAATTCTCAATTAAAAATTATTGTTATGTTTGCCGGTTCAATGGGGTAATAGGTCTGTAGCCATTGCATCGATCAAAGACGGGCATAATATTTGATGTGCCGGCTATGGATATTCCCGGTTGGGATGCCTGTGTCCGGAAGCCGGGCCCGGGATTTCTGGTTTTAAATGTGGTGATTCCTATGATTGATCTGAATTTAGTGAACAAGGCTTACCGGGAAGACGGATTTTATTCCCTTCAACTGGAAGTAGGTGACAAATGTTACCAGGGATGCGTTTATTGTTATATGAATGCCGTTGGAGAGACCAAGAACCAGCTTACCAGCGACTTGGTTTTCAAAGTTATACGGGATGCGGCCAATGAAGGTATATCTGCGATAGAGTGGCTGGGCGGGGAGCCCCTGCTCAGACCTGATATTTTTCGTTTTATGGAGTATGCCAAAGAGCTGGGCTTCCGGAATAATATGTGGACGGGCGGACTTCCTTTCGCTGACAAACAACTCACCGGGCGCACGGCAGACCTGTGCCGTCACGGACTGATTTCTGTGCATCTGTCCACCATTGATCCGGAAACTTATCAAAGAATGCATCCCACCCGCAGTGCAGATGACATACAAGTGATCCTGGACGGCATCAGGCATTTGCTGGATCTTGGTTATCCCCCGGAGCAACTGCTTAACTCGGTCACATTCACTGGGCTGCAAACTGCGGAAGACATGATTGAAACCATGCAGTTTTTTTATGACAGTTTTCAGATCCATACATCCATCAATGTATATCATACTTACCTGAGACCGGGCTCACACACAAACGAATTGCAGCGTTTTATTCCTGATCCGCAAGAAGTGGCAAAGGTATACCGTGCCTACAGGAGGATGACCGGAGAAGGAACGTTGCCTATGAATTGCGTCAATAAAGCCTATTGTTCAGCAACGGTAGCCGTACTTAACAACGCGTACGTAACTCCCTGCGCCACCATCCGGGAGGAGAGAACAGGGCTGAGTCTCAATGAGGCAGGTTTTTCCGAAATATTGGATATGAACCGGGATTATCTCTGTTTTAAATATTTTAAAGAGGAGTCGAACCTGCCGGAAGATTGCCGCAGGTGCAAGCTCAGGGATGAATGCTGGGGATGCCGGTCCAGGTCCTATGCCGCCGGCCGGGGAATATATGGGAAAGACCCGCGGTGCTTCAGGACAGCGACATCTGCCTGAATGCGGGTTATTTGAAGATCCATTTCACCAGGTGGCTGACAACCACCAGGAACAATCCTGACATCATGAAAATGATCCAGATGCTAAGAATGGCCTCCGCCCTGTTGATGTTCACGATCATGTATATCATCGAAGCGATCAGAATGATTACGCCAAGGTAAAGCATGGTATTGCTCACGATGATGGTGATGCGGTTGCGTTTCGGCCCGGGCCTGGATCTTTCGCTAAGGAATCCTTTCTCTAGCATGGGTTGAGGATTTTAGGTTTTACTGCAAATTTAAGGAAAAGGCAGCTAAAAATTACTGGAGGGGCCTGTCTTCCCGCATGGAGCGATATTCATACCAGTTGAATTTATCAAGGAATTCGAGACCTCGTTTAGCCCCGAGGAGAAACAATTCCACTTTTAATTCGGGCCTCATATTAAAATCAAGCCATCTGAATTTTGTATTGCCGTTTTCGTCTTTTTCAGCATCGCAATCGATATTGCATATTAATTGTTTGTAATCCCTGTTACGGAGAAGAAAGTCGTAATCATGCAATTGGCGCATGGTTGATATTATGGCTCCGGTCATGTCGCCGATTCCTTTTATTACAGGTGCCTGGGCTCGCCATGTGCTCAGCCTTGCCCCGAAGGTGGGCTTGGCTGGATGGATAGAGCGGTGAAAAGCGTTGATGGGGAAGTTGGACAATATGCCACCATCCACAAAATGCACTTTTGAAGGGATGACGCCCCTGTAACCGGTATATTTTCGCCATTTTGCCTTTTTTTTATGAAGGGAAGGGTCTTTTGGCAGGGACGGGTCTTCCTGTTTGCCGGCGCCGGGAATCGACTCCACCACAAAGGGCTCGAAGAAGTAGGGGATGGACATGGAGGCCCGCACAAAGCAGGCTGGGTTTATACTGCCCGGATCGGCCCAGTAAAGTGAAGCCATTTCGGGAAAAGTGATCTTGCTTTTGGTGGTAATGTCAGACACAATGATTTTTAGTTCTGCCTGACGGCTGATTTCTTCATGGGTTTCACGATGATAAAGCCTGGGGATCTCAGCCCTGTGTGATTCGAGATCACTCAGGGAATAGATCTCTTCTATTGCCAGAAGCTGTTCAACCCATTGCGTGAAAGTGAGGCCGGGGTTCAGTCCCAGGTTCGACCGTAAGGCTCTCCAGATTCGTGAGCTATTGCGGAAAACCCGGAATTTCATCCATTTTTTGTCGTCCATGTAAGCCTGCAATAAACTTTTAAGGTGCTTGTCACCGTCTACAAAACTCATTAAATCCATCTCAGACAGGATTTTTAATATCTTTTCGGAAACCGCTTCCCCGATCCTGGCTGTGCATGCGATCATCATGGTGTTGATGGCTCCGGCAGATGTGCCTGCCAGACTGAAGAAGCGGATGCCGGCTTTTTCGAGGATCCACGTATAACCTACCAGGGCAATGCCCAGTACACCACCTCCTTCCTGGACCAGATCCACATACTGATTGCCAGTGGAATCGGTCACATCTGAATATGTTTTTTTGTCAAGGCCCCTGGCTTTTACCTGCCTGACAAGTTCTTTGCAGTCAGGGTGGTCAGTAAAAGGATTCATGGTTGATTCTGTTTATGTGGGTGTGAGCTAAAATAATGTGATTCCCTGGAGGGACAACCAGGCTACCAGGATACAAAATGCAATGTCGCCCAAAGCCAGTGGGAGAAGTATCTTCCTGAATGGGTAACCGATGAAGGCCAGGGATCCGCTGAGCAGGTTGTTGGGGAATGGAGTGCCCGCTACATAAAAGAAGATAAGTGCTTGTATAAGCAGTGGCGGCATCTTCTGAATTTTCTCAAAGATCTTTCTGAGTTTGCTTTTGCCTTTCTGATCGGTAAGATCCCTGGCAGAAAATCCGAAGGCAAAGAAAAGCAGATCCCCTGAAGCCAGGCCAAGTCCTGCAATGAATCCTACGAGCAGGAAATTCATCTGTCCCATGACCAGGGCAAAGATCATCGGATAGGCGGTAAGGTTTGTCAGGGAAGTAAATGCCCCCAACATGGACAGGCAAAAAGCCAGCAAGAAACTGTTGCGTACGCCCAGCTTTGTGATCAGTTCTGTAGGTTGAAAGTAGATGAAAAGCAGCAGGAAGCCGATCATGAGGACCAGGAGGCCAAAGAAAAGAATCCGTCTGAGTATGAATGGCCAGTTCATTTGGTTAACCTTGAGTGTGGCATCTGAATTGTTGCCGATGTCGGAAGGCATAGGTTGTCCGGTAAAATAAATTTCGCTTTACATACCGGGTAAAGATACATATTTTTTGAAGTAATCGTAAGATGCAGGGGAGCGGGATATAATGCAGAATATCAGGCTGGATTCCAGGCGCCGGGACGCTTCAATTAGCCCGGGAGGCTAAGCTATGACGATGAATATCAGGTTATGATCACTGCACCGATGACCAGTAACAGGAGAACACCCAGGTAATATATCCAGTAGTGCCTGGGGCGGGCCGGATTTTTGCCCATCAGACGGATGACAATTTTATACATCCTGACGCGGTTGCGTGATACAAAGGCGTAGAAATGATCGGCCAGGTAACGGAAGGGCTGAATACGCCTGTACAGGGGCATGACCCATTTCCATTTGTCGCCGTAACGGTGCAGGGCCTGGAATACGGCTCCTGGTCCGGAGTAAACCTGGCCGTCGGTATCGATAAAGCGGATGGCCTGCCGGAAATACTTCAGGTCAATATCGGGAAAGTTTTTGTATACTTCCTGGAAGGGTTGGTAGTTGACCCGGTCGCCGGTAAGGATCTTCCATTTTATTACCCAGTAATGGCAGAAGCCGCAATTGCCGTCCCAGGCCATTAATGGCTTGTCTTTCGGAGGGTATGAGGTGGTATGGATTTTTTTGAACATGATGACGGCAGGATGGTTTGTTTAGCAAACTAACAACCTTTTCCCCCCTTTTGTTTCACTGGTACAGGTATAGATGGCATTTTTCCATTAAATGAATATTTTGGTGTGAATGTCGTAATTTTACAATTTAATTGTTTTCCGGCGGGATAGTTTTGCATCGTCAATTGAATGTTTCACTTTAAACAATGCAACAATGAAAAAAATTATTGCTTTCGTGGAGATCCCGGTTGAGAATTTTGAACGGGCAGTCAATTTCTATCAGGCTATCCTGAAACAAAAACTTGAAGTTGCGGAATGCCCTGACGAGAAAATGGCCTTTTTCCCTTCAGGGGAAGGTGCCATTTCCTATGCCCCTGACTTTAAGCCCTCGCGCGATGGTGTATTGGTCAGCCTCGATACGGGAGATCCTGTTGATGAGGCAATTCGCCTGGTGGAATTTAACGGAGGGAGTGTGTTACAGGCTAAAACCAAAATTTCGGCGGATGACAGGGGGTATTTTGCCATAGTTGCAGATACCGAAGGAAACAAAATCGGTTTATACGGTGATCTGTGATGCAGTTTAACTCAACCGGCCCAAACTTGATCCTTGCCCCGTATGTGAAAACCTACTGGGCAATGGATCATTCTTTTACACCGAATGAGCCCCATTCGCAGCGGATCGTTCCAACCGGACTTACAGAGCTGGTCTTTTATTTCGGTAACCCTCCACGTTCTTCTGATCCGGGTAAGGGTCTTGAAGACAATGTGCTGCTGAGTGGTCAGCAAACGACCCCTTTCGACCTGGAGATATCACAGGGTTTTTCCCTCTTCTCCGTGGTGTTCAGACCGGAAGGAATCAACGTATTTTTTGATCTTCCCTGTGATGAATTGACCGATCGTCATCTTCCTTTGCGTTTTATTCTGAAGAATGAAACTTCTGAACTTGAGGCACGTTTATGGGATGCCGGGAATTTCAGGGAAAGAGTGGGATTGATTGAAGTTTTCCTGTTAAAGCGTTTGGGGAAACTGAAAAGACAATATGACCTTCAGCGGATCAGTCATTCTGTTTTACTTATCTCCAATACCAGGGGTAACCTGGGGGTTGATCGTTTGGCATCAGAAGCGTGCCTGAGCCGGAAACAATATGAGCGTACATTCTTACATAACCTGGGAGTAAGTCCGAAAAAATTTATCCGGACCATTCGTTTCCAGCACACCCTGGATCAGAAAAACCTTTGCCCCGGGATCAGCCTTACAGCACTTGCCCATCATTGCGGGTATTATGACCAGTCTCACATGATCAGGGAGTTCAAAACATTATCGGGGCTTACTCCTTCTGAATACTTTTCAGGGTGTACGCCTTATTCGGATTATTACCAGTAAGAGAACTGTAGGGTTTTACGGAATTGCTATTGATCCCTGATCGGGAAAGTCACGGTAAATTTAGTGCCCTTATCGGGTTCGCTTTCCACCTGGATGTCACCCTTGTAAAGATCTACCATTTTCTTTGCAATGGACAATCCCAGGCCGCTGCCAGGAATGAATTTGGTTTGGGTGTTTTTGATTCTTACGAAATCCTGGAAGAGCAATTGCTGGTCTTCCTCCTTCATGCCGATGCCGGTGTCTTCCACTTCCACCACTACCTGGTCCCCGGTCTGTTTCATGGTGATGAAGACTTTCCCGTCTTCTTTATTGTATTTCACGGCATTGGAAACCAAATTGTTCAGGATGATCTCAATTTCATTTTTGTCGGCATTCATATAGATGTTGTCATCGCTGTCGAGCTCAATGCGGATGTTTTTCTGGGTGGCCATGGGCTCAAAAGAGTCAATGACCGATTTGGCGATCTCCACGATGTCCATCTTGCGCAGGTTTCGGGTTTTCTCGCCGGATTCCATCCGGGTAAGGTCGAGCAGGTCGGAGATCAGCGAACGCATCCCTTTGATTCGTTCCAGCGACCGGTCAATCATTTCCCGGTAATTGTCAATTTCTTCACCCGCTTGCTTGTCCTGCATCAGCTTCAGGTAGCCCTCGATGGCGTTGATGGGTGATTTCAGCTCGTGCGACAGTACGGAGAGGAACTGGAACCTTTGCTTTTCACCCGCATCTTTCATGGTGCGGGTCATCCGTTTCAGGTAAAGGTTTTTGGTAATATTTTCCACGGAGGTCTTCAGCTCCTGTGGTTTGAAAGGCTTGGGGACGAAATTGTAGGCCCCGTAATTGGTGGCTTTGATGGCCAGGTCGAAAGAAGCATAAGCGGTAATCATCATCACGGCAATGTCGTACTCCTTTTTCTTAATATATTCCAGCACCTCAATGCCATCGATGCCCGGCAGTTTATTGTCCAGCAAGATGATGTCGATATGCATGGAGTCGATCATCTCTATGGCCTTTTCACCGGTTTCGGCTTCATAGATTTCAAACGTAAAATCTTCATCCATAAAGGGATAACCAACAGAGAAGTTGCTCAGCACCCTTCGGGCGCCTGACCGGATCCCTTCTTCGTCATCTACAATCATTAATTTCAGTTTGCTCATCTTGCGGTATTTTTTGAGTTAAGCCGTTAAGGTTTATTTTGGTTCACGCGGCAATTTGATTTTGAATGTGGTGCCCGTGGGCCCTTTTTCAGGGTCGGTATTTGACCGGGCTTCAATTTTGCCATGGTGCATTTTGATGATGCCATAAACCAGGGAGAGCCCCAGTCCGGTCCCTTTGCCGGCTTTCTTGGTGGTAAAGAATGGGGTAAAGAGTTTGTCCATGTGCTCTTCGGGGATGCCTGTGCCCTGGTCGCTGAATTCAATGTACACGTTTTCCTCATCTCCTTTCACGCTGATGGTGAGGGTGCCCCCTTCGGGCATTGCATCAATGGCATTTTTGGCCAGGTTGGTAAAGACCTGCACCATCTGTTCGGTGTCGACCATTGTCCGGTGATCAGTCAGGTCTTCTTCAATGCTGACTTTAACACTTTCAGGAACCACCACTGATCTCAGGCTCTTTTCAAGGAAGTCGATGATATCTACTTCATCGGCTTTTACCCGGTTTTTCCTGGCAAAGTTCAGCAGTCCGCCCACGATGTTTTTGCAACGGTCTACCTGCTGGACGATCAATTCCATATCTTCCCGTTTGGGATCGTCTTTGTCCAGTTCATCCAGCACAATATTGCTGTACATGGTGATCACTCCCAGGGGGTTGTTCAGTTCATGGGCAATGCCGGCAGCGATCTGACCCATGCTGGCAAGTTTTTGCGACTGTTTCAGGGCTGACTGGGCAGAGGCCAGTTTCTCTTCTGATTCTTTCAGGGCCGTGAAATAGCGATAGATCCTGTCCGTAGTAAACCGGTAAATAAAGGCAAGCAGGAAAATGATGGCCAGCAGGGCGACCATGATTGCACCGCGGATGGCTCCGCGCACAATGTCCCTGTTTTCTGCCTCTTCAAAGATGGAGGCGGCAATATAGAGTTCGAAGGGTTCAAAATAATTGAATGCAAGGGTGTGTTTTTCTCCGTCTTGCTGGTAATGAAAAGTGCCTTCTGTATGACTATGCATTTGATCGAAGACCTCGGTGTCTGACCAGTCTTCTCCTTCCATGGAAGGATGGATCAGGATTTGTCCGCTTTTATCGACTACAAAAGGGTATCCGCTTTCCCCGATACGCAGTTCCTGCAGTATCCGGTTGAGTTCCTCCATGTCTTTTTCCCGGTCTCCGACATACAGCATGCCAACTACTTCATCATTTATTATGATGGGATCGTAAGCAGTTATATACCATTCATCCACCACGACTGCACGCCCGAAATAGGTCTCTCCCTTCATCATGGATTCAGCTACCGGCGAATCATTGGGGATGTAGGTGTATGTGGCACGCTCACCGTCCGGGCGGCGCACATTGGTGGAAATACGGACGAAACCGCTGTCAACTTGCTGAAAAACGGTCACTGTGCCGCCGATCAGGTCTGCCAGCCTGTCTACGAATGCATTGCTCTCATGAAGTAAATAGCCATTATGTTGCCATTGATTCAGCGTGGCGATGTGTTTTTCACCGGTATCCTGGTTTTCTATTTCCGCAGATACGGTTTCTTCCGGGATTTGCAGGGGGGAGGCATAGAAATGGTTGTTGGCCACGCGGAGGTTTGATTCTACATTCTCCAGTTTGAGCACCCGTTCGCGCTCAAACATCTTGGTGATGGTTTTTACCTCAAGCTGCAGGGTGGTTTCCAGCTGCTGATTGAATGTGGAAATGGAACTTCTTACAAACCAAAGGGTCACGAGGGCGATGACCGTGACAATGATCAATGTCAGCGGAAGGAGTAACCTTAACTTCAAGGGCATTCTGAATTTGATCTTCATGCTTCCTTTTTCCTTCAATTCTTCCTTCAACAAGCCGGAGTAGTCATTGAACTGCCTTGCATGTGGCGTTCAGCCCGAAAAACAAAAAGGCGCCAATATAAGAACGGTTGTCCTGTCCTTATATTGGCGCCTTTTCAGGGGGTTATTTTATGTGTTTTTCAACTTCTTCCAGGATCTTTTTAGCGTCAACAGGTTTCTTGATAAACCCGTTTACATTGAACCAATGGCTGTTGCCTTTTTCGTCCATGTAATCGATTCCGGCGGTGCCGTCAGTGATGTTTTTCACCAACAATACCTGGAGATCCTTGAAGTTGGGATCTTTCCGGTATTCTCTGGCCATTTCCTGTACGGTTGACTTGGAGGTCACCAGGATGTCAATGGAAGACTGGATTAAAGTGGGCATATCTTTGAATTCGGGGCTCTGCAGTATTTCCTGTGCAAGTTCGAAGCCTTCGAAATGAGTGGTCATCATTACGTCAAGAATTGCCAAATCGGGTTTCTCGGCACGTAGTTTCTCCAACCCTTCTTTCTTATTCATGGCGGTTGTCACTTCGTAGCCTGCTTTGTTTAATATCGCTTTCATTGCGGTGATCACATCAATGTCGTCGTCAACAATTAAAATCTTTTTCTTGGTGGTTTCCATGACTCACTGTTTAATGGTTAGTAATACGATTTTGTCTTTCCACAGGTTCAATGACCATAATCGCTTTAAAAGAGCAAAATGTAAAATTAGTAATTTTTATCATTTTGCCTCAAAACTATATATTGTTTTGCACAATATGGGGAATTAATGGTTTTTTTTTCAGACTGATTGAAATAAATGATTCTGTTGGTGTGCCACTGCATTTTCGCCTTTTCAAAGTAATCTCCCAGATGGCGGCTTTCCTTTTATTGGTGGTTGTTTATACTCAGAATAAATTTTGAAAAAAATTCCAGATTGTGTTTAAAACATATATATTTGTTTCGTCTTAAAAATTCAAGATTTTTTATCTAATTCAGTTTCAGCAAATATACTATTGTATGAAAGAGAAAATCATCAGAATTGTTGAAGAAAATGGCAAAACTGCGGAGCGTCTGATGGACATTCTGATAACGGTACAAACCCGTTTCGGATGTGTCTCAGATGAAGCCGTGAGCCTGATCGCCTCTGAGCTTGATATCTCGGAAGTGGAAGTGCAGCAAACCAAGTCTTTCTATCATTTTTTCACCAGCGAGCCGGTTGGTAAATATGCGGTATACCTCAACGAGGGATTTGTGGCAGAAATGATGGGATTGCATGATGTGGTTGATGAGTTTGAGAAGCAGACCGGGATCAAGGTAGGGCAGCGCACGTCCGACGGACTGATCAGTCTGCATCATACCGCCTGTATCGGGATGAGTGATCAGGAACCGGCCGCATTGATCAATTCCGTTGTGTTTACAGAACTTGATCGTGAGAAGGTGAAAGAGATCGTTGCTGCCATGCGCCAGGGTAAGCCGGTAAAGGAGATGTTCTCGCGTTATGGTGATGGCAATAATGCCCATCCCCTGGTGAAATCTATGGTCAGAAACAATATTCGCCAGAAAGGCCCTGTTTGTTTTGGTGATTATGAGAAGGGCAAAAGCCTGGCGAAAGCCCTGGAGATGGAGCCTAAGCAAGTGATCAGTGAGGTGAAAGATGCCAATTTGCGCGGACGCGGCGGGGCAGGTTTCCCTACCGGCCTGAAGTGGCTTTTCTGCTCCATGGAAAAAGAGGCCCCCTATGTAATGTGTAATGCCGATGAGGGTGAGCCAGGGACATTTAAAGACAGGGTGCTGTTGACCGAAAGGGCAGATATGCTGTTTGAAGGAATGACCATTGCCGGATGGGCGCTTGGGTCCACGGAAGGCATCTTATATGTCAGGTATGAGTACAAATACCTGGAAAAATTCCTGGAGAGTGTGCTGGATGACCTCCGGAAGAAAAACCTGCTGGGCAGGAATATTCTGGGCAGGGGTTTTGACTTTGACATCCGGATCCAGTATGGAGCAGGCGCTTATGTATGCGGAGAAGAATCTGCGCTGATCGAGTCGTCTGAAGGTAAACGGGGAGAGCCTCGTAACCGTCCGCCTTTCCCGACCCAGCGGGGATATAAACAGAAACCCACGGTGATCAACAACGTGGAAACGTTTTGTTCTGCATTGAAAATTGTGGAGAATGGGGCTGAGTGGTACACAAAGATGGGTACCGAAGAGTCGTCCGGAACCAAGTTACTGAGTATTGCCGGCGATTGTGATCGTCCGGGAGTATATGAAATTGAATGGGGAATGAGCCTCGATGAAATGCTGCTGATGGTTGGGGCCAAAGCTGAGGATGTACAGGCCATTCAGGTTGCCGGTCCGGCCGGTGTCTGTATGCCTCCCTCGCAGTTTAACCGGAAGATCGCCCTGGAAGACCTTGCCACCGGCGGTTCCATGGTTGTGATCGGCAAACACCGCGACCTGCTTAAAGATGTGGTGCTAAACTTTATGAAGTTCTTTGAGGATGAATCCTGCGGTTCCTGTGTGACCTGCCGTTCATTCAATATGATCCTCACCAGGCAGGTGAAGCGTGTCATTGAAGGACAGGCCATCAAATCAGACATCGATAATATGAAGGAATGGGCGGAGATTATGCGGAAGACGAGTCGTTGCGGCCTCGGACAAACCGCCGGTAACCCCGTTTCGGGCACTATCTCCAACTTCCCCGAAGTATATGAATCCAAAGTGAAGGACGAACCGTTTAGCAGTGATTTCGACATGCAGAAAGCCATCGCCGAAGCAGCTGAAGCTGTCGGACGTCCGGCCAAGGTTCATTAATCAATCAATCTAGTGACCAGAAAAAACCAATATACAATGAGTGAAAAAGTAAAATTCACAATTGATGGCAAAGAATTTGAGGGTACCAAAGGACAGTTCCTTGTTGACGCGGCTGCCGAAAACGGCGTTTATATTCCGGTTCTTTGCCACTGGAAAGATGTCATTCCTTCCGGATCCTGCCGGATCTGTTCTGTGAAGGTGAATGGCCGCTTTATGACTGCCTGCACCACCCCCCTTGAGGATGGCATGGAAGTGGAAAGTGAAACTGCGGAAATCCAGGATATCAGGAAAGCCATCGTGGAGATGCTTTTCGTGGAAGGAAATCATTTTTGCCCCGCCTGTGAAAAGAGTGGCAACTGTGACCTGCAGGGACTCGGGTACCGCTACCAGATGATGGTTCCCCGTTTTCCATATGCTTTTGAACGCAGGGAACTGGATGCGGCCTCTCCGAAGATCTTCCTTGAAAAGAACCGCTGCATCTTTTGCAAGCGCTGTATTCGCATGATCAAGGATGAGCAGGGCAGGAGCTACTTTGCTTTCAAAAACCGGGGCAAAGACCTCGAGATTTCCATGGATAAGGAACTCGCCAAAAACATGAGCGAAGAGCTCGCGCAGAAAGCAATGGATATTTGTCCTGTCGGAGCCATTCTCCGCAAGGAAGTTGGTTTCGCGCAGCCAATCGGAACCCGGAAGTATGACAAGTTACCCATTGGCTCGGATGTTGAAAGTTCTCAAAAATAAAAAAGGAGGAAAATAAAATGAGTAAACCTATCATAGCAACAGCTTCTTTGGCAGGATGTTTCGGATGCCATATGTCGCTTCTGGATATCGATGACAGGATTTTAAAACTGATCGAGCTTGTTGATTTTAACAAATCACCCATCAATGACATTAAGGAGTTTACACAAAGGTGCAATGTCGGTATCATAGAAGGTGGATGCTGCAATACCGAGAATGTGGAAGTGCTCAAGGAATTCAGGGATAAATGTGATATACTGATCTCACTGGGTGAATGCGCCATTATGGGTGGGTTGCCGGCAATGCGGAACGGGATTCCCGTGAAGGAGTGTCTGGATGAGGCCTATTGTGACGGGGTTACCGTTGGGGAGAACAAGGAAAAGATCATGCCCAATGACGAGGAATTGCCGATCATTCTGGATAAAGTGTATCCCCTGCACGAGATTGTGAAGGTGGATTATTACCTTCCCGGATGCCCTCCTCGTGCTGACCTGATCTGGGAGGCCGTTGTGGCACTTGTTACCGGCGATGAGCTGAAGATCCCCTATGAATTAGTTAAGTTTGATTAAACAAAAAGTGGAATAATGGCACAAAAAATAACAATAGAACCTGTAACGCGGGTTGAAGGTCACGGAAAAGTGACCATTCATCTCGATAGTAAAATGAACGTGCAGCAAACACGACTGCACATTGTGGAATTTCGTGGTTTTGAACGTTTTGTGCAGGGCAGGCCTTATTGGGAAGCGCCTGTGTTGGTTCAGCGCCTTTGCGGTATTTGCCCGGTGAGTCACCACCTGGCTGCGGCAAAAGCCCTTGACGTGATTGTGGGTGCAGGTACCGGTAAAGGGCTGACTGCTACCGGGGAGAAGATGAGAAGGCTGATGCATTACGGACAGATGTTCCAGTCACATGCCCTTCACTTCTTTCACCTTTCCTCACCTGATTTTCTCCTTGGTTATGATGCCGATCCGGCAATTCGTAACGTGGTCGGAGTTGCCCAGAAGTTTCCGGAACTTGCTACCCAGGGGGTACTGATGCGTAAGTTTGGTCAGGAAGTGATCAATTTTACTGCCGGTAAGAAGATCCATGGTACGGGAGCGATTCCCGGGGGCATCAACAAGAACCTGAGCGTTGGAGAACGCGATACCTTACTCAAGGGCGAAGACCCGATGAATGTGGATAAGATGATCGAATGGGCAGGTGCTGCCGTGGATCTGTTTAAGGATTATTACATGCAGAACCGTGAGTTTGTGGACAACTTTGCCCATTTCCCATCCAATCACCTGAGCCTTGTCAGGGAAGACGGTGCACTGGATTTCTATCACGGTGTGATACGGGCAGTGGATTCCGAAGGCAACAGGGTGCTTGATGATGTGGATTATCAGGAGTATTACAAATACATTGAAGAAGAGGTGCGCAACTGGAGCTACATGAAGTTCCCCTATATGAAGCATCTTGGCAAGGATAACGGCTGGTATCGTGTGGGTCCTCTGGCCCGCCTGAATACCTGTGACTTTATCCCCACGCCAAAAGCGCAGAAGGAGTTTGAAGCATTCAGGGCACATACCAATGGCAAGCCGAACAATTATTGCCTGCATACTCACTGGGCAAGGCTGATCGAGTTGCTGCATTCGGCGGAGGTGATGAAGGAATTACTGGAAGATCCTGACTTGCAGAAAGATGACCTGGTGGTTAAAGGAGACAAACAGCACGAAGGTGTTGGCCTGCTTGAAGCCCCCCGCGGCACACTCTTCCATCATTATAAGATCAATGAGGATGACCAGATCACCATGGCAAACCTTATCGTCTCCACTACCAACAACAACGAGCCGATGAACCGTTCCGTGAATATTGTGTCCAAAAATATGATGACAGGTAAGGCTGTGATTACCGAACCCATGAAGAATGCGGTTGAGGTAGCCATCAGGGCTTATGATCCCTGCCTGAGTTGCGCCACCCATGCCCTGGGTAAAATGCCTCTGGACATCAAGCTTTACGGACCTGATGACGAAGAACTGGATCATTACAAATCGTAAATATTGATCCGGATCAGATAAAAAGTCCGTCATTACCTGACGGACTTTTTGTTTTAGCCTGGTACCCCGTGGCCTGGTTACAAACTATTTTATATTTACAGACTATTCGCCGGAGGCGGGCAATGAATTGTGCCTTTGCCTGGAAGTTATCGAAATATGCCGGGCGTAAAACTTATGCGGTCAGGGAGTGTGGTTGGACCAATTACTACCAAATAAGGGCATATTGAAAGGTTTTGAAAACAGAAATAGCTAAAACCAAATGCAAAAAATATTGATTTACGGATACGGAAACCCCGGCCGGCAGGACGACGGACTGGGTGCCCGTTTCATTGAGTTATTTGACCAGTGGCTCAGGGAGAGAAAGTTGTCGCACATCAGTACTGATTGCAACTACCAGCTGAACATCGAGGATGCGGCGGTGATTGCTGATTATGATGTGGTGATCTTTGTGGATGCCAGTGTAGTGGAAGAGTTGGAGGATTATAAACTGGAGACGGTCGTACCGGATGATGCCACCATTGAGTTTACCATGCATGCAGTTTCGGTGTCTTACGTGGTGGATCTTTGCCGGAAGATTTACAATAAGTCTCCCGAGGCATATGTGTTACACATTAAGGGGTATGCTTATGACTTTAAGGAAGAACTGACCCCTGAAGCAGAAGAAAATATGTATGCCGCTTTTGACCACATGAAAGATTTCGTAGCAAAGTTATAGCCTGATGTGATTGCCCGCTGCCGTGTGTGATGCCCTTCCGGTGACCCCTGGCCGCCCTGATAATTTTACCCGGATATATGGCATGAGTGAATGGCCGAGAGCGGGCGGCTATGCCTCATGGCAATGAATGCCGTTGCCGTCCAGTGTATCAAAGGGGAGTTCCCCACAAGGGAGACAGCGCCAGTTGTCGTCTGTTGTGTTCACTGCCCGGGTCTTCATGATGCTTTCGCCGCAACGGTCGCAAATCACACTTTCGTGGATTTTTGCATAGCCCGGGATCTCAATATTTACTTCTTCCACCTTGAACAATTTGTCGAAATCAAGGCTGAGGGTACCGAAGGAACGATCTACTGCCTTTTTTTTGTAAGCGTTGATCATTTCGGGTGAGTGATCCTGTTGATCCACCACTTTTTTATACAATTCTTCGAAATCCGGGAAGGCTTCTTTGATCACCTGCCGGGATTGCGGGCGGAGGGCCACGCGTACTCCTTTGCCATTGCGCCGGGTAAGGGTAAAGCCTGTTTTTCCAATATCCTTGAATATTAATGCATTGTTTCCGAAAGTACATCCTGTAACAAACTGAACCCCGTCAGAAAAGCAGTTGTTGGTTTCGGTGATTGCCAGCAAATCTTCCATGCCGTCACTCTCGGCCTCCAGTTGATTCATGGCGTGGGTGGCAGCCATAATGCCCAGGGCCAGTCCCGGGCAATAATGTCCGTGTATTTGCCCGGCTTTGATCATAAGGGATTCCGTACGACGGGCATATATCTCATTGCGGATGTCGATGCGCGGGTTGCTTTTCAGTTTCCCCTGGTGGATCGGGTTTTGATCCTGTTCATAGGCAAACATGGAGGTGTCGCAATTCTTGATGTCCAATACCGGGGTGCCACTGATCGCATCCAGCCCCTCTACCACCAGGCTGTTTCCATTACGTTCCAGCAGTTTTACCGTGGTGCTTCCGATGAGGTTGGGTCTTCTCCTGCTCCGGCTGCCAAAAACTCCGCGAAGCACCCCGGGGTTGCTGTGGGTGGCGGTTTGCATAGCCGGGGTTGATTGGTGAAAATGGAAAATGATGTCCAGGTAATCGTTGGCTTCTATTCCCAGCAGGGCATCCGTATAGGCATCAAAAATTTCAATTGTGCTGGGCTTTCCCTTGATTCTTCGGTAGTCGTCCGGTTCGTTGATGTGATTGTGAATAACTCCCACGGGTGAGAAAGTGTATGGTTCCATGTCTGTTGTCTTTTGTGCTTTACGGGTTTGTGCCCTGCTTTATTTCCCCTGCCTTATTCAATATCTGTCATGACCAGCTTACCGTGCTTGATCCCTTTGGTGCTGATGATCCTGTCTGCAAGCTCCTGCAGGATTCTGGAATTGCCTTTGACGGCAATGGTTTCCAGGCAGAGATCATGCTCCAGATGAACGTGCTGGGTGGATAAAATGGCATCGTGGTATTCGTGCTGCACATGCATCAATTTGCTGTTCAGTTCCCTGTGATGATGATCGTACACAATCACAATGGCACCGGCCACCATTTTGTTCTGATCCACTTTTTCATTCACCAGGGTGCTTTTGATCAGGTGACGAATGGCCCGCGAGCGGTTCGGAAAGCTGTGTTTTCTAACGTAGGTGTCCAGGGCACTGAGAATGTTTTCTTCCACCGAAACACCAAATCTGCGAATGTTCATGGTTCAGGAATAATAAATGAAATGGTCCGGGTTATTTCTTGCACGTATTCAGCCATTCATACCAGGTGTCCATCCCTTCACCTGTTTTGGCGGAGATCTCAAAAAATTTCAGGTGGTGATTTACCTGAAGGGCATATTCTTTGGCTTTTTCCACATCGAAATCCACATAGGGAAGCAGATCGGTTTTATTGATCAGGCAGATGTCAGAGGAGTGAAACATGCCGGGGTATTTGAGCGGCTTGTCTTCGCCCTCGGTGACGCTGATGACCACCACCCGCTGCGATTCACCAAGGTCAAACATGGCCGGGCAGACCAGGTTGCCCACATTCTCAATAACCAGAATGGCATTGTCGGTGACTCCTAGTTGTTTCACCGATTTGTTGATCATATCGGCGTCCAGGTGACAGCCGTTGCCGGTATTTACCTGGATCACGGGGGCACCCGTTGCCTTGATCCGGTTGGCGTCGTTTAGTGTCTGCTGATCTCCCTCTATTACGAAAAAGTCATGGGCTTCCTTGAGATCGGTAATGGTTTTTTCAAGCACGGTGGTTTTTCCTGAACCGGGAGAACTCACCATATTCAGGGCAATGATGTTTTTGGCGTCAAAATAGCCGCGGTTCCTTTCGGCCAGCAGGTTATTCTGCGCAAGCACGTCCTGCCCGAGCTGAACTTCTTTGGAGCCGCCCCGGATGTGGTCGTGGCCATGGTCATGATCGTGTCCATGCTCATGCGAATGCCCGTGGGGATGATCATGCATGTGGTCCTCCCCGTGTGAATGCGCATGTGAATGGGTGTGACCTTCCTCATGGGTCTGGTCATGGTTATGGGAATGGTCATGTTTGTGTTCCTGACCGGGGATGGTAAAGGTTGTACTGTTTGGGTGGTCGCAGCCGCAGGTGTCGCACATAATGGTTGAATATTTTGTGGTTGTGTTACAAAGTTAATATGGAATTTTTACATTTTGTGATCCGGATACCGGCAAACAGGAAAATGTCATCCCTGTCGGAATACTTGTCTGGTTTGGTATCATTGTGCCGGCCATGGTGCTGATATGTCAATCCATCCGGAATGACTTAATTTTCAACTCATGACCACTTGTGATTTGTGTCCGGGATGATGTGCAGCGGGGACAGGCAGCAGCAAATGCTGTGGTGACAAAAACGTGACAACAATCCTCGCATCTGGCTTTTGGTTGAATTTTATTGATGACCACACGGGAATCTTTCAGGATCTTGCCCCGCGGGGCATTTTCAAGGGCGAATTCCAGGGCATCAAATTCGATCCCGGCGAGTTCCCCGACATCCACTTCAATTTCGTGGACGATCGTGGCCTGGTGTTTGACCGCGTTTTCTTCCACAATGTCAAATATATTGGAGACAATGGATAGTTCATGCATAATTTTTCGCCTTTTTTCTGATTAGCAGATCCTGGGAAGCTGTTCTCCGGCCAGCATGTCCATGATCCGTTTGCCCCCGATGGCAGTTTGCAAAACGGCCTTTCCAGGATGTTCCCTGGTCAGTTCTCCGATCACGGCTGCATCCCGTCCGAGGGGGTTGTTTTTCATTGTCCGGATTACCTGGTCGGCGTCCTCCGGGTGTACGGCCATTACCAGCTTTCCTTCATTGGCCACGTAAAAGGGATCAAATCCGAGTAATTCGCACATCCCGCGTACATTGTCATCCACAGGAACATCTTCCTCGCTGACTTCCACTCCAAAGCCCCTTTGGGCGGCCATTTCGCACATGACAGTGGCCAGTCCGCCCCTGGTGGCGTCACGCATGAATCTTACCCTCGCCCCGGTATCAAGTACTTCCCGGATCATGTGGTTGAGGCAGCCGCAGTCTGACTGAATATTGGTGTTGAAGTTGCCAAAATTGCGTACCGCCATGATCGCCATGCCGTGCTGGGCAATGGGGCCGTTAAGGATGATCTTGTCACCCGCCTCCATGTTCTTTCCCGTTCCGATGTGGGCCTGGGCTGTCTCAAGCTGACCGATTCCGGCGGTATTGATGAAAATTTTGTCGCACTGGCCTTTGTTCACGACTTTGGTGTCACCTGTAACGACAAGTATGCCGGCATTTTTCGCCTCTTCGGCCATAGAGGCCACAATGCGTTCCAACTCCTCCATAGGCAGGCCTTCCTCGATGATGAATGCGGCGGTGATATAACGCGGGGTGGCTCCGGCTACGGCCAGGTCGTTTGCCGTGCCGCAGACGGCCAGTTTTCCGATGTCTCCGCCTGGGAAGAACACGGGATCGATCACGTAAGAATCGGTGGTAAATGCGGTTTTCCCGGGAGAAAGGTCTAAAACAGCCGAGTCGCTTTGCTGTGCCAGAAAGGGGTTGTCAAAGTATTTGACAAACAGGTCCCTGATCAGGGAATGCATCAGGCGGCCACCGCTGCCATGCCCGAGTGATATGTTTTTTTCCATCATGCGTTGAATCTGAAATAAGCATTACAGGCACCTTCATGGGAAACCATGCAGGCACCCACAGGATTTGTGGTATTGCAGACTTTTCCGAACAACCTGCAGTCGTGGGGCTTTTTCAGCCCCTTGAGGATCTCTCCGCAAATGCATCCTTTTTCATCGGCTGTTTCTTCCACCTCCACGGCGATCATCCGGTTGGCATCAAAACGGGCAAAATCATCCCGGATGCCCAGTCCGCTATGAGGTAGCATTCCAAACCCCCGCCACCAGTCATCGACTGGTTCAAATACTTCGTTCATAAACTTGAGCGCCAGCTGGTTGCCTTCCGGTTTGACGGTGCGGCTGTACTGGATCTCTACCTCATAAGTCTGTTTGTTGATCTGTTGAAGCAGCATATACACCGATTGCAGGATGTCCACAGGCTCAAACCCCGAAATTACGCAGGCTACCCCGTATTTCTCAGGAATATCTGCATAAATGCCTGATCCGGTAATGGTGCTGACATGTCCGGGTGCAATGTATCCGTCGATCTTTACCCCTTCATTGATCAGGGCGCCCATGGCCGGGGGCATCACTTTGTGTGAACTCAGTACGAAAAAATTGTCCAGCTGCTGTTTTGCAGCATTTTTGATCCCGGCTGCCGTACCCGGCGCGGTCGTTTCAAACCCGATCCCCAAAAAGACCACCTTTTTGTCCGGGTGTTTTGTGGCAATGTCCAGTGCATCGATCACAGAATACACCATACGGACATCGGCCCCTTTGCTTTTTTCTTTATCCAGTGAGGAGGTGGACCCCGGTACCCTGACCAGGTCGCCGAAGGTGGTAATGATCACGTCATCCATGCGGCTGTATGCCACTGCCTGGTCGATGAAGCGTTTACTGGTGACGCAGACGGGGCAACCGGGGCCGGACAGCAACCGGACGTTTTCCGGTAGAAGAGAAGGGATCCCGAACTTCTGGATGGCCCAGGTATGACCCCCGCATACTTCCATCAGGGAAACTTCCCTGTGGGCAATCTCCCCGATTTTCTGCACCAGGTTTTTTACCAGCTCCTTATTGCGGTATTCATCGATGTATTTCATTCTTCTTCTTCCTGCTTGTTGAATTCCTCCAGTTCGTTGAACAGCCGGAGTGTTTCGGCAGCTTCTTTTTTGCTGATCTTCTGGATGGCGAAACCGGTGTGGATAAGTACGTAATCGCCCACAACAGCATCATCCAGCAGTTGCAGCGAGGTTTCTGATTCTGTGCCGCCTACAGAGACAACAGCTTTGTCGCCGTCAATGGACATGATCTTTCCGGGAATACTCAGACACATAACTACTGTTATTTATTGGTGACTTACTTTATTTCTTTTTGCTGCAGCGATCATTAACTGGCCCAGGGCGATTCCCCCGTCATTGGAGGGAACGCTGCCATGGGTGAAGACTTCGAAGCCTGCTTTTAACAAGCGGTTTTCGAGCTGTTCGCCCAGGTATTTGTTCTGGAAGGTGCCTCCCGATAAAACCACTTTCTGAAGGCCGTATTCGTCACTGATTTTTTGGACACTCTGTTCAACCACCTTCACAATGGTATTGTGAAAGCGTGCAGAAATGACCGGGACCGGCTGATTGTTTTCCAGATCCCGGAGGATCCCATCCATAGCCGGCCTGAATGAGATTGTCTCCCCGGCCCGGAAAGGGTAAGCTTCCGTAACATTCTTATCGATCACTGACTCCAGCCGCATGGGGGCCTCTGCATGAAAGCGGCTGTGGGTACACAGGTTGATCAATGCACTCACTCCGTCAAATAGTCTTCCGGCGCCTGAAGACAAGGGTGTATTGATGCCGGCATCCATTGCCTGGCACAACATGTTTACCTGTTGCTTGTCAATGTTTTTCAGGAAATCCGGATCCTGGCGGTGAAAATCCCGGCCATAGATGTTGTACAGCAAAGAAACGGCCATGCGCCAGGGTTCCTGGGTTACTTTATCGCCCCCGGGCATTTGCATATAGTCAAAATGGGTAATCCTTCGATAATCATTGAAGTCGCACACCATGAATTCGCTTCCCCAGGTATGCCCGTCATCTCCGTAACCCGTTCCGTCAAGGGCCACGCCGATTACTTTTTCATCCAGGCCGTGTTCTGCCATGCAGGAGGCTATGTGGGCGTGATGGTGTTGAATACGCACTACCGGAATGTCATGGTCTTCTGCATAGCGGGATGAAAGATAGTCGGGGTGCGTATCGGTAGCGATCAGTGAGGGGTTAAAGCGGAAAAGCTTCCTGTATTTGTCGACAGACTCTGTGAAAAAGCGGTATGTTTCCATGTTTTTCAGGTCACCGATATGCTGGCTGAGCAATGCCTGGTTGCCTTTTCCGATACAGAAGCAATTAACCAGTTCGGCACCCGTGGCCAGGATCCCTTCCGTTTGCCGGCTTACCTTAACGGGGATGGGTGCGTAACCCCTGGAACGTCTGAACACCCTTTCTTTCCCATGGATTACGCGGACCACTGAATCGTCGGTCCGGTTATGGATCTCCCTGTTGTAGGTCAGTACCGCATCACAGATCCGGCCCAGTACCCTGACGGCTTCATGGTTGTCTGTAATGATGGGTTCATCGGAAATATTGCCGCTGGTGAGTACCAGGGCCGGAAGCCGGGTTTGTTCGAACAGCAGGTGATGCAGTGGCATATAGGGGAGCATGGCCCCGAGGGTATCAAATCCCATATTGACCGACGGGGCAAGCTTTTTTTTGTCTTTGAGGAGAACAATGGGGCGTTTGAGTGATTGCAGGGAGTCCTCTTCCTGCTGATTGGTGTGTGCAAACTGCCGGAGGGCCTCCGTATCGCGAAACATTACGGCAAATGGTTTGCCTTCGCGGCTTTTTAGTTGCCTGAGCCGGCTAACGGTATCCTCACAAAAGGGATCACAGGCGATAAAGAAACCTCCCAACCCTTTGATCGCCACAATTCCCTGGTTTGCCAGCAAATGGACTGTTTCTTCTACGATCTGATGCGGGTCGTTGACTTCTTCACCAGCCTTATGCAGGCGATAGGAGGGACCACACCGGGAACATGCCACGGGTTGGGCGTGGAACCGCCGGTCCAAAATGTCAGTATATTCTTTATGGCACTCAGGGCACATTTCAAAGGGGGCCATGGTGGTTTTGGCCCTGTCGTAAGGCAAGTTCTGAATGATAGAGAAGCGCGGTCCGCAGTTGGTGCAGTTGACAAAGGGGTAATCGATACGGTTCACCTGGGTTTTCATGTCTTCCAGGCACTCAGGGCACACAGCGATGTCCGGGCTGACTTCGGTAACCGTATCGGATACAGAACTGCTTTTTACGATTTCAAAACCTTCAAAATGGATGTGCTCCACCTCTTCGGTGTGGATGGAATCAATGAATGAGGCCGGCGGGGCCTTTGCCCGCAGGTGATTCACGAACTCTTCCAGTTCTCCGTTTCGGCAGTTCAGCAAAATGAGTACCCCGTCGTTGCGGTTCTCTACCTGGCCGTTGAGCTTGTGCTCACTGGCCAGGCGGTAAATAAACGGCCTGAACCCGACTCCCTGTACCCTTCCCTGAACCTGAATGCGGAAAGTGTTGTATAATGTATGTACTTTTACAGTCATTTTTGTGTAAAACCTGGGATACCTTTGTTTTATAGGTCCTCTGCTGTTTAACCTCGTAGTTGGCCATATTCCGATTGTTGATCTGACCTGTGTTTTTTGGTGAACTGCAGCGTACTGAGGCCCCGGGTTTTTGATTTGGCAAAGATACGGAAAACCACGCAGAATGAATAAAGATGGGCAAAAGATGCATAAGTACAATGCCTCTGCCGTGATTCTGGCCGGCGGCAAGGGTTCCCGCATGGGAGGTGCCGATAAGGGAATGCTGGACAGAAAGGGGGAGCCGATCATTGCCTATATCAGGCGTCAGCTCGAAGATGATTTTGAAGAAATCATCGTTGGGGCCAATGACAATGAGAAATACCGTTTCCTCAATTGCAGGGTCGTGCCTGACCTGGAAGCAGGGAAAGGCCCCCTGATGGGGATTTATTCCTGTCTGCTTGCTTCACAAAATGAAGTGAATTTCGTTACTGCCTGTGACATTCCCGAGATGAACCCTGGTTTGATTCGTGAGATGATCAGCCTTAGTATTAGCACAAGTGCGGATATTGTGATGCCGGTGAGTAAGGGTGACAAATATGAGCCATTGTACGCGGTTTACAGGAGGTCAGTCACCGGGGCCATCAAGAAACTGCTGGGCAATGACCAGCGTCGCATTATCGACTTGTTTGCCCATACACGGGTAAAACTGGTGGATTTTGACCACGGACAATGGTACCACAACCTGAACCGGCATTCAGCCTACCTGGATTACCTCAAAAAAGTCGGTGGCTAACTTTTTTTTCTGACTGTTTAAACTTTGGCAAATAGAGCGGGTCAAAGGATTAAAAATTGTTACGAAAATTTAATTCCTGGATTGTATGAGTTATGTAAAGCAACGTGTAGCGTTTATGAATGTTTTGTTTTTGATCAGTGCCATGTTGGTATTCTTACCGGCTGCATCTGCAATCAGTGACACAGAAGCTGGTTCGGAAGACCTTCCGGATGAAAAGGGGGTATTGACCGGCAAGGTGGTTGAATCGGTCAGTGACCAGCCGGTGGAATATGTGAACATTGCCTTATTTCCGCCCGGATCGGAGGAGATGGTCACAGGAGGCATTACCAATGAAAAAGGAATATTTCGTATTGAAAACATTGCGGCAGGCACTTATGATATTCGGCTGTCATTCATTGGTTTTCAGACCAGCCGTCTTCAGGGGGTGAGCATCGGGGATGAAGAGCCGGTGAAGGATCTGGGAACTTTACGACTGGATCCTACCGAGGAAATGATGGAGTCTGTGACAGTAAGTGCTGACCGGGAGATGCTGCTGGTGAACCTTGACAAGACGGTCTTCAATGTGGGGCGTGACATGACTTCCACGGGCGGTTCTGCCGTTGACATCATGGAAACGATCCCCTCAGTCACTGTTGATTATGAGGGCAATGTAAGTCTTCGTGGGAGTGGAAACGTGACCATATTGATTGACGGGCGTCCTTCCTATTTTGAAAGCCTTGATCAGTTGCCGGCTTCTATGATCGATCAGATTGAAGTAATCACCAATCCATCGGCCAGGCATGATCCTGATGGTACATCAGGCATTATCAACGTGGTGATGAAGAAGGAGCGTCAGTATGGGACCAACGGAATGGTCAGTGCCAACATGGGTACAGGTAGCAAATATGATGGGTCTGTACACGTCAACCAGAGAATTGATCGTTGGAATTTCTTTGGAAAT
Organism: uncultured Bacteroidales bacterium; assembly: GCA_964463915.1. Taxonomy (GTDB): domain Bacteria; phylum Bacteroidota; class Bacteroidia; order Bacteroidales; family UBA7960; genus PUPG01. The sequence goes on along the minus strand of CAYXEH010000018.1, from coordinate 12,314 downwards.
TACAATTTCCGCATTCATGGGATGGAAGGATCCAATGTAACTGAACGCGAAAGAATAACCGGCCAGGGGGATACCCTTCAGCAGCTTCATCAGTTCGAAGATTTCTTTCGCAGGGGGTATTTCCATACGTTCAGGATGGGAAGTGATTTTTTTATTGATGATAAGAATACCCTGACCTTCAGCGGAGCATTCAATCTGCGGGACACCCGTCCGCGAAACTATTCGGATGTAGACCTGTTTCTTCCGGCTTCTCAGCAGTTAAATACAGAGATGGAGCGGCGTTTCGAGGGTTTCGGAAGAGAATATGCGTTGAATTATACCAGGAAATTTGACCAGGAAGGCCGGGAGTTCCTGGCGGATGTATTCTATGCTGCATCCAGTGGAGAAACAGTGCGGGACATCCTTGTGGATACCCTGGGAAATCCTGACGGAAGACAACTCCAATCGGTGGAATCATCCACCCCGGGTAAGATCATCACCCTGCAGGCCGATTATGTCCATCCATGGAGTGACCACAGCCGCTTTGAGTTAGGAGTGAAGAGTATTTTCCGTGATTTAGAGGATGATTTTCGTTTTTTTGATGAGGACGCAGAAGGGTCAGAAAGCCTGAACCCGGGATACAGCAATTATTTTCTTTTCAATGAGGCCATTCATTCAGTTTATGGTATCTATGCCTTTACGCTTGGCCCCATCGAGATCCAGACTGGCCTGAGGGCTGAACAGCACGACATAGATGCCGAACAACGGACCACTGGCGAGGAATTTGATCGTTCTTTAAGGAATCTTTTTCCAAGTGCCCACATGCGGTATTTTGTTGCCGAGAACCATGCCCTTTTCATGAATTACAGCAAAAGGGTTAACCGGCCCGGGATCTCTCTGTTAAACCCATTCGTAAATTACAGTGACCCGATGAATGTTTCTTACGGTAACCCGGGTCTGAAGCCTGAGTTCATCGATTCATATGAAACCGGTTACCAGTATACGAAGAACCGGACCGCATTCACGGCCACCCTGTTCTACCGGGAAACGGAAGATATCATTTCACGGGAGATGACTTTGCCCACCGGCGATGATATGCAGTCGGAAACCACTTTTGAGAATCTCCAGTCATCCACATCTTATGGCCTGGAAACCACGATGAATTATCCCTTATTTCCCTGGTGGCGGCTGACAGGTAATTACAGCTACTTTTACCGGGAATTGGAAGATGAGCGTTTATCCGACTGGGATCACGGTGGTGATTCCTGGATGGTCCAGGCTTCATCAGACTGGAATGTGACTGACCGCATCAGTGCCCAGGCCCGTTTCAATTATCGCAGTGAGGAGGTTACTGCCGGCCGTACCAGTGGCGGTGGATGCCAGCAACATGGCGGGCAGGGCATCCAGGATGACATGTATTTTCTTGACCTGGGAGTAAAGGTGAATGTGCTCGATGGCGATGGTACCATATCCCTGAGGCTGAATGATGTGTTCCAGTCACGTAAGTTTGATATGTACACCTATGGGGAATCTTTTACGGCAGATCTGGCCCGACGCCCTGACACCCGGGTGTTGTATGTCGGGTTTACCTGGCGTTTCAATGAATACAGGCAGCGCTCTGAAAGGGATCGCGAAGGCTCCATCCTTGATGAGATCGACTAGTGCCGGCCTAAACAGTCTTGACAGGGCACCTGTGACGGTTAGTCACTGACCTTTTCCGGGAGGGAACGAAAGCCTTTTCCCAGGATCTCGGTGGCTTCCATGACTGTTACGAAGGCATCCGGATCGACCTGGTGGATAAAATCCTGGAGCACGGCGACTTCCCTGCGGGTAACATTGACAAAGATGATCTTCTTTTCGTCTTTTTTGTACATCCCCCTGGCTTCGATCAGGGTGCCCCCCCGGTTCAGGTCCTTAAGAATTTTATCCGCAATGGTTTCGTATTTGTCAGAGATGATGAACAGGGTTTTCTCATAGGAAAAGCCTTCCAGTACCACGTCAATCACCTTACCGGTGATGAATATGGCAATCAGGGAATAAAGCGGAATGGTCCAGTCGCCGAACGATAGCAGGCCGAAAAACACGATCAGTGCATCAATGATCATAATGCTTTGCCCCAATGGAAGATGGGTATACTTGGTGATCAGCATGGCGATGATGCTGCTTCCCCCGGAGCTGGCCTTGGCCTTGAAAACCAACCCAAGTCCCAGACCGAGTAATACCCCGCCGAAAATACTTGAGAGTAAGGGGTCGTTCTGTACAAGTGGCGCGTCGCCATAAATTACAGCCAGCCCGTCAATAAAACCAGAGGTGAGTACGAATCCGACCACGGTCTTGATCCCGAAACGTGGTCCGAGAAAACGTAATCCGATGATCATCAGGGGAATGTTCAGAATGAGCCCCGTAAGACCCACAGGAAACCCGACCAGGTGGTACATGATGATTCCGATCCCGTATACTCCTCCGGGAACGATCTTGTAAGGGCTGATAAATAACACATAGCCTGCTGCAAGGAAAAAGGCGCCCAGGGTGATGAGGCTGTAGGATATGAACCACTTACGTGAAAAAATTTTTTCTCTGCCTGCAAAAGTCATTTCTGAAAATTTAGCGTAACTTCGTGGGGATTTTTAAGGTTGCAAAGATAAACTGTTTTAAGCAATGGAAACTCATATCGACAAAAAACTGTCAAGGGCCCTGATCTCTGTTTATGATAAGGAACCCGTAAGGGAATTGGTGCAGGCGTTACATGCGCAGAATATCGAGATTATTTCCACAGGGGGGACCATGCAGTTTATTCGTGATGAACTGGATATCCCCGTCACACCCGTAGAAGAGCTGACTACTTATCCCTCCATCCTGGGCGGGCGTGTTAAGACCCTTCATCCTGCTGTTTTTGGGGGTATTCTGAGCCGCCCCGGGACCCAGGCCGATGATGAAGCATTGAGTGAATTCCATATTCAGGCCATTGACATGGTGGTGGTTGACCTGTATCCTTTTGAGAAGACCTTGTTGTCGGGTGCCGGGCATGATGAACTGATCGAGAAAATTGACATTGGCGGGATTTCCCTGATCCGGGCTGCAGCCAAAAATTTCAGGCATGTGCTGGTGGTGCCCTCCTCGGCTTATTTTGATGAGGTCAGGGAACTGGTATCAGCCAATGAGGGGGTGATCTCACCGGCTGTTCGCCGTAAAATGGCGGCTGCCGCATTTAATGTTTCTTCCCATTACGATACAATGATTTTTGGGTATATGAATAATGGCGAACTGGATGTGTTCAAGGAAAGTATTCCGGAGGCCCATCCGCTTCGTTACGGGGAAAATCCCCATCAGCAGGGTTGTTTTTACGGAAAACTGGAGGATATCTTTGAGCAGGTCAGCGGCAAGCCCCTGTCTTATAATAACCTTTTGGATGTGGATGCGGCCATGGGGCTGATGGCCGAGTATTATGCCCCCACCTTTGCCATCATTAAGCATACCAATCCATGCGGAGTGGCTTCAAGGTCTTCGATTGAGCAGGCATGGCATGACGCCCTTGCCGGGGATCCGGTTTCTGCATTCGGCGGAATCCTGATTGCCAACAGGGAGATTACCGGAGAACTGGCTGAGCAGATCAGTGAATTGTTTTTTGAGGTGCTGATTGCTCCGGGATTTGATGAAGATAGCCTCGGGGTGCTTACCCGGAAGAAGAACCGAATATTGTTGCGCACCAAATCATTCATCACCCCCGAGGTGCGTTACCGTTCTGTGTTGAACGGGGTGCTGTGGCAAACACAGGATCATAAAAACAGCCTTCCTGATCAGTGGCAAATGGCGACGGTCCGTCATCCCTCGGAAGAGGAAGAAAGGGACCTGGTTTTTGCCAATACGGTGGTTAAACATCTTAAATCCAATGCCATTGCCCTGGTGAAGGATACCATGCTGCTGGGTTCGGGTATGGGGCAGACTTCCAGGATCGACGCCCTGAAACAGGCCATAGAAAAAGCACAGTCACAAGGGCATGATCTCCGGGGAGCTGTCATGGCCTCCGATGCCTTTTTCCCTTTTCCCGATAGCGTGGAAATTGCTCATCGGCATGGCATCCGTGCGGTGGTGCAACCAGGCGGATCGGTGAAAGATAAAGCTTCTGTGGATTTTTGCAATGAGTCGGGAATGGCAATGGCCTTCACCGGTAACAGACATTTTAAGCATTAGAATCCGGAGTGCCCCATCTGTTTATTTGTTAGGGGAGCATGAACTGATCAGCTGACTCCGGTGGTTTTTTTTTCAACATAACTATCACTAATCTTTAAGATACAATGGGGTTATTTTCTTTTTTAACCAAGGAGATTGCGATTGACCTTGGTACGGCCAACTCTATCATAATTCACAATGACAAAGTGGTGGTGGAGGAGCCTTCGATTGTGGCAATGAATCGCACAACCGGTGAAATGATTGCGGTGGGAAAGCAGGCATTGATGATGCACGGCAAAACCCATGAAAATATAAAGACATTGCGACCGCTTCGCGATGGGGTCATTGCGGACTTTCAGGCAGCGGAGGCAATGATCCGGGCAATGATCAAAATGACAGAAACAAAAAAACCTTTATTTCCCCCATCACTGAAAATGGTGATCTGTATTCCTTCCGGAATTACTGAAGTGGAGGAGAGGGCAGTGCGCGACAGCTGTGAGCAGGCCGGCGCCAAAGAGGTAAGGCTGATTCATGAACCCATGGCTGCCGCCATTGGTATCGGAATTGATGTGCTGGAACCAGTCGGGAACATGGTAATCGATATCGGGGGTGGTACCACCGAAATCGCGGTGATTGCACTGGGAGGTATTGTCTGTAACAAATCCATACGTATCGCAGGGGACGATTTCAATACCGATATTATGGAATTCATGCGTAAGCAGCACAACATTCTTATTGGTGAACGGACCGCAGAAAGGATCAAGATTGAAGTGGGAACCGCTATGACGGAGTACGACAATCCGCCGGATGATTATGCCGTGCATGGAAGAGATATGATGACGGGTGTTCCCAAAGAGATCAGTGTTTCCTATTCGGAAGTGGCTCATTGCCTGGATAAGTCACTGACCAAAATTGAGGCAGCGGTGATGAATGCCCTTGAGATGACGCCTCCGGAACTGGCAGCTGACATTTACCGTACAGGGATATATATGGCCGGTGGTGGATCGTTGTTACGCGGGCTGGATAAAAGACTGGCCTTGAAGACCAAATTGAAAGTCCATGTAGCTGAAGATCCTCTGCGGGCAGTGGCTCGGGGAACAGGAATTGCGTTGAAGAATTTTGACAAATTCCCTTTCCTGATCAAGTAAGCTCCTTGATAAGCTGCGCGTTGAATTAGCCGGTAAATAATTATTTCAGACCATAAACCGAACCTCCCGGAATGCGTAACCTGTTTCGGTTCATACAACGGTATTGCTTTTTCTTTCTCTTTCTGCTGTTGCAGGTGGTGGCGTTATTTCTTACGCTTAACAGCCAGCATTATCATCAGGCTTACCTGTTTCATTCAAGCAATACGCTGGCCGGCCAAATATACCAAACTTACGACGATTTAAGCAACTACCTGCACCTCATGGAGGTCAACGAACAATTGCTCAATGAGAACATGCGGCTGATGGAGCATCAAAGGGAGAATTTCCTGATCACGGATCAGCAGATATTCGAACACCAGGACACTATGTACCAGCGCAGATATACTTATTTGAATGCCAGGGTGATCAACAATTCGGTGAACCGGCGTAACAATTATATAACCCTGAATAAAGGGCGGCAACACGGCATTGAGCCCGATATGGGAGTGATCACAGGTAATGGTGTGGCCGGGATTGTTATGCATGTGTCGGACAATTTCAGTTCGGTGATGTCTCTTTTGCACAGTGATATGCTGGTGAGTGTAAAAATCGGCAAGAACGACCATATTGGTACATTACAATGGGAGGGAGGAGATTACCGCCGTACAGTGATGTCCTATATTCCCCCGCACGTAAACCTGAGTGTGGGAGATTCTATTTTTACCAGTGGCCATTCGATGGTTTTTCCTGAGAATGTATTTGTAGGTACCATTGAAGACTGGGAGATCAGGCGGGGAGAGAATTTCTTTACCGCCACAGTGAAGCTGGCCATCGATTTTAACAGGCTTACTTTAGTATATGTGGTTAAAAACCTCATGCGGGAAGAGCAGGAAGAACTGGAGTCTGCTGTTCCAGATGAGATCCAATTTTAATTTTTATCAGGATGTTTCGCTGGAAGCTATTTCTGTTATTTGTTGCACTTGTTTTGTTGCAGGTGCTGATATTGAACAATGTGTATCTGGGTGGTTATATTAACCCCCAGGTATATGTGTTGTTTATACTGGTGCTTCCATTCAACATCCGGGGATGGCATCTGCTTTTGCTGGCCTTCTTTCAGGGACTGGTAATCGATGTGTTTGAAGACTCTCTTGCGATACATGCTGCTTCAACGGTAATGGTGGCTTTTGCCAGGCCTTTTGTGCTGAAACTATTGACCGGGAAACAACCTGATGATGTTGGTGATGCGCCTTCTTTCCGTACATTGGGAACCATGACGCTATTTGTTTACAGCCTGATCTTAATTTTGCTTCACCACCTGGTGCTTTTCGTAATGGAAACCTTTTATTTCCGTGATTTTACCGAAACCATGGTTCGTGTGGTTTTCAGCACTGCCCTTAGCCTGCTGTTTGTGCTCATAGGGTTTGGCTTATTTAACAGCTCTTCAGCAAAACGCTGATTACCAAAGAAGCTCCCTGGTTAAAAAATCTTAAAAGGATTTAAGCTGAAATAAATGTTTATAACTTTGAGTGGTTCAATTAAGGCCACTCAGTTGTTATGTTTCGCAAATTATTGATAATCATACCTTTAAGTCTTTTCCTGAATGCTTGCTGGCCTGGTGACCAGGAAGGGGGTGCCGATCAATATTTGCTGGAGGGAAAGTTGGAGAATGCTTCCAATGAGCAGTTGGAATTTCAGGAGCTGACTACCAATGACCTTATTCCACTTGACACCATTGAGACCAATTCCGATGGGCATTTTTCCTACCGGGGAAAAATTGAGGAGGCAGGTTTTTTTATTCTGAGGACGGATGAGACCAACAACATTACCCTGGTGATCGAACCGGGAGAGGAAATTTTCTTGCGGGGGGATGCTTCGAATCTGCAGGACACTTACTCGGTTGAAGGTTCGCAGGGTTCTGTGCTGTTATCTGAATTAAACACCCGTCTCAGGAAGAGTTATGAAAAGGTTGACTCGCTGGCTGTAGTATTTGAGGAGAGCCAGTATACAGACAGCTTTCCTGAAGTAAGAGAGCGGCTTAATAAGGCTTATAATGCTATTTTTGAAAGTCATCAGGACTATGTGAAGTCCTTTATCGATGATAATTCACATTCCCTGGCTGCTATCATTGCGTTGTACCAGTTTTTTGGCAATCAATTACTACTGAGCGAAAAGGAGGATTTTGAGTATTTTGTAAAGCTGAGTGAATCCCTCTCGGAAGGTTATCCCACAAACCGGCATGTGATGGATCTGAAACGCCGGGTAAGTCGTCACAGGCGTGATGAAGAACGCAGGAGAGCTGCAGCGGAGAGCCTGGCCATAGGTGCCGAAGCACCGGAAATTGTACTCCCTGATCCTCAAGGTAATATGAAAGCATTGTCTGACTTGCGCGGGAATTATGTACTGATCGACTTCTGGGCATCATGGTGTACCCCTTGCCGTGAAGCGAATGTCCGTTTAAGGGAAATTTACGAAACCTACCAACCGCACGGGTTTGAGATCTACGGAATATCCCTGGACCGGACTGAAAATCAATGGTTGCGAGGGGTTGAGGAAGATTCTTTATCCTGGACCCAGGTGAGTGATCTGCGGTTTTGGAGTTCCCCAGTTGTAGGTTTATACAACGTAGAGAGCATTCCATATAACGTTTTGATTGACCCTGAGGGTCGGATTATTCATAAAAAGTTGTCAGTTGATGAGCTGGAAAATATCCTGGCTGACATTTTTGATAGCCGACCAGCCACTTCTGACCTACCAGAGTTTTTCGACATCGTAAGCATCCTCCACAATTGAATCGTACTGATCTGCAGGCAGATCCCAACTCAGCATCTCTGCCTTCTCATTCAACACGGCCATCCTCCTGTTTTGTGCGTCAAATATCATGGTGCCATTGTAGTTATAAGTGGGCGGATAATAAATGTGCAGGCTGATGGTTGGATCAAGGGGTGAGGTATTTTGCAGTTTGTGGATGACGTTATAAGGTTCATAAATGATCTCGCCTGGTTTGAAGGTTTTGGTTGGATGTAAAAACACCTTTTTCTTTCTGGGGGCAAACCCATAAAGGGTTTCAGCCACTATACCCTTCAAAGGAATAACATATCCCCAGAAATTCCTGTGTTGATGAATGGGAAGCAAAAACTGGGGAGGCCATGTCGTGATAAAGACCTGGAAAGGTTCTTCCATGAGTTTTATCCGGTTGTATTTGCTCAGGTCATATCCTTTGATGTATTCTTTATAATTCAGTTGAGTCAGTTCAACTGACGTAAGTGCATTTTTAATATCCTGAGGGTCCGGTTGCTCTGTATCCAGTTTTTTTAAAATTTCCAGTAAATTGTTCATTTTGATGCGTTTATTATTTAAGTATTTCCTTATTTCAAGATGAATCTTACACCTGTCAATTTAGTACGTTTTCCGAGGTTAAATATACTACAATCTGAGCAAACAGACGCAATGTGAGGGCTAATTTCACCTGTTTATAATCCGTATCCCGGATGAAGGGTCAGCGTTTTTCTGTATATTTGGCAACAATCCGGCAGAATATGACCCAAAAGCCGGTGATTTGCTTTATCTGATAATTGGATTTCAGCGGTATGCCGTATAGCGACAAGGTGTATTTTATTTCAGACAGTCACCTGGGGGTCCCCGACAGGGAGTCAAGTATGGTGCGGGAGCAGTTGTTTGTAAAGTGGCTGGACAAAATTAGCCATGATGCTTCCGCCATTTATCTGCTGGGCGACATTTTCGATTTCTGGTTTGAATACGCTACCGTTGTTCCCAAAGGCTATGTGCGGCTTTTAGGTAAACTGGCCGAAATTTCCGATAGTGGCATTCCTATCCATTATTTTACAGGCAATCACGATATGTGGGTCTTTCAGTATTTTGAAGAAGAACTTGGATTGAATATCCATCATCAGCCTGTGGAACATATCTTGTCGGGCAAACGTTTCTATATAGGGCATGGTGATGGACTTGGCCCCGGGGAGGCTGGTTACAAAATATTAAAGTCATTTTTCTCCTGCCGTCTTTGCCAGAAAGTCTTTTCCTGGCTTCATCCGGGGTTAGGAATCCGGATAGCCCATGCCTGGTCACGAAGAAGCCGGGCGGCAAATACCAAAAAGGATGAAGTGTATCTGGGTGAAGAAAAGGAAAGGCTTGTTCAATACTGCTTAGAAGTACTAAAGGATACGCCGGTGGACTTTTTTGTGTTTGGTCACCGGCATCTGCCGCTTCATATCGAGGTTCGACCCGGTATACAATATGTGAATACCGGCGATTGGATCAACCACTTTTCGTATGCCGTTTTTGACGGAGAACAATTGATCCTGAAGAAATACAGAGATCCGGATTAATTGCTTCCCTTTTATCGCTTTTCAAGAGATGGGATGGAGATGGTAAAGGTCGTACCTTCCTGCATATCCGACCGGAAGCTGACAATGCCATGAAGGTACTTTTCGGTCAGCACCTTGATGCTGTATGTGCCCCAGCCTCTTCCCCGGCCTTTTGTGGAATAGGCTTTCTGAAAAAGCTTCAGTTGTGAGGAACGGGGGATGAACTGGGAGTTTCTTACAGTGAAAAAAGCGTGGCGGGTTTGCGGATCATAACCGGATATTACCTTTACTGGCTGGTGATTGTTTGTTGCCTCGAAAGCGTTTTTGACCATATTAACCAATACCCGTCTGAGGAGAGTTCGCTCGGTGACTATACTTTTTTTATTTTTCTGCAATTCTACTTTTCGCTTGCTGAATTTTTGCATGTTTTTCAGTGAACGGACCACCTCTTCGGTAATTTCCCCGATATCCACTTCTTCATAATCTGGCCTGAGGGTCTGGGTTTCCACGTTACTGATCAGGCGGTAAGACTGAACCTCATCGGAGATGGCTGCAGACACATCGTTGAGCATTTGCTTGATCTGTGTCTCTGGGAGTGCTTCGAATGCTTCACTTAATCCCTGGAGGATAGCTGCAGAGTTCATAATGTCGTGGAGAAAAATATTCTCAAGCATTTGGCTGCGTTTGCGATCGCTGATGTCTTCCAGGGCCGCGAAAATAAACCGTTCATCCAGGTATTCGAAAGGCTTGGTGAATACGCTAAGCGTCAGTGAGCCACCATCTTTAAGTGAAATATTACATTCTTCCTTGCCCTGTTTCCCTTTCTCTGTGGTTGAGAGTGCAAGGTTAAAACCGCAAACATTACAAAATTCAGAGGAACCACATCCCATTTCTCCCTTTTCGACGTTGATACAGCTGAGGCACTCCCCGGGGCGCTGCCCGGGAGAACGATCTGTTGCCACTTCTTCCCGGGCCACCGGATGGCGGTTCAGGTAGACCACCTGACGGTGCATGTTCAGTATCATGATGATATTGGGGGCGTCGCGCAGCAATTCCGGGAACAATCCGCTTTGCAGAATAAGGGATGCCTGTGCTTTCAAAGCAGGGGGATCGCTCTTTATGGTCGGGTCAAACATGCCGGAAACTTTATTAAGCTATGGCAAAATTACAAAAAACTTGCACAGGGGTTTATTTTACTGGCCCCGGCTTTGTATATTTGTAAGGAGTCCAAAAAAATAAGGGATATGCTGAACGATAAGGATATTCAACAACTCAATGAGAAGGGAATTACCAGGGAGGGCTTCCTCCGGCAAATAGATCATTTTAAAAAAGGATTCCCGCCTTTGTATATAGACCGTCCTGCCACTGTGGGTGACGGCATACTTCGGTTGCAGGATCAGAAAGTGAAATGGCTGGCTGACTATTTCAGCAAAGAAGCCGGGGGCTATCGTATAGCCAAATTCATTCCTGCCAGCGGAGCGGCTACCCGGATGTTCCGGGATGTGTTTGTATGGAGAGACCTGATTGCTGCGGGTGTGGAGGTTGAAAAACTGCTCATGTCAAAGCCGGAGGCCAGGGTGTTTTTTGAACGGATCAGGGATTTTGCTTTCTGGGATGAGTTGGTGCTGGCCCTTGATAAAGATGACCTGGTGGCGGAGCATTTGCTGGAACAACGCAACTTTCTGCCTTTGCTGGACTACCTGCTGTTTGATTATGGCCTGGACTACGCAGGCCTGCCAAAGGCGCTGATAGCTTTCCATAGGTATGGCAGAGATTATCGTACGCCACTGGAAGAGCATATGGTGGAAGGAGCGGATTATGCCAGAGATGACCAGCATAAAGTGCGGCTGCATTTTACCCTCTCCCCCGAGCATATCCAGCCTTTCAGAGAGCGATTAAAAAAGACGCTGCCCTGGTTTGAGAAGAATTTTGGACTCAGTTTTGAGATTGCCCATTCGGTACAAAAACCTTCCACTGATACCATTGCTGTTGGAAAGGACAATCTGCCTTTCCGTGAGAAAGACGGCTCACTGGTTTTTCGTCCGGGTGGCCATGGTGCGCTGATCGATAACCTCAATGAACTGGAGGATGACCTGATCTTCATCAAGAACATCGATAATGTCGTGCCGGACAGGCTGAAACCGGATACCCTGTTGTATAAGAGGGTGCTCGGAGGACTTATGCTGGAGCTTCAGAAAGAGGCTTATGCCTGGTTGCACCGGATCGACCGCGGACGCCTTAGTGAAATGGAATATGCTCAGGCCGTGGATTTCGCAGTGAACAGCCTGAATGTCCACCGGTCATTTCTCCCAAAGGATACTGTAGAAGGTCAGAAAGTATTGCATAATAAACTGAATCGTCCTCTGCGGGTATGTGGGATGGTAAAGAATGAAGGTGAACCTGGCGGCGGACCTTTCTGGGTAAAAGATCCTGAGGATGGTAGCCTGTCATTGCAGATTGTTGAAATGTCACAGATCAATAGAAAAGATCCGCAGCAGGAAGCTGCCGTGGAAAAGGCCACCCATTTCAACCCGGTTGACCTGGTATGTTCAATGAAAGACTATAAAGGGCAGTTGTTTAACCTTAAAGAATACATTGATCCGGAAACAGGTTTCATCAGCTACAAGTCAAAAGACGGTCGCGACCTGAAGGCCCTTGAACGGCCCGGTTTGTGGAACGGGGCGATGGCCCGTTGGAATACGGTATTTGTGGA
>CAYXEH010000017.1:0-46458 GCA_964463915.1 uncultured Bacteroidales bacterium | reverse complement strand
CTGAAAGTGACAAGAAGCAAAAAGAGGAGATCGACAAGCTGAACCAGGCCGATAGTTTGATCTTTCAGACGGAGAAACAGCTCAAGGAGTTCGGCGAAAAACTGCCGGCTGACAAAAAAGAGCCCATAGAAAAATCCCTGGAAGAACTGAAGGAAGCCCATAAAAACAAGGATATCGCTGCCATTGATTCAGCCATGGAGACCCTGAACAGTGCATGGCAGGCCGCAAGCTCCGAAATGTATCAGAACACCCAGGAGCAGGGTCAGCAGGCCGGACAGGGCGAAGAACAGCAGTCACAGCAGGAAGGCGGAAAGAAAGATGATGACGACGATGTGACAGATGTAGATTTTGAAGAAGTGAAGTAATTCATAGTTGCTGCAAAAAAGAAGGGGCGGATCATGCATGATCCGCCCCTTCTTTTTTTATTTCGCTACCTGGGTCAGGCACCAGATCATCTGATTGCCCCTGCAGTATCACTTAAATGCAACAAAAAACCGCCGCTACTTCTTTTTCTTACGATCGAAAAACGGATTTTTCGAAGTGGCACTCATGGGAATTCCGTAAATCACTTTGTAATCTTCCCCCAAAAGCCCCATTTTTTTTGCAGCTACACCAATGGTGTACATAATGCGGTTGTCGATACGCGCATCCATGGCAATGCTAACGGCAGAACCCACGGCAATGCCCAGATCGCCGGTATTAAACACACAGGGCACTTCCGGATGTTCATCCCTGGCACTGCAGTCAGGAAACCCACACAAGCCACAGGTTTTTAATCCCAGCGACCTGATTTTTGTTCCAATCAGCAAAACAACCGCAGTGTCATTCTGCACATTTCCGGCATCCCGCGTAAAAATGGGGTTGTTCTCTTCTTCCCCGATTTTTGCCATGGTCTTTGCAAGTGCATGCAGATCACTGCCTGTAACTATAGACATACCGATATTGTCAACCCCCCTGGCTTTTGGTGCCGTTCGGGCGGCCACGATCATCCTCCTGGCGGTATCCACCGTTGCCTTATACCCCAGTTCATTTTCATTAATAATGGCCATAGCATTAAGAAAAATCTGCGAATTTAGCAATACTTTCAATAAATGTCATCGGCAACACCACTTCTTCCTGCGCCTCTCCCGATTGGTTGGTTTTCACCACCAATTCAACAGCATTTTTCCCTTTGCTGTGTTCGGGTTGAGGAAAAGCATCATTTCGGTGAAGCATCATAAGCACATCTGAATCCTGCTGAATATATTCCGGAAGATCAGAGATGGCTGGTCTGGGTGTTTTACCGTTCACAGGTACAGCAACCTGAGAAAATAACAATACCGGCAGATCCAATTCAGTGGCCATCGACTTGATGGATTTCACCATGTTCATATATTGCGACGACCGGTCATCCACATCCACATCTTTTGTGGTCAGCAATTCCAGGTAGTCTACAATGATCAAATCAACCTGGTGCTGTTCCTTCAGGTATTTTGCCTTTCTGGCAAGCAGTTCCACAGAGAGGGCCGGCGTATCGTCCAGGTAGATCTTTGCCTTGGCAATATTGCTCAGTAAAGACAACATGTGATCCCGTTCGCTATCCTTAAAAGTACCGGACTGCAGTTTATCCAGAGACATCCCCGTTTCACTCTCAATCAAACGATTGGTCATTTTCATATTGGAGCGTTCGGAAGAGAAGATGGCCACGGAATAATCATCCTTGACGGCCATATTATTAGTAAGGGACAATAAAAATGCGGTCTTTCCCATACCAGGACGGACCGCAATCGTATATAACTGTCCTTTTTGTAATCCACCTGTGGCTTTATCGAGTGCTGCAAAACCAGTGGATGCTCCATCAGGAGTAGGCTTGTTGCCAAAGTTTTTTTTCAGGGCCTGGTTTACCAGTTCTCTGATACTGGTAAACCCCAAACCCTCTGGCTGCTCTGTGAGTTCTAAGGTGTTTGTTTCCATAAATATTTTTATTTAAAAAAGGATATTCCTGATTGCCAATATAAGTATTATTTTTGGAATTTCCCATTGAACTTTTTACAATAATTACCGTTAAAACGTTGTAATTATGCAAAACACTCGGACATCAGAGGTTTCACAGCCAACGCAATTTTTTCTTAATTATTCTTAAACCATGAACTGCTACTCCATCAAAGACCTGGAAAAACTATCCGGCATTAAAGCCCATACCATCAGGATGTGGGAGAAGCGCTTCAATATCATCACCCCCGAGCGAACCAAGACCAATATCCGCTGTTACAACGACGACGACCTGAAAAAACTGTTAAATATCAGCACACTTTATAATCACGGACTCAGGATATCGAAAATAGCCGCAATGGACAGGCGGGAGATTAACGAGAAGGTCGCAGAAATGACCCAGGACGGAGGCAGTCATGAAGATCACATCAACAACCTGACGGTTTCAATGATCGACATGAATGAGGCCACTTTCGAACAAATTCTGAACAATGCCATCCTGAGGCTGGGTTTTGAAAAAACCGTTACTGAAATTCTTTATCCTTTTCTTGACAAGGTAGGAGTGCTCTGGCTGGCCGGCACGATCCATCCGGCACAGGAACATTTTGTCAGCAACCTTATCCGTCAGAAACTGATTATCGCCATCGACAGCCAGGTCCACACCAAAAATGACGCATCAAAAACCTTTCTGCTATACCTGCCCGAACAGGAACTCCATGAACTGGGCCTGCTTTTTTATAATTATCTTTTGAGAAAAGGGGGCTATGAGGTAATCTACCTCGGACAATCGGTTCCGTTCAATGACCTGAAAGAAGTGGCAAACATTAAACAGGTGGATTATCTGTTTACTTACTTTGTGGCTGCTCTTTCCACAAAGGAAATCCCTGTTTATCTTGACAGGATCTCCGCAGCTTTCCCCGATAAAATAATTTACATTACAGGGATCCAGGCCCATAAATACCAATCTTCACTGCCAGCCAACATCGTACTGATTGCGAATGTGAAGCATTTCAAGGAACTCCTTCAAATCGGCTAATCCGACCCACCACATGTATGCCTATTCCCGGCAATAATCCTTTTGGCTAATCCGGGTCAGTACCTTCAGGCAAACATGTCTGACAATATCCCTTTTGAGCCCGTTACAAGTATTGAGCCCGTTACAAGCCTGTTAACGGGAGAAGCATCCCAGATATCAATATCATATATGAACATACATAATGATTTAACAAAATTTAAGGCGGGATTTTTTTATTTAAGTATTCTTTTGCCTATTTTTATTTAGCGTACCAAGGCCATTCCTAAACCAATAGACGTTTAAGCCCTATCAATTATGTTAAAAAAACCAAAAACGCTTGCGGATCAATTTTTTTTGTTTAACTTTGGTATACAATATTTGAACAAACCACAAAAAATATATCGCCATGACCACACTCGAATTCAACTACAAACTGATGGGGTTGCAAAACAACCTGAAATATTTTGCCTACACACTGACATCCAACTACGAGGATGCACAGGACCTGGTACAGGAGACCTACCTGAAGGCATTGACCAACCGGGAGAAGTTTGCGGCCAATACCAATCTGAAAGCCTGGACTTTCACCATCATGAAAAACACATTCATCAACAATTACCGCCAGAGCGTACGAAAAAACACCATCCTGGACAAGACCGATGACCTGTACTACCTGAACCTCTCAAAAGAAAGCAGCATAGGCCTGCCTGATTCAGATTATACCACAAAAGAGATCAAAAACACCATCAAAAAGATCAGCCCTGAGCAGCGAACCCCGTTTGAAATGTACAACAAAGGGTATAAATACAAGGAGATCGCGGATAAGCTTGGTCTGTCTATCGGTACAGTCAAAAGCCGCATCTTCTTTACACGCAAAAAGCTGATGGAGGCCCTCAGGGAGGAATAATACAAGGCCATTATCAATCACTATATTTTCCTTTCATACCTTGAATCCCCGGTCCTGATTTTCTGGCCGGGGATTCTTCTTTTTTTAGGCTGACCGCTATTTTTTCTAACTTTGTACTTACTGCGGCAAACCGGCCGTTAATTGCGGATCAGAACACAGACAACAAATGCGTGTATTCAAGTTTGGCGGGGCCTCGGTAAAAGATCCCGATTCTGTAAAAAATGTGGCAAGGATCATCAGAGACCACCACGGGACCAGTCCCCTGGTGGTTGTACTCTCAGCCATGGGCAAAACCACCAATGCCCTGGAACGTCTGTGCGCAAATTTCATGGAAGGCAACCGGGAGGCTATGATGGAGGAGTTCACACAGATCAAAAACCGGCACATGGAGATTGCCGGGGAGCTCTTTCCCAATCGCACCCATCCAGTTTTCAATGCCCTGGAGCAACTGTTTTACCATCTCTATTATTACATCAGTGAAAAACCTGGGAACAATTACAATTACGAGTACGATCGCATTGTATCAACCGGTGAGATGGTATCTACCCAGATCCTCAGCACTTATTTAACTGAAACCGGTTTGTCGAACCGTCTTTATCCTGCCCGGAAGCTCATAATTACAGATGCCAGTTTCAGGGATGCACGTGTTGACTGGATTATGAGTGTACAGACCATACAGGAGCAACTTGCACCTTTTCTGAAGCCGGGAACGGGTCAGAACACCCCCTCCCTGGTCATTACCCAGGGGTTTATCGGAGGAACCCCTCAGGGATTTACCACCACCCTGGGAAGAGAAGGGTCCGACTATACCGCGGCCATTCTTGGTTACGCACTGCAGGCCAGGGAGGTGGTTATCTGGAAGGATGTGCCGGGATTATTGAATGCGGATCCCAAGCTGCTTGACAATTATGTACTGCTTGAGAATATCAGTTACCAGGAAGCCCTCGAATTGTCCTATTACGGAGCCACGGTAATTCATCCCAAAACAATCAATCCACTGCTAAGCAAGCGCATCCCCCTTAAGGTAAGATCCTTTGAAAAACCTGAATCAGGTGGATCGGTTATTAACGAGAACACCTCCAACGACGGGGCATGGCCATCATACATTTTTAAGTTCAACCAGGTGTTGGTGTCCATTTTGCCCAAAGATTTCAGTTTTATTGCTGAAGATAACCTTTCCCGTATCTTCGCCGATTTTGCACGGCATAGTGTAAAGATTAACCTGATGCAAAATTCCGCCATCAGTTTTTCAGTCTGTTTTGATTTTGACAAAACAAAAACACCCGCACTACTTAAAGACCTGGAACAGTATTTCACCATCCGTTATAACAACGGATTGCAACTGATTACCGTCAGGCATTACGAGAACGCCCGGCTGGATGACCTGGTTAAAGACAGGGAGATCGTTATGGAACAAAAAAGCCGAACCACCCTGCAGCTGCTTGTCAGAAAGAAGTATTGACCCTTTTAACTCTCCAGGCATTTTATTTTATCCACCAACACCCTTGAAAGCTTTAAATGGGATTCGTGGGTCCAGCCGGCGACATGGGGAGTCAGGACCACACGGGGGTGACCGGCCAGAAAACGGAAAGGTTCAGGAAGATCCCTGAAATCCAGATCCTCAAAAGAGAGATGTTCGTATTCCAGGACGTCCAGCGCGGCCCCCCGCACCTTACCCGAGCGAAGTGCCCGGCAAAGATCTGCCGTATTGACCACCGGTCCACGTGAAGTGTTGATCAGGAATATATTCTTCTGAAAACTGTCCAGGTAATCAAAATCTACCAGGTAGCTGGTTTCACCGGTCAGGGGTACATGCAGGCTCAGAAAATCGGCACGACCGAAAATCTCCTCCATATTACTTTCCCTGATCCATGCAGAGCCATAGCCTGTTTTGTATTTGTCATAAGCCAGGATCTCCATTCCGAAGCCGCCAAGATAACGGGCAAAGGCACTTCCCGTATGACCATACCCGATAATTGCCATGGTCTTGCCCCTCAGCTCTGTTCCCCTGTTTTCCTCCCGTTTCCAGGAAGCATTGCAAACCTCGCGATGCGCCTTGCAGATGTGATTAACAAGTGACAAGAGCAACCCGGTAGCATGTTCACCCACTGCATCACAATTTCCCTCCGGGGAATTCAGGCAGGCAATACCCCTACGACCTGCGTATTCCACATCTATATTCTCCAGACCGCTTCCCACACGACCAATAAACCGTAATTTCTCTGCATGCTGAAGCTCTTTCTCCCCCAAAAAGAATTTGCTCCTGACAATGATTCCGGTCAGATGGGGCATCATATCAAGCAGTTTTTCATGACTTATTTCCGGATCATGGATACAATTGTATCCCAGCCCTTCCAGCTCCGAAGAAAGCAAAGGGTGGGCCGTGTCCAGAAACAATACATCGCCGGATACAGGCATATTTCTTTTTATTGGGTTTGTACCATTTCCAGGAAATTATCCCGCAATTCCTGACCGGCATTCTCACAGGAAGAACCTACTACCTCGGTAGTAAACTCTGTATAGTAGTAGGGATTCAGCTCAGGATCACCGGAATACCTGACCGGAATCTGCAAACGGGTATTAGTGATCAAAGTGCCATCAGGGCCAAAACGTCCGCTATTCGGAGGGTGATTTATAATAAACCATGAACATACGCCAAACTGGGAATAAATCCTGCTCCAGGTATCTCCCCCACCGACAGTATACGGTATATCTTCCGGTAAAGCACGGGATGCATCCATGGCCATTGAGAGAGTATCCTCAGGCGATTCAACTTCCACCTGCGCTGTTTCGCTGGGAAGAGGGATATCGGACGGTGGCTTCGGATTATAGAGAAACAGGTCATAAAACATATAACCAACCAGCAGCAATCCTGCCAGGTAGGCAATGTACCTGACTTTTTTTAATACCTCTTTATCAGGTGCCGGCTTTTTTTCAGCTGCCTGCTTTTTGGATCCTTTCTTCTGCATACCTTCATTTTCAGCTAATAAACCTGGCCGGTGAGCTGCGTGCTCACGACCTTCAACAAAACTACGTTGCCGGTTTTCCACATTGTAAAAACGCAGCATTTGCAGTGCCATGGCCTGCCTTTGGTCTTGTCCCTCAACAAGACGTACCATCCGTGCCACTTTTGTCTGGGATGGCATGGAATCCTGAAGAATTTTTCTTGTCTGCTTCAGGCAAAACAACTCACAACTTTTGCCGGACCCGGCGAGCAACAGATCCTCATTTACCGGAAGAAGCGGTTCATCAGGGAACTGTGGAGAAATCACGGGCTGTTCCCCCATAAAACGCATGACAGCATCTGGGGTCTTAGAACCAGCCATCGGCCATGACAGCGGGACCATTCTTTTGCCGGTAAAAACATACAGACAGATGTCACCGACCCATGCATAATGCACTTTCCCATCCCGGAAAATGACACACAAACAGCTTAATGGTGGCAGCTCGCCCCCGGCTTCTTTCTGATAGGTTTGAAAAAGATAACCATTTGTGTACATCAGGGCATTCCGGGCTACTACTTCCACCCTGTCATCCGTCTCATTTTCCAGGTAGTACCTGATGCGCTCCAGGGCAGTGGCTGTACGTCCGGCATCCTCCTCACCCTCTCCGGAGCTGGCAGCAATCACAAAAGCAAATCCATTGGGGGTCTCAAACATGTCTTCCCGGTGGAGGCCAACGGGATCCGGACCAGCCACCCGGCCAGTGTACTCAAATACATTAAACTTTCTGGTTGTCATAAGCATCTGCTTCCCTTGTCAAACAAAAATACATTTTTTAAGCGGAAATAAAAGCAGGGCCCTTTCCAGTCTGCAGGGCAACCTCCACAAATTCCTTTACCGTTAGCCGCTCCGGACGTTCTCCCTGCATCCTGGGATCCAGTGCTGTCCAGTCCACATTCAGCCCCTTCAGGGAATTTCTGAGTGTCTTCCTTCTTTGGTTAAATGCCGTTTTCACCACGGCAAAAAACTGTGCCTCATCACAATCCAGCGACATATCAGATCTGGAAGTAAAGCGCAGTACGGTAGAATTTACCTTGGGCGGAGGAACAAATACATGAGGCGGAACGTCAAACAAAAGCTCCACCTCGTAGAACGCCTGCATCAGCACACTGAGAATGCCATAGGTTTTACTTCCCGGGGGAGCAGCGATCCGCTTGGCCACCTCCTTCTGAAACATACCAACCACTTCGGGGATCTGGTACCTGTTGTACAGCACACGAAACAGTATCTGAGAGGATATGTTGTAAGGAAAATTGCCAATCACAGCTACAGGCTCTGATCCGGCAATGGTTGAGATGTCCCAACCCAAAAAATCCCCCTCAATGATCCGCTCCTTCAAGTCAGGGTACCTGGCCTGCAGGTAACGTACGGATTCACTGTCCACATCGAGCCCATACCAACGAAAATCTTCGCGGGCCACCAGGTGGCGTGAGAGCATTCCGGTGCCGGGGCCAACCTCCAGAACGGTTGAATATTCCCCATGACCGGTCAGACTTCCGGCAATTTGCCGGGCTATATTGGCGTCGGCCAGAAAATGCTGTCCCAGCGCCTTTTTGGGGCTAACATGATGTGTCACCATTGTATGATTCAGTTTACCATGTCACCGCGAAGCGCACGAAAACGGTTTCTGGCCGTCAGGGTAAATATACTACCCGGATAGTCGATCATAACCCGTTGGTACAACTCCATGGCTTTGTCATGGTTCTCAAAATATTGATGTTGTAATTCCGCCCTGTTGAACACGGCCTCATCTGCCAGCAGCCCCCTGGGATACTCCTCCGAAATAATGGTCAGCAAACTATCCACGGCCTCATAGTTGCCCCTGTGCTCCATGATCTCTGAACGTGCAAATAACACATCGTCATTAATCTGGTGGTCAGGGAAACGATCGCGGATGGAATCCAACACCTGTTCCGCCTCGTTGTAGCGGTGCATGAATATATGCTGTTCGGCCCTGGCAAACAACTTCAGGGGTTCGGTGTTTTGATCTCCGGTTACATTGTCCTGTATCCGGAGGGAGAGCCTGATGGCATCATTGGCGATCAGCCTTGATGTCCCGGCTTTCAATACATCCAGCTGGGCCTTGGCCCAGTCAAACTCGCCGATAAAATAAGAAAGCCTGGCATTTTTAAACCTGGCCTCATGAGCCAGTGGGTCATTCCGGAACATCCGGTCTACCTGGGAATAAAGCAATGTGGCATCCCAAACCTCACCTGTCAGAAGCAGAATGTCGGCCAACTCTATCCGGCATTCCCCTTTCACATTGCTGGAAACCCCTGACAGATCCAGGATTTCCTCCAGGAGCCTGGTAGCCTCATCAGTCCGGCCCAGGTAAAAGGCCTGAAGCCTGGCCAGGTTTCTCACCAACTGCACAGTGGCCCCACGTATCCCCATCCGGTCAATGGTTTCAAGGTATTCCTGCTCCACTTCTTCCAATGTTTCCCGGTCGTATTCATAACCACTGGTTACAGCCAGAAACCTTACATTCAGAAAGCCCACCAGGGCCTCCAGGTAAAAAGGGGCTTCCTCGCCCTGGTCAAGCAGGTACTGATAAGCTTCAGCAGCCACCTCAAAATATTCATTGCGGGTACTGAGTTCGGCCACCTCCAGCACCAGTTCCCCTTCCCGGCCAAGCCGGCGGTCAAGCGCCCTGGCCTGGCGAAACGCCATCCGGAAGTCCTGCTGCTGCATCGACAACCATAACAACATCTCGGCATACAGGATATTGTCAGGATGGCGCTGGGTACGTGCCAACAGTACCTTGCGCAAAGCTTCATTGCGTGAAAAATCCGGATCACCGGCAATGGCATCCTGTATGATTCCCCTGACCCGGTTCATATCTTCCCTGTATTCATTGAGATAATCCAGGTACTCTTCCATCATGGACTGATAGTCCCCCTGTTTTTCATAAAATTCTGCGATATGAAAATGCAACGGGTGTTCTCCGTCCAGTAGTTTCCTCCCATGTTGGAGGGTCTCCAGTGCCCGGTCCGTATATCCTCTTGTCTCAAATGCATTGGCCAGATCAACCACATCGGGATAACGCGCCTGCAAGTCATCAATCAGACCATCAAAATGACGGCGCGCGCGCCTTTCATTCCCTGCACGTTGCTGCACCCATCCCTGATCCACGGCATACCGGATATCACCGGGATTGGTTTCCTGCCGATCCCCGGTCAGTCTCCGGGCAATTCTGTATTCTTCCAGTTCCAGCAGGCTGACCAGGTAATTATTGTAAATATGGTGGGATGGATCCTCTTCGTATAATCTTTCGTAGATTGCTGCCGCACGCTCATAATCACCTTCCCTGAAATACTGGGCAGCCAGCTGTTCATCTGTCTTGTCTGAAGCAAGAAGACCGGCCGGCATCATCCCAAGGAAGCCGCAATACAATAAAAACAGGGCAACCATCTTTTGCATCACAAAAGTTTAATTGTTAGATTCTGTCAAAGCCCGTATAAGGGTGCAGTACCTCTGGTATAATAACGCCGCCCTGGTCCTGCTTATTCTCCAACAGAGCTGCCATGATACGGGGCAAGGCCAGGGCACTGCCATTGAGCGTGTGCGCCAGGAGGTTCTTACCTTCAGTTGAACGGTAACGAAGCTTCAGCCGATGTGACTGATAAGTCTCAAAATTCGACACAGAGCTCACTTCCAGCCAGCGGCCCTGAGCTCCGGACCAAACTTCCAGATCAAAGGTCAGCGCAGCTGCAAACCCCAGGTCGCCGCCGCACAACCGGGCAACCCGGAAGGGAAGTTCAAGTTTTTTCAGCAAAGCAGCCACATGGTCAACCATTTCATCCAGCGCCTGGTAGCTCTTTTCCGGGTGGGTCACCTGCACAATCTCCACCTTGTCGAACTGGTGCAAACGATTCAGTCCGCGCACATCTTTTCCATAAGATCCCGCTTCCCGGCGGAAACAAACAGAATACGCAGTGCACTTCAGCGGTAACTCATCCTCTTTCTGAATTGTATCACGAAACAAATTGGTAACCGGGATCTCCGAAGTAGGGATCAGGTAAAGGTCATCCGACTGTACATAATACATCTGTCCATCCTTGTCAGGAAGTTGTCCGGTACCATAGGCGGAATCTGCATTGACCATAAGCGGTGGCTGGATTTCCGTATAACCCGCCTTTTCAGCTTCATCCAGGAAGAAAGCGATCAGGGCACGCTGAAGTCTGGCTCCCTTACCTTTATACACAGGGAAACCTGCACCGGTGATCTTGGTTCCTGCTTCAAAATCAATAATGCCAAGCTTTTTGCTCAGCTCCCAGTGGGGCAATGCGTCAGGGGACGCAGCCTCAGCCTCTCCCTCTTCCCTGACAATCTCATTGTCGGCCTCAGTATTGCCAAAAGGCACAGAAGGATGAGGCAGGTTGGGTAAACGGGTCATCAGCTCATTCAACTCATAGGAAACCCCATCCAGCCTCTCCTGAAGAGATTTGGCCTGCTGCTTTAAGCGGGTCGACTCCTGCTTTAGGTCTTCGGCTTCCTTTCCTTTACCGGATTTGAATAATTCACCGATACGCCTGGCCAGCACTTTGCTTTCAGCCAGCGTATCGTCCAGCTGTTTCTGCATCTGTCTGCGCTCAGTGTCGGCCTCCGCAACGCGTTCCACCAGGCCGGCGGCATCCATATTTCGCACCTTAAGCCGCCTGATCACCTCACGGCTGTTCTCCCTGATAAATTGAATATCAATCATGGTCTTTATTTGGGCTGTTATTACTCAGTTATTGCAAATAGTCAAAATTACGAAAACCACGGCAAAAAAAAATCCTGCCGTGGCAGGATTATATTTTGCGATGGTTTCCGGTAAACCGGAAATCTGAAGTGCCTTATGCCTGGGGTTCAGCAGGGGTTTCATCCCCGCCGGAAACCTCTGCAGTGGGCTCTTCCGGAGTTTTCTCCGCACCAGCTTCAGCCACAGGCTGCGTA
Organism: uncultured Bacteroidales bacterium; assembly: GCA_964463915.1. Lineage (GTDB taxonomy): Bacteria > Bacteroidota > Bacteroidia > Bacteroidales > UBA7960 > PUPG01. The sequence continues at coordinate 34,625 of CAYXEH010000017.1, read as the reverse complement.
TCGGTTGTTTCCGCTACCGCTGCTTCTGTCATCGGTTCAACAGACACATACGATTTATTCCCGTATGACTTTTTGAAAACCACCTTGCCATCAATCAATGCATACAGGGTATGGTCCTTGCCCATCCCTACATTGCGGCCCGGGTTGTGCCTGGTACCACGCTGCCTGACAATAATGTTTCCGGCAGTGGCCACAGACCCGCCAAATATTTTAACACCGAGTCGTTTGCTATGCGACTCGCGACCGTTACGTGAGCTACCAACTCCTTTCTTATGTGCCATAGTTTCTTAATTTTCGGTTGCCAATCTGTTATGCGGTAATTTCCTCAATCTGGATCTGGGTCAGCGGCTGGCGATGACCATTCATTTTCTGATAGCCTTTGCGCCTTTTCTTCTTGAAAACAAGCACCTTATCGGCTTTCACATGCTCCAGGACCCTGGCTTTCACCTTTGCGCCTTCCACAACGGGAGTTCCCACCTGAATATTTTCGCCGTCAGCCAGCAACAACACCTGATCAAATTCCAGTTCATTGCCCGCTTCGTTATCCAGCAGATTTACAAAAAGTTTCTGGTCTTTTTGAATCTTGAATTGCTGGCCGCCTATTTCAACAATTGCGTACATCTTTTATCCTTGGTTAAAAATGAGTTACTCGAATATTGGGGTGCAAAGATAAACAAAAAATACCAAGGTGCAAGAACCCGGTTAAATATTTTTCTTTCTGTGTGTTATGTGATGCCCTGGCCAGAACCATGCACCCACTACCGCGCAAACAGGCTTCCGTACCGACACAAACAGGCATCCGTAGCACCCGCCGCAGGGTCACATAAACTGAAGGTATCCCCCGGCAAATCTACGCATTCGCTACAGATACACCTCCGCAAAGGGGCAGCCCGGCACCGGGAGGATTGATCAGCTTTTTCCTATCTTTGTAACGCAGCGGGAAACTCAAAGCGGACAGACCTGCAGTTCAGCCCGGGTTTTGAATAAACCATCCCTTATGGCACAGGAAATTGAACGGAAATTTTTGGTAAACGGCAACTTTCGATCCCACACAAGCGAACGAACCCGGATCATGCAGGCATACCTGTCTTCCGCACCGGAACGGGCCGTAAGAGTGCGGGTTGAGGGAGAAAAAGGATTTCTGACCATTAAGGGGAAAGCCCATCAACAAGGCACCAGCCGCTACGAGTGGGAAAAAGAGATCCCGGTAAAAGAAGCCCGTGAATTATTAAAAATCTGCGAGCCCGGCATGATTGAAAAGATCAGGCACCGGGTTCCGGCCGGACGCCATACATTCGAAGTGGATGAATTCCTTGGAGACAATAAAGGGCTGATCGTGGCCGAGGTGGAGCTGGGATCACCGGATGAAACTTTTAAGCGTCCCGGATGGCTGGGAAAGGAAGTCACCGGCGATCCACGGTATTACAATGCTTTCCTGGCCAAAAACCCTTACCAGGCCTGGTGATGATTCGTTTTAACCGTTGATGCGGATTCACACGCAGGTGACCAACCTCCCCTTTCAACCGGCAGGTTGCGCAGGTTTTCTCTGTCGTCGGTTGGCCAGGTACACACCCAGCAGTATCATGGCAATCCAGAGAATGTACAGAGGCAGAAAAACTTCTCCGTCGGTCACTCCCCAGAAGATCGATACAACCGGCATCAGGTAGGTGACCGTCGAGGTAAACAGGGCCGAAGTCTGCCTGATCAGCCAGTTATGAATAATCATGGCAAGTGCGGTGCCCACGATGGCCAGTATGGCAATATACCCAAGACCCGACCATCCTGCCGGATCATCTGCCAGTACAGTTAAAAAACTGCTGCCGGCAAACAACCAGACCAGCGACGGAATACCGATAAACATAAAAGCCACTGAAGTGATGGTCAGGGCATTGAACCCATACAGGTACTGCTTGATCAGGTTCATATTGGTGGCATAGCATATAGCCGCAGCCACAGCAAACAATCCGTACCAGATATCATTCAATTCTCCGCCATTCACCGCCGTAAGGAGTCCAATGGCTCCGGCCAGGCCCAGAATAACCCCGACCACATTGATCCAGCGGGTCTTCACGCTGAAAAAAGCCACCCCGATCAGCAGGGTAAACAAAGGCGTCAGTGAGTTAAGGATCCCGGCCATATAACTGTCGATCACTGTCTGTGCTTTTGCAAACAAGAAAGGAGGAAGTCCGTTACCGATCAGGCCGGCCGCCATAAAATAGACCAGTTTATTCCGGGGGACTTTTTTCAGATGACGAAACAGCAAAGGGGAAAGTACCACAAAGGAGATGCCGATACGCAGGGCACCTACCTCCATACTGTTGAAAGCAACCAGCCCCCGCTTGATCAAAATGAATGAACTCCCCCAGACCAGCACCAAAAGCGCCAGTGCCAGCCAGTGAATACCCCTTGGTTTATGATCTTCCTGTATCATGCCGCTTTCCGTCAGAAAATTTGATCCGGCAAAGGTACAAAACAAGCTTAATTATTACCCATATGAAACAGGGTCCCTTATTCGTTATATAATTAAGGCTATATTTGAAAAAAACACCAGAATTATGAAGCACCCGTTCAAACCGCCTTTTCACTGGAGAAACCTGAATATGGGGCTGAAGCTGGGGATAGGTTTCGGCCTGTTGATCGCAGTATTTTTTGTTCTTGGTATGATAGCTCTGGTCAAAATGCGGGCAATCCAGGAGAGAACCCAGGAACTCGGCGAAAAGTACATCCCTGTGACCAATACCACCTATTACATGGAGCACTTCACCCATGAAGCAATGCATGCCATGCTGGGCTACTCTCTCAGCGAAGAAGACCATTATTACCAGGCAGCCGGTGAACACATAAAAAGGATCAATGAATATTATGCCCGCCTGAACAGCATGATTTCGTCCAGCCCTGCGCTCAAAAGATTTCAGTTATCCGGCAAGCGCATTGGAAACGAACTGGGAGAATTCAAAAACAATACTGAAGAAATGTACCGGGTGACCTCCCGCATAAAAGAGTTGCGAAGCAGCATGAAAGACGCCTATGATGACTTTTCACGGCTTACCCGTTATCTATTGCTCAGAGAAAATGTAAAATTCAGGAATCAGATACTCCGTGTTGACATCCCTGCCGATACCCTGGTCAGATTTCACCAACGAAGTAAAATGATTAATGTGATTATTAATAAAGGAAACATTAGCCGCATCGAAACCTTGCAGGCCATCGCACAAAAAAACCCTGAATTGATCAAAAATGTATACCAGGAGCAATATCTGTTCTTATTCAGCCTGATCGAAGGAATGCGAGAGATTGCCGATCCCGGGGGAGTGGAAATGCTTTTCCGGATTGAAGAGAGCCTAAATCACTACAAAACCAGCATGCTGGAAATGGCAGAGATTATTGAACAGTCAAAGCAGCTGGAAAGCCGTATGGAAACTACCGCATTTGCGGCTCTTTTTGAGGCCCACCATATCAGTTCGGAAATCAACAAAATAACGGCAGATACATCCGCTGAGACGATATCATTGCTGGATTCTTCTCATAACTTTTTAATATTCGGGCTTCTAATGTCGCTTCTCCTTGCCATTCTTCTATCGGTCAAAACCACTCGCAACGTCACAGTCCCGGTCAAAAAGAGTGTGAACTTTGCCCAGCAAGTGGCCGCAGGTAACCTGAATGCCAAGGTGGAAGTAAACCAGAAAGACGAAGTGGGGGTACTGGCCAATGCACTAAAAGAGATGGTCGATAAATTGCGGGATAACATTGACGCCCTGAAGCAATCTGAAAGATCCAGACGCAACAGCATTCTTGAAACTGAACAAAAAGAAAGAAAAAGATTTGCAGAGGACTTGCACGACAGTCTCGGTCCGCTTTTGTCAACGATAAAACTGTACCTGAATTCATTTGAATCAACCCGCTATGACCAGGAACAACGGTCCATAATGATCCGGCAAGCCAACGAAGTGATCAATGAAGCCATCACCAATGCCAAAAGCATTGCCAATAACCTGAGACCGAACCTACTGGAAGATTTTGGACTCAAAGTGGCACTCACCTCATTTTTTGAGCATGTCAAACACACCAATGCAATTGATGTAAAATTCAACTATGAAGATGGAGAGAGCAGGTTGAATCCGAATAAAGAATCTGTACTCTACAATACCATCCTTGAGCTGACCAACAATGCCCTCAGGCACTCCGATGCAAACTCTGTCAGTGTCAATATCAAACATAATGGCGATATTTGCCAGGTAAGGTACACCGATGACGGCAAAGGATGTGATTTACAACATACTGAATCCTGTTATCCCCACGGATTTGGAATACAAAACATCGTGAATCGTATTCAATCATATAACGGCCAGATTGATCTCTGGTCAGCGCCCAACAAAGGGTTTCAGGCCCAAATTCAGGTATAATGAGTATTCCAGAATAAGGTAAGACATGACTCAAATTGTAAAAGTGATTGTAGTGGATGACCACAAGATCTTCCGGACAGGACTGGAGATGATCCTTAACGGAATTACCGACGTCAAAGTTATCGGATCAGCAGCCAATGGAACAGAACTGTTGGAAATATTGGAACAACAAGAAGCTGACCTGATATTTATGGACATCAAAATGCCCGACATCAACGGCATCGAGTTGACCCGAATCGTTCGCCAGGAGTATCCTGAAACCAAAATAATTGCCCTTTCCATGTATGGCGAGATCGAATATTTCAACAAAATGATCGATGCCGGGGCGAATGGTTTTTTGCTGAAGAACACCCAGGAAAACGAACTGGAGCAGGCAATCATCAACGTCACAGAAGGCAATAGTTATTTTTCCAAAGAATTCATCAGCACCATCAACAAACAAGACTGGTACAAAACCCGCTCCTCGCCCGTGGCCCTTTCCAAAAGGGAAACCCAGGTTCTGGAACTTATATGTCAGGGGTTATCCAATCAGGAAATCGCTGAAAAACTGCACATTAGTTCTTATACCGTAGACGGTCATCGTCGGAATCTGACTGTAAAAACAGGGGTAAAGAATGCACCCAGTTTGGTCATGTACGCCATTCAACATGGATTGGTTACCCCGTAAATCCATGTGGCAGAAGCGACCGTCACCCCCCGGAAAACCACCGTTTTTATTCTTTGACACCGATTGCGCCATTATAACAAGTTATTAACACACCTCATAACGTCCTGCCTTACAGGTTTTTGCAAAGGAAACTGCACTGACTCAAATATAGTTTATCCAAAAATCAACCGTTAACTAACTGTTTTTCTATACCTTACAAAATCCAATAGATTTAAGGGGTATACATTGTTTGCATAAACAACATTTTTCGGTCTGCAAAATGATCTTTTTTATCCCAATATTTGCTCAAGGAACGGAGAGAAGTTGATTTTATCCGGACTTCGTAAAGACAAATAAAAATGAAAACATTTTTTGCCTGGCGTATCATTCAAATGCTAATCTGTTTCAATGCGGTTTTCGTATTCCCTTTTTTACTGAATGCACAAAATGAACCACCACAACAGGCCAGAATTACCGGGCAGGTGCTGGAAAAGGAAAGCGGAGAACCCCTCGAAGCTGTGGCATTAATCATTAATGAGCTTGACCAGTTCAGCATTACTGATAAAGACGGTCGCTTTATTTTCGAGACAATCCCCCCTGGCAAAATTACCATCAATGCACAGTGCCTGGGGATGGTTGAAGTTTTTGAAGAGATCCAAATTGATGAATACAAAGAGTATGAGGTAGTCATTGAAATGGAACGTTCCTCCCTGAGCCTGGAAGAGGTGCAGGTAATTGCAAAGAGCAGTCGATCCGGCCTGTCATCCTCATCCGATATTTCCAAGGCAGCCATCGAACATCTCCAGGCCAGCAGTCTGGGTGACATCCTCCAGCTCATTCCCGGTCAGCTTGCAGACAACCCTGACCTCAGCCAGGCCAATCAAATCTCCCTGCGTCAGGTAGGAGAAGACAAACTCAATGCATTGGGCACCTCCATTATCGTGGATGGATCCCCCCTGTCGAACAATGCAAACCTGCAGGCCAGCAATCCGGCTTTTGGAGGCACAAGCGGATATGCTGGCACAGTTTCCGGGGGAGGGATCGACCTGCGGCAGATCTCCACAGAAAACATTGAATCCATCACGGTGATCAGGGGTATCCCTTCGGTAGAACACGGAGATCTGACCTCAGGTGCCCTGCTCGTGGAGACCCGTGCCGGCCGGACACCTTACCAGGCAAGAGTCAGGGTAAATCCGCGCATTAACCAGATCAACCTCGGCAAAGGTTTTGATTTTGGAGACAACGCGGGAAGCCTGAACATTGACGTTGATTACCTGGAGTCGGTCAATGACCAGCGAATGGAATACATGGGATATGACCGGCTTACCGGACAATTGGCATATTCAAATCAGTTCTTTGACAATAATCTGAGTTCCACCACCACCCTTTCAGGGTTTACCACCCTGGATGAGAGTCGCCAAGACCCTGATGATCTGCGCTATCAACGCGAAAGATATTCTCAGGACAGGGGATTCCGTTTCAACACAACCGGACGCTGGAGTCCTGACAAAAGATTTGCACAAAACCTCAGGTATAATTTCTCCGTCAGCTATACCCATCAGGATGCCTTCAACCAACAGTTACTCAGTGGATATGTTTACCCTCTTTCCTTTGCAAGGGAAGACACCACAATGGCAGCATCCATTGTGCCCAGTGAATACCTGAGCCAGGTCACCATAGACGGTAAACCCCTCAATATTTTTGCCAGAATAAACAATAGCTTTAACCGTACCATATTCGGCCTTAATAACCGTTTTATGATTGGGGCTGAATGGCGTACTGACGGCAATTACGGCGATGGAAGGATGTACGATGTCACAAGGCCACCAAGGATGGGGAACAACCAAGCCTCACGACCACGTTCCTATAAAGATATCCCCATGCTGAACCAGCTGGCTTTTTATTTGGAACATAATATCAATGGCCACATCAAAGACAGGGACCTGGCCGTACAGGTCGGGCTGCGTTTTGACAATGTGCAACCCGAACATCCTTTCAGGGGAGATTTCGGAACCTTTCTGGGACCAAGGATTAATGCATCCTACGAAATCTTCAACAATTTCAAACTGCATGGAGGGTATGGGTTGACATCCAAATCACCCACCCTGGTCCACCTCTACCCGAACCCTGCCTATTTCGACCTGGTAAATTTTAACCACTATGCTGAAAATCCGGATGAAAGGCTGATTATCGTCACCACCAGGGTGTTTGACACGGAAAACCCTGGTCTAAAAATGGCACAAAATACCAAGCAAGAAATTGGTCTGGAGTATGAGAAGGACAAGCGGAGGGTTAACATAACCGCATTCAAAGAGAATCACACCAATGGTTATAGCTTTTACAACCAATTGGAATTCATTCCACTTGACATTTATGAAGCGGATGAATTCCCTGAAGGAGAGCCTCCCATCCTGAAACCGGAACCAGTCAGACAGGACACCTTCATTGCCACCTATAACCGACCAATGAACAAGCAACGAACCATCAACCAGGGGCTGGAAATGGAACTGGATATGGGCAGGATCAATGCCATTCGTACCAGTTTCAGTTTGAACGGGGCATATATCAACACCCGGAGATATAACACCGGATATGACTACTGGATCAATCCATCCATGCCCCGCCCCAACAGGGTGGCAGTTTTCCCGGGAGACCGCGGCACCGAGAACACCCGTCTCAACACAGCCTTACGGGTTGTACACAACATTCCGGAGTTCCAGTTCCTTGTATCCCTTACGGTACAGACGATCTGGATAGAACAAACGAAGTCCATTGGATATGATGACTACGAGATCATCAATGCCGGAACCTCCAGTGAAAGGGCTGTGCAGCCCCCCATTGCCTATATCGGCAAGGACGGGCAATGGGTTGAACTGGACAGACAGCAGGCCATGGACCCACAATACAGGGACATTCGTAGGAGTGTGCCGGATTATCACAGAACCACCCTGGACTATCCCCCCTTATGGCTTTTTAACATCCGGCTGTCGAAAGATATCCGCGAAGGGTTTGGGTTTGCCTTTTATGCAAACAACATGTTCATGCACCGGCCCCTGCATTATAACGCAAGAACGAACCGTCACGACCGGCGCAACCCGGAAATCTTTTTCGGAACAGAAATGTATATAAAATTTTAACCCCCAAATCAATATAATTTTCACAAATTACCCTAACAAACAAAACACGAAAACATGAAAAAAACAGGATTATTTGTCATTCTCGCAGCCATAATCGGCTTCTGGGGATGTGAAGACGACACAGTAGAAACCACAGACCTCGAGGTAATCGTTGAGTATCCTGAATTGTATGCAGACACTCATGCAGCAGGTGCCGACGTGGAACTGACAGACATGGAAACCCAAAGCACCACCACCCTGGTCACCGACAACAGCGGTTCGGTGGTATTTACAGAATTGGCACCGGGAACTTACAGCCTTTCGGCCAACCTGACCCTTTCTCCTGAAGACGCCGAAGTGCAGACAGGTATTGCCCAGGAGATCATCCTGGCAGGCAGTAAGACCAATATTATGGTATCCGGTGGAAATCCTATGGAAGAAACCATTGAGCTTGCAGGCGGCAAGGCCGGCGACCTGGTATTTAAGGAGATCTATTACACCGGTTCAAGAACCCCGGAAGGCGGGACCTACTTTCTGGATCAGTTTTATGAGATATACAACAACTCTACAGAAACCGTTTATGCGGACGGCCTGATACTGGCCACTGTACACCCGCCTGCAGCCACCCGAAGCATTGAGGGCTGGAGCGATGATGAAGACCATGTATACCTGAGCAGCGTATGGCGTGTTCCCGGAAGTGGTGAAGATCACCCCATCGAGCCAGGCGAGAGTATCATCATTTCCCAGAATGGCACCAACCACCGGGAGGATCCCAATGGAAACCCTGAAACTCCTTACGCAGGTTCGATTGCAGATTTTGAGACGTTCGTAGACAGGGAAGATACGCGTGACGTAGACAATGCAGGTGTACCTAACATGGAAATGCTCCACCATGGTTCTATGTTTTATTTCCTTTCATCCGTGATGGGTCCCGCCATCGTGATGTTCCGGGCAGATGACTTTGAGGCACTGGAAACAATGCCCCAACCCGGATCAACTTCAGACTTTGAATATGTACAACTGCCCGTTGAACAAATAGTTGACGGTGTAGAAGCCGGACGTAACGAAGAAAGTATCCCCTATAAGCGACTGCCCGGCAGTGTGGACAGTGGCATGATCTGGTGCAGCGGCACATTTGTAAGTGAAAGTATTCGCAGAAAGACCGCGAATATCATTGACGGCAGACATATTCTGCAGGACACCAACAATACAACAGAAGATTTTGAGGTGCTTGAAACACCCACACCCGGATCTTTTGACTGATCTACTTTTTCATGTAACAGCTATTGCAGCGATTGCCTGAAGGCAGAGGCACTATACAAAGTGCCTCTGCCACAGGGCAAATCACATGAGAAGCCCATGGTACTCAACAAATAATCAGATACAATGGCCTTAAAACAAATGTGCTTAAAACATTCCCTTGTTTCATTATGCATGGCTCTCTGCCTGCTTCCATTTGCGCTGCAAGGTCAGGATACAAAACTGACACTGCCACCACGTACTCCCCACTGGGCGGAGTTTATGAAGCAATACAACCACTGGGAGAGTTCTTCCAACCCGGCAGGCCTGGCACATACCAATATGCATAACGTGGGGAATAGTTATTTTATCTTTAATATCGATGAGGGCGACTTTTACCGGCCACAGGATGCATCACAAACAAACCGTTTCGGCTTTACCACCGAAAGGTATCAGTCTTTAGGAGAAATGACATTCCGGGGTGCCTTTACCTTCAATAGCTATAAGGAAAAAGACAGAAACTGGGGAAATGTAATGGACCCATTCAGGGGAACGCCTTATATCTTCTCAGACATTGAAGGAGGCGATTGGTCTAAACAACTTTATAACCTGAATTTCACAGCTTCCAGCGGCAAGTTATTCGGCTTGATGTACGCGGGCATTGAAGCCCATTATGACCTGCACACCGGTGCCAGACAAAACGACCCAAGACCAAAAAATAACACCAATGGCTTATGGGCCAAGCCGGGCCTTCTTTTCCCGGTTGGCAACAATTCCGATCTCGGCATCACCGGATACATAAGCACCCGCAACGAGGAAATCAGCATTACCGTTGTAAATCATGATTTGCAGCATCGCTGGTACAAAATGCGGGGAGTTGGTGAATTCCGAAGGGGATTCATGAGTGGCCATTCCAGGGCTTATAACGGTACAGGATTCGGAGGCGGCATTAACTACGCCTATACTTTTAAGAGGGGAAGCGTCGTAGCTGATGCAGATATACGCCTTTACAATGAAGAAGTCAGTGACGGAACTTCCATCGTTCAGCATGGCGGAGAACTGAATGAAATGACTATTGACGCTGGAATAAGCCTTAAGCTTGTGGGGATCCATTCTCTCCAGCGGGTAAACGGCACTTTCAACATAACTGAATACACGGGTACTGAGCACAGCCAGTCATACGACAACAGCCTTGAACAGTGGGTTACCTTCGCGACCACCACTAAATACAAGGCAGATCACATCCATGCAGCAATAGCCTACCGCTACTACCGGACAACACCCAATAATGACTATAACTGGATGGCAGGAGTAAAAGCCGAAGCCTCAAACAATGACGTACGTTACCTGCTCCCATATTCAGCCAAACAATTCGATGACCTGCAAATTATCCTGAACGGAGCAAAAAATCTGACAATTGCAGGAAACAACCTTCACCTGGGAGTAAAAGCAGGATACAGAATGCTAACAGACAATGAGCTGTCAATCCATCAGGGTCTAATAGAAGGTGACCGGTCCGATATCAGCGATAATGTCACAATCCCGGATTTTAATTACCTCACAACTGATTATGCCATTATGGGATTGAACGCAACCTATAGTTTTGACATCGGAAGAACCGCTAACAGCCCTTTCTATATTAAAATGGAAGCCAAGCGATATGACCTGACCCGTTCAGACGTTTCCCCGATGTACGAGGGAACCAGTAGAAATTTCCTGAAACTATCATTGGGGATGATTTATTAATGTTCTTAAATATAATGAACTTTCCTGCAAACTGCCCCGGGGGTAATATTGCAGGGAATCAAGTTAACAAACGGATTCAATAAACAAAAAACTTTCAAGAATGAAGCGATACAAATGGTTCGCAAAAATTGCCACAGGAATGTTGTTGGCAATTACAATGCTGGGGATGAATTCCTGCGACAATAAAAACGGCAAAACATCTTTTGCCATTGTGATTGATTCAGACACTTATGAGCATACCAGGGAAGCCGTGGATGCTTACCGGGACCTCCTGGAGACAGAAGGATTACACACCCACCTGTTGGAAGATAATTGGGATAACCCGGTAGATATCCGTGAACAGTTGTATGACCTCCACACAAATGGCAACCCTCCGCTGGAAGGTGCCGTATTCATCGGAGACATTCCTATCCCCATGATACGTGATGCCCAGCATCTCACCTCGGCATTTAAGATGGATCAGGAACGTTTCCCGTATGCGCGCTCCTCTGTGCCTTCAGATCGCTTTTATGACGATTTTGACCTGGAATTCACCTTCCTGGAACAAGATGAGGAGCAACCATTGTACTACTATTATTCGCTGGATCCAACCTCCAAACAAAAAGTGTCTATAGACATCTATAGCGGAAGAATCCGGCCCCCGAAAAACGGAGAAGATTCTTATGAGCAGATCAGTAATTACCTGGAAAAAGTGGTGGCTGAACGAAAGGAAGAAAATGCGCTGGAGCATGTAACCACCTACTCGGGGCACGGGTACAATTCCGAGTGCCTCGTTGCCTGGGCAGGCGAGCGGATGGCCTATCAGGAGCAACTCCCGAAACTCACATCTCACGGGAATTCTTACACCTACCTTTTCACTTACATGCAGGAATTCAGCAAGAACCAATTACTTAGCGAGATCCAGCGTCCTGAACTGGATTTAATCGTCATGTCGAACCATGGTTCACCCACCGCCCAGTACCTTGACGGATGGCCCAACGTTAGCAGCATCGGTCCTTCGATTGAAAATGTAAAAAGGTTTTTGCGCAACCGGCTGCGGGGTGCTCACCAGGGAGGTAACGACCCTGAAGCCACCATCCAGAGTTTCATGGAAAGGCACGGTGTACCAAGAGCCTGGTTTGACGGGGCACTTGACCCGGAAACGACCAGACAGGATAGCATTTTCAATGCCAGTCTCGATATCTATTTACCTGACCTGAAAGGCATTACCCCGAATGCCCGCGTCATGAAGTTTGATGCTTGTTTCAACGGATCATTCCATCAGGATGAATATATCGCAGGCAGTTACGTATTTGGTGAAGGGAAAACAATTGCTGGCATTGGCAATTCTGTAAATGTGATACAGGACAACTGGCCCATTCAGCTGATTGGACTTCTCGACAAAGGCGTACGCATTGGTAACTGGATCAAGCATCAGAATGAACTGGAGAACCATATTATCGGTGATCCGACGCATTTTTTCAACACCCAGGGTTCTACCGACTGGAACAGCGAAATAACCCTGAGCAAAAATCATACATCCACATGGAAAGATGCATTGAATCATGAAGATCCGGATATTCAGTCCCTGGCACTGATCATGCTGCACAATAATGAATACGATGGCATTTCCGACCTTCTGCTTGAGACATACAAAACCTCCCCTTATAACAGCGTTAGGATGCAATGTCTGGATCTCCTTTATGAATATGACAACGAGCAGTTCCACCAGGTTCTTGAGATGGCAGTCAGCGATCCTTACGAATTGATTCGTCGCCACAGTGTAAAAATGATCGGAGAAACAGGAAGAGACGAACTAGTCCCCGCCCTCGTGAGTGTTCAGTTTGAAGACCCTGCATCCAAAAGGGTCCTGTTCAATGCGCGCAATGCAGCTTCTTTTATGAACAAAGAGGTCCTTCAACGGGAAATTGAAAAACAGTTCGAGGACTCCTACCTCGTGCATAAGGACGATCTGAAAGATATGATCCTCAGGCTGGCAAACGGACGGATTGTAAGTGACCTGGATATCATCAGAGATAAAGACGCAGAAACCAATTCACGGCTGTTTGAACTAAGATCGTTGAGGAACTACAACTACCACTTCAATGTACCTGCCTACGTAGAGTTTGCACTGAATTCCAGGGAGGAGAAAGAATTGCGACTCCACATGATCGAAGCACTGGGCTGGTTCACTCATTCGTACAATAAAAACCTGATCCTGGAAATGTGTCGAAGGATAAAGGACAACGAGCTGGAAGATGAAGCGATCCGGGAGGAAGCGCTAAAAACCCTGAATCGAATCCAGGCCTACAGTTCTTAATAATATTTAAAAAAAAATGCCAGGATCATAATGGATTCCTGGCATTTTTTCTTTTTCAGGCATTTCCTGCCTACTGGCCGCACTATATATTCACAAATTGATAACTCCAACCCATATTATGTCATTCAATTTCAGATTTTTTCTATTCATTATTTTCGCCACTGTTATATCTGTTGGCAAGCTTCAGGCTCAGACACAGGTCATAGAACCCGCACAGAATCACAAAGCGGCTTTTGCCATTTTTGTTGACCATGACACCTATACACAGGTAAGTGAAGCCGTTCACGCCTACAGAGATATGCTGGAATCGACCGAAAATCTTTCCACTTATATTGTCAAAGATCAATGGCGCAATCCCATGCATGTTCGCAAGGAGCTAATGGATTTACACGCTGCCGACCAGAGGATCGAAGGTGTCGTTTTTGTTGGGGACATTCCTGTCGCCATGGTGCGTCAGGCTCAGCATATGACAACAGCCTTTAAAATGCACGAAGAAAACTTCCCCCGGGAACGTTCTTCTGTGGCATCTGACCGGTTTTATGATGATTTTGACCTGGATTTTGAATATATCGGCCAGGACGACGAAAGACCCTCCTGGCATTATTACCAACTAACGGAAAACTCCAGCCAGCAAATCAGTTCAGATGTGTATTCCGGTCGCATAAGACCAATGGAGGAAGGCCGCAACCCTTACAGCCAGATCGAGGATTATCTGTACAAAGTAATTGAAGACCGCAGGCAGCAAAATGAACTCAACCACCTCCTGACTTTCCTTGGGTATGGCTCCAATTCTGAATGCATGGTGGCATGGGCTTCGGAAAGAATTGCTCTTAGCCAGCAATTTCCCCAGGTAAACAAACCGGGAAACTCTTTCCGCTTTTTGAATTTTGGCACAGGTGACCACATCAAAGCAAACCTTATTAATGAATTACAACGGGAAAAGCTGGATTTAGCCCTCCTTACCAAACACGGTAGCGTAGGCATCCAGCATCTCAGTCATGGCCAGAAACCCACCAACGACATTCGTGATCACGTGGAAAGAGTGCGACAATCAATCTACCTTATACTCGACAACGATACCATTGATGAGCAAAGGGAAAATTATGCCCGTCGTATGGGAATTCCCATGGAGTGGGTAAAAAACACAGAGCCCTCAGACAATTACCTGAGCAGGGAAGAACTGGATCAAATGGGTAATATATACGTAGAGGATATAGACAACATGACAGCCAATGCCCGCCTGATTATTTTGGACGCATGTTACAACGGCTCATTTCATCATCCGGAAAATATTGGAAGTGCCTACATTTTCAACCCTGGAAATACCATTGTTACAGTAGGAAACTCAGTCAACGTATTACAGGATAATTATCCTTACCAGTACCTCGGTTTGTTGACAAACGGTGTCAGGATCGGTCACCTTCGTCAGCACGTGAACACCCTTGAATCACATATCATCGGAGACCCGACCTTCCGTTTTTTCAGCAGTGCAGGAGAAAACCTGAACCACTTCATCCGCGAAAACGAGGAAACTCCCGAAGCCTGGGCCCGGCTGATCCATTCAGACAACCCTGACATGGCCGCATTCGCCCTGATGATGTACAGCCAGGCAAACGACCCCGATTATAGCGACTTTCTGCTGGAAACCTTTCTTACCTCTCCTGAATACACCATTCGCATGGAAAGTCTGTTGCAGCTGCGCCGGCTCAATGATCAAAATTATGCCAGTGCACTTGTTCACTCAGTCAATGACCCTTATGAGCTGGTCAGGCGGTTAGGCGCCAGATGGATAGGAGACCGGGGACAACCCGAACACCTGCCTGTGCTGGTCAATATGATTCTGAACGATCTTTTTTATGAGCGCGCAGCCAAATATAGCGCACGCTCTTCACTGACGATGTTTGATACAGATGCAGTTGAAGCCGCCATTGAAAAAGCCATGAAAGAACGTCCGAACATGGTGAACCGGGAGATAGCCAGAGAATACCTTACTGAGATTAATGAAATGAACAGGCAACGCACCGCTGACTGGCTAAACAATATTAAAAATACAGAGATGGACATTGAGAAGCGGATCATGAACATTCGCTTTATCCGAAACAACCCCTTACATCATCATGCAGGAACCTTTACAGGGATCGCCAAAGACCAGGAAGAACCGGAGAAAGTCCGCCTGGCGATGATTGAAGCCCTTGGTTGGTTCACCCACTCCACAAAACGCGAACGTATCATTGATGCATGCCGGGAAATAGTCGGCAACACTGGCAACCCCGATAATATCCGGGCTGAAGCAGAAAAGACCATTAAAAGGCTGACCCGGTCATAATGCCGGGTAAGCGATCTTCAGCACCTGATCAAAGTTTTTCACAAAGTGCGGAGAGATCCCTTCTTTCAGGTGGTCCGGGAGTTCCTCAAAGTCCTTCCGGTTATCTTCCGGGAAGATAAGCTCGTAAGTCCTGACCCTCCGGGCGGCAATGGTTTTCTCTCTGATCCCACCCACAGGAAGCACACGTCCTGTCAGGGTCAATTCACCTGTCATGGCAAGACCTTTTTTTATCGCCTTGTTTTTCACAAGAGAGTACAGGGCCAGGGCCATGGTAATACCGGCTGAAGGTCCGTCTTTCGGAGTGGCACCGGCAGGAACATGCAGATGGATAAAATGCTTGTCCAAAAAGTTGGTTGCCCCTTTCCCTTTTTGAAACAGGGAGCGCACATACGAATAAGCAATATCTACCGATTCCTGCATCACCTTCCCCAGCTGGCCGGTCTGCTTCAGCCCGGGGTTTTTAGCCCTGGCGGCAGCCGCCTCAATATGCAGGGTAGCTCCTCCCCTTGCCGTCCATGCAAGTCCCACAGTTACGCCAGGTATCGGTTTCTTATACAACTCTTCGGTGGTATAAGGGGGGTTCCCGAGAAAGTCTTTCAGGTTTTTCCGGCTCACATTGACTTTTCTGGCTCCATCTTCCGCCTGGATGAGGGTAGCCTGACGCATAATTTTCTTGATCTGGTTTTCCATGTCACGCACACCCGCTTCCCTGGCATAGCCATCAGCGATCATCTTAAGCGCAGGGATCGTAATGTTGATCTCACTGGCCTTCAGCCCGTGCTCCTTTCGTTGCTTATTAATCAGATAACGCCTGGCGATCTCGACCTTTTCCTGGAGGATGTAGCCCGAGAGCTTGATCACCTCCATGCGGTCAAGCAGAGGCCTTGGAATGGTATCAAGCTGGTTGGCAGTGGTCACAAACAGAATATTGGAAAGGTCAAAACGCACATCCAGGTAATGATCCAGAAAATCCTTATTCTGTTCGGGATCCAGTACCTCCAGCAATGCTGACGCCGGGTCACCCTGGTAGCTGGCACTTAACTTGTCAATCTCATCCAGCATGATCACCGGGTTGGAAACGCCTGTCCGTTTGAGGCTCTGGATCAGTTTTCCCGGCATGGCGCCAATATATGTTCTGCGATGTCCTTTGATCTCTGCTTCATCGCGCATCCCTCCCAATGAAAACCTGTAAAATTTCCGTCCGAGGGCATCAGCAATAGAACGCCCCACCGAAGTTTTTCCCACCCCGGGCGGGCCAACCAGGCAAATAATGGAGCCTGACACTTTACGACGCTTCACGATGGTGCCGATAAACTCCAGGATCCGCTGTTTCACATCTTTCAGCCCATAATGATCTTCATCCAGAATTTTTCGGGCTTTGGGCAATTCGAAATTGTCATCCGAATATAGCCCCCAGGGAAGATCCGCAAGCCAGTGAAGATAGGTTCTGGCTACCTGGTATTCAGGAGAACCCGTTTCCAGGGTCTTCAGCTTACCCATTTCCTCCTCCACCACTTCTCTTACCTCATCGGTCAGTTTCAGCGGTTTAAGTTTCTGTTGTATACTTTCAATTTCGGTCGATTTGTCATCTTTTTCCAGACCCAGCTCTTTCTTGATCACCTTGAGCTGCTCACGCAGGAAAAACTCTTTTTGTTGTTTGGATACCTTCTCTTCAATCTGCTTCTGGATATCCTGCTGCATCTCACTGACCTCAATTTCCTCCTTGAGCAGCAACAGCAGCTTTTCACTTCGCTGGTAAAGATCTGTACTCTCCAGGAGTTCCTGCAGTTTTTTACCGTCGGCCGTCAGGAAAGAAGCCACCAGGTCCATCAGCAGCCCCGGTTTTTCCATTCCGACCTGCGAGAGTGCCAGGCGCATCTGTTCCTGAAACATGGGATTGAGTTTGATCAATTCCTTCACCGAATTCATCACGGCAAGGACATATGCTTTAAGCTCCTCCGAGGGAGACTCCTTCTTATCATACTCGTAATTAACCTGCCAATGCGGGATGCCCTTACGATTGATCTCCTTCACGTAATGAAACCGGGTCAAAGCCTGGGCAACAAAATCAATGCTGTCTTCCCGCTTGTTATTCACCTTAACCACCTTCAGCAGTGTGCCTGTCTTATACAAGGCAGAATTAAGGTAATTGTGCTCATCTTCCTCCTTTATAAAAGCAACCCCGATAAAACCATTGTTATTTTCAAGGGCATACTCAATGCGTTTTACCAGGTTTTTGTCCATAAAGGTAAAAGGCATGGCCAGCCCGGGAAACACCGGACGGTTTTCAAGAGGCAGTATTGCAATGCTATCCGGATAAATTTCTGACACCAGAACCAGGTTGGCATGATCGGGTGATTGTTGCTGCTTATCTTGCTTATCTTTACTCATCGTATTGATTTTATTATATTTGCTTTTAAGATAGTGATTTTTTTTCAAACGCCATGCCAATTAATCAATGGGATCATATGCGTGTCAATATGTCATCGTGAAAAAGAAGCCATCTAAATTTATTTATAAAAAACCGCAGATATGACAAACAATCCGAAGATCAAACTGGAAATAGTGCGGGGAGACATTGCCGACCAACCTGACATGAGTGCAGTGGTGAATGCAGCCAATGCACAACTCAGGACCGGAGGCGGCGTGGCCGGTGCCATTCACCGTGCTGCCGGACCCGGACTGGAAGAAGAATGCCGGCCGCTTGCTCCCATCAAACCGGGAGAAGCCGTTATTACAGAGGCACACAACCTCCCCAACGATTATGTAATTCATTGCCTGGGACCCGTCTACGGACGAGATAAGCCGGAAGACAAACTGCTGGCCGACTGTTACAGAAATGCCTTGCTTTTGGCTGACAAACACAAGATTCCTTCGGTGGCTTTCCCGGCCATTTCCGCAGGAGCTTTCGGTTACCCTGTAGAGGAAGCCGCTGCCATAGCCATGGACACCGTCTATGAAACCATCCCTGAACTCCGCCATGTCAAAACGATCCGTATTGTATTGTTCGGAGAACTGGACCTGCAGGAGTTCGAAAAACTGAAACGCTGATAGCCGCTACAGATTTTACAGGACTTAAATGCCAGATTGAATCCCTCCCCGTAATGCGATGAAGTGGACCAAGGTGCAGCGGCAGGTGACTTAAATACCAAACGGACAGATCGTTGCTGGTACAATACACCGATGCCGCCTGTTTTATGCGGTTTAACTCTTACGAATCAACACAACCATGAAAACAAACACGCAACGAAACCTGGTCCACGGACTGGCCGTGGCCGGCATTCTCCTCTTTATCACCATTATGGGTTTTGTCATCATCAGGCCGCCGGCAGTGGTCTCTGCCGATGCACCGGCAGATCAGTTCTCCGCCGAAAGGGCCATGCAACCACTTTCTTATATCGGATCCATGAAAAACCCCATTGGCAGTGAGGCCAATGAAGTGGTCAGGGATTTTATCATGGCAGAACTGAAGGAGTTGGATCTGGATCCCATACTGCACGAAACCGTATTTTACGACCAGCGGTTGCAAGGAGCCGCCAGGCTGGGCAATATCCTTGCACGGATCCCAGGGACAGGAAGCGGCGGGGCCATCTTGTTTATGGGGCATTACGACACCGTGGAAGATGCCTATGGGGCCTCCGATAACGGTTCGGCCGTGGCCACCATGCTCGAACTGATCCGTATGCTTCAACACCACCCACCCCTTCAAAACGACCTGATCTTTTTATTCCCTGACGCGGAAGAAGTGGGATTACTGGGCGCCAAAGCATTCCTCCAGGAACATGAATGGGCAGAAGATATCGGGCTGGTGGTGAACCTCGAAGCAATGGGTACCAGTGGCAGGAGCATGATGTTTGAAACAGCGGAAAACAACCTGAAAACCATCAGTGCATTCGCAGAAGTGGTCCCCTGTCCCCAGGGCACCTCCCTCAGCTATGAGATCTACCGCCGGATGCCCAATGATACCGACTTCAGTCCTTTCAAACAAAGAGATTACCAGGGACTGAACATCGCTTATGTGGGATCAACCTATGATTATCATACAGCAGGAGACAACCTGGAAAACACCTCGCTACGCTCCCTTCAGCATCACGGATCCTACGCCTCAGCCATTGCCCTCAAACTGGGCAACCAGCCGCTCGATTTTGAGGCAGATGAAAATGCCGTGTTTTTTAACACCTTGGGAAACGGTTTCAAATATTACCCTTACAGCTGGGTCGGCCCGATAACCATTGGTATTGTGCTGCTTCTTGCCGGCATTCTCATTGCAGGGATCATCAGAAAAAGACTATCCTTGCTTCGGGTGCTTGCAGGGATGGCCGGATTCATTTTGCATTTACTGGTGATCTTCATCCTGATCCATTCCGTTTACCTGATCATTGCCGGATTTTATCCCGGAAATGACCATCTGTTACTGGAATATCACCAGCCATCAATCCTGCTCGGTTTTGCCGGGATCACCACAGCCTTTTCCTTTGTGTTTTACCGGCTTGTCAGCAAGGGGTTAAGAATTTGGCAACCAGTGGCACTGCTGGTCCTGCTGCTTGGTTTGTTGTTCTTTAGCGGACAGATTCTATCATGGTACGCTTTTGCAGCAGCCGGTGCATGTGTCATTTTTTACCTGCTGTTCAGAAAGTCCACCTCTCCACGGGATCTTTCAGGCGGGGCACTCCTGGCATGGGCTCTGCTCATGATCATGGCCGCCATTGTCTTACCCGGCGCAAGTTATCTCTTTAGCTGGCCGTTGCTTTTCAGCCTGCTCTCGCTGGGGGTGGCTATCAGCACCCCGGCCGGACGGCATAGGGCTGCCTGTCAGTACTTAATGATTCTGCTGCTCATACTGGTGGCCGTCATCGCCTTGTCATGGTTCCCCCTGCTCACCTGGCAACTCTCAATGACCATGGGTCTGGAAGCTTCAGGCCCAGCCATGGTGATAACCGGACTAATGGTGGGATTGCTGATTCCCCATTTTGACTTCATATCCCGTGTAAAACCCTGGACCTTCCCCACTGTCGTTTTGCTGGCTGGCCTGGCTTTTATTTTCGTTGGCAGTTTACAGCTTGATTATAATGAAAGACACCGAAAACCTGTGAACCTCCAGTTTGTTTCCTGTGGCAATACAGGGGAAAGTTGGTGGGTCTCATCAGACTCGGAGACCAATGAATGGTCTCGCAATTTCCTTACCGACACCCCCGACACCTTGCTGATGACAGACCTCTTTCCTTACAATTCCACCCCCCTGCTGGTTGCTTCAGCCAATGAGCGTCCACCAGTCCCTCCTTCTGTTATCCTATTGGATGACAGGATTGAAAACGGGGAAAGGGTATTGAAACTGAAAATTATCCCCGAACAAGAAACAGCCCGGATAAGCCATTATTTCCAAACAAATGCCAAAGAGGTATCCATTCGCCTGGGCGAAAACACCGGTAATCCGTTGGACCCCGGAGGCCAGCCCAGGCAACTACTGCATCCCCCGGGCAACCCGGGATGGCAGTTTATGTTTTTTTTCGCCCCGCCTGAGAACGGTTATGAACTCACAATTTATGCCAGCAGCGAAGAGCCCGTACAACTCCATCTGAACAGCCACGTGTATGGATTACCGGAGGTGGCTACCCGGTTTTCTATGCCGGATTACATGATGTCCCGCAGGATGCAGTCTGTGGTTTCCGTAAGGCAGGAATGGTAGATCCCTGAACAGATGCAGGGGTATGTGGTTTTCATGTTTGGGAAAACGCTATCGTGCTTACGCGCGACCGCGCCTCCCAACTGTTAAATGGTTTTGCATGTTGGGAATACACCGGTTATTGATAGTGTACATCCACCACCACTAAAAAACAGGAATGAAATACATCTCATGATAAATCGTAAGTAACAAAATCCTACTTTTGTATCCATGACCCTTGAGATACTTCTGGTATTGATCATCATGGGAACCGCACTGGTATTGTTCCTTACCGGGTGGCTCCGCATGGACATCGTTGCCCTGATGATCATCGGCACCCTGGCAGTTACCGGCCTGTTATCGCCTGAAGAGGCTCTTGCCGGGTTCAGCAATCCGGCCGTGGTCATCATTTGGGCCATGTTTATTTTGAGTGCCGCCCTTTACCAGACCGGGGTGGCCCGGATCATCGGCCGCCAATTGCAGAGGATTGCCGGACACAACGAAGTCAGGCTCATTATGCTGATCATGATTGCGGCGGGAAGCCTGTCGGCTTTCATGAACAATATTGGCGTGGCTGCCCTGATGCTGCCTGTGGTTATGGACCTCTCCCGCTCCGAGAAAATCCCCCCTTCGCGATTGTTAATGCCCCTGGCATTCAGCACACAGCTGGGAGGCCTGGTTACACTCATCGGGACACCTCCGAACCTTTTGATCAGCTATGCTTTGCAAGACCAGGGGTTTGCCCCTTTCCGGCTTTTTGACTACACCCCCATCGGCTTTAGTGCACTCATTGGAGGTATTGTGTTTATGGTCTTCGCAGGACGACATTTGCTGCCGCAAACAGATACCCTGGGAGACGCAAGAGCCAAAACCGCCAAAAAACTGTCGGCTTCCTATGCCTTGCAAAAACAGACCTTCCTTTTAAAAGTGCATCGCGATTCTGAACTAGTCGGCAAAACACTTGCAGAAAGCCGGCTAAGGGCAGGCCTGGGCCTGAATGTATTGTCAATCATCCGGGATCACGAAAAAGTACTGGATCCCGGCCCCGGAACCATCATCAGGGCCGAGGACAAACTCCACGTACAGGGGAACAAAGAGAACCTGATCGCCATGAAACGATGGCGGGTACTCCTGAACAACCAGGGTGGGCCCGGAATCAACGAGCTCCTTTCCCAGGATCTGCAAATTTATGAGGCCCGCCTGCCTGCCAGGTCAACACTGGTAGACAAAAGACTACGCGAAACTGATTTTCGTAAAAGACTGGGGCTAAACGTATTGGCAGTCCAAAGAGACGGCAATATTGAGTTTACCATCTTACACGACCATCGGCTAAAAAAACATGATACCCTGCTGATACAGGGCCCCAGGGAGCGGCTGACGGTTCTGGAAAAAGAAGGCAAGATCGACCAGGTCCGGTATGCCTCACGGGAACGGCTCATCCCCCACTATCGCCTGCATTCAGTACTTTTCCTCATGGAGGTCACCGCCGACGTGGAACTGTTCTAACGGGCCATCTCAGAGAGTCAGATCGGCAGTGCATTCGGCCTGACCGTACTGGCCAAACTGGGCAAGGACAACAAAGCGGCTCCTTATTCTCCCGGCTCAACACTTAGTAAAAACGACAAGCTCCTGATCAAAGGTAATATAGAAGACCTGCAGCTGCTCAGCGGATTAAAAGACCTGGAGATCCTTTCCGAATCTGTTCCCAGCACCCAGAGTTTGGAAACAGAAAAGATCAGGATGGCTGAAGTGGTTGTGGCACCACGATCCATGATGGCAGGAATGACCCTGCGCGACATCAATTTCAGAAGGAAGTTCGGGCTCACCGTACTGGCCATTTGGAGAGAGGGGAAACCCATACGTACCAACCTGCACAATCTGCCACTGCGCTTCGGTGATGCTTTGCTGCTTTACGGAAAGAACGAAAAACTTGACCTTATCGGGGCCGAGCCAGACTTTATCATGCTTACCGATACCAAAACCCAGCCCCTGCGTACGGAGAAAGCCATGACCGCTGTAATGGTTATGGCAGCCGTGCTTTTACCGGTCATCCTGGGGATTGTTCCGCTGGCCATTGCCGCCCTGGTAGGGATTGCGCTGATGGTACTGACCGGCTGTCTAAGGATGGAAGAAGCATATCGCGCCATTGAGTGGCGTTCCGTCTTTCTCATTGCCGGGATGCTGCCACTGGGCGTGGCCATGGAGCAAACCGGGGCAGCCATGATGCTGGCAGAAGGCGTGGTAGAAGCCCTTGGTCGATTCGGCCCGTGGGGCATTATAAGCGGATTGTACCTGATCACGGCCATATCGGCACTGGCAATTCCTCCACCTGCACTCGTGGTGATCATGTCGCCGGTCGCCCTTCAGGCTGCCGCCACTTTTGACATTTCCCCACACAGCCTGATGATGGCCATTGCCATGGCAGCGGCGGCCTGTTTCATGAGTCCCGTTTCCCATCCGGCCAACTTACTTGTGATGGGGCCCGGCGGATACCACTTTCGTGATTATCTCAAAGTCGGAGTTCCACTGACCCTGGTCGTGATGGCCATTGTATTGCTACTATTGCCGATATTCTGGCCGCTGTAGGAACAAACCGCAGGAGTGGCACACGAAGAAGGAGTCATCCGGCCACCAGTATAATAAACCGGCGCATCATAGGATCAGCCTGCCGGGCCCGACGCATCACAAAAGAAACACAGAGCAGTTACATATTATACAAGCAAACAACAAACCCCTGACAACCATGCCACAATCAGCTAAACAGCCATGGCCCAAAACCAACCTCGGTTTTTTCCCCACCCCTTTTCACGAACTACCCAACTTATCCGCACTTTACCCGGAAAACCGGGTATTTATCAAAAGAGATGACCTTACCGGTCTGGCCACCGGAGGCAACAAAACCCGAAAACTGGAATACCTGATCGGCGACGCCCTCACACGCGGAGCAAATACCATTATTACGGCAGGGGCACAGCAGTCTAACCACTGCAGGCAAACAGCTGCGGCCTGCGCCATGAAAGGACTGAAATGCCACCTCTTGCTGGGCGGTCAGGAACCGGAGACCTACACCGGAAACCTCCTGCTTTCCCATCTGCTGGGCGCCAATATCCACTTCACAGGGGAGAACCGGAAGGGTGAAGGCATTCAAGCTTTTATGGATAAATTACGGCAAGCCGGAGACAATCCTTATGAAGTCCCTTACGGGGGATCGAATCTTACCGGGGCCATGGGGTTTGTGGAGGCAGCCGGAGAACTTCAGCTACAACTCAAAGAGCATGACATCCGTATCGACTACATCTTTTTTGCCTCAAGCTCAGGAGCGATGCAGGCCGGCCTGATGCTTGGCATGGAGCTTTACGGCCTGGAGGCTGTACTTATGCCCATTAATATCGACAAAGAGGAACTGGCTGACCACAAGCTTGAAAATCATATGCAGGCACTCTGTCAGGAGGGAAAAGCCAGGCTTGCCCTGAAAGATCCGGATAAACCAGTGACCATGCCTCTGATCCATGATTTTGACAAAGCAGGATATGGAGTAGTTACTGAGAACGAAACGGATGCCATCAGGCAGTTGGCCCGGCATGAAGGGATCATCCTGGATCCGGTATATACGGCTAGGGCATATTACGGTATGATGCACTACCTGGGAAGCGGGCTTTTGAAAAAACAGGCCAATGTGCTCTTCTGGCATACGGGAGGCATCCCCGCCACCTTACATTATACAGAGGATTTAACCAGATTGCAGGCCTAAGCGGCTTATGACGGAAAAAGCCCGACCGAAAGAAGAATGCACTGAAAGCCGCATAACGAAAAACATAGAAGCAATTTGCCATGAAATAATTTATTGCCGGGAAAACACATTTTTTCAATTTTTTTCATTACTTTTGCACCTCATTTTAATCTCATTACAAACACATTAAACAAATCAAAATGGTAAGACAGTACGAAACCGTTTTCATTATGACTCCCGTTTTGTCTGAAGAACAGATGAAGGAAGCGGTAAGTAAGTTTCAGGACTACCTGAAGAAAAAAGGAGCCGAGATTGTCTATGAAGACAATTGGGGCCTTCGCAAGATGGCCTATCCCATCCAGAAAAAATCAACCGGTTTTTATCACCTTGTTGAATTCAAGGCTGACACCCAGCTGGTAAAAGATTTTGAACTGGAGCTGAAACGTGATGAGCGGGTCATTCGCTTTATCACGGTGAGCCTGGACAAACATGCCGTGGCCTACAACGAGAAAAAGCGCAGACAAAAGGAGGCCGCCCAGGAATCAGCTAAAGAAACAGAGAAATAAGGTAGTGATTTAAAAACTTGAAACATGGCGAACCAACAGAACTCAGAAATAAGATATCTGGCGCCCATCGCGGTGGATATCAAAAAGAAAAAATACTGCCGCTTCAAGAAAGCTGGCATCAAATACATCGACTATAAAGACGGCAACTTCCTGCTGAAGTTTGTCAACGAACAGGGCAAAATCCTTCCACGGAGGATTACCGGAACGTCGGTCAAATATCAACATAAAGTGGCGAGAGCGATCAAAAGGGCAAGGCACCTGGCGATTATGCCATATGTAGCGGATCTTTTAAAATAGGGAGGAATCACAATGGAAATTATATTAACTCAAGATGTTCCCAACCTGGGATTCAAAGATGACCTGGTGACCGTTAAAGACGGATACGCAACCAACTACCTTATCCCCAAAGGCTATGCCATCATGGCAGTTTCTTCCGAAAAGAAAAAACTTGCAGAAACCATCAGGCAAAGGGCCTTCAGGGAAGAAAAAGTGAAAAAAGAAGCCGAAAAGATCGCCGAAAAACTGCAGGACATGCAGGTGAAAATCGGTGCCAAGGTAGGTACCTCAGGCAAGATCTTTGGCTCAGTGAATGCGCTGCAGATCGCAGAGGCCATCAAAGAGCAATTCGATATTGATATTGACCGCAAAAAGATCATGGTAGACGGAGACTCAATCAAAGAGGTAGGATCATACACCGCCAAGGTAAACCTTCATAAGGAAGTCCGCCCCGAAATCAAATTTGAGGTAGTAGGCGAATAACACGGGTAATCATCTACCCGGTGTTTCCCCGGCAGAAAAATGAGCCGGGTTTACAACAACCCAATATATCTTCCTGGAAACCTGTCCCCCATGGGGCAGGTTTTTTTGTAAAAGCCTTTATCTTTGGAAAATGATTTCTGCTTCCCGCATAAAATATATTCAATCACTTCGCCAGAAAAAATACCGCGACCGCCATGGCGTTTTTGTGGCGGAGGGGGACAAGATTGTGCAGGAACTGGCTGCCTCATCTATGCGGATTGACATGGTTTGCGGGCTGGAGGGCTGGCTGGAGCAAAACATACATAAGCTGCCGGAGGAAGTAACCTGCATCACTATTACTGAAAAGGAGCTATCGCGCCTCAGCAACCTGAAAACACCCAACCAGGTAATTGCTGTGGTTAAGAAACCAGACCCGGAGGTCTCAACGGCCGATATGGAGGAAGACCTCGTATTGGTACTGGACACCCTGCAGGACCCGGGCAACCTTGGAACCATTATCCGGACTGCCGACTGGTTTGGCATACGCACCATATATTGCTCCCCGGACACAGCTGATGTGTACAACCCCAAGGTGGTCCAATCTACAATGGGCTCTTTTATCCGTATCCGCATTGTTTACACAGATCTGATGAGGGTACTCGGACGAACCCGCCGGAATATTTACGGTGCCTTTCTGGAAGGAGAATCTCTCTACGATGCCAGACCCGGGTTTCCGGCAGCCCTGGTAATCGGCAACGAATCAGGGGGGATTTCTGCAGAAGTTGGGGCCTTCGTGAACCGTAAGGTCTTAATCCCCCGTCACCAGGCAGAGGATGGATCGGGCGCGGATGCCGGCACCTGCATAGATTTCGGCAATGGCACCGGCATAAACTCCGGCAAAAGTTCCGGCAAAGATTTCGTCAAAGGCACCTGCACAGGCTCCGGGAATGACCGCAGTCCGGAACAGGACTCAGGGGCAGGCAAAGGCAGCGAAAACGGACCTGAATCGCTCAACGCCGCCGTCGCCGCCGGAATCATGATGTCGTGGTTTCGTAAATAAAAGGGGTGCTATCACTCCCCTTGTGACGGGATGTGGTAGGTTAGCCGGCAGCAGAGGCAGTGGTGAACATTACGGAGGCTCAGTTTGTTTTGGAGTATGGCCGGCATCTCAAGAAATAAATGCCCCTGACGGGTTAAAATACCGGTAAAAGGTGTACAAACCCGGATCGCGCCATCATAAAAAACCGATTATCACTTACACCAAAGAAGCAAACACTACTCAAAAGGAACAAAAACATGGAAATACTGATTCTTGCCATATTACTTCTGGCACTGGCCATTGGCGGCATTGCCATCAAGATGTTTTTCAAACCGGGGGCTACTTTTCAGAAGTCATGCACCAGCTCATATGATCCCGACACGGGTAAATACACCAGGTCATGTGCCTGTGCATCCGGCATGCCGGAAGACTGTGATAGTAAAAAGGAAACAAAAAAAGTTAATCGAGAATCTCCTTGAGATGCTCGGTTTTCAATACCGAGAAAAACGCCCTGACCGAAGGATGGTCAGCATGCAGCGCCTCCTTCAGTGGCCCCTCAAAGGCCACCACACCCTCGTCAAGGAAGACCACCCTGTCGGCCACTCTCAGAATACTGGTTACTTCATGAGTCACCAAAAGAATGGATATCCCCAATTGCTCTTTCAAATTCAGCAGCAAACGATCCAGAGATTCAAGCAATACAGGATCCAGTCCGGCACCCGGCTCATCGCAGAAAAGCAGTGGGGGATCCATGGCAATGGCCCTGGCCAGCGCTGCGCGCTTAATCATTCCGCCACTTAATTCTGCCGGATATTGATGGTAAGCGTGGCTGAGATTCACAAGACCCAGCTTCATGCGAACAATTTCATCAATCAGGGGTTGTGGCATCCGGGTATGCTGCACCAGGGGCAATCCCACATTTTCTGCCACAGTCAGGGAGCTAAGCAGGGCCCCGGTCTGATAAAAAACTCCCATTTGAAGGTATAAATCCAACTGATCCTCCTCGTCCAGATCAGCCACCTCCCGGCCCAACACAGAGACTCTTCCTTTATGAATAGGCAACAGACCCAGTAAATGCCTGAACAAAGTGGTTTTTCCGGAACCACTTCCTCCCAGAACAACAGTCACTTCACCTTTGTAGGCAGAAAAAGAAACATCTTTCAGCACCACGTGGTCTTCAAACCCCGCATTGAGTTCCTGTACATTGATCACTTTTTCTTTTCCCATCTGAACTTCTTTAATAGAAAATCACTCCCAATATACTGTCGGCAATAATCACGAGGGTAATAGCCACCACTACTGCCAGGGTAGTGACTTTGCCCACACCCTCAGCACCTTTTTCCACCCGGAATCCAAAAAAGCTGCCCGTCAGCACAATCAGACCCGCAGCAACCTGACTTTTCACAAGCGCCGTAAACAGGTCTTTACTCAGCATAATCTCTGCCATCCTGTTTATGAAAACTTCCGGTGAAATATCCAGATAAAGATAGGCCGCCAGCCCCCCTCCCACAATGCCGGACACATTGGCAAATACGATCAGAAATGGCATGGTAAACATACATGCATAGAGCTTAGGGACCACCACAAAACGATTGGGATTCAGGCCCATGGTCTTCAGGGCATCCAACTCGGCTGTCACCTTCATTGTGGCAATTTCAGCTGCAATGGAAGAGCCGCTCCTCCCCGCCACCAATATGGCAGTAATCATTGGCCCCATCTGGCCCATGATGGAAAAAACCACCAGGTCTACAACAAAAATATTGGCGCCAAACGTTCTGAGTTGCCCGGCCGAATGCAGGGCAATTACATATCCTATCACAAAGGAAAGGAAAACGATAATCAGCACAGCATTGACTCCAATCAGCACCGCCTGATTTACAAATTCTCCCTTTCGGCGGGCCCCGGGCCTGAAAAGATCGACAATGCCCCAGTAAAAAATATTGGATGCAAGCAACAAAAATTCAACCACATAGTTATTGAAAAAATTGTGTACGCCGGCTCCGACGCGTTCAAATAACCCTTGCGGAGGTGGTGCCTTAACCTCAGTAGTAGCTTTTGGATAAAACAGCCTGAACTTCTCCAGAACCGCCTCAGATCCCCCCGAAAATTCTACCTTAACTCCTTTTTCCTCCAGTTTTTTCTCCAGGTAGTACAAGGCCATCACCCCGGCGCTGTCAATTTGTTCCACCTTTTCCAGATCCACAACCAATGATTCCACAGCCGAAGACCTGATACAGCGCAGAACCCTCCTGACAAACCCGGAGGCTTCATGAATGGTAAGCACCTGGGATACCCTGAGGTTGTTACCATCAAGCCGGCCTACCACAGCATTCCCGGCACATATCTCTGTTTTATCTTTTTTACTTTTCATAGGGACCACAGCCACCTTTTATTATCCGATCATTGAGTACCATTCAGCTCCGTGGTAAATGATTCAGTAAAGGTCGCCAACTCTTCGATAAACATGCGACTGACTGCTT
The DNA here is from genome assembly GCA_964463915.1 of uncultured Bacteroidales bacterium. Taxonomy (GTDB): domain Bacteria; phylum Bacteroidota; class Bacteroidia; order Bacteroidales; family UBA7960; genus PUPG01. Next base: position 4,635 of record CAYXEH010000017.1, on the reverse strand, counting down.
CAGCAAAGGCATTCAGGTTTCTGCCTTCCAATGTTTCTATGCGGTCTTCGCGGTGGGTCACCAGGACTTCACTTGTTTCATTATCCCTTAACCTGAACTCCACGTGCATCCTTGCCCGGAATACATCCTCCCGGTTATCCACTTCCAGATGATTGATCTCTGTTTCCAGCAAATAAGCAGCAGACATCACCGCACGCCCAGGCACCAACTCCTCAAAAACCTGATTCTCTTTCATAAAGTCATCAACCATTTTTTGAATAACCAGTTCAGGCCGTACGGCCCATTCATTAAAACGAAAATAACTTAACTGGTGTGAATCTTCCCTGAGTGCAATGCTGTGGGATGAATAAGCAGGAACAATTTCGGGTTTAAGGATCTCGCAACTTGCCGAAAGAGGCCCGGATTCACCCTGCCAACGGAACTCATAGTCTGCAGGTGTTTCAAGCAAATAGTGCTGAGTGGTCACCTTACTGCTACGGCATCCTGCAAAAGCCAATAGCAGAAAAATCGGAATCAGTACGTGTTTGTTCATGGCAAAAAAGTTCTGGAATTTAGTGATCTCATTACATGGTTGTTTCTCCCGAACCGACCTAGGGATAAGGATTACCTACTGGTCATCAAGAATTTGATCAGGACTGCCTTCCACTTTTGGACGCCGGATCAGCACGGAAGGATTTGTACTGATCTTTCTGGAAACATCATGCATATTCTTCAGGGTATACTCCAAAATCAGCAGGTTATCGGTAAGGGCCTCACTGCCCCTGTCAACATCCTCACCCACACGGCGAAGCAAATTCTGGGTTTCCATGGTAGTTTGAGCAAGTTGCTCAATTAGTTCATTGAGATTGGTTTCTCTCAGTGTAAGGGAAATTTCCCTGAAATTACCGAGTACTTCACCAAGTGTGTCGCCCTGCATGATTTCATTGAATCGTGAGACACCGGCGAACAACTCATCTGAGGTTTTGCTGAGCTCACCGGACAATTCCCGGACGGCAGACACAGTCAGCTTCACATCCTCCCGGTTCTCAGCCACAACTCCATCAAGACGGCCGAGTACCTCTCCTCCCTCCACTGCAAAAGCACCAATGTTTTCAGCTGCTTCACTGAAGGCCCTGATATTGTCAGGGGCTGTAAAATCTTCCAGATTATTCAGCACCTGCTCAAGTTTTAAATAGATCACCTCTGCCTTACCGGTAAGATCTTCCGCCAATGAGGATCCTGCCGGAATGTAATCACCCGGTTCAAGGAAGTCTGCTTCCTCGCTGCCGCCACGGATCTCGATGGTTTTCAACCCTGTGATCCCCATGGCCACAATGTCAGCCTTTGCATCTTCCTTCACAGGCGTGCCTTCCTGGAGTGTGAGTTCCACGATAATGGTATTGACATCATCCGGATCAATTCTGATGGATGCAATGGATCCTACATCAATCCCCATGAATTTCACCGAACTACCCACCTCAAGGCCACTGACTGATACATCGCTAAAAGCAACATAATAATTCTCTTGCCGCTCAAACAAGTTACGGGCTGCAAAATACCCGATCAGGACCAATAGCAGCAAAGAACTTATCAGGACAAAAATCCCCAGGCGAACTTTTTGTGCTTTTTTCATTGTTCCATTATTTTGGTTCAGGCCCGGCAGGCCAAACACTATTCCAATAAAAATACAAAAATATCTGGAATAATTTCAGATATCCTCCCTGGACATCAAATCCAGGCCGGTAGAAGCATAATGGTTGAACCCGGTATCTTCGTCTGAAAAGATAAAATAAGCCTCCAGGTCATCCCTGTCTTCCACAAAACTGATCGCCTCATCAAGACCAATCACCATAAAGGCAGTAGCGTAAGCATCGGCTGACATAGCATCAGATGAGAATACAGAAACACTCATCAGGTGATGATCCACCGGATAACCTGTTTCAGGGTCAATGGTATGGGAGTACCGTTGACCATCTTCCTCGTAATAACGCCGGTAATCCCCGGAAGTTGCCAGCCCCCGATCGTTGACTTCCACAAAATACTGCCATTGCTGTTCTGCATCTGCCTCTTCAGCGGGAATTTCCAACCCAATCCGCCATTTGCTTCCATCCGGCTTAAGTCCCTTTGCAACCAAATCTCCACCGATCTCCACCAGGTAAACATCCACCCCTTCTGATTCCAGTAACCGGCCAACCATGTCCGCTGCACAGCCTTTGGCAATGGCATTAAAGTCCAGCTGCACCCTTTCATCCTCCTTAACCACATGCCCGTTTTCCAGACGGATCTTTTCGTAACCCACAACCTCAAGCAAACTGTCCACCTTTGCCTGTGTCATATCAGCGCGCTCGGAAAAGCCAAAGCCCCATGCATTGATCAGAGGAAAAACCGTGGGATCGAATGCCCCGTCTGTTTCCCGGGAAATTTCCAATGAACGCCTGAAAACGACTTCGAAAAAATCATCCACCCGGGTCTCCTCATTCCGGTTGATCCTGGATAATAATGACTTCTGGTCGTAAAACGACAATGAAGAATTGAATTCCTGCAGCAGGCTGTCAATTTCAGCTTCGAAGGACGTTCCGTCATCTTCATAGTAAGTGATCGAATAGTATGTTCCGAACACAATCCCGCGAATATTCACCCGCTGCGGACCACTGTCAAGTGCCCCGCATCCGGTAAGAATCATTCCACCAATCAGCAAAATCAAATACATCTTTTTCATGTCGCTATGGTTAATTAACGTCTGACCTCTCCGGGTGCAAAACGTATGAAACATCTGGCAATTGATGGGCGCTGACGCGCCTGACGGTTATTGGTTCCGGCGCTAACGCACCCGACCAACCATCAACCGTCCGGCGCGCCAGCACCGGACTTAAAGCGGTTCCATATGCACCGATATGAAAGTATCCTCCCCGTACTCAGCCCTTAGCTTTTTCTCAAGATTAACGGTAATATCATGGGCATCCCGCACATTCATGTCGTGGAATACTTCTATATGGAGGTCAATGGCAATATTGCTGCCGATCTTCCTGGTTTTCAGATCATGGGGATTATGTACTCCTTCTACTCCCGCTGCCAGTTCGAGGATCTCATTTTCAGTGTCTGAAGGAAGGGAAGTTTCAATCAATTCAAGCAGGGCCCCTCTTACAATCACAAAACCTACCTTAAAGATAAAAAAACTCACCAATATGGCCGCCAGCGGATCCAGGATGACCCATTTCGACCCAAGAAAAATGGCACCGCCGATCCCAACCAACGTAGCCAGGGAAGAATAGACATCACTACGATGATGCCAGGCATTGGCAATCACCACCGGGCTTTGATTACGTTTTCCCGTTCGGATCGTATAACGAAACAAAACCTCCTTAATGACAATGGATAGAACAGCGGCATAAAAAGCAACCATACCAGGGCTGTGCAGAGGACCATCCGAATAATGCCTGTAGATACTTTCAGCTCCGTTATACAGTATTCCGGCACCCACACCGAACAACACCAAACCAACAAAAGCCGCAGCAAGCGTTTCCACCTTGCCGTGTCCGTATTTATGATTACCGTCACTGGGTCTCGCTGCAACCTTCAGGCTTCCGGCAATTACCAGATCGGTTATAAAATCACTGATTGAATGGATGGAATCGGCCACCATAGCGGAACTCCTCCCGAGGATCCCGGCTGCCAGCTTCAGCAGTGTAAGGGCGATATTGGCAAAAAACCCAACCCAGGTAACACGGCTCGTTTGTCTAAGGCGACTCTTTTTCATGAGACAGAGGTTGAAAAAAGCCCCGCCATACCCGACGGGGCTACAAAATTAACCTCCAAAATCGTCAAGGTCAATATTTTCTTCAGGAACACCAAGATTGTCAAGCATATCCAGCACCGACTCATTCATAATGGGAGGGCCACAAAGATAATACTCAACCTCCTCAGGCTCTTTGTGGTCTTTGAGGTAATTGTCAAGCACCACCTGGTGAATAAACCCGGTGTAGCCGTCCCAGTTATCTTCCGGCAAAGGTTCCGACAATGCAATGTGAAAACTGAAATTGGGGAATTTTTTCTCTATTTTCCGGAAATCCTCTTCATAAAAGATCTCACGTTTAGAGCGGGCTCCATACCAATAAGATACCTTCCTGTCTGTTTTCAGGGTATGGAAAAGGTGAAAAATATGCGATCGCAGGGGCGCCATCCCGGCACCACCCCCAATATAAACCATTTCTCTCCCGGTATCTTTGATGAAGAAATCGCCGTAGGGCCCCGATATGGTGACCTTATCCCCGGGTTTGCGAGCGAAAATATAGGAGGAACAGATACCCGGATTCACATTCATGAAGCGGTTTTTCTTTTTGTCCCATGGCGGAGTGGCAATACGCACGTTGAGTTTGATAATGTTTCCTTCGGCCGGGTGATTGGCCATGGAATAGGCCCGGAAAATGTCCTCGGAGTTTACCATCTTCAAATCCCATAGATTGAGTTTGTCCCAGTCAGGCTTGAACTTGTCCTCCACATGAATGTCCTTGAATTTCACTTCACATGGGGGAACATCCACCTGGATATAACCACCGGATCTGAAATCCATCTCCTCTCCTTCAGGCAGCTTCACAACGAACTCCTTGATGAAAGTGGCCACATTGTGGTTGGATACCACCTCACATTCCCACTTTT
>CAYXEH010000016.1:46303-48139 GCA_964463915.1 uncultured Bacteroidales bacterium | reverse complement strand
CCTCCGACCTCGTCGTCCCGAACGACGCGCGCTAACCGGGCTGCGCTACACCCCGTAAATGTGGCTTTTGCGTTGCAAATTTACACATTATTTCTTTGCAGGCAATTATTACAGTGGTGAATCTGCATCACCACATCAGGCAATCATCGCATACAATACCCCTGCAACCCCGATGAGTGCCAGAATGTATACGGTCTTTTTCGGCATGATGCCGTTGTTTTCGGCTGTTCTTCCAAATATTCCGAAAACCAGCGGGTGCACCAAAAAGGGCATGGCGAATATAAAAGCGATCAGGCCGGCGGCCTGCGGGCCGAACATGCCTTCCTGGATGGCGGCAAAAAGACCGAAGTGGGAGATGGCTGAGGCGTTGGCCATGACAGAGTCACCCAGATTCATGCCGGATACATTTAATATAAGCAGTCCGCCGAATACGGCCACAAGCTGCCATCCCAGGGAGAAAAGCATCAGCCCCCTGATTTCCGTTGCATCAATTCCTTTGGCGGTGCGCAATGTTTTCAGTGAGAAAAAGGTGATAATGAGTCCCGCTGCAACCACAATTGATACGTAGGGAATCAGCAGTTTGCCTGCCGTGGCACTGGCTGCCAGGATGGAGAACACGAAAATATGCCCGATAAAGGGTACATTGATCATGATGGGTGCCCTGACGGCTGCTTCCGGTCCGAGGTCGCCGGCTGTACAGGCACCGGTCAGGCCGGAGTGAGAAAGGGAACCTGCCATGCCCGGGGCGAGGTTGCGGATGTGGTTGGCCATTCCGAACATGATCAGAATGGCAAGCCCGCCGAACATCCAGAACAGCTGACCGAAGAAGCCGAACGACAGCACAGAGGTCATACCTCCCAGCTGGAAGGCTTCCATGATGCGTGATCCGCCTACCATGAAGTTGGAGGCCAGTACCACCGGGATTCCGGCAAACAGCAGGGCACGGATCGTCGGACCGAATTTCCAGTGTACCAGGAGCAAGCCGAGGCTTACCGACAGGGTCATGGCAAAGAAGATCTCCGGAAGGGCAATAACCGGCCGTATCCAGACGGCTATATGATGGGCTACAACGAGCAGCAGAAGGATTACGGCCGTTTCAATGATCCCTTTGCGAATATAGACGGCTTTGTTGTCGATCTTGGCGCGGTAGTCGATGAGGATGATGGAAGCCACCAGTCCGAGATAACCAAGTAACGGGTAATAATGGTCAAGTTCATCGCCGGCATTGTGGCCGATAATCACCCGTTTGAGTGATTCGATCCCGATCAGTATAAAGAATGCCCTTATCAGGAACATGAACTGGGTGGCTTTGGTTCCCAGGAAAATCTCCTGAGAAGAGGGCACCACGATGTCTTTGGGGTTAATCTTCTGGTTGGTGACCAGTTTGCGGATCTCCTGGCCGCCCACAAAAAAGGAGGCCATCAGGGCAGTGACGGTAACCCGGCTGCCCAGTCCGACAATGGGAAACTCAGTAAGCCCGGGAGTGGCCAGCCCGGTGGATACCAGAATCAGCCCCATCAGCAAACCGAAAACCACAATAATCAGAATGGGGGAGTACCGTGTGCCTGCAACGAAAGTGCGGGCCACCAGTACCATACTGATCACCATGAGGAAAGTCAGCCAGAATTGATTTAGAATGTGAACGCTGGATAGTTGTTCCGAAATAGCTTCCATAGAAGAGAGAATGTAAGATTGTTGGTTTGGTTAAGATTGGGTCGCAAAAATACAAACTTCATCTTACATAGCACGGAAAAAATTTTTACTTCATACCCGGGAGAGAATGATCCCGGACTGATGCGGGAGGCTCACCTGATTAACGCATCATATCCCGGTTGG
>CAYXEH010000016.1:0-46203 GCA_964463915.1 uncultured Bacteroidales bacterium | reverse complement strand
TCCCTGAAATGAAAGCCTGAAGCAACGGGTTCCGACATGATGGTCTTCACTGCCAGGATGCGGAACATATAGCGGGCAGTTTCTTCATTCAGGTAGAGGTCATAGTAGTTGTCGACCTGCTGGGTTTCCATGATGCGTTTGAGTCTTGAATTACCGATATTGTAGGCGGCGGCTGCCAGGGTCCAGGTGCCGAACCTCTCCTTTGCCTTCAGCAGGTACTCGCAGGCTGCAGCAGTGGATTTTTCCACATGATAACGTTCGTCCACGTAGCTGTTCACTTCCAGCCCCAAATCACTTGCCGTACCCTGGAGGATCTGCCAGTATCCTGTGGCCCCGGAGGGCGACACCACGTTCGACAGGCTGCTCTCGATCACGGCCAGGTACTTGAAGTCATCCGGCACACCGTATTCTGCCAGTATGGGCTCGATGACGGGAAACCAGCGGTGGGCCCTTTTGAAAAACAACAAGGTGGAGGATTGCCAGTAGGTGTTGACCAGCAATTCACGGTCGAATCGTTCCCTGACTTCGAGTTGTTCAATGGGTACATTTTCACTGGCAAATTCAAGATCTTCCGGATGCATCAGGGCGTAAATGCCATATTGCTCCAGGAAGCCTTCATTGTAGGATCTTTCGGACTTTTCTGCTGAACGGGAAAAAGTCAACAGGAAAATGATAACTGCGCCCGCCATGGAAAGCAGCACAAAAAAACCGGAACGACGACACATATCAGTGGTAAAATATACGGATGAATAATCTTTGTATCTCTTTATTGACGCTATCTGCAAAAGTAATCATAAATAATACTGTCTGCACATGGCCCCGGAAAATTTTCCATAATATGACGGGGTTTATATAAACAATGAATTATCTTCGACAGGATTTGTTTTTTTGAATGATTGTAATTCTCCTGATCCGGATTGTTCTGGTTTGCGGACAGCAGAGGTTTTGTCGAATAGAAAATCTCTATAAAGTATACGGATTGATGAATTTTTGTAGTTTTGTAAGCACTGAATAAATAAACGTTTAACGTAAAGGGGAAATATATGAATATCGAAGAATTAAAAGCAAAGCGGAACATCCTCAAGGAGGTGAACTATAAAAAGACGCCTTTGAAGAGGGGTTACACGGACAAGATCCTGTATATAAATGTAGGAAGCAACGAGATCAAGGATAAAGATGTTCCTGAACAGGTAAAGGAGAAGTTTGTGGGTGGTAAAGGTTATGGGCTTCGTTTGCTCTGGGATGCCACGACGCCAAAGACCAAATGGAACGATCCGGAGAATGAGATTGTTATTTCTCCCGGCCCCATCGCAGGGATCACCCAGTATGCCGGTGCCGGTAAATCGCTGGTCGTGTCACTTTCTCCGCAGACCGATTCTGTTATGGATTCGAACGTGGGCGGGTATTTCGGCCCGTTTCTGAAGTTCTCGGGTTATGATGCGCTTGAGTTGCAGGGCAAGGCCGAAAAGGATGTGATTATTTTTATTGATGCCAAAGGGGAGAAGATCGAAATCTTTGAGGACCCCGGTTTGTCCACCGACTCTCATATCCTGGGGGAAGAGCTTACCGAAATGTTTGCCGATAATGAGAAAGACGCCAAAAATATCGGTATCGTTTCTTCAGGAGCTGCGGCAGAGCATTCGCTGATCGGTATGCTCAATTTTACTTTTTACGATATGAAGCGTAAGAAGATCCGCCTGAAGCAGGCCGGACGTGGCGGTATCGGTACCGTGATGCGCGACAAAAAGATCAAAGCCATCGTGTCCCGCGTGGAGGGTGTGACCGGCAACATGAACAATGTGGCTGATCTGGAGAAGATCAAGGAGCGTGGCCGTCGCTTTAACCGTGAGATGCGTGAGCTGGATGACCACCAGTGCCAGATGCGTAAAAAAGGTACGGCGAATATTGTCAACGTGATGAATGACTATGACCTGCTCCCGGTGCATAACTTCAAGTTTGGCAGTCATGACGACGGGCTGAAGATCCACTCGGATGTGTTCCGTGACAAATACTTTACCCAGAATGTGCCCGATGGCTGCTGGATCGGTTGTACCATGTCATGCGCCAAGGGGGTGGATGACTTTCCGCTGAAAACCGGACCTTACAAAGGCGACAAGGTGATCGTTGACGGGCCGGAATATGAAAACGCGGCCGGATTGGGTGCCAACCTGGGCATCTTTGATCCGGAATATATTATTGAAGCCAACTTCTACTGCGATACTTATGGGATCTGCACCATTACATGGGGTACGATCGTGGCTTTTATTATGGAGTGCTATGAAAATGGCATCCTGAATAAGGAGCGTACCGGTGGCCTTGAGCTGAATTTCGGCAACAAGGAGGATTCACTGGAACTGCTGCATCAACTTGCCCGCGGTGAAGGCTTTGGCAAGGTGGCCGGCCTGGGTGTCCGCAAGATGAAAGAAATGTTTATTGAGAAAGGCTGGGGCGATCCCCGGTTCCTCAACGACATTGCCATGGAGAACAAAGGGCTGGAATACTCCCAGTATGTGTCCAAGGAATCCCTGGCACAGCAGGGCGGTTATGCCATGACCAATAAAGGTCCGCAGCATGATGAAGCCTGGCTGATCTTTATGGATATGGTGAATAACCAGATCCCGAGCTTTGAAGACAAGGCAGAGGCACTGCACTACATGCCGATGTTCCGGACCTGGTTTGGTCTCCAGGGTCTTTGTAAGCTTTGCTGGAATGATGTGGTTCCCGAGAGCAACGCCGAGGCCGATGAGCCCCATAAGATCCCTGAGCACGTAGACAACTATGTGGCCATTTACAAAGGGGTCACCGGGAAGCCATTTGACAAGGAAGAACTGATCCGTCAGAGTGAGCGGGTGTATAACTTCCAGCGGGTGTTCAACCTTCGTCGCGGGTTTGGCAAGCGGATCCATGATGCCCAGCCTTATCGTGCCGCAGGCCCTGTGACCGTGGAGGAATATGAATCCCGTGCCGACCGCTACGACAAGCAGCCGAAGGAAGAGGTCGGGTTTGATCCCGCCGGTAAATCAACGGAGGAAAAAATGGCTGCCTTGCGCAAATACCGGGAGCAACGTTATGAAAGCCTGGTGGATGCGGTATACAAGCGCCGTGGCTGGACCATGGACGGTATTCCGACCATTGAGCACCTGAAAGATCTGGGCATGGACCTGCCCGAGGTGGTGGAAGAGGTGCAGAAGCATTTGTAATCTCATTTACAGTCAGAAGCTAATGCGTTTCGACATGGTGTATGCTATACCAATACAATATTATATAATGTAGGACGCAGTTGAACTTCCGGATAAACAAAACAAAAAGGCTGACCCGTTTGGGTCGGCCTTTTTTTATTTAGGAATATAAAAACAATTCATTTGTTGAACTTAAAGTTAATTTTGTCGAATAAATTTATCAAAAAGATGACAGATAACGGTGGTACATCGCTTAAATTCAAATAGTTCTGTTAATTAATATTAAAAAAAATTTAACTTTTTTTTAGTAAAAGCTTTTTTCTTTGACAAAAGCCTGTATTTTTGGGGATGTATTTAAGGGAAACAAGCATTATTTAATTACCAATTATTAATTAAAACTTAAACAACATGAAAAAGTGTTTAGTGTTACTGAGTTGTTTGCTCTTTATGGGGGGATCCCTGTTCGGGCAACAAATCACTGTAACCGGAAAGGTTACCAACGCTGAGGAAGGGGAAAGTCTTCCGGGCGTGACCATTCAGGTACAGGGAACAACCCAGGGTACCGTGACAGACGTTAACGGGGAATATTCTCTGAGCGTTGCGCCGGATGCCACCCTGGAGTTCCGCTTTATTGGGATGGAGCCACAGGATATCCCGGTAGAAGGACGCAACGTGATCAATGTAACCATGGAAACCGCGATAACGGCCCTGGGTGAAGTTGTGGTGGTCGGTTACGGTACCGCCAGGACCGTAGGAACGACCGTGGGTTCCATTTCGACGGTAAGTGCGAATAAACTTGAATCCCGTCCCGTGGCCAACGTATGGGATGGTATGCAGGGCAGGGTTTCCGGCCTGCAGGTGTATTCCTCTTCAGGTGAGCCTTCCACGCTTCCCTCGATGCGCCTTCATGGTGTGGGATCACTGGGCGCAAGCTCCACCCCGCTTTATGTGGTGGACGGCGTTCCCATGATCACCACCAACATTCTTTCCATGAACCCCAACGACATTGAAAGTGTGTCTGTGCTGAAGGATGCTTCAGCCACATCGATTTACGGTTCACGCGCCGCCAATGGTGTAATCTACATCACTACCAAACAGGGTGAGCGGGGTGAGCGTGCAACGATAAACATGAACCTGCAATACGGCTTGTCCAACATGGCCAATGAGGAGTATTTTCAGAACCTCATGAACACCGACCAGTACCTTAGTTTCTATAACGAGGTGGGGGTATATGATGATGCAACTGTGGACTTTATCAGGGAAACTTACCCGCATGATACCCAGTGGTATAAGTATTATTACCAGGATGATGTACCCACCCTCCAGGGAGACATGTCGATCAGCGGTGGAAGTGGACGTACCACCTATTTTGTGTCCGGCTCCTATTTCCAGCAAGATGGCCTGGCCACGCGTTCGGAGTATGAGCGTTATACCCTGCGTGCCAACCTGAACTCCCGTGCCAACGACTGGCTGAGTTTTGGTCTTCGCCTTGGTCTGACTGATGACTGGCGGCAAACCAACCCCTATGGGGGCAACAGCACCAACCGGGGTCTGATGCCGCTTGCGCAGCCTTTTTACTCGCCTTATGACGAGGATGGGAATACCTACGACGGTATAATCCCAGGCTGGGGTCGGTATGATCCTTACTATCTGGAAGAAAAGCTTCCCTCAGAAGGAAACAACAACATGACCAACGTGGTTGGACACGTACAGGTCAACCCCATCGAAGGGCTTGTGATCCGTTCCCAGGGCGGCCTGGATATTTATGATTACCGGACCACATCCAAAAGATTTCCCTCCTATGTCGGCAATCTTGGAAATGGTCGCCGTTACGAGTATTATGCCCGCAGTAACCAGCGTATCCTGACAACCACTGCGGAATATAAATGGAATATCGGGATGCGTCATAGTTTTACTGTGCTGGCCGGGCATGAGTATACAGATAGAGATTATGAAAATTTCAGTGCAGAATCCACAGGACAGAATGATGACCGCCTGATGCTGATGAGTGCCGGACCTGAGAACAGGGACATTTCGCATGACATCACACAGCATGCATTTAATTCATTCTTTGGCCGTCTCGACTATTCCATCGATGATAAATACTACATCGATTTTTCCGTACGTCAGGATGAGTCCTCACGTTTTGGCCGTGACAACCGTACCGCCAATTTCTACTCCGGTGGCGTGATGTGGGATGTGAATGAAGAAGCCTTCATGGATAATCTTGACTGGCTGTCTTCCGCACAGATCAAGTTTAGCTACGGAACCAGCGGGAACGCCCAGATCGGTAACTACGGTCACCTGGCTACCATGGGAACCACGCAATATGATGCCTCGACCGGCTGGCTGATCTCGGCACCAGGGAACCCCTCGTTGAGCTGGGAAACCCAGAAGAAATCCACCCTCGGACTGATGTTTTCCTTGTTCGAGGACAGGTATCGCTTCAATGTGGAACTCTATAACAGGGAAACTTCCGACATGCTGATGTCTGTGCCCATGCCTTATACCACCGGTTTTACCAGTGAGAACGACAACGTAGGGTCATTGCGTAACAGCGGACTTGACTTTGAGCTGGACTTTGATGTAGTCAGCGCACGTGACTATTATGTGACGCCTTTTATCAACTTCAACTACAACCGCAATGAAGTCACCGAACTGTTCCAGGGGCTCGATCAATGGGTTATTCCCAATACCGGGGTAGCTTATGTGGTAGGTGAACCTGTGCGTTTCTTCCGCCCCATGTATGCAGGCGTTGATCCGGAGACCGGTGATGCCACCTGGTATGTGCCTGCCGAGGACAGGTCTCAGAATGTGGAGGATCCAAATAATGTAACTTCCAATTTTGACACCAATGCATTGGAGCAGAATACCGGATTGCCACGTTACGCGCCTCTGGCCGGCGGTTTTGGCCTGGATGCGGGATGGAGAAATTTTGGTCTTCGGATGGACTTTTCCTTTGTACAGGATAAGTATCTGTTCAATAATGACAGGTATTTCACCGAGAACCCCAATGTGTTTACCGGATTCAACCAGGAGCAATCTGTGACGGATTACTGGAGGGCACCGGGCGACGAAACTGAATTTCCGAGATGGGCTGTTCAATTTACCCAGTTCGACTCCCGCCTGATCGAGGATGCTTCTTTCATGCGTCTGAAGAACCTGACCGTTGATTACAGGTTGTCTGAGTCTATGCTGTCAAGAACGGGTGTATTCACCACGGCAAGGATTTTTGTAACAGGGCGTAACCTGCTTACCTGGACAGAATACCGTGGTCCGGACCCGGAGGTTGATTCAAACATCAGCCTGGGTGCCAACCCCAACACGAAGCAGTGGACCCTGGGTATTCAGTTAGCGTTTTAAAATATTCACTGAAAATGCAATTAATTATGAAAAAGATATTTAGGATGTTTCTGGTTGCTGCGGTGTTCGTTGTGGCCGCAGTTTCCTGTGACGTTGAAAGGCTGCCCAAAGATGCGATTGAATCCACGGAGGCTTTCCAGAGCGTCAAAGATGCCCAGAACATGAATAACGGCCTGTATGCGCAGCTCCGTACCAGGATTCATGGTCTGCAGACCTACAGTACCGACATTCAGGCGGACCTTCTGAATGCAGGCCGTGATTACGGTAACCGTCAGGGCTTCCTGCATCGGTGGACTGAATTGCTGGCCACTGATTATACCATTCGCGATGTATGGCGTTTGTATTATTCTGCCATCAACAACGTGAACAATGTGATTGAAAACCAGGAACGGATTGAGCCTGAGGATGAAGAAGAACAAGCACAACTCGACCGTTTTTTGGGTGAGGCTTATTTTCTGCGTGCCTATTATTACAACCGTCTGGCCATCCGGTACGGGCAGTTGTACAACCCTTCTTCTGCCGAATCAGATATGGGGGTATCACTGGTACTCACTTTTGACATCACCCAAAAGCCCGCAAGGGCAAGTGTAGCGGAAACCTATCGCCAGATCCTGGATGATATCGGAGAAGCCAAAAGGCTGCTGGCCGGTGTGGATGGTTCACCCAGTCACCATAGGATCACCCTGGATGCGGTGCTGGCACTGGAAACCAGGGTTCGTCTCCATATGCAGGACTGGAGTGGCGTAATCCCCGTGGCGGAACAGTTGATCAACACGGGTACGTATCCGTTGATCACCACTGAAGAAGGGTTGAGAGATATGTGGCACCACGACACCAGTTCTGAGGTGATTTTACAGGTGTTTGCAAGTAACCCCAATGAGCTGGGTAGTTCAATGGGTCCCTTGTTGAATTATCGTTCCTCTGAGGATGACTATAACCCGGACTGGATACCTAACCAATGGGTGATAGATCTTTATGAAGAGGACGACATCCGCCGGAATGTGTACTTTGCTGAATTGCCCATGCACATGGCTGGCCAGGATTACTATGACGACGGCATCATGCTTGCAAACAAATATCCCGGAAACCCTGAGCTTTATACTGGTAATACCAACTATCAGCATAAGCCCAAGGTATTCCGTATTGCCGAAGTGTATATGAACCTCGCTGAAGCACAGTATTATGTGAATGAGGCCAATGCACTTTCCACACTGAATACTTTGCGTGTCGCCCGCGGCCTGGATGCCCTGAATAACCTTTCAGGTCAGGACCTGCTGGAAGCGATCCAGGAAGAACGCACCCGCGAACTGATGTTCGAAGGCTGGCGCCTGGATGATCTCCATCGCTGGGGATTGCCTGTGGATCGTACCAACAAGCCTCCACAGCTTGCCGGCCCTGTACTTGCCGGAGAGGACTTTACAAACCTTTACAGGGAACCTTATCATCCCAAGATGATCTGGGCGATTCCTTCAAGGGACCTCACTACCAATCCGAATATGGTTCAAAACCCCGGTTGGTAAAAACGTGCTGTTTTAGTTGCATGTATATGAAAAAAGCTGCCTTTCGGGGCAGCTTTTTTTATATGCGGTTATTTGTAATTGCCGGTTAGCTTTCGCGGTCAAAAAGGGCTTTGGAGAGGTGGATCAGCTTTTCTTTTCGTGCTGCAGGTAAATTGATCTCCTCCAGGTGGTCAAAGGCCCGTGCGTAATGCTCCTGCATGGTTTCCTGTGACATATTGCTGATGCCCAGTTGGTCAAATATGCCTTTCACCAATTTGATCTTTTCTTCCCTGTTATTGAACTCCTTGCTGAATGCTTCTTTCAGGGTTTTTCGCTGCGTCTGGCCTCCGATCTCCATGGCCTGAATATAGGGCCAGGTCTTCTTGTTGGCCATGATGTCGCCTCCTGTCTTTTTTCCGAATGTGGTCTCATCCCCGAATATATCCAGCCAGTCATCCTTGATCTGGAAGGCCAGCCCGATATGTTCTCCGAAACCGTAAATTAATTCCTGGTTTTTTTCACTTGCCCCGGCAATGATCGCACCCGCCTGCAATGAAGCAGCCGGCAGCACGGCGGTTTTAAGCCGGATCATTTTCAGGTAGTCTTCCGGCGTGACCTGAGGCATGCGTTCAAAATCCATGTCATACTGCTGTCCTTCACAGATCTCAATCACCGTTTTATGGAACAGCTGCATGACCTCTTTGAGCCCGGATTCAGGAGTTTCTGCCACGTACTGACAGGCCAGGGCAAAGAGTGCATCTCCTGAAAGGATCGCCGTGCTGATGTTCCATTTTGTATGTACCGTCGGCCTGTTTCTCCGCATTGGGGCCTGGTCCATCACATCATCATGCAGCAAAGTAAAGTTGTGCAGCAACTCCATGCCCAGTGCCGGCGACATCGCCTGGTTCACATCCCCGCCAAACATGTCACAGGCGAGCAATGTCATCAACGGGCGGATCCGCTTGCCCCCGTTCTGAAGGCAGTAGGTAATGGGTGCATACAACTCCGCAGGCTCCCCCGGCAGCGGGAGCCCCTCAATCCTTTCAGCAATTTCCTTTTGCAAACTCTCAATATCCGTTTTCATAATAAAAACCTGTTTTTAATTAACCAACAACCGCTCAGCCTCCTTCCTCACTCCATAATCCTCAGCAGGTATTCCCCATACCCGCTCTTCATCAGCGGTTGGGCGATTCTTTCCAGTTGTCCGGCATCAATATAACCTTTGCGGTAAGCAACCTCTTCAATGCATCCGATCTTTAGCCCCTGCCTGTTTTCGATGACTTCCACGAACTGGGCGGCCTGGATCAGTGATTCAAAGGTACCCGTGTCGAGCCAGGCGGTTCCCCGGCTCATGATGCCTACTTTAAGCCGGCCTTCGTCCAGGTAATGCCGGTTCACATCCGTGATCTCGTATTCACCACGTGTACCAGGAGGAATATTTTTGGCTACGTCCAGTACACTGTTGTCATAAAAGTACAGCCCGGGTACGGCGTAGTTGGAACGGGGTTTCTCCGGTTTTTCCTCGATGCTGATGGCCTGCTTCTTCTCATTGAACTCAACCACCCCATATCTCGACGGGTTGGATACATGATAGGCAAATACCACCCCGCCATCAGGGTTCTTATGCTCCTGGAGCATATCCCAGAGCCCGCTGCCGTAAAAGATGTTGTCGCCCAGGATGAGGGCCACCTTTTCCCGGCCCACAAAATCAGCACCGATAGTGAATGCCTGAGCCAGGCCTTTGGGCTCCTCCTGCACCGCGTAGGAGAAATTGCAACCGATGCGGCTTCCGTCTCCCAGCAATCGTTCAAAATGCGGAAGGTCTTTGGGGGTGGAAATGATCAGAATGTCCCGGATGCCCGCCATCATCAGCACCGACAGGGGGTAATAGATCATGGGTTTGTCATAAACCGGCATGAGCTGTTTGCTCATGGCCAGTGTGATGGGGTACAGCCTTGTGCCCGATCCGCCCGCCAGAATAATGCCTTTCATGGGTGAATGTTTTATGGATTGATATGTATCAGACCAAAATTAGAAAAATATTTTGTTTTCGGCGCTAAAGCGCCTCATGGTTATTTGGTTCTCATGGGCAGGGGGAGTTGGAACAACCAACGGACAGGGAAATGGGCAGGGTGGTTATTGGTTCTCATGGACCGGGGAGTTGGAACAACCAACGGACAGGTAAACGGGCGAGGTGGTTGTTGGTTCTCACGGACAGCGTACCGGGAAATACCAACGGATTACTAAACGGCCTGTGAGGTTCTTGGTTGGTTGGTGGGTGGGTGTTCCCGGCGATCGCCTTTGGGCTGCATGCGTAAAAATCAAGGGCGGTTCATTGGGGCGGATTTGCAGCAAGCAGGCCACCGGCCGGCATGATCTCACAGGGGCTCAAACAAAAATTATAAAACCAGCAGAGAAATTGCGATTATCCCTAAAAGGATGATCCGGCCGGATTGGCCTGCGCGGGATGAAACGCCCGTAGATTTTAGCAAGCAGCCCGGCATCGAGCGATGGGAACACCCACCCACCAACCATCTGCCCTTGAGAACCAACAACCTGCCAGCCTCGTCCACCGCTTACGGGCAACCCCCACCATCCCCATCCCATGAGAACCATCAACCTTAGGGGGCGTAGCCCCTGTTTTTCCCAAAAAATTCCCGTATCTTTGCAGATTGATTTTTTGTGGAAGGGCTTAATGCAAAATTCTGATATTAAAACATATAGTGAAAATCTGGAGGTCTACGGGGCCCGTGAACACAACCTGAAAGACATCGACCTGGTAATCCCCCGTCATAAGCTGACAGTGATTACGGGATTGAGTGGTAGTGGCAAGTCTTCCCTGGCTTTTGATACCATATATGCCGAGGGGCAAAGACGGTATATTGAAACGTTCTCCGCGTATGCCCGGCAGTTTCTCGGGGCCCTGGAGCGGCCCGATGTGGACAAGATCACCGGCCTGAGCCCGGTGATCAGCATTGAGCAAAAATCCTCCGGGCGCAATCCGCGATCTACCGTGGGGACCATCACCGAAATCTATGATTTCCTGCGACTGCTTTTTGCCCGCGCCGGGGAGGCCCGTTCCTGGATGACGGGTGATAAGATGGTGAAGTATACCGAGGGGCAGATTCGTGACCTGCTGCTGGAGCGGTTCAGCGGCAAGCGTGTGCTTCTGCTTGCACCACTGGTGAAGGGACGCAAAGGTCATTATCGTGAACTGTTTGAACAGGTGCGCAAGCAAGGGTTTCTGCGGGTTCGCATCGACGGGGAGATTCGGGAACTGACCCACCACATGAAAGTTGACCGGTACAAGGTGCATGACATTGAAACTGTGATTGACAAGGTCATCATTGACCCCGACCGCAGCAAACAACTTGCTTCTTCTTTACAGACAGCCATGAAGTATGGAAAGGGCATGGTCATGGTGGTAGATGAGGAAGAGGGAACTGTGCATCACTTCAGCAAAAACCTGATGTGCCCGCAATCCGGAATTGCCTATAAAGACCCGGAGCCCAATACCTTTTCATTCAATTCCCCTTACGGGGCATGCAAGGAGTGCAATGGACTGGGAACGGTCAGTGAAATGGATGTGTCCAAAATTATACCGGATCCTTCATTGTCTATCAACGGGGGCGGCATTGCGCCTATCGCCAAATCAAAGAATGCCTGGATTACAGGGCAACTGGAAGCCATCGGCCTGAAGTATGGCTTTGATCTGGATACCCCCCTTAAGAAGTTGAGTGAGGAAGCCCTCCATACCATTTTGTATGGGTCGGATGAGGTGTTTCGCGTCAAAAATGAAAGATTGGGGATAACCAGTACCTATTCATTGAATTTTGAAGGCATTGTCCATTTTATTCGCAGCCAGTATGAGAACAGCCCATCAGGGGCGCTGCGCCGCTGGGCTTCTGGTTTTATGCGGCAAAAACCCTGTCCGGCCTGTGGCGGGAAACGTCTGCAAAAGGAATCCCTGCATTTTTTTGTGGATGACAGAAACATCGGGGATTATGCAGAAATGGACCTGTCGCAGCTGAAAAAGCAGGTTGACAGCCTGCCGGACCGCCTTGATCAGCGCCGTCGCCGTATAGCATTGGAGATCCTCCGGGAATTGAGTGTCCGGCTGGGATTCCTGCTCGATGTGGGGCTTGATTACCTGTCACTGAACCGTTCTTCAAGGAGTCTGTCGGGCGGGGAGAGCCAGCGTATCCGGTTGGCCACCCAGATCGGTTCACAGTTAACCGGGGTATTGTACATCCTGGATGAACCCAGCATCGGGTTGCATCAGCGCGACAACCAGCGACTGATCGGGGCACTCAAGGAGTTGCGTGACATCGGGAATTCGGTGATCGTGGTGGAACATGACCGCGACATGATCCTTTCTGCTGATCACGTGGTGGATATGGGTCCCGGAGCCGGGCTGAACGGAGGAAAAGTGGTGGCAAAGGGAACCCCGCTGCAATTGATGCAGCACAAATCCATTACGGCTGCCTATCTTAACGGGGACAAAGAGATTCCGCTGCCGCTCAAACGAAGGAAAGGAAGTGGACAAAATCTTTTATTGCGTGGGGCAAAGGGCCATAATCTGCAAAACGTTGACCTGACCCTTCCGCTGGGAAAGCTGACCTGCGTTACGGGGGTATCCGGAAGTGGCAAGTCTTCTGTGATTAATGAAACCCTTTATCCGGTGCTTAGTAACCATTATTTCAGGTCTGAGAAAGAACCGCTGCCGTACGACAATATAGAGGGGCTACAATACCTGGACAAAGTGATCGAGGTGGATCAGTCGCCCATCGGGCGGACTCCCAGATCCAACCCGGCTACCTACACCAAAGTGTTTGATGAGATCCGCAAGCTTTTTGCCGCATTGCCCGAATCGCAGGTGCGGGGATATAAGCCCGGGCGTTTTTCCTTTAATGTGAAAGGGGGGAGATGTGAAACCTGCCAGGGAGGAGGGGTGCGTGTGATTGAGATGAATTTTTTGCCCGATGTCCATGTGCATTGTGAAACCTGCCAGGGGAAGCGTTACAACAGGGAAACCCTTGAGGTCAGGTACAAGGGAAAAAGCATCAATGATGTGCTGGATATGTCCATCAGCCAGGCCATCCATTTCTTTGAGCACATCCCTTCCATCATATCCAGGCTGAAAACACTGAATGATGTCGGCCTGGGTTATGTAACCCTTGGGCAGAGCAGTACGACACTGTCAGGCGGGGAAGCCCAGCGGGTCAAACTGGCTTCTGAATTGTCGCGGCGCGATACGGGAAAAACACTCTACATCCTGGATGAGCCTACAACAGGCTTGCATTTTGAGGATATACGGGTCCTGATGGAGGTGTTGGGCAGGTTGACAGACAGGGGAAATACCGTGCTGGTGATTGAGCACAATATGGATGTGGTTAAGGTGGCGGATCACATTATTGACCTTGGGCCTGAAGGGGGAAGGAAGGGA
Organism: uncultured Bacteroidales bacterium; assembly: GCA_964463915.1. Classification (GTDB taxonomy): domain Bacteria; phylum Bacteroidota; class Bacteroidia; order Bacteroidales; family UBA7960; genus PUPG01. The sequence goes on along the minus strand of CAYXEH010000016.1, from coordinate 32,716 downwards.
GGCCTTATTATTGCTGAGGGCACGCCCGAAGAGGTGGCTGCCTCCGGAAAAGGATATACCAGCCATTTCCTGGCCGAAGCCCTCGAAGAAAGCCGGGAAGAAGTCTCAGGCAGGCAGCCTGAATTCTAAGCTGCCCAGAACCACCCACCTGTCATTTTCCAGGTCCAGCTGGAAGAACTGAAGGGTGTCGTTGACGCGTATGGCTACCTGTCTGCGTTCATGCGGGATGATGGCGGTATGATTCTCCGGCAGCGACAATACGTAGGCATCATGATCCATGAATTCCCACCCGTTTTCCGGTCCGAGAAAGTACATCCCGAGTTTGTCATTGTCGGCAACGATCATGGTCATGTCTCCCATGGGGTAACATCCGCTGATGCCTGAAGGGATGCTGAAAGTGGCGGTGGGGTCGTGCTGCCACTTTTCATCGTAGAATGAATAGAACTCTGTGACTCCGTCTTTCTCTACGCCGATCGATCCTAAGTCCCAGGGCATTTTCATGGCCACTAACCGGTCAAAATCACCGGGGACTTCAAAAGAAATGTAAGGATCTTTCCTCCACACATCATCGCTGTCTAAACGGAAAAAATGGATGCTGTCCTGCTGTAATACGCCAATGGTCCCCATACCCAATGCCAGAATTCCATTGTTGTTTTCCGGAATGGTAAAGGTAGAGGCATGGTCAGGGATCCATTCCCCATTTTGATCCTGGAAGTAGACCATAACCTGGCCTTCGTCAATGATACCCACTGTGCCCATGCCGGGCATAATGATTTGCTGACCATCCGGGTTGTGTGCCTGCTCCAGATTGATGTCTGAGGGAAGCGGCCGGCTGCATCCCGAGATGAAGAGAAGGACAGCCAGCAGTATCAAAAGTTGGAATGATTGCTTATGCATCGGAATAAATATTAGCTGATTGGTTTTCTGCTCAGGGGCATGGTCATACATCGGGCCCCTCCGCCACCTCTTGGAAGTTCGGACCCTTCTATGGCGGCTACATAACGTGGGTAATCTTTCAGGTCGACCTTTCCCCTGAGAATGTCTTTGGCATTCAATATGGCAAAACCGGCATCATTGAGGGCATTCAGAGTATGAGTGTTCCTGGCGTACCCGATGATCCGGCCCGGCCCGGTCGCGAAAAAGTTGGCGCCACTGTGCCATTGTTCCCGTTCCTGTATCCACTGGTCGTCTTTACCGCCGCAATGTACGGTGCGGAGGTCCATCCCAAGCTTTTTCAGACCTTCAGGGAGGTTTTTGATCTCCCGGATAAACTTTACTTCGCCTCCTTCAAGGTAGATATGTACCGTCTGGTATTTATTCATCTTCATGATGATGGGATCGTAGATCATGCAGATGTCTTTGTCCAGCAGGGTAAAAACCATGTCAAGGTGAATAAAGGATTCAGGCGTCAGCGGGAGTTCCTGGACCAGGATGTGCTGCGTTTCCTTTGTTTGCTTCAGATCATTAATAAGGAAATCGATGCCCTGGGTGCTTGTCCTGGAGCCGATGCCGCATACCAGAATGTCATCCCTGGCGATCAATACATCGCCACCTTCAATGGCAATGACCGGTTTTCTGATATCTTTTGCCGGGGATGGGTTCGGGTTGATCGTCCTGGTTTTCAAAACCGGATGGTGGTTGAAGATGGCTTCCATGATCAGGCTTTCTCTCAGCCTGACAGGTGAAGCCATGGCACCTACCAATACATTGTCATAAATGGAAACGGCTGCATCCCTGGTAAAGAAAAAGTTGTGAAGCGGCCTCAGGGTATACCTTTCCTTGTTCAGGAAATTGGTCAGTGAGTTTTTCGGAACCAGCACCCCTTCAATAAGGGCTTTGGCCAGGTTATGGTTGTTCATGCGCAACAATTCCTCACAGATGAATCCCGCGCTTTCATTAAGACATATTTTCCGTACCAGGTCCAGCCTGGCTTTTTCAATTCCCAAAATATATTCCAGCAATTCCTTTACCTCGAAAGTACGAGCGGTTTTTTGAAGAATTCCCCTGAACTGGTTATATTCTTTCCCGGCCACTGATAAATTCAGGATGTCGCTGTAAAGGGCCCGTTCCGCATTTTCCGGGGTCATGTTTTCCACTTCCGGCCCCGGGGAATGGATGATCACCCCTTCCAGCTCGCCGATCTCGGAATAAATGTTTGTCGGAATCTGTTGTTGCATTTAGATAGATGGTTGTTAAATGAGCAAGTATATGGTCCTGTTTCACGCAAAATTAGCAAATATTAAGTTCTTTCATCCGCTTATTTTTAAGTAAATTTGGCGGTAGTTTGAATTAAATCATAAGGTTGAGTCTATGCGAATTTTGTTGATCGGTAGCGGAGGTCGCGAGCATGCCATGGCATGGAAAATTTCCCGGAGCCCGCTGTGCGATAAGTTGTATGTGGCCCCCGGGAATGCAGGAACAGCACTTTGTGGCGAAAATGTGGATGTGCAACCAAACGACAAGGTGGCGGTGGGAGACTTTGTTCGCTCCAGGGCCGTTGATATGGTGGTGGTGGGGCCCGAAGAACCTTTGGTAAAAGGGTTGGCCGACTATTTTGCAGCAGACACGCACCTTCGCAAGGTCATGTTCCTGGGGCCATCCTCAGAAGGAGCCAGGCTGGAAGGGAGTAAAGCCTATGCCAAGGCCTTCATGGAGCGGCATAAAATCCCCTCGGCTGCTTACCGGGCATTTGACAGGGATCAGTTAACAGAGGCCAGGGAGTTCCTGGGAAAATTTTCTCCGCCTTATGTGCTCAAGGCCGATGGCCTGGCTGCGGGCAAAGGGGTGATGATCTGTGCCACCCGCGAAGAGGCTGAGTTGGCCCTGGATGAGATGCTGCGTGAGGGGAAATTCGGCGAAGCTTCCAGCACTGTGGTTATTGAGGAATTTCTTAAAGGGCAGGAAATGTCTGTTTTTGTGCTCACAGACGGAGAAACCTACCAGGTATTGCCAGCTGCAAAGGACTACAAGCGTGTCGGAGAGGATGATACCGGTACCAATACCGGTGGGATGGGTGCAGTGAGCCCGGTGCCCTTTGCCGGTGGGGAGGTGATGAGGCGAATCGAAGACCGCATTATTCAACCTACCATTGAAGGAATCCGCAAAGAGAGGATCGATTACCGTGGTTTTATATTTTTTGGATTGATGCTAGTTGACGGGAACCCTTATGTGATTGAATACAACGTACGTCTGGGAGATCCGGAAACCGAGGTGATCATACCCCGCCTGGAATCTGACCTGGTGGAGCTGATGAAAGCAGCCTGCAACGGCACCCTGAAAGATTGTACCCCGGTGATATCGCCCGGGTATGCCCTGACGGTGATGCTGACCAGTGGTGGCTATCCGGCTGCCTACAAGAAAGGATATGCCATAGAAGGCATAGAGGAAGTGGACGGTAGCCAGCTGTTCTTTGCAGGCGTTAAAAAGGAGGCTGATCAACTGGTAACCAATGGCGGCCGTGTAATCGCAGTTACTTCCCTTGCCGGTGACCTGGAAAGTGCCCGTTCAGTTTCATACGCCAATGCCCGTGTCGTGGACTTTAAGGGTAAATATTACCGCAGGGATATCGGAAAAGACCTTTTACAATAATAAGGAAGTATTCCAACAATGTTCATTCGCACCTTCAGAAAAGCCCAGTGGTACACGCCTTTCATACTGCTTTTGCTGGGTGCCTTGTTTTGGGTGAGTTCTTTTCTTGATCCGGTAAGTGCCCTGGATCGTATTGCAGGCGACAATGCCCCTTTCTATGAATTGTTTCTTCCCTGGGTCATCAATTACCCGGGTATATCGGTGGCCATCGCGTTTGTAATACTCATGGGGCAGGTCTTCTTTGTTAACCATATTGCTGTTTCAAAGGGGTTTACGGATCGGTTTTCGGCCCTGCCCGCGCTGCTTTACCTGTTGCTGATGAGCAGCACACCGGGCATGACAGGGCCGCATCCTGTCTTAATCGCCAATATCTTCCTTCTGCTGGGACTGAATAAGATATTTAAGGTCTATCATGAAAGGCAGGCCATCATGGAGGTTCTGAATGTGGGATTGCTTCTGGCGGTAGCCGGTTTGTTTTATTATCCTGCCTTACCGCTTTTGCTGTTGCTGATTATCTCCCTTTTTCTGTATTTCCCGGTTAGTCTTCGTACTTTACTGGCAGCCCTGATGGGGTATGCCGTTCCGTTCTTCTTCCTGGGGGTGTATTATTATATGTTTGACATGTTGGATGAGAAGCTGGATACCGTCAGTATTGCCATTCAGCCCCTGGAGATCTTCCGCCAGTCTCTTGACATCTATCAGCAAGCCTTTGCTGCTGTTCTCGGATTATTGTCGGTATTTGCATTTCTCCGGTTGCAGTTGCTTTATATGCCTGATAAACCCATCCGGGTAAGAAAGCGTGTAATGGTATTGTCCTTGTTTTTTTTGCTTTCCGTGTTGACTTACCTGGTAACCGTAGATTATATATATGTGCATCATGGCATTATGATTATTCCGCTGAGCATTGCCCTGGCAGTATTTTTTTCTGATATGCGCAAAAAGAAACTGGCTGAAATTGTGTTTATGATCCTCTTTTTGCTGATCCTTACCGGGCGATTTTCGGCCTACTTTATTTTTTGACAAATGTGTACCTTTGTCACGCATCAATAAAAAAAGCCTTTTATGAAGTTCGGAGTAGTGGTTTTTCCAGGGTCCAACTGCGACCATGACATGATATATGTATTAAAGAAGAAGCTTGGCCAGGAGGTGGTGGCCTTATGGCACAAAAACACCGACCTGCAGGGGGTTGATTTTATCATCCTTCCCGGTGGTTTCTCTTACGGAGATTACCTGCGATCGGGTGCCATTGCACGATTTTCTCCCATCATGGATCAGGTGGTTGATTTTGCACAGCAGGGCGGTTATGTATTTGGCATTTGCAATGGATTCCAGATTCTCTGTGAAGCCCACCTGTTACCCGGGGCCCTGTTGCACAATCCGGATCACCGTTTTATTTGCCACAATACCTATATCCGCGGTGAAACTTCTGACAGCCTGGTGACCCGTGACATTAAGCCCGGTGAGCCCCTGAAAATACCCATTGCGCATGGGGAAGGACAATTCTTTATTGATGAGGACGGGTTGAAAAAGCTGAATGATAATCAGCAGGTACTCTTCCGTTATTGTAACCAGGAGGGTGATGTTACACCTGCTTCCAACCCCAACGGGTCTGTGGAAAATATTGCAGGTATATGCAATGCAGGACGTAATGTTTTCGGTATGATGCCTCATCCTGAGCGGGCGGCCGACGAGGAACTTGGCAATGAGGATGGTCGTTTGATTTTTGATAGTATTCTGAAGTCTGTATAAAACCTGAATGGCAGTCATTCATCCAGATTTGTCCCCATGTTTTGGTGAAGTATTTCCGGAGGCCGGGTGCGATGAATCCGGTCGCGGATGCCTTGCCGGCCCCGTGTTTGCCGCTGCGGTAATCCTTCCCCTTAACCTGGAGAAAACCCTCTTTGCAGGGCTGAATGATTCCAAACAGTTGTCTCCGAAGAGCCGTTTACTGATGCGTGAAGTCATTAAGGCCAATGCCCTGTCTTATGGAATCGGGGTCGTTGACCATGCGGCCATTGATGAGGTGAATATTCTCCGGGCCAGTCATATGGCCATGCATCTGGCCCTTGAGCAACTGGATCCTCAGCCGGAGATGATCATCGTAGATGGCAACCGCTTTACCCCTTACAGGAATGTCCCGTATGAATGTATCGTGAAAGGAGACGCAGCATATCTTTCGGTGGCGGCTGCTTCAGTGTTGGCAAAGACTGCCAGGGATGAATTCATGTTAGAATTGCATTTGAAACATCCCCAATATGGGTGGGATCGCAATAAAGGTTACGCCACCCGGGAACACCAATGTGCCATTGATAAATACGGGCTGAGCCCATATCATCGTCGCAGCTTCGGGTGTGCACGGCAAATGCGCCTGCATTTTCCTGTGGCCCCAAAATAATTTACCTGACATGACAGACACGATCACTACTTATACAGACATTATTGCCGAACAGACCGGTATTCTGCCCCGGAATGTGAAGCAGACGGTTTCTTTGCTGAAATCCGGGGCTACCATCCCTTTCATTTCCCGCTACCGGAAAGAGATGACCGGTTCACTGGATGAGGTACAGATCACTTCCGTGCGGGATCTGTTGTCCCGGCTGGAAGAACTTGATAAGCGAAGAGAAACCGTATTGGCTTCCATCCGTGAACAGGACAGGCTGACCATGGAACTGGAGGCGTCTATACGGCAGGTTACCACCCTGTCGGAGCTGGAAGATATTTACCTGCCCTACCGTCCCAAACGAAAAACCAGGGCGAGTGTGGCTGTTTCAAAGGGGCTGGAACCCCTGGCGCGTGTGCTGATAAATCAGCGTTCAGTTGATCTTATGAACCGGGCGGAGGCGTTTGTGGATCCCGGCAAAGAGGTTGCTTCGGCGGAGGATGCACTGGCAGGAGCCCGCGATATTGTGGCAGAATGGATCAGTGAGGACAGGAATGCCCGGGAGCGTTTGCGGCGCCTGATGAAGCGGGACGCTTCGATATCCTGTAAGGTGGCCAGGGGAAAAGAGCAGGAAGCCGCAAAATATGCCAGCTATTTCGACTGGTCTGAAAAAGCGGCGAAATCCCCTTCTCACCGGCTGCTGGCAATGTTCCGGGGGGAAAAGGAAGGCTTGTTGAAGGTGCAGATTGCCCCGGAACAGGAAACAGGACTTTCCATATTGGAACAGATGTTTGTGAGAGGGGAGGGGGCATGCAGCGAGCAGGTCAGGCTGGCGCTAAAGGATGCCTACAAGCGACTTCTGCTGCCATCCCTGGAAACGGAGCTGAGGAATTCCCTGAAGGAGGTTGCGGATAAAAAAGCGATCGAGGTGTTCGGGCAGAATCTGCGACAGCTTTTGCTGGCACCGCCCATGGGGCAGAAACGGATCATGGCCATTGACCCTGGTTACCGTACAGGATGCAAGGTGGTATGCCTGGATGAGGAAGGCCGTTTGCTGCATAATGAAAACATCTACCCTCATCCGCCTGTGGGGCAAAAAAAGCAGGCGATGGCCAAAATACAAAGTCTGGTGGATGCCTATCGCGTTGATGCCATTGCCATCGGAAATGCCACGGCAGGCCGTGAAACGGAACACCTGATCCGCCGTATTCGTTTTGATCGTGAGGTAACTGCGGTGATGGTCAATGAAAGCGGGGCGTCGGTATATTCCGCTTCTGATATTGCCAGGGAGGAATTCCCTGATTATGATGTGACGGTGAGAGGGGCGGTAAGCATTGGCCGACGCCTGGCAGATCCTTTGTCGGAGCTGGTGAAAATCGATCCCAAATCCATTGGCGTGGGGCAGTACCAGCACGATGTGGACCAGAAGATGCTCAGGCAGGCCCTTGACGATGTGGTTACCAGCTGCGTAAATGCAGTCGGGGTGGAAGCCAATACTGCCAGTAAAGAATTGCTGGCCTATGTATCAGGGATCGGACCTTCGCTGGCAGCTGCCATTGTCAGTTACAGGAATGAAAACGGCCCTTTTCGGTCAAGGAAAGAATTGTTGAAAGTTCCCCGCCTGGGTGAACGTGCATTTGAGCAGGCTGCCGGGTTTATCCGCGTGGCGCAGTCACCTCACCCGCTTGACAGAAGTGCGGTGCATCCGGAAAGTTATCCGGTGGTTGAACAGATGGCCCGGGATCTTGAAGTGAACGTGGAGGATCTGATCAGGGAAGAGAGTCTTCGGCAGCAGATAAAGCTGGAAGATTATGCCGGCGGGAAAACGGGAATGCCTACGCTGAAGGACATCATGCAGGAATTGGCCCGGCCTGGCCGGGACCCCCGGGAGTCCTACGACATGTTCGAATTTGACAAGAATGTTTTTCGGATCCAGGATCTTCGTGAGGGCATGGTGCTGCCCGGTATCGTGACCAATGTGACTGCCTTTGGGGCTTTTGTGGATATTGGCGTGCAGCAGGACGGGCTGGTGCATATCAGTCACCTGGCCGATCGTTTTGTGAGCAATCCTGCCGAAGTGGTCAGCCTGAACCAGAAGGTCAGGGTCAGGGTCTTGTCTGTAGATATTGAGCGTAAACGGATCAGCCTGTCCATGAAGGAAACTGACTAACTTTTGTTGTTCCCGTTTCCCTCAAACAGTTGCCGGATCTCTGCAGCATAGACCCCGGCCAGATGGCTTCTGCGTAGTTTCAGGGTGGCGCTCAGTTGTCCGGTTTCCACCCCCCATTCATGATCGAGCAATTTAAACCTGTTGATCCGTTCGTAACTGCCAAACCGCCGGTTATAACGGTTCACTTCTTTCTGGTAGCGTGTCTTAATCCGGGGCATCGCGATCATTTCGGCATTGGTTGTATAGGGGATGTCCTTTGCCTGGCACCAGGTGCGAAGGTGGTTGAAGTCAGGAACAATAAGGGCTGCAGGAAAGCGCTGATTCTCGCCGATGACCATGGTCTGGTCGATGAATGGCGATTCTTTCAGGGCGTTTTCCAGGAGTTGCGGATGGATGTATTTGCCGAAGGAGGTCTTAAATATCACTTTCTTACGGTCAGTAATCCTCAACTGTCCTTCCGGCTCTATTAAACCTACATCTCCCGTATGGAACCATCCATCCTTGTCGATGACTTCCCTGGTGAGTTCAGGGTCTTTGTAATACCCTTTCATCACGTTGGGGCCCTTGACCAGGATCTCCCCGTCTTCGGCAATTTTTACCTGCACCCCGCGTAGCACCGGTCCTACTGTCCCGAATTTGATCCCGCCGGGGCTGAAATTACTGACGGCAATTACCGGGGAGGTTTCTGTGAGGCCGTAACCTTCGAGCACCCTTAACCCAACGGCCCAGAATATACGGTTCAGCCTGGGTTGCAGTGCGGCACCGCCTGAAACCACAATGTCGAGGTTGTCGCCCAGTGCCGCCTTCCATTTACTGAATACCAGTTTCCTGGCTATTTGCAATTTAAGGCCATACAAGGGGTTGCGCTTCTCTTTGCCCGGCTCATAATGAAGCCCCACTTTATTGGCCCAGAAGAATACCTGTTTTTTGATCCCTTTCAGGTTGCGTCCCTTGTTCAGTATTTTATCGTAGACCTTTTCAAGCAGCCTGGGTACAGTGGTAAACACATGGGGATGGACCTCCCGGAGGCTTTCTGCGATTACTCCCATATTGGCCACGTAATACATGGAAAGCCCCTTATACAGAAAGGTGTAGTTCATCATCCTTTCGTAAATATGGCATATGGGCAAAAAACTCATGGCACGGTGTTCCGGGCCATAGGGGGGAATATAGGAAACCGCCTTGAAATTACTGATGATGTTGTGATGTGTGAGCATTACCCCCTTTGGTGTGCCGGTGGTGCCGGAAGTGTAAATGATGGTTGCCAGGTCTTCGGGAATAATGCTGTCTCTGATCTTTTGCAGTTCCCCGGGTTGAGGGTTCTCTTTCCCCAGTTGCATCAACTCATCCATGTGCTGAATGCCCACCAGGTCACGAAATGTATAGATGGCTTTGATGGTTGGAACCTCCGGTACAATATGCTTGATACGGCGGTACATCTCTTCGCCTGCAACAAACACATATTTTACCCCGGCATGTTTCAGGATGTACGCATAATCCTTGTCACTGATCGTGGGATAGATGGGGATGTGAATGGCCCCGATCTGCAGGACTCCCACATCCAGGAAATTCCATTCCGGCCTGTTAAAAGTGATGGAAGCGATATTATCTCCTTTTTTAACTCCCAGCTTTATCAGCCCGTAACTGACGTGGCGGCTGTTGTCAATCCATTCCTGTGTGGAGTATTTCTTCCAGTTTCCGTCTTCGTCTTTACCGGCCAGGGCGTCTTGTTTCTCCGGGCAGAGCTGGGCGTAACGGTCTGGCAGGTCAAAAATTCGCTTTACCTCCATAGACATCCAGGTATTGTGTGGGTTATACATTTGTTTAATGTACCGGGCACGAAAGTAGAACTTTTTTTATGAACAGCCTTGTATCTGCCGGATTTTCCCAAAAAAAATCCGAACCGGGCTTCTCAACGAATGATTATGCCCGGTTCGGAAGGGTGATGACTGATTATTGCTGATTCCTTATTTTTTCTTTTCCGCAAAGTGCTGATAGAAATGCGGGATGGTCTCCAATCCTTTGAAAAACTGCGAAAGCGGATAGTTTTCATTGGGGGAATGGATGGCATCGGTTTCCAGTCCGAATCCCATCAAAATGGATTTTGTGCCCAGGATCTTTTCAAACATGGAGATGATCGGAATGCTTCCGCCGCTCCTGTAAGGGATGGGTTTGATGCCATACGTCTGCTCATAGGCCTTGCTCGCCGCCTGGTAGGCAGGGGTATTTGTGGGGCTCACATAGCCTTCACCGCCGTGCAGGAACTCTACATCTACCTTTACGTAATCAGGCGCTATGGATTCGAAGTGGTCTTTGAACAACCGGGTGATCTTCCCGGAATTCTGGTGAGGGACCAGCCGCATAGAGATCTTGGCGTGCGCCTCCGAAGGCAGAACGGTTTTGGCTCCTTTGTCTGTGTGACCTCCCCAGATGCCGTTTACGTCAAGCGATGGCCTGATTCCTGTGCGCTCCAGTGCCGAATAGCCTTTTTCTCCGTGCAGGGCGTCCACCCCGATCGATTTTTTGTAGGCTTCTTCATCAAAAGGTGCACGTGCCATATCTTCCCTTTCTTCTTTGGAAAGTTCTTCTACGTCATCATAAAAACCTTTTACGGTGATGTGTCCGTTTTCATCCACCAGGCTGCTGATCATGTCACAGAGAATGTTGATGGGATTGGCCACGGCACCTCCGTAAAGACCTGAGTGGAGGTCGCGCTTTGGGCCGGTGACGTGTACTTCACAGTAGGAGAGTCCGCGCAGCCCGGTGGTGATGGAAGGAGTGTCAGGGCCGAGCATGGATGTATCTGATACCAGGATCACGTCCCCGGCCAGTTTTTCTTTGTTTTCCTTCAAAAAGTTGCCCAGGCTGGGTGAACCGATCTCCTCTTCCCCTTCAATCATGAATTTGACATTGCAGGGGAGCTGGTTGGTTTCCACCAGGTATTCGAACGCTGCAAAATGCATGAACATCTGCCCTTTGTCGTCGTCGGCACCCCGGGCAAAGATCTTTCCGTCCCGTACTTCCGGCTCAAATGGCTTGGTTTTCCAGAGTTCCAGCGGTTCAACCGGCTGCACATCATAGTGACCATAAATAATTACCGTAGGCAGTTTGGGGTCAATGGTCTTCTCCCCATATACTACGGGGTGGCCTTCGGTGTCGCAAACTTCCGCCTTGTCAGCCCCTTTCTTCAGCAGGTTTTCCTTTACCCAGTTAGCGGCGGTGTACATATCGTCCTTGTGGGCCTCTTTGGAGCTGATCGAGGGAATGCGGATCAGCTCAAAAAGCTCCTCCAGGAAGCGATCCTTATTCTTTTCAATATAATCCTTCAGATCTTTCATGCTATAAATCGTTTAAAAATTTGGAATATGATTGTATGCCGGGTTGCCGGAGTGCAAATTCCATTGCAACCTGAAGGGCAAATATATGAAAATATTTGTTCGTGCGGGGGAGGGTAAGCAACCCTTGCGGCCTTTATATTATTGTCCGAACCATTCGTCCAGTTCCCTGCGTTCCTTTTTTGTGGGGCGCCCTGTTCGTTTTGGGCGATAGCCCGACTGGCTCTTGATAATCTCCAGTTTCTGGTACTCCTCCTCAGGGGTGAGGTCTTCCATATACTGGCCCACCAGTTTTGCCCCCACCCGGTTATGCAGGGGGGCGATCACCCTGACTGTTCTTTTGATGGGACCGGTCTGTATACTGATCATCATCCCTTCCTGTATTTCACGGGAGGGCTTTACCGGTTGATCTTCGACCCTGACCTTTGCGTTGCGGCAGGCTTCGGCGGCCAGGGTCCTGGTCTTGAAAATACGTACGGCCCAAAGCCATTTGTCTATCCTTGGTGCATCGGTTTGCGCCATGGTGGTTTATTTTTTTCTACAATAAATCTTCACAGGCACCCCGGAGAAATCCCAATTTGCCCGTAGCTGGTTTTCAAGGAAGCGAATATAGGGTTCCTTGACATATTGGGGCAGATTGCAGAAAAACACAAAAGAGGGATAATGCGTTGGCAGCTGGGTCACATACTTGATCCGGATGTATTTTCCTTTGATGGAGGGGGGCGGGTTGTGCTGAATCACCGGAAGCATCACCTCATTGAGCTTGCTGGTTGGAATTTTTCGCTGCCTGTTGGTGTATACCTCAAGGGCTTTTTCAATGGCTTTGAAAACGCGCTGTTTTTGCGGTACCGAGGTGAAAACAATGGGTACATCGGTCAGGGGGGCGATCCGTTCCCGTATGTGCCTGGTGAATTCCCGCGTCGTGTTATGGTCTTTGTCTTTGACCAGGTCCCATTTATTGACCAGGATGACAATTCCTTTATTGTTGCGTGCCGCTACCCCGAAGAGGTTGATATCTTGTGATTCAAAAGGATTGGTGGCATCGATCATCAACAGGCAAACGTCGGCGTACTCAACGGCGCGTATGGACCGCATCACGGAATAAAACTCAATATTTTCGTGAACTTTTCCCTTCTTGCGAACTCCTGCGGTATCAACCAGGTAAAAGTCAAAGCCATATTGCTGGTAACGCGAGTAAATGGTGTCACGGGTGGTGCCCGGTATGTCAGTTACAATACTCCTGTCGATTCCCAAAAGGGCGTTAATGATGGATGATTTACCCACGTTCGGGCGACCAATTACTGCAAACCTCGGAATGTCTTCCTGTGGCTCTTCTTCCGGTGATTCTTTCATCACTTTGACCACTTCATCCAGGAGATCCCCGGTTCCGCTGCCGTTGATGGCAGAAACCGGAAATACCCTGTCAGCCCCAAGTGCGTAAAAGTCCCCTGCCTGGGAGATCAACTGATTGTTGTCGGCTTTGTTGGCCACAAGGAAGAATTCTTTTCCGCTGCGTCTGAGCAGATCAGCGACCTCCTGGTCAAGGGGGGATACCCCTTCCATCACATCCACAAGAAATAGTACCACATCGGCTTCCTCCAGGGCGATCTTTACCTGGTTGCGAATTTGTTCTTCGAACACGTCGCCGGAACCAGCTACATATCCGCCTGTGTCAATCAGAGAGAACTCTTTCCCGTTCCAATCGGATTTGCCGTAGTGCCGGTCACGGGTTACCCCGGCTGTGGGGTCAACAATGGCCATGCGATGACCCGTGAGTCGGTTGAACAATGTTGATTTACCCACGTTGGGCCGGCCTACTAATGCTACAATATTGGACATGGGTATAGGTGGTTGGTTAAGCTTGTTATCTGACTAAAATGAATCCTTGATTCCGCGATACTGGTAAAGGGTTTACGTAATGTGCACAGCTCTAATGGTATCCAAACCGGCGCAGCTGGTTTTCGTTTTCCCGCCAGTTCTTGCTGACTTTGACATGCAACTCCAGAAAGACCTTTTTTCCAAGAAATGATTCCATGTTTTTCCGGGCATCTGTGCCTACTTTCTTCAATGCCTGGCCTTTGTGTCCGATAATAATTCCTTTCTGACTCTCCCTGGCCACATGGATAACACAGCGGATATGAATGATGTTCTCTTCTTCTTTATAAGATTCGGTCTCCACCTCCACGGAATAAGGGACTTCCTGTTTGTAATTCAGCAGGATGTGTTCCCGGACCATTTCTTCCACGAAGAATCGCACGGGCTTATCCGTCAGGTCATCTTTGGGATAGAAAGGGGGTGATTCCGGCAGCATTTCGAGGATTTGGCTGAAAACCCTGTCCAGGTTATATCCCGTCAGGGCTGAAACGGGTATTACATGCCAGTCTGGATAGGCGTTTTGCCAAAGCTCACATTTGCCGGTTACCTCCGTTTCGCTTCCCAGGTCTGTTTTGTTGACCAGCAATAAAACGGGCACACCGGATTTTTTGATCCGGGCCAGAATCTGTTCATTGTCAAAGTCTTCATAAATGTCAGTGAGTAAAATGAACAGGTCTGCATCTTCCAGGGCCGTTTTGATAAACTGCATCATTTTTTCCTGCAGCTTATAATGGGGTGACAGTATGCCCGGGGTGTCGGAAAAAACAACCTGGTAATTGTCATCGTTCAGCAGCCCGAGGATACGGTGACGGGTGGTTTGTGCCTTGGGGGTAATAATGGACAACCTTTCGCCAAGCAGGGCGTTCAGGAGGGTGGACTTTCCTACATTGGGATTGCCGATGATGTTTACGAAGCCTGCCTTGTGCATTGGGTTGGTTTTCTTTGTATTTGAGTGCAAAGGTAGGTGTTTTATAAAAAAAAACAGGAAAAGATTTTGGTGAAGACAAGATGTTTCGTACTTTTGCACTTGAAAACACTGCGGGGTGGAGCAGAGGTAGCTCGTCGGGCTCATAACCCGAAGGTCGCAAGTTCGAATCTTGCCCCCGCTACTAAAATAGCCTGCTTGTCGTTTGACAGGCAGGTTTTTTTTGTGGGTGGCCGACAGACTTCATTTCCTCACTATTCTTCAAATCCGGCCATTTCTTGTGGCCACTGCCAATAATGTGTGGCAGATTCCATTCCTTTCCAAAATCCGATGCATACTACGTCTGCGGTTGAACAGCAATGCAGCAATGCCATTCTCTTAAAGGTAAAAAAAACGTAATATCAATGTCATGAGGGATTAATATTGCACGGATACTTTTGTGCATGAATAAGAAATCAACTTTTATCTGATTTAATTTAACCTTTAAAAACAATGATTATGTTTAGCAAATTCAGAACGATGTTTATGCTTATGTTGGCATTAGCAGTATCCATGGCCGCATGTACCGATGATGACAATCCTGAACCGGAGCCAGAACCGGATCCGGGTGAAAGCAAAGTTATTGTAAAAGATAATATCACAGATGCTGCCACCTGGTCGAAGGACACCGTTTACCAGCTTGGAGGTAGAATTGCCGTTGAGGATGGTGCTACCCTTACCATAGAAGCAGGAACCATCATTAAAGGTGAAGCAGGCTCAGGTGCAAATGCAACCGCTCTTCTGGTTGCCCGTGGAGGTACGCTTATGGCTGAGGGAACAGCTGAAGCCCCTATTATCTTCACCTCAGTTGCTGACGAAATTATGCCTGAAGACATCGCAGCAGGTAATTTCGGCAGCCCCAACCTGGATCCTGATATTGACGGATTGTGGGGTGGCGTTATTATTCTGGGTGAAGCTCCTATTTCTGCTTCCAATGATGATGGCGATTTGGTGGAGATTGCCATTGAAGGAATTCCTTCCACTGACCCAAATGGGTTGTACGGCGGAAACAAAGCTAATGATAATTCAGGAGTTATCAAGTACATCTCCATTCGTCATGGTGGATCCAACATTGGTGCAGGAAATGAGATTAACGGACTGACCCTGGGTGGTGTGGGTAATGGCACTGTGATAGAAAATGTGGAAGTAATTTCCAACCAGGATGATGGGATTGAATGGTTTGGCGGCACGGTGAATATGACCAACGCCATTACCTGGAATGTGAATGATGACGGGCTTGATGCCGACCAGTCATGGGGGGGTACCCTTGACAATTTTGTCGTCATTACACCCCAGGATCATAACTTCGAACTTGACGGCCCTGAGGGATCTATGGAAGCAGGATATACATTTAAGAACGGGATCGTCATTGCCAACAATGGCTCAAGGTCTTCCGCCGATCTGATTAACATTGACCCCAATACCATCGTCCATTTTGAAAACGTATGGATTACGTCCATAAATGAGGGGCAGATGGTAAATAATGATCCTGCAGATTCTCCCGGTGTTACGTTTGACGGTGTGTATTTTGATGTAACGGAAGAAGATCTGGCTGACATATTTCCTTCAGGAAATGTACCTGCTGGAATTTTCGCCGGCCAGCAAACAGATGCAGCTGACATTTCCGTTTTTGGATGGACCTGGGCCAGCCAGTATGGTGCACTTGATGTTTTAAGCAAATAAATAGGTGCTGTTCCTGAAATGACAGCAATATTTCATAATCACACATGATTCAGGAAACAGACTTACTTTCTGCGGGTGAGTCTGTTTCTTCATTCTTTTAAATAATGTAAGAGATTCTCCAAATGAAAGAAATGAAACATTTATTGTTTACCTTCATTTTTATACTGATTCAGGTATTTGTAATGGCACAAACAGGCACCATCAGAGGAACGGTTTATGAAGAAAGAACCGGGGAATCACTGGTGGGGGTTACCATAGCCGTACAAGGCACCACCAAGGGTACAATGACAGACCTGGATGGCCAGTTTTCGCTCGATCTTGAGCCCGGTACCTACAACCTCAAGGTATCTTATATATCATTCCAGACCATTGTCATTGAGGACGTGAAGGTGACCAGCGATGAAGTTACCCTGATTAATGAAGTCTTTCTTCAGGAAAGTTCTCTTGACCTGCAGGAAGTAGTTGTTTCTGCCCAGGCTATCCGAACAACAGAAATTGCCATGATGACCAGCAAGAAAAAATCCGCAACCATCATGGATGGTATTTCCTCTGCAAGGATGAGTCTTGTGGGCGATGCTACAGCTGTTGAAGCGGCAAAAAGGGTTACCGGCGTTTCTATAGAAGACGGCAAATATGTGTATATAAGAGGACTGGGGGACAGATATTCAAAAACGACCTTGAACCAGGTGGATGTTCCAGGACTGGATCCCGACAAGAATACAATCCAGATGGATGTTTTCCCCAATAGCCTCATTGACAATATTACAGTATTAAAAAATCTGACTGCGGAGCTCCCTGCTGATTTTACAGGAGGATTGTTGAACATTGAAACCAAGGATTTTCCCGACGAAAAGATCATGAGCTTCTCTTTCAGTACCGCTTACAACCCTGAAGTTCATTTTAATTCTGATTTCCTGTCATATGAAGGAGGTAAAACCGATTTCCTGGGATTCGATGATGGTACAAGGGCATTGCCTTCACGGGCTCAATATGGGGATATCCCCACACCAGTAAGTGGTGCTTCGGAAGAAGAAGTGAGCCGCTTTGTGCAAAGCTTCAATCCTAATCTGGCAGCTGCTCCGCAGACCAGCTTAATGGACATAAGCGCGTCTTTCAGTATCGGCAACCAGATTGATCTTAGGAAAAAAGATACCAATTCCAATTCTCAACCCAAACTGGGTTACATTCTTTCGTTGTCTTACAAAAATGATTATACTTTTTATGATGATGTAACTTATAGTGATTATCAGCGGTATGTGGATCCTGATGTGTATGATCTGAGGTATGCCACAATCCAGAAGGGGCAAATAGGGAAAAATAATGTGCTGGTAGGTGCTATAGGGGGAGTTGCATACAAAACCAGGTTTTCCAAAATCAGACTGACCGCAACCCATTTGCAAAATGGAGAAAGTAAGGCAGGCAGGTTTCTGAACGATAATGATGGCGCTGCAGTGGGCCAGTCCGGTTATATTGCCGGGTCTGACAATCTGGAATACAATCAGAGATCGCTCTCCAATATATTTCTCAACGGAAGTCACCTGTTTGATCATTCAGGCTGGAATATTGACTGGCGCATCTCGCCCACCTATTCAACATCCTTTGACCCCGACATTCGCAAAACCTCTTTTACATACAGGACCCTTGACACTTTGTTCCTGGCGGGCGCCGGGGGCAACCCCTCCCGGATCTGGAGATCTTTGAGCGAGTTAAACGCAACTGCCAAAGTGGATTTTACCAAACAATACAATCTCCTGAACAATGAAGCAAAACTCAGGTTTGGGGCAAATCACACATTCAAAAAGAGGGATTACGAGATCCTGTTTTTCGACATTCAGTTTTTTGGTGGACAATCATGGAGCAGTTCGGATCCTTCCCAGGTATTGCTCCCTGAAAATATTTATCCCAATCGCCCCAATTCGATCTATTACCAGTCGGGGAACAACAATCCCAACCCCAATGAGTATAGCTCTAATATACACAACACAGCATTCTATATATCCAATGAATTCAATCTGACCGACAAACTGAAAAGCATCACAGGAATAAGATTGGAAAACTTTGTGGCAAGGCATACCGGACGGGATCAGGCCTGGGCCAGTGGCAATTCCAATGGAAGAAACCTGGATAACGACAAGGTATTGGAGTCCTTTGACTTTTTCCCATCTGTTAACTTAATTTATTCATTAACCGAAGATCAAAACCTCAGGGCCTCCTATTCCGGAACCATCGCCCGCCCCACCTTCAAAGAGCTATCTTTCGCACAGATTATTGATCCCATCACCAACAGGATTTTCAACGGCAGTTTACTGCCTTCGGGTTCCTGGACGGGGGATATTACGGAAACAAGGATTGACAATTTTGACCTGCGCTGGGAACTATTCCTTGAGGAAGGTCAGCTTATTTCACTGAGTGCCTTTTATAAGATGTTTGACAGCCCCCTGGAGCTGGTCAGGATTCCGGAGCAGCAAACCAGCACAGAATACCAGGTGCGTAATGTGGGCGATGCTGAACTAATGGGTGTTGAACTGGAATTCAGGAAGGATCTTGATTTTATTTCTTCCTCTCTGGAGAAATTCAGATTAAGCGGAAACCTCACCTGGGTCTGGTCCAGTGTTGAAATGTCCGATTCGGAATTGAGTGCCCGGAGCACTTATGCCAAAAAGGGTCAAACCATAGAAAGCAGAAGGGAAATGGCAGGACAGGCGCCCTATGTAATAAATGCAGGAGTATTATATAATGACCCCGACAACGGCATAGATGCAGGGTTGTTCTATAATTTAAAAGGTCCCACACTGACATTGGTAGGCTCCGGATTGTATCCGGATGTTTACGAGGATCCCTTTCATGGTTTGAATGCAAGTTTCCGGAAAAAGATAGGAAAAAACCAGAATACCACACTGGATCTAAAAGTATCTAATATTCTGGCTGACACCAGGGAGAATTATTTTTCTTCTTTTAAAGCCGAACAAAGGCCTTACAGTTTGGAAAATCCCGGAAGGACATTCAGTCTTGGGATAAGCTATTCTTTTTAAATAACGACATGATTCCCGGGCATGTGATGATGAACCCAAACAAACAGAAGGAAAACAGTTCAATTCCTGCACATCAATTGCCTGCATTATTTGCTTTTTTCTTAGATTTGTTTCTTTACCAGCGATATTTCTGAAGATGGAAGCGTAAATCATCCTTCGAATTACAACCTTTAAATCAAAAGAAATGCAAAAACTATTATTCACTATAACTCTGCTTTTCGCAGTATCAGCCGCTTTTGGGCAACAGCTTACCAGGGGAGAGGATGGATTGTTTTATGATTCAGACAACAACCCTTACACGGGTACTTACAGGGAGTATTATGATAACGGCCAGCTTCAGACCCGGATGGAACTGAAAGAGGGATTGCCCGAGGGAGAAGTTTTTATTTATTTCTCCAATGGACAGATCAATGAAATCCGCTCATTTGAAAATGGACAGATGCATGGTAATTGGTATACCTGGACCGAACAGGGGCAGAAGATTGCCCAGGCTGAATATAATATGGGAGAGAAGCATGGCAAATGGTTTATCTGGAGTGAACAGGGTGTATTGTTGTATGATATGTCTTATGACAATGGCAAAAGAACCGGAGTATGGAAGATGTACGACAGGGAAGGAAACCTGATCACTGAAAAGAATTATGAATAAGACCTTGCCTGTTTGGTAAAACCCTCATAAAGATAGAAGATAAATGTACAAAAAAAGCCCCGCCAATAATGGCCGGGGCTTTTCTCTGATCATGAAAAAAAGATAAATTTATCTGCGATTCAATTGTTCCAGCTTTACTTCTACTTTTTGAGTGTCTTTTACTTCAATTTCCATGTCGGCAGTTTTATACGAAATCAGGTCGGTGGAGATCTGGTATTTGCCGGGAATTAATCCTTCAAACGAAAAATTACCATCCAAATCAGTGTATGAGAACTCATTGGTATCTTCCATCTTAACTTTTACTCCGGCCAGGGCCTCACCGGTGACTGTATCCAGCACCTGTCCGCTTAAACTTACAGTCGGAACATCTTTTGCAGTTTCCTTTGGTCCGGTAGCAAACGTGAAGGTAAGCGACATCAGCATTACAACGGCGAAAAAGGTTAATTTTTTCATGATAGGGTCTTTTAAATTGGGTTTGTTTTTTTTAGTGTCGGATGCTTAAAATCCTGAATATTTGTTTACAATGTACTTTGACTCTTATACAATGTGATGCGGTTCTCAAACAATGTGCTGTGATTCTCACATATCATTTATGCAAATGTAGTCTTCGATTGTTACCAAAATATTAAGTCCATGTCATGAAAACTTTAAGCTTATGTGAATTCGTTGATAGCATGAGGGGCAGAAAGTAAACCCCGGGACCATGACCTTGTATTTGCCAGGATAGATAACTGCCTGACAGGCTATTATTTTTTTAGTGGTAACAAAATGGCCACCGCAGATGGCCTGTTTCCGGTTTTACTCAGACAGCCCCCTTACTGCCCTGAAAGCACCTAATAAACCCAACCCTGCTGACTTATGCAGATCACTGCTTCCTCCGCTCTTGTCCCCTGATTGAATTTTAGCAAGCCCCCTGTTAAAATAGGCTTCTGCAAATTCAGGATCAATCTCTATCGCCCTATCGTAATCAGCAATAGCCTCTCTATGGTATCCTGCCTCAGATCTGGCATTCCCCCTGTTATAATATGCGCCTGCATGCCTGGGGTCAATCTCAATCGCTTTATTGTAGTCAGCAATGGCCCCACTATAATCTCCAAGTAGGGATTTAGCATTTCCTCTGTTACTATAAGCCGTAGATCCGGGATCAATCTCAATTGCCTTATTGTAGTCAGCAATGGCTCCCGGATGGTCACCCAGCTCAGATTTGCTATTTCCTCTGTTGAAATAAGCTTCGGCAAATCCGGGGTCAATATTTATTGCCTGCGTAAAGTATTCGGCAGCTTCCCTATGGTTGCCCAGCTCAGATTTATGAATTCCTTTGTTGTTAAAACGCACAGCTCTTTGGCTATGAGCATGGTGGCTGCAAAATATTATAATTGTGGCAAGCAATAAAACTGTTTTCATGATTTAATATTTTGATGGATGAATAAATTTTCCATTCGTGCAGGCTTGATAATCATGTTACGATTGTTCCTTTCGTGCCCGGGGACCCATTGGTGAAAATATGTAGTCAAAAACCATACCATTGAGAAATGAAGGGCTTATTGTTCTCCTTTTAACTATGATGTATTTACTATACGTAGATAACAGCTTATGCCGTCATTAATCAAAGATGTTTTCCGGGTTTTAATCCCCGCCTCCGGGAGGGCAGGTCTGTTGATCGACATGGGTAATTTGTTGCCAAAATATTTTATTTTTGTCCAGAGTAATTTACTGAATCATTTATCAGCCATGTTAAAAAGAGGTTTGTGTTTAAATACTTTGTTAATGGCCATGGGGTTGATGCTGGTCATGTCTGCCTGTGGAGAATCAGAACCGCCTGCAGCCCAGGCGGCGCGTATGTTAATTGACAGGCATTTTGAGTCTCCCGCTTACAGGGAGCTTGTGGAGGTAACTGATGTGTCGCTCAGTGAGGTGCGTACCTCATCTTTTAACGGAACGGAGTTTCATGATGTGGTGATGGAAGTGGAGATACAGGTAGAGGAAGGGTATGTGATTTCCCGGTTTTTTACCCATGGTGTGTTTGAGACCAATGAAGAGTGGCCGGAAATCCGTCAGCAACGTCTTGACGCTGCATCGGACGAAGAAGCACGGCAGGAGGTGATCGATTTGTACAACAGGGATACTTTTGCCGCTGGCAGGCACCGGATCCGGGCTTTTCTATCCATGGTGGAAGTGGAAAACGGATGGACCAGTGTGGACTTTGTGCTGAATGCATTCCAGCGACCTTCCGAACAATCGGGGCAGGGTGTCTGACAGCTGCTTCATTTGTATGAATGATCAGGCCCCTGTGAGGGTGACCCGGCCCTGAATCTGCGGAGATTTTTTTTGATTTTGCCCCCGGATTCAATATATCATTATATTTGTAGCATGAAGCGTTTGGGTGTTCAGCTGTTATCCTTATTGCTTGCGGGCATGTTCCTGGTCTCTTTTGCCGGGATCCGTCTTCTGTCTCACCATTGTTTTTTATGTGAATCCACAGATGTGGTCATGATCGGATTTGCCCAGGATGATCATTTCGATGGCATCCACCATGATCACCATGAAGGCAACGATGGTCACCAAAGAGAGCATTCAGAGGAGCAGACCCCTTGCTGCGAAAACGATGAAAAGGGACAAGGGTGCCATTGTGGGGAAGACTGCGAATCTGAGATTCATTACCTGCGGGCTGAATACGATGCTTCAGCCGACCCTTCCCCTGCAAAAATTGCCACACCGGAATTTGAGTTGCTGCCTGCCCGTGTGGCCTCGGTGCAGGAGCAGGAGGGCCTGCCATTATGCCTTTCGTTTGTCAGCCTGACTGACCCGCCGCCCAAACCAGCCGGGCGTGAACTGGTGATTCTCTCCTGCCGGCTGAAGTATTGTTAAGGGTTTTGCTTATTGAAGTGAAGTGGCCGTTTCGACAGCGGCGTGTCTTTTTTATGTTTCACCTTTCAGATAAGTTAAAACCATGCAATCTATTTTTAAATCCATATCATTTTCTTTGTTTCTCATTCTGGGCTGTCATGGCCTGATTCATGCACAACATACTCAGGTCCACGGAGATGTCTTTGAAAAAGTACCCCATGATGACCACCACCACAATCAACCTCTTGCCGGGGCCAACGTGGTGTGGCTGGGTACTGCCTCAGGGGTGGCAACCAATGCTGAAGGGCATTTCTGCCTGGATGTGACGGTTGACCTCCCGCATGAAATTGTGGTCAGTTATATTGGTTATCGTTCCGACACCATCCTGATAGAGAACGCAGGGGCCCATGTGGAAGTGATCCTCGATGCCTCCCGGGATCTTGAGGAAGTGACCGTTTCCGGTCGCCGTTCGGGGTCACATGTGTCTTCCATGGAGCCGGTTCTTACCAATGTAATTACCGGGAGTGAGATGCAACGGGCGGCCTGCTGCAACCTGGCGGAGGCCTTCGAGACCAATGTGTCGGTGGATGTGTCATACAGTGATGCGGTGTCTGGTGCACAACAGATCCAGATGCTTGGGCTGGCCGGCGTTTACAGCCAGCTGATGTTGGAGAATTCACCCGGGATTCGGGGGTTGGGCCAGCCATTCGGGCTAAGTTATGTTCCCGGATCATGGATGGAATCCATCAGTATTTCCAAAGGGGCCGCCAGCGTGATGAACGGGTATGAATCGGTCACGGGTCAGATCAATGTGGATCTGAAAAAACCAGATGGACCCCAGCAACTTTATTACAACGCATTCGCAAGCAGTGACGGGCAGATGGAGACTGCGCTGAATGCGGCCATGGATCTCAACGATGAATGGTCTGCCATGATCATGACTCATGGGGAGTTGTTCCGTCGCAAAGTGGATCACAATCAGAATTCTTTTCTGGATCATCCCATGGTAGAAAAATACAATATCATGAATCGATACAGCTACGAACGCCATGGTGTGATGTCCTCTGAGTTCGGTTTCAATCTGATGCAGGAAGAGCGGGAGGGCGGACAGAAAGCCTTTTTCACTAATGGGGAGCCGGCCGGGTCGGACCAATACTATGGTTATGGCACAAACACCACCCGTTTCCACACCTTTGCACGTACAGGCTTTTATTTTGAAAGCATGCCGGATGCAAGCCTGGGAACCCAGCTCAGTTTCACCCACCATGACCAGGAGTCTTTTTACGGGCAACGCCCCTATAACGGGGAACAAAATACTTTTTATGCCAATTTCATGTTTGCCAATACCCTGGGCCATCCGGATCATTCATTTGCAACCGGGGTCAGTTTTCTGATCGACGATTTCAGCGAACAACTGAATGATTCTTTGTTTGACCGTCATGAGTCGGTGCCCGGTATCTTCTTTGAATATTCATATCATACGCACGAGCGGCTGACTCTCGTGCTGTCTGCCAGGGCAGATCATCACAATTTGTTCGGGACCTTATTCACCCCCCGGTCGCACATCCATTTCAATATCAATGAGAATACCACCATCAGGGGATCTGTCGGGAAAGGCTACAGGGTACCCAACCTCATTGCCGAAAATACAGGACTCCTGGTGAGTAATCGCAGGATTGTGGTACGTGATGAGTTGGAAGCGGAGGAAGCCTGGAATTACGGGGCAAGCATTACCCGCCGGTTTATGCTTTTTGGCAGTGAGGGCTCCCTGGCGGCTGAAGTTTACCGTACTGATTTTGTGAACCAAATGATGGTGGATGTAGACAGTGACCATACCATGGCTGTTTTTTACAGCCTGGACGGTGATTCCTGGGCAAACAATTATCAGCTGGAGTTGAGCCTGGAACCCATCCGGCGGGTTGATCTGACTGCCGCATACCGCTTCACTGATTCCTATGCGACCATTGGCGGGGAATTGCGTCAGCAGCCTTTTGTGAATCGTTACCGTGGGATGTTGTCGGGATCCTATGCCACTTCCTCCAATGACTGGCAGTTTGATCTGACTGCCCAGTTTAACGGAGCCAGCCGCTTACCTGACATGCCTGAATCCTTCGGTCTCCGGGATGCATCTCCTGCCTATACCCTGCTCAATGCCCAGGTGACATATCGGTGGGGTCGTATTGAAGTATATGCCGGTGGGGAAAACCTGACAGATTACATCCAGAAGAATCCCATACTGAATCATCAGTCCCCGTTTGATGAAGGTTTTGACGGCAGCATGATCTGGGGGCCTCTAATGGGACGTAAATTCTTTATGGGGTTAAGGTACACCATTGAAAGAGATTAACGGACTGGCAGGCATTAAGGCCTGGAATGCCGCCCTCAGGCAATCTGAACGGGTAAGGTAATCCTATAAAATGGCTTTGCTTTACGGCTTTTTTCTTATATTAAAAGGACGGTATTTGATTAAAATCTGATCAGGAACGGTCTGATGAAGGAAAAAGTTTTGCAAAAGTTAAATGTGCTGGCTGATGCGGCCAAGTACGATGTGTCCTGCTCTTCCGGTGGAAGTACCAGGGCTTCAAAGGGTGGTGCAGGCAAGACAGTGAGTTCGTGCGTGTGTCACTCTTTTACTGAAGACGGGCGATGTATCTCGCTGCTGAAGATACTGTACACCAATCATTGTATTTATGATTGTGCCTACTGTGTGAACAGACGCAGCAATGACAGGCCCAGGACCACATTTACGGTGAAAGAGCTGGCAGAACTTACCTGGGAGTTTTATTCACGCAATTACATTGAAGGGTTGTTTCTGAGTTCCGGGGTTATGGTCAGCCCGGATCATACCATGGAGCGGCTGATTGCCGTGGTCCGGATGCTTCGGAATGAATACCGCTTCAATGGGTACATTCATATGAAGTCCATCCCGGGTGCGGATCCTTTGCTTGTGGAGGAAGCCGGGTTACTGGCCGATCGTTTGAGTGTCAATGTGGAAATCCCCACTGACGACCAGCTTCGAAGGCTTGCCCCGGAAAAAGATCATAGAAGTGTGTTTGATCCCATGAATCAGATCAGTCGTCAGGTCCTTTCCAGCAGGGAGGAACGGCGGAAATACCGGAAGGCTCCGCGTTTTGCCCCAGCCGGCCAGAGTACCCAATTGATCGTCGGCGCCTCACCCGAAACGGATTATACCATTTTAAGTCTGGCATCGGGTCTGTACGGTGACCAGGGATTAAAGCGGGTGTATTATTCGGGTTTTATTCCGGTAAATTCCGGGGATGTGCGTTTGCCCGCCTTAAAACAAGCTCCGGTGGTGAGGGAAAACCGGTTGTACCAGGCTGACTGGCTGATGCGGTTCTATCATTTCCGCTTTGATGAGATCCTGGATGAAAAACAGCCGCAACTTGACCTGCAAACTGACCCTAAACTGGCATTTGCCCTTCGTAATCCACAGTTTTATCCTGTTGACCTGGATAAGGCTTCTTACGAGGAGATTCTGAGGGTACCGGGAATTGGTGTCCGCTCTGCGAAACTCATTGTCGCCAACCGTCGTTTCGGCAGGATTGGCTTTTCTCATCTTAAACGTATGGGTGTGGCCCTGAAGCGTGCCAGGTATTTTATTGTTTGTCGTGAACTTCCGGTGGCATCGGCTTCACTCTACCCTGAGCAGATCAGGCGAAAACTGGTCAAAACCGATCATGGAGGCAGGCAGTTGCAACTGTTCTGACCGGGCTTCAGAAATTGTGAACCTGACAGCTTTTAATCCCGGGCCGGATCCGGGTATTGGAATATAACTGATGAGGCAATCTCCGGTCATATATACGTATGATGGAACCCGTGAAGGGTTCTTCTCCGTGGTGTTCCGTGCATTTGAAGACCGTTGTTCTCCTTCTGCGATCATTTCACGAAAAAACAATCAGCAGATGTCCTTAGGCGAGGTGGTGCACGTGAAAACAAACCGGGAGAAAGCTTCACGTGTGGCAAAGGGGATCAATGAGCGTGTTACGGAACGCAACGCCCGGCTGGTTCACCTCGCCTTCCTGGTGGATGAGCCGGAAATCCCTATGTTGTTGTGGAGGTATCTGTATAAACTCTTCACTGATACCTCCGGCACATTTCATTGTAATATGCTGGATGAAGATGTCTATGCGGTGACTCAGCAGGCGCGAAGGGTGAGAAAGGAGGTCCACCGTTTTCACGGGCTGGTCCGGTTTCGGGAAACCACCGGCCGGTTATTGGTCGCAAATATTGAGCCCGACCATGACATTGTGATGATGCTGGCACCGCATTTCAGGACTCGTATGGCTGAACAGCAATGGGTGATCTACGACATGCGCAGGGCCCGTGGGGTATGGTATGACACCAGGGTGACACGTATGGTGAGGTTCAACCCGGAGGATTATGAACAGAGGATCGGTTCCGGCCTTTCGGGCGGGAATGCGAAATGCGCGGATTCCGGTGGCGTGGATCCCGGGGATATTAAATGCGGGGAATGCGGCGGTGGGGACTCCGGTGATACGACATGCGCGGACTCCGGGGAAATGGGCTACGGGAATGCGGACGCCGGCGATATGAAATGCGTGGCCTCCGGGGAGGTCAATGGAGAGGATCCTTACCGGGAGTTGTGGCAGCATTACTATGACGCCATCAACATCAGGGAAAGGAAAAACCATCGCCAGATGAGATCCTGCATGCCTCAACGTTACTGGAAATACCTGCCCGAGAAGGGAAGAAAGTAATTGTAACGGATTTTTTTAGCATATTTGCCGGAAGATATGCCAGGAAAGAGGTCACATACGCATTGGGAAAAACCGGAGGCTCTGATCATGACCCTTCCCGATAAACCCGGGGTGTACCAGTTTTATGACGACCGGGAGCGTGTGATCTATGTGGGGAAGGCAAAAAACCTGAAAAAGCGGGTTTCCTCCTATTTTAATCGCGATAGCCACGAAAGCGGCCGGGTCCGTTTGATGGTCCGTAGAATTGCCGACATCAGGCATATAGTGGTGGATACGGAGCTGGATGCCCTTTTGCTGGAGAATAATCTTATCAAAAAATACCAGCCCCGGTACAATGTACTGTTGAAAGATGACAAGACTTTTCCCTGGATCTGTATTAAAAACGAAGACTTTCCGCGTATTTTTCCCACGCGGAATCTGGTGAAGGACGGCAGCAGGTATTTCGGCCCCTATGCCTCTGTTCGAATGATGAATGCCCTGTTGGATTTGATCCGCCAGCTGTTTCAGTACAGGACCTGCAACCTGAAACTGACTCCTGAGAATATCGCTGCCGGTAAGTTCAAAGTCTGCCTGCAATACCATATCCGTAATTGCAAAGGTCCTTGTGAAGGACTGCAGGATGCCGCTGATTACCAGGAAACCATCGACCGGATTGAGCAGATTCTGAAAGGGAACCTTGGCATGGTGGTTACGGAGATGAAGCGGCTGATGAAGGTGCATGCGGCAGCGCATGCGTTTGAACGTGCGGCCATGATCAAGGAAAAAGTGGAGCTGTTGGAGAAGTTCCAGAGTAAGTCCACCGTGGTGAATCCCTCCCTGAGCAATGTGGAGGTCTATTCACTGATCAGTGAGCCGAAGAGGGCTTATGTCAATTACCTGCGGGTGGTCAATGGAGCCATTGTGCAGTCCCATACACTGGAGCTTCATAAGCGGCTTGAGGAGACGGATTCAAGCCTGCTCGACATGGCCATTGCGGAACTGCGGCAGCGTTTTCAAAGCGAGGCCCGGGAAATCATTCTTCCGCTGCATCCGGACACATCCATTCCCGGTGTTCGTTATGTGATTCCCCAACGGGGAGACAAGAAAAAGCTGCTGGAACTTTCTGAGAGAAATGCGAAATATTACCGGATGGAGCGGCTCAAACGCCAGGAACTCACCGATCCGGCCCGTCATGCCCGCCGGCTGATGAAGCAGATGCAGAAAGATCTGCATCTGAAAGAGCTGCCTGAGCACATGGAGTGTTTTGATATCAGTAATACCCAGGGAAATTACGCTGTAGCCGCAATGGTTGTGTTTCGTGATGCCCGGCCCAGCAAGAAAGAATATCGGCATTACAATATCCGGACTGTGGAGGGCCCCGATGATTATGCCTCCATGCAGGAAGCAGTTTACAGGAGATACAAACGCCTGTCGGAAGAAGGACAGCCCTTGCCGGATCTTGTGGTTGTGGATGGAGGGAAAGGCCAGCTCGGGGCTGCTCTTAAAGCCTTTGAACGGCTGGGTTTGCGGGGCAGAATGCCCCTCATTGGAATTGCCAAGAGACTGGAGGAGATTTACTTTCCGGGTGACAGCATTCCGCTGTACATTGACAAAACTTCCGAAACGTTGAAAGTCATTCAGCATATGCGCGACGAGGCCCATCGTTTCGGGATCAGTCATCACAGGCTGCGTCGCGAGAAAGGAAGCCTGAAGTCACAGTTGACCGGGATTAGGGGCATAGGACCGGTGACCATTCAGGCTTTACTTAGAAGGTTTCGCTCCGTGGAGGGGATCAGAAAAGCCGGCAGGGAAGAGCTGGAAGAAGTGGTAGGGCCTGCAAAAGCAACCATTTTGTTGAATTACTTTATAAATTTGCGGCAGGATGAGTGAAAAGAGCAGGCTTGAAAAGTTTCTGATCTGGCGAACAAAGACCATTACCGAAAAGCAGTTGTTGTTTGCACTGGCTGTGGTGATTGGTATGATCGCTGCCGTGGCTGCCGTGGTACTCAAAACTTCTGTTCACTACCTTGAAACCTGGGTGCGTAGCGGCCCGTTAAACATCTCCGGTAACTGGCCTCTTTTTGCCTTTCCGCTACTGGGTATTCTGATTGCGGTTATTTATGTGCGGTATTTTGTCAGAGATGATATCAGCCACGGGGTGTCGAAAATTCTTTATGCCATCTCCCGGAACCGGGGAGTGATGAAATTACATAATACCTATTCATCAATCATTGCATGTACCTTTACCGGGGGGTTTGGCGGATCAGTGGGGATGGAGGCTCCCATTGTATTTACCGGCGCAGCCATAGGATCCAATGTGGCCCAGGCAGCCAGGCTTGGCTTCAGGCGCAAGAATCTTCTGATCGGATGTGGTGCCGCGGCTGCCATTGCAGCCATCTTTAATGCACCCATTGCCGGCCTGATCTTCTCCCTGGAGGTGCTTGCCCTGGATCTGACCATGACATCCGTGATTCCCCTGTTGATTGCAACGGTAGTGGGAGCCATCTTTTCCACTTTGTTTCTTGGTGAGGGGGTGGAGTTTTATTTCGCGGTGCAGGATCCCTTTAATCACAGCCATATCCCATTTTATGTCTTACTTGGCCTGGCCACCGGTGTAGTGTCTCTTTATTTTTCCTGGATGAATGAAAAAGTGGAAGCACAGGTCAAAAGGGTTGGTCATCCATTTAAGCGGGTACTTTATGGCGGAGCTCTGCTGGGGCTGCTGATCTTTTTTTTTCCGCCGCTCTTTGGCGAGGGCTATTTCTCCATGCGCGGATTGTTGTCCGGCCAACCGGAACAGCTCCTTGAACAGAGTATTTTTGCAGAGATTGTGGGAGAATCCGGCCTGCTTTTTGTCGCTTTTATGCTGCTGGTATTGCTTTTTAAAGCCGTTGCCGCTTCATTGACTACGGGTGCCGGCGGGATTGGCGGTGTATTCGCCCCCAGCCTGTTTATGGGTAGTATTGCAGGTTTTTTGTTTTCCCGTACGGCCAATATGTTTACCCGCTGGAATTTGTCTGAGTACAATTTTTCGCTGGTTGGAATGGCGGGCCTTATTGCGGGTGTGATTCATGCCCCGTTGACTGCGATCTTCCTCATTGCCGAAATCACCGGTGGCTATGAGTTGTTTATTCCGTTGATCCTGGTTTCATTAATCGCCTACGTCACGGTGAATTATTTTCAGCCGCACTCCCTGTATACCCGGCACCTGGCAGCAAAAGGGCAGCTTATCACCCATCATAAGGACCAGACAGTGCTCACATTGATGCAGGTGAGGGAGGTGCTGGAAACCAACTTCCACAAGTTATCCCCCGATATGACCCTTGGGGAATTGGCGCAGGTGATTGCCAAGGCAAGCCGCAACATCTTCCCGGTTACCGACGAAGATAATAACTTCCTTGGGCTGGTGCGCCTGGACGATGTCCGGGAGATCATGTTTGACCGGAGCCAGTATGATACCATGAAGGTGCATGAGCTGATGGTACAGCCAAGGGCAACTGTTCATATGGAAGATAGCATGGATACGGTGATGCAGAAGTTTCGCGATGCCGGTCTGTGGAATATGGCCGTGTTGGAAAACGGTAAATACGTGGGCTTTGTTTCCAGGGCCAATGTGTTTAATATTTACCGGAAAATGTTGCTGGAGGTTTCACAGGAGTAAGCCCGCAGCATTTCTCTGACCGCTTTTTCCATACATGCCGGTTTGATGTGGTACTTATCTTCGGGTGTTCGCTGCAGGATTCAGACTGCCTTCAGTTTCAGGTTTCATTTAGCAAATTCTGCAACTCTTCCTCACTGATTATGGGAACGCCCAGGATATCAGCTTTTCTTCTTTTTTCCGGGCCCATGTTTTCGCCTGCCACCAGGTAAGCTGTTTTTGAGGAGACACTGCTCTTGACCTCACCGCCCAGGTTTTCAATTCGTTGTCTGAGCTCATCCCGGCTGTGCTGTTGAAACACCCCGGAAATCACGAATGCCTTTCCTGACAAGTCATTTTTTGAAGATGGGGTGGTTTTGGTTTCACAGGTGAAATTCAGCCCGGCATTTCTCAGCCGCTGCAGTATCGTCATATTTCTTGCATCATTGAAATGGGCTATGATGCTTGATGCCACCTTGTCTCCCACATCCCCGACCTGAAGAAGCTCCTCCCTTGTGGCACTCAACAGCTTGTCGATACTGCCAAAATGCCTGGCCAGCTTACGTGCCATGGTCTCACCCAGGTGACGGACTCCCAGGGCGTAAAGTACACGTTCAAACGGAACTTCTTTTGATGCCTGGATGGCATGTAGAATATTTCTGACGGTCTTGTCCCTGAACCGGATGGTTCTGCTTTTCCCGGTATCCAGATCGGTGATGGTTTTTTCAAGTCCGATCAGGTCGTCATAGCTGAGGTCGTACAGATCAGCAATGTTACTGATCTTGCCTTTTCTGATCAACAGCTCGGTTTTACCCTGCCCCAGGCTATCGATATTCATCGCCCGTCTGCTGATAAAGTGCTCTATCCGGCCCTGGATCTGGGGGGGGCATTCTGCTGAATTGGGGCAGTAATGCACGGCCTCTCCCTCGTCACGCCTCAGGGTTGTTCCGCATTCCGGACATTCTTTAATAAAGCGCAGAGGAATGGCATCAGGTGGTCTTAGTGACTCCTCCACACCAACAATTTTGGGGATGATGTCTCCTCCTTTTTCCACATATACACTGTCTTTTTTGTGCAGGCCGAGTTCTTCCATTTTATCCTGATTGTACAGGGAGGCACGTCTGACGGTGCTTCCGGCAATTGTAACCGGCTCCAGCACGGCTACCGGGGTAACTGCGCCGGTACGTCCGACCTGGTAAACCACATCAATCAATTTGGTAAGACCACGTTCAGCTTTGAATTTGTAAGAGATCGCCCACCGGGGAAATTTACTGGTATAACCAAGCTTTGTCTGCTGCCTGTAACTGTTTACCTTGATGACTACACCATCGATGTCAAACGGGAGGTTGCCGCGATCGGCTTCCATGCGTGTGATAAACTGAAATACCTCTTCAATGCCGGTGCATTTTTCTACGCGGTCTGATACCTTAAACCCCCATTGTTTCAGGGTTTTTAAACTGTCCCAGTGATTGTTGAATGGCAGGTTTTCGCCCAATACTCCGTATATAAAACAATCAAGCTGCCGATGGGCAACCAGTGCCGAGTCCTGTAGTTTAAGGCTGCCGGCAGCGGCATTACGCGGGTTTGCAAATGTGGCCTCCCCCATAGCCTCTTTGGCTTTGTTGAGCTGCATGAAACTTTTGTGTGGCATGTAAACCTCACCGCGTACTTCAAAGTCGGGAAAGATTTTAATGGGCTCAAGCTTAAGCGGGATACTCGGAATGGTTTTGATGTTGGTGGTAATTTCATCTCCCTGTACTCCGTCCCCCCGTGTGACCCCCCTTTGAAATTCGCCGTGCTGGTAAGTCAATCCGAGGGCCACTCCGTCAAACTTGAGT
>CAYXEH010000015.1:19422-49607 GCA_964463915.1 uncultured Bacteroidales bacterium | reverse complement strand
GGTGATCAGATCAATCCCTTTCTCTGTCAGTTCGATGGAGTTACTCTTTTCTTCAATGACAAAGAACAGTTCGTCATCGATCACATGCATATGCTTGCCCTGCTCCTGCATATACAGGTTTTCGGTCTTTTGCAAAATACTTTTCATGCCTGGTTCAGACAAAAACTTGATCAGGGCTTTATTTTTCGGAAGTCCGCGATGGCATCGCAACAGCAGCTCACCTCCTTTTTTCTCGTCAGGCTCCCCTTCTTTGGGCAGGAGAAGCTTTCTGGCTTCAGCCAGCAGGTTGGTCACCAGCATACGCTGCGCACTGTAAAGCTTTTCCACTTTGGGCTTCATCTCGTGGAACTCATGCTTTTCCCCCTGTGGTGTCGGACCCGATATGATCAGCGGCGTTCGCGCATCATCAATTAACACAGAGTCCACCTCATCCACAATGGTATAGTTCAATTTCCGCTGCACCAGTTCCCCTGGGTTACGAGACATGTTATCACGCAAATAGTCAAAGCCGAACTCATTGTTGGTTCCGTAGGTAATATCCGCCTGGTAGGCCTTCCTTCTTTCCGGCGAATGGGGTTGATGCTTATCAATGCAATCCACCCTCAGTCCGTGAAACTGGAAAAGCATTCCCATCCATTCTGAGTCACGTTTGGCCAGGTAATCATTGACCGTCACAATATGCACGCCCTTACCTGTGATGGCATTCAGGTAAACCGGAAGGGTCGCGACCAGTGTTTTACCTTCCCCGGTCGCCATTTCGGCAATTTTTCCTTTATGAAGATGAATTCCGCCGATAAGCTGCACATCATAATGCACCATATCCCAGGTAATCAGGTTCCCTCCTGCCATCCATTGGTTTTTGTAGCAGGCCTTGTCACCCCTGATCTCGATACTGGGATTAGTCGCGGCCAGTTCCCGGTCAAAATCGGTGGCGGTAACGATTACCTCTTCGTTCTCCTTGAAACGCCTGGCGGTTTCCTTGACCACGGAAAAAGCCTCCGGGATCAGATCTCCCAGCAAGGCTTCTGTTTTCTCGTTCTGTTTGTCATCCAATACATCGATCTGCTGGTAGATCTGTTCTTTTTCCTCGATATCAATTTCATAATTGTTTTCAAGGTACTCACGCAGCGTATCGATTTGTTTTTGTTCCTCCTGAACATGGTCTTCAATCCGTTTTTTAAGCTCCAGGGTTTTGGACCTGAGCTGGTCATCGTCCAGGGTCTTGATGGTTTCGTAGGCTTGTTTGGTAGCTTCAAGGGTTCCTTTGATTTCCCGGAAATCCCTGTCGGCTTTACTGCCAAATATTTTTTTAACTAGATTGAGCATAGATGGGTCATTTAAGGAAAAACAAAGTTAATCAAATCTGTAATAATATTCAGCAAGGGCAAAAACGCAAAAAACCGGCCGATGCCGGTTTTTTGCCATAAACCACTAAAGATCGGCAGGACCATCAATATTCGTCCTCATGAAAGAAGAAATCATCTTTTGTTGGATAATCCGGCCAGATATCTTCAATACTTTCATATACGTCGCCCTCGTCTTCAATTTCCTGAAGATTTTCAATGACTTCCATCGGGGCTCCCGATCTAAGGGCATAATCTATCAACTCCTCCTTGGTGGCGGGCCATGGAGCATCTTCAAGTTTTGATGCCAGTTCTAAGGTCCAATACATATGTAATGGGTTTTATTTTTTGCAAAAGTATATTTTTTTATGAATCAAGCAACAATTAATTGTGCTTTTTAGCCTGATAAACGTCAAAATATCCGGGTCTCCTTATTTTTGCTATATTCGCAGGTCAAACAGAAGGTAAATATGTCGGATAAGATCAATATTAAGAACCGAAAAGCCAGCTTTGAATATTATTTGCTGGAAAAGTTCGAGGCAGGCCTGGTTCTTACTGGCACCGAGATCAAATCAATACGGGCAGGAAAGGCCAGCCTTACAGAAAGTTACTGCGCCTTCAACGGCCATGAGCTTTTTGTGAGAAATATGCACATTGCCCCTTACTCCCACGGAACATACAACAATCATGAACCCAAGCGGGAGCGGAAGTTACTGCTTACCGCCCGGGAAATAAAAAGACTCAAATCCAAGTTGGAGGAAAAGGGACTGACCCTTGTCCCCACCCGATTATTTATCAATGATAAAGGATTGGCGAAGCTTGAGATCGCCCTGGCCAAGGGCAAGAAACTTTTTGACAAAAGGGAAACCATCAAAAAGAAAGACATCCAGCGTGAGATAGACCGCGGCAATATATAATTCATTTAATCTGGTCGTATCTAATGCGCAGATCCTCCTCCATATTATCATCATTATACTCATTTTCATCCTCCTCCTCAATTTCCCATGAATAAAGCGGGCGTTGGGGACCGTACCCCTTATAGAACCAGGCAAGCAGTGCTCCCGACAACATGCCCATTAAATGCCCTTCCCAGGATATATATTCCCGCACAGGAAAGATTCCCCAGATGAGCCCCCCATAAAGAAAAGCCACAAGCAAAGAAAGAGCCATCAGCCTCGGGTGGCGGCGAATGATTCCGCTGACAAAAAGAAAGGCAGCTAAACAATAAATAATTCCCGAAGCACCAATATGATAGGAAGGACGGCCGATGAGCCACACCCAGAATCCCGTGATCACCAACCCCAGGAGAAAAACCGGCAAAGCCACTTCCCTGTAAAAATAAACCAGGGCGGTGCCTAAAACCAGCAAGGGCAAACTATTGGAGGCAAGGTGAGAAATACTACCATGAATAAAAGGAGACAACACAATGCCCTTTAATCCGCCAACCGTATTGGGGTATATACCCAATTCCGAAAAAGACAGGTCAAAAGCCATTTCCAATGATTTTACCAACCAAAGAACCAGGACGAAAACCAGTGGAAAAATCAAGCTGTTGAGAAACCGCTGTTTTTCCTCCTTTTTATTAATTTTGTATGTTTTGCCAGAAGTCGAAATAAGAATTCATTTTTTAAATAGGCGTTTTGGCTTTGTTTTTGTTTATTCAAAAGTACGTATAGTTTAATTTATTTCATAACCGGGTCTGCGGTTAATCCAGATCCTGTTTTTTTAAGAACACTCTGAAAACAATAAAGAATGAAAACACCCAAGCGTATTGGCCAGCTGTTGATGCTCACAGCATTTCTTGTTTCCCTGTCTGCCACCTCTTTTTCACAAGTCAGCCAGGGACAGATGGAAAAACTTCAGCGGGCGCTCCAATTTATAGAATTCGCTTACATTGAAGAACTGGACGATGAGACACTGGTGGAAGATGCAATTCGTGGCATGCTTAAAGAATTAGACCCACATAGCCGTTATCTTTCTGCGGAAGAGCTTCGCAGGGCCAATGAGCCTCTTGAGGGCAGTTTTGAAGGGATCGGTATTCAGTTTGACCTGATCCAGGATACCATTATCGTTGTGAGTCCAATACCAGGAGGTCCCTCAGAAAAAGTAGGATTGATGCCAGGTGATAAAATTATATCTATCGATGGGGAAAAGGCCCATGGCAGCAAAGTAACCAATGAATTTGTACAGGAAAAATTACGCGGTGAGCGGGGCACAAAAGTAGAAGTCTCTATTTATCGTGCAGGCGTTCCCGAATTACTGGATTTCACCATTACCCGTGACCAGATTCCGATCCACTCAGTTGATGCCGCTTTTATGGCCACACCTGAAATCGGATATATCAAGATCAACCGCTTTGCCCGTACTACCCTGAGAGAAGTTCGTGAAGCCATCGAAGAATTAAAATCCAAAGGAATGTCCGGGCTGATCGTAGATTTAAATTACAACTCCGGAGGGTACCTGGATGTGGCCATTGACCTGTCAGATGAATTCCTGGAAAGCAATCAGCTGATTGTTTATACAGAGGGACATGCTGCCCCTAAGCAGGAATTCAAGAGTACTTCCAAGGGTAACTTCAAAGAAGGGAAAGTCGTTGTGTTAATCAACGAAGGGTCCGCTTCAGCCAGTGAAATTTTCGCCGGAGCAATACAGGACTGGGACAGGGGGCTGATCGTCGGAAGGCGGTCATTTGGCAAAGGACTGGTTCAGCGTCCGTTTGAACTCCCCGATGAGTCAGCCATCAGGCTGACCACCGCTCAATACCATACACCCACCGGGCGAAGTATCCAGAAGCCCTATGGTGAGGGCACAGATCAATATTATGATGACCTGTCGAACCGTCTTAACTCCGGCGAACTAATAAGTCCTGAAAACATTACATTTCCGGATTCATTAGAATACAAAACCAAAATTAACGGTCGTTCGGTATATGGTGGCGGGGGCATCATGCCGGACTTTTTTATTCCGCTGGATACAGCCATGGTTTCGGATTATTATTCCAGGATGCTCCGGAGTGGGATATTGAATACTTTCGGGATTGAATATACGAACCTCAATCGTGCTGAACTATCTGCGCGTTATGAAGATGTAAATGACTTCATTGAGAATTTTCATGTGGATGAAGACCTGATGACTGAACTCCGTGAATACGCAGCAGATCAGCTCGACCTGGAGGAAGAAGGTGAAAAGGATGAAAAAGCTGTTGAATATATTAGGCAACAGCTCAAAGCCCAGGTGGCCAGAAACCTTTTTGATTTTTCCGCTTACATTCAGGTTGTGATGCAACATGAGGATTATTTCCGGGAAGCGGTTCACATCATGGAGGATGATACTTTTGATCAATTACAGATTAACTATTAATTCAAGGTATCAATCTTCATCCTGACAAGAAATGTCTGCCACCCTGTTTATCATCATTGCAACTGTGCTGGCAAGTATCTCCGCTTTTGGCAGCGGCCGGATATTTGAACGCATGAAATTCAATGCATATGCCATCAAAAAGCATAAGCATATTCACCGCTTTTTCACCTATGGCCTGCTGCATGTAGATTATACCCACCTGCTTGTGAATATGATCGTGCTGTTTTCTTTTGGCCGGAATGTAGAACATGAATTCTCTGCGCACTTTGGCAGCACAGGACCATTATTCTTTTTGCTGCTTTACCTGGTGGGCTTGGTGGGAAGTGTAATTCCCGGCTATTTTAAACACGCCAAAGACCCCTACTACAATGCAGTCGGGGCCAGCGGAGCAGTATCAGCTGTTCTTTTCGCCAGCATTCTTGTCTACCCCCAGGGTTCAATCATCTTTATCTTTTTCCCTGTACCCATCCCTGCCTATATTTTTGGTATATTGTACCTGGTTTATTCCGCCTATATGGCCAAACGAGGCAGTGACAATGTGGGACATGATGTCCACTTCTGGGGAGCCTTATTTGGTGTATTATATACCACTTTACTGGATCCCGGATTCGTCTACCGGTTTATTCATTATGTTTTTTAAAGCTCCCGGCATATGACCATGTTATCCTGGAACGGCCGCCTCTTACCGAAAGATGAACTTTGTCTGTCACCTTCCAACAGGGCCTTTCGCTATGGGGACGGCTTATTTGAAACCATTCGTGTGTCACAGGGACATCCTTTATGGGCAGACAGGCATTTCGCCCGCCTGACACGAGGACTTCATCTTCTTCAAATCAACCCGGGCAATGACTGGTCAGAAAGTCTCTTTACCAATGCAGTAAAGGAACTTGTTTCTGCCAATCACAGTGAGACCGGGAATGCCAGGGTACGTTTCTCTGCCTTCCGTGAGGAGGGCGGTCTTTACATGCCCCTTGGCAACGCTATCTCCTGGCTGATTGAATCTGAGAAACTGGATCAGGAAGGTTTCGGGCTGAACAACAGGGGAATCCATGTGAAGGAATATACCGGAATCCGCAAAGGGATCAATCAGTTCTCTTGCATCAAATCAATCAATGCGCAGCTCTATGTAATGGCCAGCCTCCACAAAAGAGAATCCGGGTCCGGTGACTGTTTGATCCTTAATGAGGAAGGAAACATTATTGAAGCCACCAGTTCCAACATATTCACTGTTCGCGACAAAATACTTTTCACCCCTCCCCTTAACCAGGGATGTGTGGAGGGGATCATGCGCCAGATAATTATTGAAACTGCCACTGAAAACGGCTTCCAGGTTATTGAAAAGCCCCTGGATGCCGGTGAACTGGAAAAGGCTGATGAATGCTTCCTGACCAATAGCATTCAGGGAATCCGCTGGGTAGGCCTCTACCAAAACAAGCGGTTTTATAATGCATTATCCAGAGAGCTGATCCCTCTTTTGAACGCCAAAGCCCAGCGATAATTCATTATATTTGTGGGTAAATAACCATTCCCTAAGGTGTATATAAGAACCCTCTGTTTGATCATATTGCTGTCAGGCATTTTTTGGCCCTCCACAAGTTTGGGGCAGCCCTCAGATAGCGATATCAGACGTGCCCGGGAGTTATTTTCTGAAGGAGTCCGTAATGGCGTGGAAGGTAAATACCGGCAGGCCCTGGTCTCCTTTGATGAGGCCATCTCATTGGATCCTTATTATACTGATGCTTATCTGTACAGGGGGCTTGCCAATATTGAGCTCAGGCAATATGAGCAGGCACTTGAAGATTTCCGCGCAGTGATCGGTTTCGACCATAAACATGCAGAACAGGCGCATTATTTTACCGGACTGGCTTACGCTTCAAAAGGTAAATATAATAAAGCCATTCACCATTACAGCGAGGCGCTCCGGATCAGTCCTGATTATTATGCTTTTTTTCAGCGTGGGAAAGCCAACTATGCGACAGGAGAGTTTGGACGGGCCCTGCAGGATTTTGATATGGCACACAACCTCAATCCCGGTTTTGGTGAAGTTTATTATTTCCGGGGAAGGGCCCGCTATCAGACAGGTCTGTACGAGGCCGCCCTGGAAGACCTGCTGCTTGCCCGTGAAAGCTATCCGGAAGATCCGGTATTGCACTACTATCTCGGTCATACCTATCAAATGCTGGGGAATGAGGAAATAGCCACCGAACACCTGTCCATAGCTGAAGAGCCTTCCTATATAG
Source organism: uncultured Bacteroidales bacterium (assembly GCA_964463915.1). Classification (GTDB taxonomy): domain Bacteria; phylum Bacteroidota; class Bacteroidia; order Bacteroidales; family UBA7960; genus PUPG01. The sequence goes on along the minus strand of CAYXEH010000015.1, from coordinate 42,664 downwards.
CAGGTGAAGAAAGTGACTTTGAACAGGAGACCCGAATGCTTAGCGAAAGGCTCTCACCCCTTGAGCTTGCAGCAATGGACGAGGGCTTTTATAAAGCCTCATTAGAGGAAACCTCACCTGCCGGTATAGGTATTCAGATTGCCTCATTTGTGAATCCTGACCAGCTTCCAGGCATCGCTTCCGGTCATCAGCAAAGTTTCGGGTACCCCGTATTTATCCAGATCACGCATGAAGACGGCAGGAAGCTGTATAAATTGCTTGTGGGGGAATTTTCGAAGCGGGAAGAGGCCCTGCGGGCGCGCAGCGAATTGCGTGATCGTGGTTTTAAGGATAGTTTTTTGATCCTCTATCCCCGGCAATGATGCTAAGCCGTCACATAAAAAACAGCAGGCTCAGGGCCATGATCATCATCCCGGCCATCAGGCCGTAAAGCGGGAGATGGCCGGTTCCGTAGTCTCTGGCAGTGGGTAACAGGTGGTCAATGGAAATAAATACCATAATTCCTGCAACGGAGGCAAACAGGAAACCAAAAATCACCTCATTCATAAATGGCAGCAGGATGAAAAAACCCACAACAGCCCCAACGGGTTCTGCCACTCCTGACAGGAATGAATACAAAAATGCCTTCCGCTTGCTTCCGGTTGAATGATGAATCGGGACCGAAATGGCAATGCCCTCCGGAATATTATGAATGGCAATGGCAATGGCGATCGGAAGCCCCAGCCTGATGTCCTGCAGTGCCGCCAGAAAGGTAGCCAGGCCTTCGGGGAAATTATGAATGGCAATGGCCACTGCCGACAAAACCCCCATACGATATAGTTTTTTGTTTCTTGCAACCTCTTCAACCCCCATTTCCTCAACACGTTTATGCTCGTGGGGATTTTCAAAGTCAGGAACCAACCGGTCAATTACGGCAATTAACAGCATTCCGGTAAAGAACGCCACCACAGTCAACAGGTAAGCGGATTGAGCAGTCATTTCCGCCTCCAGGATCTCCATGGATTTCGGAAAAATCTCCACAAAGGAAAGGTAGATCATTACCCCTCCTGAAAAGCCCAGTGCCACAGACAAGAACCGGGTATTGGTCCTTTTGGCAAAAAAAGCGATGGCACTGCCGATGCCTGTGGCCAATCCCGCAAACAAGGTAAGCAGAAAGGCGATGAGTATTTGCTCGCTACTGGCGATTGTTTCCGACATACAATCCGGTTTTTCGTGTCTTCTTTTTCTGTGAATTCAGGTTAAGATGTGCTGCGACATCCGCCATGGTGGTGATAACAGCCTCAAAATCAAACCCACAATCCCGGTGCAGCTCAGGAATGGTACCCTGCCCCGGAAAATAATCGGGAATCCCCAGTCTCTTAACCAACACCTGATAATGATGATCTGCCATAAACTCGAGCAATGCACTCCCCATTCCGCCGGCCAGTGCATTGTCTTCGACGGTAATAACCGCCTGATGCCCGCTGAATACTTCATGCAGCATGCTTTCATCCATTGGCTTAAGGAAACGAAGATCATAGAAGGATACGGAAACCCCGGTCTGCTCCTCAAACATATTGCATGCATTCAATGCCATATTGCCAACGTGCCCCAAAGATACCAGGGCCATATCGCTACCCTTCTTAAGTCTTCTGCCCCGGCCGGTTTCTATTTCCCGGAAAGGCGTCTTCCACCCTTTCATTACACCCTGTCCGCGCGGATATCTGATCACATAGGGTGAATCATGATGCAGCTGGGCGGTAAACATCATATTGCGAAGCTCTTCCTCATTCATGGGAGCTGCAATAACCAGGTTAGGGATACAGCGCAGCGAAGATAGATCAAACATTCCGTGATGTGTCGACCCGTCCTCTCCCACCAGGCCGGCCCTGTCCAGGCAAAAAACCACAGGCAGATTCTGAAGGGCCACATCATGGATCACCTGGTCATAAGCACGTTGAAAAAAGGAAGAATAGACATTGCAAAAAGGGATCATACCCTGTGCGGCCAGCCCCCCACTGAAAGTGACCGCATGCTGTTCAGCAATCCCCACGTCAAACGTTCGGTCGGGCATTGCCCCCATCATAATGTTTAATGAACAACCTGTGGGCATGGCAGGGGTGATTCCCACAATCCGTGGATTCATTTTTGCCAGTTCCAGAATGGTTTCGCCAAATACCTGCTGATAATTAGGCGGATGACTGCTGGTCTTTTCAGGAACACGTATTTTCCCGGTTTTTTTGTCAAAAAAGCCTGGCGCATGAAAACGGGTCTGGTCTTTCTCAGCAAACGGATATCCCTTCCCCTTGACCGTTACCACGTGGAGAAGCTTCGGTCCTTTGATCTGCTTCAGGTCGTTGAGTATTCGTTGCAAATACCTTACATCGTGGCCGTCAACCGGACCAAAATACCGGAAACCCAACGACTCAAAAAAGTTGCTCTGACGAAACAGAAGCGATTTGACTGCATGTTCAAGCTTCTGGATGGAACGACGGACTCCCGGACCTACCCTGCCTGCATTGCCAAGCAGCCGCCAGATATCGTCTTTCAGGCGGTTATAGGTCCTGGAAGTTGTAATTTCAGTCAGATACTCCTTCAGGGCACCCACGCCGTTATCAATCGAGATTCCATTGTCATTGAGGATCACCAGGAGGTTGGCATTGGACACCCCGGCATGGTTCAACCCCTCAAATGCCAGTCCGCCCGTCATACTTCCGTCGCCGATCACCGCAATATGATGACGGTCATCTCCTTTTAAGCCGGAAGCGACGGCCATTCCAAGGGCCGCAGAGATACTGGTTGAAGCATGTCCTGTACCAAATGCATCATAAGGGCTTTCGTCCATCCGGGGAAAACCGCTGATGCCCCCGTGGCGCCGGTTGGTGTGAAAAAGATCACGACGGCCCGTGAGAATCTTGTGGGCATAAGCCTGGTGGCCTACATCCCATATCAGTTGATCCCTGGGGGTGTCAAAGACTTTGTGAAGGGCTACGGTCAGCTCCACCACTCCCAGGCTGGCGCCAAAGTGACCGGGATTCAGACTGACTGCGTCAATAATAAATTGCCTCAATTCTTCGCACAACAGTTGAAGTTCCTCCTGCGACAATGTTTTCAGGTCGCCGGGAGATTGAATGCCGGATAGTAATTTACCTGCCTGTAAAGCCATATAACGTATCAGGAACGTGTAACAAAATCTTCGAGCGTCTGTTCTTGAAAATACTTTTTGAATTGCATGGTGACGTCAGTCACAAGGCCATTCATCAGGCATTTATCAAACGGACAGATCTTTCTGTCGAGCGGGCATTCAGGAAGGTCAATGGATCCCTCAATGGCTTCGTAAATTTCCAGTACACTGATCTGGTCCGGGGGTTTATTCAAAACGAAACCACCTGAAGGACCACGTACAGACTTCAGAAAATTGTATTTCACCAATTGTTGCAAGACCTTGGCCAGGTGATTGCGGGAGGCCCCCATCTCATTGGCCAAAGTGCTGACATTTACATGACTGTCCGCTTTGGCAATAAGCACCATGGCATGCAAAGCAAGGGAAGCGGCTTCCGAAAAATGAACCAATTTTGCCATATCTGGAATATTTAATATCAGTTGTTAAACTCCATCCGTTGAACCTTCACCCTATCCAGGCTGCGAAGTTCATTCTCAAGACGAATGCTTTCATCCGGATCTCCGAATAAATCCAGGATGATCAGACCCTGCTCCCCGGAACCGGAATCATCCGGAATATTCAAACCCAACCGGGTCCTGACCGAACAGCCATATTTGGTCAGCACCTCCTGTACCTTTATTGCGGCCTCACTTCGCAATGCAACAAGAACACCCAAAACCCTGATTGACGGCATATTATTATATGTTATTTGAATAAATAGTCAAAGGTCATTTTCTTGATCTCAACTCCACCGACTGCAGCAAGATCCGCTTCCAGTTCCTGCCATTGTTGCGGATCACCCTGAAGCACCAGTACAATGGTGCCAACCCGGCTGCACACCTTGTCTGAGAGTTCATGGAACCCGAGCCGGGTACGTATCACATCCGCATGCCGGGAAAGCACTTTCTGCGTCATTCCTGCTTCCTTGATCCGGTCAAATACCAGGATGCCCAAAATCATTGTGTGTTGCATGCTCACTTCATTTAGAAATACAAATCCCGTTTCCCTTGCCTGATCAGCTGAAGTTTAGCTCTTAGTTTATCCACCGGAACGGAGCCGGCCAATTCATTGAGTTTTTTTTCAATCAGTTCATAACCGGCTTTTCTGGTATCCTCCCTGGCATAGTCCTCCAGGTATTCAGCCATTGTGAGGAGGGCATTGGGAGAACAATATCTCTTGATGAATCCAGGCACAGAAAACTCCATAAAATGTTCTCCGGTCCGTCCAAGTCGGTAGCAGGCCGTGCAAAAAGATGGAATATACCCGGCACGAATCAGTTCATCCATGATATCGGCCAGGGAACGGCTGTCGTTGATCTGGAACTGCTCCCTGCTCAAATCCTGCGTTTCATGAAGACCCTCAGAATAACCCCCTATTTCGAGGTTGGTCCCCCCGTCTATCTGTGAGACACCAAAACGCATGATTTCATCCCTGATATGGGCGGGCTCTCTCGCGGTGAGGATCATACCGGTATAGGGAACGGCCAGCCTCAGGATGGAGACCAATCTGGTGAATTCTTCATCACTGACCATGTGATCTTTAGGAATGTTCAATGAATGTGCATTCTGCAAACGGGGAAATGAAATGGTATGAGGACCGACATTGTAAACCGCTTCAAAATGATTTACGTGACGGACCAGCCCCATCACCTCAAAGCGCCAGTCGTAAAGGCCAAACAGGGCGCCAATACCCACATCATCAATTCCGGCCTCCTGGGCACGGTCAAGTGCGGTAAGCCGCCAATCGTAATGACGCTTAACCCCACTGGGGTGGACCTGCTCATAAGTAGGCTGATGGTAAGTCTCCTGAAATATCTGGTAAGTACCTATACCTGCATCCTTGACGATCCGGAATCCCGGAATATCAAAGGGGGCTGCATTGATATTTACCCGGCGAATTTCACCGTTGCCGTGCTTCAGTCCGTAAACGGTTTCAACCGTGGAAGCAATGAATTCAGGTGAATACCTGGGATGCTCTCCGTAAACCAATATCAGACGTTTGTGCCCCTGGTCGATCAGAGCCCGGGTTTCTTTTTCAAGTTCTTTTGCTGAAAGGGTGAGCCGTTGCATCTCCTTATTGGATGCCCTGAATCCGCAATACTGACAATTATTGATACACAAATCGCCCACATAAAGGGGGGCAAATAAAACAATCCGTTCACCGTAAACTTTTTCTTTGAGCGTACGAGCTCCTTCCCTGATCTCTTCAATCAGGTCAGGATCCTCTGCGTTGATCAGCACAGCGGTTTCTTCCAGGGAAAGCCTTTTTTTGTCAAGTGATAACCGGATCACTTCCCTTACCCTGGACCGGTCTGATTTGGTGTTCCTGAGTATTGCCGTGATCTCATCAGGATCAATAAAGGGAGTCATCCTTTTATCCTCAATGCTGTATTTTTCAGGATGATATATCATAAATAGAATGTTCTTTTAACCCTGCAAATTTACGTAAACTTTCAGAAGCAGACGGCATGTAAGAGTAAAATAATGCATTCAAATAATTAAATGCATGAATTACCTGAATTATGATTCGAAAAGTGTGTTCCAGGAGCAGGTTAATAGATTAAATCCTCCACCTCTGTGCGGGCATTTTTCAGGCGTTTTTCTTCTCCGGGGTCAGGGTTTTCAATATTTCCTGCATAAACCTGCTTATAAAAGAGCAGTATCCCCTTTTCTCCTGCCGGATTATAATGGGCCTCAATGGGTAAACTCTCCACAGCAGGTTTTTCGTCATCCTTTACCGAGATCAATGTCATGGATTTCATGCATTGGTGGTCTGCCATCAACTTGGTGGCATAAATACCCGGCGGGGGGATCAGCTTTTCACTTTTATCAAAATCAACAGATATGGATGGCTGATCCGAAAGAGCTTTAATGAAGCGGCCTTTCTCAAACAGACCCCTGATGGAGTATTGATGATTGAGATATGCATTGGCTTTCTGAACCTCACCCCTTCCGAGCGCTTTTCTGATTTTGGCCGAACTGACCGTCTCATCCTCTATGAGCTTAAGCGGAATTTCCTCCACCATAAAATCCATTTTCCGGCTAAGCTCATGGAGATAAGAGTAATCACCTTTCCGTTCATGACCAAAGTGGTGGTTATGTCCGAAAACAATCACGCGGGCCCCTAACTCCTCAATCAGGTACTTTGTAACAAACTCATGGGGAGAGGTTTTTGAGAACTGTATCGTGAATGGCATAATGATCAGGTTATCGAGGCCGGTACGACGTAACAAGGCAATCTTTTCCTCCTGGGAACTGATCACTTTTAGCTCAGACTGTTCAGGATACAACACCTTTCGGGGGTGGGGATAAAAAGTGATCAGCACCGATTCCCCGCCAATTTTCCGGGCGCTATCATTAAGCCGGTCAATAATTAACTGGTGTCCGCTGTGGACACCGTCAAAAGAACCGGTGGTAACCACCGGATTCCTGATCCTGCCTTTGGCTTCCGATGTATGATAATACACGTTCATGAGAGCACAAAAATACAATAAATCGGGAAAACCCGGGTTTCTGCGATCTTAATGTGTTTTAACCAGGTAAGCCAGTTTCTCCAGTGAGGTAACAATGTCGTATTCTTCCAGATACACATCCTGCGGAACCGTCAGGGGAACAGAGGTATAGTTCAGAATTCCTTTGATTCCGGCATCTATCAGTTTCTTTGCTACATCATGGGTCGCTTCGGGAGCCACCGTCAGTACAGCAATACTCACCTCCGATTCTTCAATGAATTCCTTTGTCAGCTTATTGATATGGTGGCACGGAATGCCGGCCATCATCCGGTCTGTTTTCTGCAGATCATTATCGAAAGCAGCCACTATAGCCAATTTCTCTCGCTTCCCCGCAAAATAACTGGTTATGGCCCGCCCAAGGTTACCCATCCCCACGACAATGATGTGCTGCCCCCCGGAACTGTCAATAATATTGCCAATCAGGGTCACAAGGTCTTTGATCACATAACCTTTACTCTGGCTGCCTGAATACCCGATCAGCATAAGATCCCTCCTGACCTGCACCGGGGTCAGGTTCATCATTTTGGCCAGTTCATGCGAATAGATGTTTGTCTTTCCTTTCTGGATGCTGTTAAAAAGGATCCGCCTGTACTGGCTTAGTCGTTCTATGGTTTTGCCTGGTAAATCAGGATACTGGTTTGTTGACATGAATGGGCTGAATAAAACAATTTCAAATTTTTAGCAATTTGTTGATCTCTTTTTGAAGTTGATCCTTTCTGATCCCCTTGTCCATAAACAGATCTGCCTTAATCCATTCCTGACCTTCCTCCGTATCCACATCAAACAGCATTCCTGTTTCTGCGGTCACTGCAGAAGCAATAATTATGGGGAGATCAGGGTATTTTTGCTTGATTTTATGACATAGGATAAAACCCGTATCCTGATTTTCCATCATTAAATCAAGAATTGCCAGGTCGGGACGGGTTTTCTCAATGATATCCTCCGCTTCCTTCTGGGTTTCTGCCGATATTACTTCGAACCCGAGATCCTGAATGGTCATTTTCATCTGGAACAGAAAGTCGGGGTCATCATCAACAATCAGAATGGTCTTTTTTTCCTTTGTCAACATGACGGTTCTTATTTAATGGTATTTAAATTCTTTTCCGATACATTCCCTCCATGCCCTTTAATATTTTCCGCTTTCCTGGGCAGGGTGAGGTAGAATGTGGTTCCTGTGGGCCCTGCTTTGGGATCCGCATTGGAGTCAACCTTCATGGTGCCGCGATGCATTTTCACAATTCCATAGATGATCGGTAGCCCGAGACCGGTCCCCTGCCCTTTTTCCTTGGTGGTGAAGAAAGGTTCAAACATCTTGTCCATGTTCTGTTTTGAAATGCCTGTCCCGGTGTCCTGGATGCGCACATAGAATGCATCCTCTCCTTCCTTGTCATCCACCTTAACGGTCAGTTCACCACCCATGGGCATTGCATCCACCGCGTTTTTAAACAGGTTGGCAAATACCTGAACCATTTGGCTCTGGTCACATTCGATCACCGGATTCTGCGCGTTGATCCGCACATCCAGATCGATATTCCTGGGAAGAACAAAACCTTTCAGCCCGTTGTTGATGAGTTTCTTAATATTTACCTGGTCAATCACGACCTTGGTTTTTCTGGCGAAATTCAGCAGACCGCCCACGATGTTCTTGCACCGGTCAGCCTGCTCTACGATCATTTTCAGGTCATGATAAAAGGGAGATTCCGGATCCATTTCATCCAGAAGGATATGACTGTACATGATCACCACCCCAAGCGGATTATTCACTTCATGGGCAATTCCCGCTGCCATCTGACCCATATTGGCAAGCTTTTCGCTTTGCTTGAGTGCAGCCTGGGTTGAGGCCAGCTTGTTGTTGGATACATCCAGTTCCCGGATATATTCATGTAACTGCTCAATGGTATGTGGCAAACACATCTCGGTTTCGGCCAGGCCCTGAATGATGGAGATGGCATGTTCATAACAGGTATCGTAACCACAGGCACCGCAGTTCAGCTCATCGGCCGGCTCATTCTTACCGATCTTCTGCAGAACTTTGCGAATTTCTTCTTCATCGGGCAAAGTGGGAAAACGCTGATCATCTGCCTCAAAACTCCGGCTCAGGTCCAGCTTCAGGAAAGTGGCCAGGTTGTTTTGCCAGTTCTCTACATCTATTTTGTCAAAGCGTCTTTTGGCAAAATTGGAAATGCTTTTGCGTTTAAAGAAGAATTTGCTGGTGTTGCTCATTCCCGGGCCGTTGATACAGCCGTTGCAGCAAAGCAAGTCAAACATTTTGGCATCCAGGTAGCCTTCTTCAAATTCACGGAGCACTTCGATGATGTCATGTCGTCCTTCGGCCACGACAATATCCCCCTTCACGTAATCCTCATCCAGGTCAACAGTTTGCAACATCCCACCGCTGATGGGGAAAATGGCCCCTTTCCCGGCTACGGGCGGATCGAAATCCGTGGGTTTCACATCCTCTGCTTTCACTCCTTTCTCAGCAAACATCCGGCGAAGTTCCACAAAGGAAATTACCTCATCGATCAGTCCGTCAAATTGTTTCTCAGCCGCTTCTACTTTCTTGGCAATACAGGGGCCTATAAAGACAATACGAAGATCATCCCCGTGCTTTTCCTTGAGTACTTTGGCGGTGGCCACCATCGGGGATACCACCTGAATCAATGAATCGATGATCTGGGGGTGATGCTTTTCCACGTAACTCACAATGGCCGGACAACTGGTAGAGATCAACGGACGATTGGGTCCGGCCTGCAACATTTCTTTGTATTTGCTGGCAATCAACTCAGCTCCGAAAGCGACTTCATTCACATAGGAAAAGCCAAGGGCTTTGACCATGCCTACAAAATTCTGATAGGATTTAATATCCGTAAACTCTCCGGAAATGCTCGGGGCGACAATGGCTGCCACACGTTGATTGCCTTTCAGCAGTTTCTTCACTTTGTCAATGGAGAAAGCGAACATTTTCGCATCACGACTGCAAACCCGAATACAATTGCCACAGGCAATACACCGTTCAGGAATAATTTCAGCCTGCCCGCCTTCAATCTTAATGGCTTTGGCCGGGCATTCACGTACGCAGGTATAGCATACCTTACAACGATCCTTGATTGTATAAATGATATTCGATGCTTCTTTTTCAGGCATAAGCCCTCCTTAAAATTAATTATTCCGATGTTCTGTCAACAAAGACGGTCTTCAGCCATTCGTCTGTCAGTTCTTTGCCCGGCCTCAGCCTTCCGTTACTGAAAAATTTACCGGCCTCCAGGTTTTCCCTGGCATATATTTTATCCGCAGACTTTTCCATCTCCACGCATACCTTCTTTCTGGACTTTGACATCTCAAAGCCCCGGCTGATTGGTTGTCCTCCCCCTCCCACACATCCGTCAAGGCAAGCCATCACCTCCACATAATGGATGTCATCCCGGCCCTCCTGTTTCAGATGCTGTAAATAATTCTCTGCCTCTGCTATGCTGCTCACCCATGCAAAACCCACCTGCTTCCCTCCTATGGTCAGTTTTGTTTCTCGTCTTCCCGTCATATTCTTGGGCGGATTGAACCTGAATTTTTCTTTCTTGCTGTCGCCCATCATATAAAAAAGCTGTTCAGCCACCGCTTCTGCCTTGCCTCCGGAATATCCATGTTTCCAGGCCACGGAAGAAGCCTCGTTGTAAGGTTTATCAAGAGCCTCTTCATTCATTTGTGCAAGATCAAGGCCAAAACTGCGCAATAGCTGAAACAGTTCACGGACGGTAAGCACGGCATCAATCTCAGACACACCTTTGTGGGTGTTTTCTTCCCTGGAAGATTCATATTTATTTCCTGCACATGGCATCACCGACACATTGAATATATTTTCATTGTCGAGTTCATGCTGCCCGGCATAAATGGTTTTTACCATGGTACCCATGATCTGCTGGGGCGATTTTACAGGGGCAAGTTGTTCCAGAATCTCCGGGTGGTGATCCTCCACATATCTTACCCATGACGGACAACAGGAAGATAATACCGGAAAACCTTCGCTTGTTTTTTCCAGCCTTTCCTTCAGAATGCTGGCCTCTTCCAGCACATTTATGTCACTGGCAAACCCAAGGTTGAATACTTTGGAGGCTCCGCAACGTTTTAACGCAGAGGAAATGCGTTCCATGACAAGCTTACGGGATTTCATTTTCAGTTCCGCGGCCACGGAAGCACCGGCAGAAGGACTGAGGTGAAACACCACCATTTTATCCTGGTTGCCAAGGGCGGTTTGTACTTTCTCCAGGTGGGAAATATCAATCAGTGCTGCCGTGGGACAAACCTGGATGCACTGCCCGCAATGAATACAGGTAGACACATTCAATCCTTTGTTAAATGCACTGTTTACCGTGGTCTTGTTACCACGGGAGATAAAATCCAGGGCGGTGACCAGCTGAACCTCTTCACACATCCTCACACAACGGCTGCACAACACACATTTGGCAGGATCACGTGCCACACTGGGACTGGAATAATCCGGATACAGGACCTTTTTCTCGCCGTAATACTTCCTTTCCTTGATGTTCATCTCCTCCGCCAATGACTGCAACTCACAGTGTCCGTTGCGCAGGCAGTACAGGCAATCATCCGGGTGGTTGGAAAGCAATAATTCCACAAGAGACTTTCTTGATCGAAGCACCCGCTGTGAGTTGGTCCTGACCTTCATCCCTTTTTCCACCTGCGATGAACAGGAGGTTACCAGGTCTTTCTTTCCTTCCACTTCCACCACGCATAAACGACAGGCACCCGTCGGGGAAAAGCGGTTCATATGACAAAGGGTGGGTACCTTGATCCCGTTCCTGGTCAATGCCGTCAGCAGGCTTTCCCCCTCCCTGACATCAATCTGTTTGTTATTGACTTCTATCTGAAAATCCATCATAAAAACGCTGACATTATTTAATAACGACGGCATTAAACTTGCAAACGTCGTAACAGGTTCCGCAGGCAATACATTTTTCCTGCACAATGAAATGCGGATATCGTGGGGATCCGATTATGGCATCCATCGGACATTTCTTGAAACAAGCCGTGCAACCCGTGCAGGCATCCACATCAATGTAATATACCTGCAAATCCGTGCAAACATTGGCGTGACATTTCCTTTCAAAGATGTGCGCCTCAAATTCTTCCTTAAAATATTTAAGGGTGTTCAATACGGCATTGGGCGAAGATTTTCCAAGGGAACAAAGAGAAGTATCCTTGATCACGGCAGCCAGCCCCTTGAGCTGCATCACCCCTTTGAAACGTTCAAGGGTCTGAAAGGAGTTGTTCTCTGAAGGACGGCTGGTGGCATTTTCCATCACTTCCAGCATCCGTGCGGTCCCTTCTCTGCATGGAATACATTGCCCGCAACTTTCCTTCTTGAAAAAAGCGGTAAAAAATTTGGCCAGATCAACCATGCAGACCGTTTCATCAAGCACAACGCAAGCCCCGCTCCCCAGAACACCGCCAATACGATTCAGGTCCTCATAGTCCACCCTTGTATCCAGGTTGTCTCTGGTGATGAAACTGCCACTGTTTATCCCCAAAACAATTCCTTTGAATGCTTTTTCATTCTTGACACCTCCGCCCATCTGATGCACGATGTCCTCAAAAGAAGTTCCCATCGGCACTTCAATGGTTCCATAACGGTTGATTTTTCCGGAAAGGGTGAAAAGCTTTGTCCCCCTGCTGCTTTCTGTACCGGTTTGCCGGAACCAGTCCGGGCCGTTTTGAATGATCAGTGGAATATTGAATAAAGTTTCCACATTATTGACCACGGTTGGCTTATTCCACAATCCACGTTCGGTCGGATAAGGAGGCTTGAAAGCAGGAATGGCCCTTTTCCCCTCAAGGCTCTTATTCAGGGCTGTCTCCTCACCACAGATAAAAGCCCTGGCACCTTTTTTAAGGATGACCTCAATATTTACCCCGGAGCCAAGTATGTCATGACCGGTCAGTCCGTATGCACGGGCTTCCCCCAGGGCCTTTTCCAGACGCTCACCCGCGAGAACAGATTCTTTGCGAAGAAAAATGTAGGCTTTATTGGCACCGGTTGCATAAGCTCCGATCAGGGCAGCCTCTATAAGCCTGTGCGGATTGCTTTCAATAATGGCCCGGTTCATATAGCTGCCCGGATCGCTTTCCACTGCATTGCAAACAAAAAATTTCTGGTCACTTGTGGTCCGGGAGGCAGCAAGCCATTTTTTGCCTGTGGGAAAAGCCCCGCCTCCTCTCCCGGTCAGTTCACTTGCTTCAACCATCTCACAGACCTGCATAGGGGTATACTTCGATATAGAATCCGCAAATGCCCGGTAACCCCCTGTGGCAATATACGCGGAAACGGAAACCGGGTTGATACGGCCACAGTTTGAGGTAAGCAGTTTATGCTGTCCGGCAAAATATGGATGGTCTTCTATATACGGCACCTGCTCCCATTCCCGGAGGATGGGGTTTTTATACTGGCCGGTCAGGGAAAGGTCGGGCAAAGTATGGTTTAACACATCATCCAGTAAAACCTGAACCTTGTCTTCGGTGACCGAAGCGAAAGACAAACGGGTTTTGCCCGGTACCTGAATGTCCACCACCGGCTCGGCCTGGCAAAGCCCCATACATCCTCCTTCTATCAGTTCCGCATCAATTTCCCGTTCCTGAAGGTATGCCCGAATACTCTGATAGGTTTTCTCAGCACCGGCAATACGGCCGCATGTGGCCATTCCCACATAAATCAATGCTTTGTCAATCCGCTCTCCGGCCAGGTAAGACAAAGGCTTTTTCAGCTCAGTGTCCTGATCCCTGTCCGGATTTAACAAAACCTTATTGATCAGAAAATCACGTGTATCGTCCAAATTAATCCGGGTCATATGGCGGAATTTTCTTGTTCCCTGAAAGATTCAATGAGGTCTTTCAAAGAATCCAGGGTCAGATTCGTATAGTATTGCTCATTCACTTCAATTACAGGCGCCAGGCCACAGGCCCCAATGCAACTTACCAACTCCAGGCTGAATAATCCTTCCTTGTCAGTTTCTCCATCTTTCACTTTGAGCTGCTTTTCAAGTTCCCTGACCAGCATGCCGGTGCCAGCCACATGACAGGCAGTTCCGTGACAAACACGAAAATGGTACTTACCGGCTGAGGTAAAACGAAAATTGTCATAAAAAGTGGCTACCCCGTATATTTTGTTGGTGCTGATATCAAGGTAGCGACCTACAGCAGAGATGATTTTTTCAGAAAGATATCCCTCCTTATCCTGAATGGCCTGCAGAAGGGGGATCAGATCTTCCCGTTTTCTGTTTGGAAACTGCTCAAAAAAATGACCCAGATCTTCTTCCATAAATTCAATGTTGATATTTTATTCACAACCCTTAAATGAACAGGTTAAAAGTATAAAATATAATCATATCTGAGGGCGTATTGAACCAAAATTCACCCATAACAAAGATAATCAAAAAAATGTAAGCCAAGGATTTATTCAGCAAGTTGTGAAGGAATTAACTGTATATCTGAAAAGGTTTCTGTATTTTTGTTATTGAGCAATTCTTTGTTTCACAGAAAACGATCAGGCTATGGGTCGGAAATTCCCTGAAGAGATTATAATTTGTATGGGGAGCAGCTGTTTTTCCAGGGGCAATAAGAAAACCCTCGGACTCATCAAACAATACCTCAAAGAAAAGGAACTCTCGGATAAAGTGATCTTCCGGGGTTCACATTGTTTCGGTGAATGCGAAAACGGCCCGGTGATTATTATCGGGTCTGACAAACATACGCAAGTCAGTTCCGATCATGTAACCGACTTGCTGGATCGCTATTTCAACAACCCCGTGGAGTAATCAAAACGGACAGACATGAAAATCATTCACATTGATCATAAGCGCTGTACAAAGTCATATGCCTGCATCAGGGCCTGTCCGGTCAAGGCCATTACCGCACGAAGTCAGGATGGCATGCCGGTGGTAAATCACAGTCGCTGCATAGGATGCGGTAGCTGCCTGTCGGTTTGTGCCTCCAACGCGGTTTCTCATTACAGTGAGATCGATGCCACCATTGAACTCCTTGACTCCGGGGAAAAAGTGGCTGCCATTGTGGATCCGACCATCAGCGGGGAGTTTCCAGACATTACCGACTACCGGAAGTTTGTGGAAATGATCCGGACCCTGGGGTTCGACTATGTAAATGAAGTATCATTTGGCGTGGACCTGGTAGCCAGGCAATACAGGAAACTTTTATCTGACTTCAAAGGAAAGTATTACCTGCTGGCCAATTGCCCTTCGTTGGTCTCTTACGTCGAAAAGTTTGTACCGGAACTTACAGATAACCTGGCACCCATTGTAACCCCGATGACTGCTACCGCAAAGGTGGTCAGGCAAACCTTCGGGGAAAACCTGAAAGTAGTGTTTATCGGTCCCTGTTTGTCTGCCAAACATGAAGCCGGCCTTCACAAAGATGATGGTCGCGTTGATGCGGTACTAACTTTCAGGGAGTTACGTGAATTGTTCGAGAAATACAAAATCAAGGAGGCCAAGGTGGAATATGCTGACTTTGACAAACCCATTGGCAACCTCGGCTCCCTTTATCCCATCAGCCAGGGCATCATCCATGCCGCAGGGCTGGATACTTCTCCCCTTACGGGATCTGTGATTACCGTAGAGGAGAAAACCAATATGCTGGATGTAGTGGATGAATTCAATGATCACCCCGAATCCCTGAAAAAGAACTTCAATATTTTTTATCATGCAGGATGCCTGATGGGCCCGGGTACCACTGATCGCTCCAATAAATACCTTCGCCGGACAATGGTCGTGGATTATGTACACAAACGACTGAAGAATTTCGACCGCAAGCAATGGGAAGAAGCAATGGACCGGTTCGCCAACCTGGATCTGGGCAGAGGCTTCACCAAAGATGATCAGCGACTCCCGGAACCAGGGCAGGACCAATTGGAAGAGATCCTCAAGAGCCTTGGAAAGAACATGGATGAAACCGCTTCATGCAATGCCTGCGGCTTCAGAAGCTGTAAGGATTTTGCGGCATCCATCAGCCAGGGCCTTTCCGGGCCCGAAACCTGCCTGAATTACTCACTGAAGAAAAAACAGGAATACATCAAAACCCTGAAGACAAATAATGAAATACTGAAAAAGAAACAGGAGAATCTGCTGGAAACAGAACAAAAACTGCAGGAAGAAAACCAGAAAATCCGGCAACGCTCAGATACCACCTCCGCCCTGATGCAAAACCTGCCCTCCGCTGCGGTTATTGTCGATGACAAATTAAAGGTGATCGAATCAAACCAGAGTTTCATCAAGGTACTGGGAGAAGATGCCCAGATGATCAATGAAGTGATACCCGGCCTGTCAGGCGCAGACCTGAAAACCCTCCTTCCCTACAACATTTACCACTTGTTCGATTATGTACTGGAAAATGATGAAAATATCGTGGGGAAGGATGTCTTTCATGATGACAGGTTGCTGAACATCAGCATTTATTCCCTGAAACCCAATAAGATAGTTGGAGCGGTTTTCCGCGATATGTATGTGGCGGAAGTGCGACAGGAAGAGATTATCAACCGGGTGAGCGAGGTAATTGATGAGAATCTGAAAATGGTACAGCAGATTGCATTCTCACTGGGTGAAGGAGCCAGCACCACAGAAAAAATGCTGAACTCCATTATTGAAACCTTCAGGAAAACCAAAAAGAAATAATTTTTTCAATCCCGGCTAAACGAATGACAGACGGATTTTATATAGAAGTAGGTTCTGCACAGAGAAACCATGTGGGAGAAAGAATATGCGGGGATACTTTTCTTTCGGAAAAGATCAAGGAGGAGGGGCGCACGGTAATTGTGCTTTCTGACGGGATGGGGCATGGGGTAAAAGCCAATCTCCTGGCCACCCTGACCGCCACCATGGCATTGAATTTCACCAAAGAGCACAAGGATGCGCACAAAATCGCCGAGATCATCATGAATACCCTCCCTGTGTGCAGCGAACGTAAAATCAGTTATGCAACCTTTACTATAGTAGACATTGAGGAAGACGGACAGACCACCATCCTGAACTACGACAATCCTGATGCCGTCATCATGCGCGAAAAGGAGCACTTTTACCCGGAATGGCAAAATATCACACTGGAAGACCAGCAACACAGAGAAAAAGAGATCAGGGCCTGCACATTCAAGGCCCGCAAAGAAGACCGGATATTGCTGATGAGCGATGGGATTACCCAGTCAGGCCTGGGAAGGGGCAAATATCTTTTGGGATGGGGACAGGAGAACGTGGAACAAGCCGTGTACGATCAGGTCAACGAACAACCCAGTATTTCCGCAGTGAAGCTTGCATCGGTGATCACCAACAGGGCGCATGCCAACGATGGCTATCAGGCCAAGGACGACAGCAGTGTGGTGGTGGTATACTGTCGTGAACCTCGTCGCCTGTTATTGTCTTCCGGCCCCCCTTACGAAAAGAAGAAAGACAAAGAACTGGCAAAAGTGGTAGAAAAATTCAACGGGAAGAAGATTATTTGGGGAGGAACCACTGCAGACATTGTATCGCGGGAACTGGGCATATCCATAGAAGACACCCTGGAGTTTGATGACCCCGATCTGCCACCCATATCATATATGGACGGGATAGATCTTGTCACAGAAGGCATTCTCACCCTGAGTAAAACGGCAGGCATTCTGGAGGATTACAATTCCCGGACCGAACTGGGCAAGGGACCGGCAGATAAAATTGTAAGAGAGATCCTGGAAAGTGACGAGATTCACCTGCTTGCCGGTACTGCCATCAATGTGGCACACCAGGATCCAAATCTCCCGGTTGAACTGGAGATCAGGCGTTCGGTAATGAAAAAAATTGCCCGCATTCTGGAGGAGAAATTCCTGAAAGAAGTAAGCCTGCGATACATTTGACAGTGATCCCAAAACAGTATCTTTGCTTTATAACGACATATCAAAGCTCAACGGGCGATGGAATATGATTCAGTTTATATGGAACGATGTATTGAGCTGGCCAGGGAGGGGCTTGGTAAAACAGCACCCAATCCCATGGTCGGATCGGTGATCGTTCACCACAATCAGATTATCGGTGAGGGCTATCACCACCGCTACGGTGATCATCACGCCGAAGTCCGCGCCATCTCCAATGTCAGGAACAGGGAGCTGCTGAAGGATTCCACATTGTATGTCAGCCTGGAACCCTGCTGCCATCACGGCAAAACACCGCCCTGTACTGACCTGATACTGGAAACGGGCATTCCACGGGTGGTGATCGGCACAACCGACCCTTTTGACGAGGTGGCCGGTAAAGGAATCGCCAGGCTTCGCAGCAACGGACGTGAGGTCAGAGTAGGTGTCCTGAAAGACAAATGCAGGGCCCTTAATAAGCGTTTTTTCACCTTCCATGAAAA
Source organism: uncultured Bacteroidales bacterium (assembly GCA_964463915.1). GTDB lineage: Bacteria > Bacteroidota > Bacteroidia > Bacteroidales > UBA7960 > PUPG01. The sequence goes on along the minus strand of CAYXEH010000015.1, from coordinate 24,614 downwards.
GAAACGCCCCTACGTAATCCTGAAATGGGCAGAAACGGCAGACGGTTATATTGACACACTAAGGATACCGGGTTCTGTTAACCGCCCCACCTGGATCACCAGTGAAAAACTGCGTATGCTGGTTCACAAATGGCGCACTGAAGAGGCTTCCATTATGGTCGGCACCCAAACAGCACTGAAAGATAACCCCATGCTGAATATTCGTGACTGGCACGGGCCCTCCCCTTATCGCCTGGTTACAGACAGATCGTTGAAGTTGCCCCGCAGCCTTCACTTATTCGATGGAAGCCAACCTACCGTCATTTTTAATGAATTGAAGCAGGAGAAAGAAGGGCAATTACATTATGTCAGAATTAATTTCCGGGAAAAACTTACCGATCAGATTATGCAATACCTTCACGCAGAAGGGATTCAGTCTCTGCTGGTAGAAGGGGGCCGGCAATTGCTGCAGACCTTTATTGACGACAAGCTATGGGACGAGGCAAGGATCTTTACCGGGAAACAGTTTTTTGGAAGCGGGATCCGGGCCCCGAAAATCAAACCCTCGCGAGCCGTCTCCTACATTCCCGTGGGCACAGAAAGCCTGTACCTGATTTTCAACGCGTAAGCATCATCCGGCATGCAGGAAAAAGACACTTACAAAACCCTGAAAACACACTCAGATGGGTTGTACAAAGACAAAGGAAGCAAATTCATTGCACTTGCCTGTCCAGTCAGCAGTGAGGAAGAAGCCAGGGAACGTCTTGCCGAAGCAAAAAACACCTATCACGATGCGCGTCACCATTGTTATGCCTGGGTTCTCGGCTACCAGCAGGAAAACTGGCGGATCAATGACGACGGAGAACCTTCGGGAACTGCCGGAAAACCAATTCACGGGCAGATTCTTTCCGCCGGGCTGACTAATACGCTTATCATTGTGGTGCGTTACTTCGGTGGGACAAAACTGGGTGTAAGGGGGTTGATCAATGCATATAAAGGTGCTGCCAGAGAAGCCATCGGCAATAACCGTATATTGCAAAAAACCATCCGCAAATACTACAGGCTGTCATTCGGTTACCCGTCTATGAATGATGTAATGCGCATCCTTAAAGAACACAACCTTCCGCAACACGGTCACGATTTTCAACTCACCTGCACCCTGGATTTTTCTGTCCGCCTTAATGAGGCTCACAATATGGAAGTGCAGTTTGGAAAACTCAGGGATGTAGCTATAGAATTCCTTTATACCGTGTAAAATAAGCGCATATTAAGACCAATTATAATTAAAAACATTCCTTGCCGGGGACTTGTTTATTTCTGGAATATCTCTTAATATTGTTAGCTATTGGTTTCCTCGAAACTTATAATTATGACGTTAAAGTACCGGATTGTTTCAATCGGTAGCAGTATTCTTATACTCTGCCTGTTATGGGGTTGTCAGTCCTCCCCCGGGTCTTCGCCCGAAATTTCAGGAACTGTGCTGGCGGTTGACAGCTCGGTTGCCCCGCAAAAAGATCCTGCCGTGGATTCAATTATCGAAATCTACCGCAGTGACCTGGAAACGGAAATGAATGAGGTACTGGCTCATTCGGCACACCGTATGGAAAAAGACAGTCCTGAAGGGTTGCTGAATAATTTTGTGGCTGACCTCGTACTGGAGGTGGGCGAATCCCTGTATGAGCCGGAAGACGGGTCAGCTATCGATTTCTGTCTGCTGAATTACGGGGGATTGCGTACCAGTCTCCCTGAGGGACCGGTGACCCGTGGCAGGATCTTCGAGTTGATGCCATTTGATAATGAGATGGTGGTGGTCACGCTTTCTGCGGAAAAAACCAGTGAGCTATTTGATTATCTCGCTTTGGCCGACAGGGGAATGCCTGTTTCCGGAATACAGCTCCAGATCAATGAAGATATGACCTGGAAAGCGGAGATCAGGGGTACACCTTTTAAGTTGCGTGAATACAGGGTACTGACATCCGATTACCTGGCAGAGGGCGGTGACAACATGACCTTTTTCCTTGATCCCCTGGAAGAAGAATTTCTGGGTATCCGCATCAGGGACGCCATCATTCAATATCTTCAGCAGGCAGACAGAGAAGGGAGGAAAATTTCAAGTGAACTCGACGGCAGAATAAGTCATTAGTATGAAAAAAATGAACAGAAGACATTTTTTAAAAACCCTGGGGCTCGCAGGAGCCTCAACCCTTGCCATACCTGCCTGGGCACTTCGGGAATCCGGCCTGGAAAAACTTCGCATTCTCCATACCAATGACACCCATAGCCGGCTGGATCCTTACCCTGCAAACGACCCAAACTATCCCGGCATGGGCGGATATGCCCGCCGGGCCGCCATGATCCGCAATGCCCGGGAGGAAGACGGAGACCTGTTGTTACTTGACGCAGGCGACATCTTCCAGGGTACCCCTTATTACAATTTATACAACGGGGAACCCGAACTCAAATTGATGAGCAAAATGGGCTACGATGCTGCTGCCTTCGGCAACCATGAATTCGACAATGGACTGGATGGTTTTGCCGAGGTTCAGCCCCATGCTTCTTTTCCTTTTCTTGCTGCCAATTTTGATTTCAGCCAGACCATTCTGAACGGCAAAATTGATTCTTATAAGGTTTTACAAAAAGGTGGGCTGACAATTGGGATTTACGGTCTCGGGATCGATTTCGAAGGGCTCGTAAGTCGTTCTTTATACGGGGACACAAAATACCTCGATCCCATAGAAAAGGCCAGGGAAATGGAAGACATATTGCGCAAACAACACCGTTGTCAGCTGATCATCTGCCTTTCCCACCTTGGATACAGTTACAGCGATGACAAAGTGAGCGACAGGGTTATCGCTTCGCATACCAGTCACACAGATATCATCATCGGAGGGCATACACATCACTTACTTAATCCACCGGAAAAAATGGAAAATCAACAGGGGAAAATAACCACAATAGGTCAGGCAGGTCATGGAGGCACCTACCTGGGCTCCATCTCGGTTTTTTATGAACACCCGGAGGGGGAAAAATTCATCGAATCGAATACAACAAAAATTTAGAAAATACAAGGGCAAAAACATTTTTTTATTCACTTTTTTTAGGCAATTTTTGTTGATAAGTTCATCCCAAAACACCCAATTTTACTAAGTGTTGAGGATCAAGGGCAAACATCTGTTTAATCACACATTTATAAACCAATACAACGAATGGAGAATAGATACGAAAAGGTTTGGATGGGTTGTTTGGAGGTTATTAAAGACAATATCAGTCCCAATAGTTTTAATACCTGGTTTGCCCCCATCAAACCGGTTCGTCTGAAGAATAATGTACTTACCCTGCAGGTTCCCAGTCAGTTCTTTTATGAATGGCTGGAGGAGCACTACATCGATTTGCTGAAAAAGACCATCAAGAAAGAACTTGGCCCGGACGGACGACTGGAGTACAGTATTGTTATGGACAATACCCAGAATGCAAACCAGAGTAGACCCTTTACGGTTCATGCGCCCACGCTGAACAAAAAAGCACTGAAGAATCCGCCCATCAACATGCCGGTGGATTTAAGCAATAACAAATCCAAAGACCGGTCCGTTCCCAATCCATTTGTTATACCAGGGTTGAAAAAGCTGAACGTACATCCTCAGCTGATCGATTCTTATAATTTCGACAATTTCATTCAGGGAGACTGCAACCGTCTGGCCAGAAGTGCCGGCATGGCAGTTGGACAAAATCCGGGAAAAACATCCTTTAACCCCCTGCTGATCTATAGTTCCAATGGCCTTGGGAAAACCCATCTGGGGCATGCCATCGGTATTGAGGTAAAGAACCTCTACCCGGAAAAGACCGTATTGTACGTAACGGCCGAACAATTTACCAACCAGTTCATTGACTCCATCCGCAACGGCAATCAGAATGATTTTGTACACTTTTATCATATGATTGATGTGCTGATCATGGATGACATACATTGTCTGGCTGGCAAACCCAAAACCCAGGACGTATTTTTCCATATTTTCAATCAACTGCACCAGAATGGCAAACAAATTGTAATTACCAGCGACACTCCACCCGTTGAGATGAGCGGTATCGAACCCCGACTACTGTCACGGTTCAAATGGGGATTATCCGCTGATTTGCAGGTACCTGACTTTGAAACACGAATCGCTATATTACAGAAGAAGATCCTTAATGACGGGGTAGAAATGCCTGCAGAGGTACTCGAACTGATCAGCTCCAAGATCGACACCAATATCCGTGAAATGGAAGGAGCGCTGATCTCCATCCTTGCACAATCTTCCATGAACAGAAAGGACATCACCCTGGAACTGGCCTCCCAGGTGATTGATAAGTTTGTAAAAAAAGCACCAAAAGAAGTTACCATCGATTATATTCAGCAAGCCATCTGCAATTACTTTGAGATTCCCATGGAGAAGCTCAAGTCGAAAAGCAGAAAAAGGGAAACCGTTCAGGCCAGACAACTGGCCATGTATTTCTCAAAGTTGTATACCAAATCTTCACTGGCGGTAATCGGGAATAAATGTGGCAATAAAGACCATGCAACGGTATTACATGCTTGCAAAACAGTTAAAAATCTGGTAGATACAGACAAGAATTTCAAAAAACATGTAGAGGAACTGAACGGTATTCTGTCTGTCAATTAATCGAATTTTTGCGTTCAGATTCATATCTTTGCCCCCCGGAAAGTCCCTTTCCGGGGTTTTTATTGTTCAATAAATTATTTGGGATGAGAATTTTAATGGTCTGCCTGGGAAATATTTGCCGCTCACCGCTTGCAGAGGGGATCATATTAAAGAAGTTCAGTCAACACGACATTACCGCCGAGGCTGACTCGGCCGGCACCGCTGCCTATCACGTAGGAGAACCGCCGGATGAGCGATCAAGGGAGGTTGCCGCCAAACATGGCATAGATATCTCCGGGCAGCGGGCAAGGCAGTTTGAAGTCAGCGATTTTGACCGTTTCGATAAGATATATGCCATGGATAGCCAGAACTTCAGCAACATAGCTGCGCTGGCACGGGATAACAATGACCTGGAGAAAGTAGATATGATCCTTAATGAGAGTTATCCGGGAGAAAACCGCCAGGTACCGGATCCCTATTACGGGGGAAAAAATGGTTTCGAAAAGGTTTATCAGATGTTGGATGAAGCCTGTGAAATAATTGTAAAGAGGATTGTTGGTTGATTTGATCCCGAAG
>CAYXEH010000015.1:0-19322 GCA_964463915.1 uncultured Bacteroidales bacterium | reverse complement strand
GATCACACATTAATGGCATTTGATTTGATCCCGAAGGGATCACACGTTAATATAAAGATATGAAGCCACAAAAAGATGATATTCTGCAAGTCAGGGAGATCATTCACCCTTACGTGCACCGGACGCCGGTGTTAACGAGCCAGGCTCTGAACCGGATCACCGGAAGTGAACTTTTTTTTAAGTGTGAAAACTTTCAGAAAGGAGGTGCTTTTAAGTTCAGGGGTGCCTCGCATGCGGTAATGACTTTATCTGAGGAGGAGGCCAGGCGCGGTGTGGCAACCCATTCCTCAGGCAATCACGCACAGGCCCTGGCACTGGCAGCCAGTATGCGCGGGATCCGTGCCCACATTGTGATGCCGGAAACCGCCCCCAGGATCAAAGTGGCCGCGGTGCGCTCTTACGGCGGACAGATCACTTTTTGCCCGCCTACCCTGGCAGACAGGGAGGCCACGCTGGAAAAGATCATTGAAGAAACCGGAGCCGTGGAGATCCACCCTTACAACGATTTCCGCATTATCGCCGGGCAGGCAACAGCTGCCGCAGAACTGTTTGAAGAATGTGTAAACCCGGATTGCCTGGTAACCCCTGTAGGGGGGGGCGGACTGTTGAGCGGCAGTATTTTAAGTACACAGTATTTTTCGCCGCAGACCAAGGTTTACGGCGCTGAGCCCGAACAGGCCAATGACGCCTGGCAATCTTTCCGGGAAAAAAAACTGATCCCTGTCAGCAATCCGCAAACCATTGCCGACGGGCTGCGTACCTCCCTGGGAAGTCGTACTTTTCCTATCATCAGGGATGGAGCCACTGATGTCCTCACCACCTCTGAAGCGCGTATTATTGAAGCCATGCAACTTATATGGGAAAGAATGAAGATCATTGTTGAGCCCAGTGCTGCGGTTCCTCTTGCAGTTATCCTCGATCATCCGGCTTTGTTCTCCGGTAAGAAAACCGGGGTGATCTTGTCAGGTGGCAATGTAGATTTGTATCATCTTCCCTGGTCAGAATAAAATATGTAATCTCTGAATTGTCGGATCCGGATAAATCAGCTATAATAACAATCCAGGGATCATGGTACGCCTGAGATAGTTACAGTTTGGTGGTCAGTACAAGATGCCGGATCATACCATTGCCTGATTTCACACAAAGAACAAGACACCGGCCGGCTAGAGTGGCGTTGACACTGCACTGGTTCATAAAAAACAATACCTGGTTTATGCAAAAAACAAGCGGCACCCTTTATTTAATTCCTTCCTCGCTGGGAGAAGAGCGGCTGTCCACGGTCTGGCCGGAAGGAAATACGGAAATACTGAACCAACTGCGGATTTTTATTGTGGAAAACCTCCGTACTGCCAGGCGTTTTCTGAAGCGTGCCGGCTATACCTATCCGATTGATGAAACTACTTTTTTTGTGCTGGACAAGCATACCTCTGAAACCGAACAAAGCCGTTTTCTTAAGCCAGCTGTGGAAGGCCAGGCTATTGGTTTACTGTCGGAGGCGGGTTGCCCGTGTATTGCCGATCCCGGTCAGCTCATTGTTCATCAGGCCCACGATCTTGGAATCCAGGTCAAACCACTAACCGGTCCCAGTTCCATCATGCTGGCGCTGATGGCTTCAGGGATGAACGGACAGCAGTTTCAGTTTCATGGTTACCTGCCTATACAAAAAGGGGCCCGAGAGAAGAAAATAAAGGAGCTGGAAGCTGAAAGCCAGCGCAGCGGTACCACACAGATCTTTATGGAAACACCTTTCCGGAATAACTCACTGGCCGATAGCATACTCAGACAATGCAAAGCGGGTACACGTTTGTGTGTGGCGGCAGACCTCACCATGCCCTCGGAATATATTCATACAAAATCCATCGGAAATTGGCGTAAAGGAAAAATGGCCGACCTCCATAAAAGGCCAGCCATTTTTCTCATCCATGCGGGCAACAATCAAAGCTAAATGCCCATAAGATACCGGGCTAAAAACCCGTAACAAACCGAGCTAAAGGGAACCCGTAATATGCTGAGCTAAATGCTGGTAACAAACCCAGTCAAAGGAGGCCCGTACACCCGGGTTAGAGCTTTTTGCGGTAAGCAAATATCATAAAGCCAATTCCCGCAAGGATCGCAGGGATACTCAGTATCTGCCCCATGTTCAATACCATATCTTCTTCAAACGGAGACTGAGGTTCTTTAATAAACTCTATAAGGAACCTGACGATGAACATAAACAAGGCAAAAAAACCTGTCAGAAAACCCACCGGTACTTTTGTGCGTTTTTTGATGTAAACCCATCCGAGGATAAAAAATAAGAGCAGGTAAGAAAGACCTTCATATATCTGGGTCGGATGCTTGGGCACCTCTTCACCCCTGGCCTCAAAAATAAACCCCCATGGCAGGTTGGTTTCCACCCCGTAGATCTCGGAATTCATTAAATTTCCCATCCGGATAAAAAAGGCAGCCAGCGCAATAGGAATAACTATCCTGTCGAGCAACCAGGTATACGACTGGTTACTGACCTTTTTCTGGAAATAATACAGGGCAATCAGAATACCTATGGCTCCGCCATGACTGGCCAGACCTCCCTGCCATATATAAAAGACTTCGATCAGATTCTGAGAATAATAATCAAAATCATAGAAAAAGCAGTGGCCCAAACGGGCACCGACAATGCTTCCCACTGCCATATAGATCAACAAGCTGTCGGCCTGTTTTTCAGGAAGATTTTCTTTTATAAAAATCCTGCGGATAATTTCATACCCCAGAAAAAAAGACAAGGCCCAGAACAATCCATACCATCTGACCGCCAAACTTCCGATACGAAATAGTTCCGGATTGGCGTCCCAACTGATTTGCAATAAATCCATAAATCTTGTTTAAAAATTATTACTTATCTCTGAAAATCAATTAGTTCGACATCAAATATCACAGTTTCGTCCGGAGGCACAGGCCCTTCACCTTCATCACCGTAAGCCAGGTAAGGCGGAATAATCAGGCGGGCTTTGCTTCCCTTTTTCAACAGGGAAAAACCAATGTCCAGGCCTTCCAGCACTTGTCCGGCCCCAAGCACGAAACGCAGGGGCTCACCCCGTTTTACCGAGGAATCAAACAAGGTGCCGTCAGAGAGGTAGGCAGAATAATGGACCACCAGCACATGTCCCTTTTCGGGACGCTCACCATGGCCTTCTTCAACCACGATGTATTGCAGTCCTGAAGTGGTATGCAGGGTATCAAGACCCTCCACATCAAAAGGCTGTGGTTCATCAATATCTTCTGCTTCAAGGATCTCAATGTCAAAAACCAGGTCTGTACTTCCGGGAATAGGATCCCTGCCCTGCTCACCGTAAGCCAGCTGATAGGGAACCCATAGCCGGATTTTGTCACCCACACGAAATTCAGGCAGGGCTTTTTCCCATCCCGGAATTACCACCCCGCTGCCAAGGACAAAACTCAACGGTTCGTCCCTGTCATAGGAGGAGTCAAAAACAGTCCCTTCATCGTCCAGATATCCGGTATAATGCAGACTGACTTGCATGTCCTCTTCAAGCCCGGGGCCTTCGCCCTCTTCCACAATGAAATAATGGATTCCTTCAGTGAGTTCGGTTCTGTCTTCTCTTTCCGCTTCCAGAGGTTCAGCAGGCGGGATTACTTCCAACAATTCCAAATCAAACTTCAGGGTTTCATTTTCCGGAACCGGCCCGAAGCCCATGTCACCATAGGCCAGCTCAGGTGGGATAATAAACGTGGCTTCCGCTCCTTCGCGAAGTAACAAAATACCCTCTTCCCATCCCGGCAAAACCTGTCCGCTGCTGAGACGAAAACTGACCGGCTCCTCCCGGTCATGAGAAGAATCAAACTCAGTACCGTCGGCAAGCATTCCGGTATAATGCACCGTCACAAGGTCACCGGTTGACGGCCTTGGACCATCCCCCTGCCGGTGGATGATGTATGTCAATCCACTCTCTGTGGTTCTCTCCTCCGCTTCAGGGTCAGGTTCAGGATCGGTGACCCGGAATAGCTGACAGCCACTGACTCCCATCAGGGGCAGCAGACTGATCAGGACGATCCATAACACCCTGTAAAACAAGGGATGCCGGCCGGTAAGGAATTTTGCCTGCATGATACGATCTCCCCGTCTGATTATGAAGGATCTACGATTTCAACTACTTCTACATCAAATACAAGTGTACTGAATGGCGGGATCAACTCACCAGCTCCCATTTCACCATAAGCCAGGCTGGAGGGAACGATCAGCCGGGCCTCGCCGCCTTCACGCATCATTGCAACACCTTCATCCCAGCCCTCAATCACACGGCCTTCTCCGACGACAAACTCAAGAGGCTCATCTCTTTCATACGATGAGTCAAATACTGTACCATCCAGCAAACGTCCTTCATAATGTACAGCCACGGTCTGGCCTTCCTCTACACGGGGACCATCACCAGGTTCTTCTTCCACGAAATAAAGTCCGCTGGGGGTGGGATCTACTGTGATTCCCTCCTCATCGAGGTATGCATCTCTCAGACCTTCTTCCTGGTCAGCACGTTCCATATCCGCTTCCATTTGTTCTTCCATGAGACGCTCCTGCTCTTCAGCAAACTCTTCTTCATTCATGGCACGCAACAGTTTTACATCAAAAGTCAGTTTACTGCCAGGCTCTACAAAGGGAGGTAACTCCGTCATCCCGGCTGTCTGAGTAAAAAAGTCTTCTGCATCAATCCGAAAAGAGGCACTGTCACCAATGGCCATCATACCCAATCCTTCATAGATATCACCAGGATATTCAGGTTCAATCAACTGCAGGTACATCGGCATCCCGGTATTTTCGTTATCAAACAACACACTGTCTTCAACGCTATATACCATATTCATACTCAGAATGCGTTCAGTTTCAGGCATCTCGCCGTCACTGCGTTCATGAAATACATATTCCAGGCCATTCTCGGTCTGTTCAAAACTCTTGTCGCCTGAAGATCCGCAACTTGTCACAACAGCCAACATTGTCATAATAATCAGAATTCTCGCTTTTTTCATAAAAATTTGGTTAACGGGTTTTTAATGATTTAACAAAGATATTTAAATAAGCTCCAAAAGTTCAATTTCATAAATAATTGTGGCCCGCCTTGGAATCGATCTTCCGTCTCCCGGAACTCCATGTGCAAGGTGTGAGGGCATAATAAACACCGCCTGATCGCCTTCATCCAGCAGCAGAATTCCCTCTTCCAGACCACTCACCACGCCTCCCCTGCCTATCGTAAAAACCAGGGGTTCCCCCTCATCCTCAGTTGAATAAACAGGATCTCCGGTAATAAGGTACACGGTATAATCGACCACAGCCGTTTGATTCTTTGCTGCCCCGGGGCCATTCCCGGATGAGGTAATCCGGTATCGAAGCCCCGATCCGGTTTCCTGCATCTCCCATCCATACCTGTCCACAAAATCATTGATTGCATCTTCTTCAGCCTCGATCAAACGCCTGTTGGAAGTGGTAAACGCTTGCTCCAGCCTGCCGGCATGCGGAAACGGTTCATCCTCCTTGTCGGTCTCACAGGCCGGCAGCACGATAAATGCCATCAACAAAGGCAAGGAAAATAACCTGAAGCAACCCAATTCCTTATACATCTGAAAAAATCTCATTTTTTATCAGTGATTCAAAATTTGCCAAAGTATCGTTTAAACTGGCATAACTTTTCCCTCCTGCTGCATTTTTGTGTCCGCCACCATTAAAATGGTCTCTGGCGATCTTATTGGCATCAAGTTCGCCCACTGAGCGAAAAGAAATTTTTATATGATTCTCTTTTTCAGTAAACAAGGCCGCAAACCGGATATTCTCGATATTGAGGGCATAATTCACGATGCCTTCGGTATCACCCTCCTGGTGATTAAAACGTTGCAAATCACTTTTCGAAAGGCTGATATAAGCAGTATTTGCTTTGGAAACCACTTTCAGTTTTTCGCTCAGACAATACCCCAGCAACCGCATGCGGTCTTCGCTGTAGGTACTGTATATCAATCGATGTAAGTGTGCGCCGTCCACACCTGTTTCAATTAACCGGGCCACGATCTCATAGGTGCGGGGGTTGTTGCAACCGTAGCTGAAAGATCCGGTATCAGTGACAATTCCGGCATAAAGGCATTGGGCTGCAGGCAGTGAAATGGCATCCCTGTCTGACAGATTTATTAGGCATTCATAAAGTAGCTCTGCGGTACTGCTGACCCCGGTATCGGATATCACCAGGTCAAAATCATTCTCAGGATCAGGGTGATGGTCAATCATCACTTTGGTTGCCCTGCTGGCCTTCATCGGCTCTTCCAGTTCGGCAGTCCGGCTCATCCCGTTAAAATCCAGGCATACAAGCAAATCTGCCTTTGAAATCAAATCAAGTGCATACGCCTTCTTCTTTTCGGCCACAATTACCTGATCGTTTCCGGGCATCCAGTGCAGGAAAGAGGCATAAGGGTTGGGAGAAATAACATGTACGTTGGAAAAGCCCTGTTCTGACAGCCAGGCATATAGTCCAAGCCCGGATCCAATGGCATCTCCGTCCGGATTGGCATGCACCACCATGGTAATGAGCTGGTTTTTGTCCTCCAGGAGTTTCTTCAGGCGATCAGTAAGCGTTAGCTCCAAAATATTTCAAAATTATTTGTAAAGCTTTACAAAGGTAAGAAAAATGCATGGTTCCCCCTTGGTCATCCGGGCATAAAAGATCATAAAGGATGTTAACGCGGGACATAATTATCAAAAGTACCGTCCCGGTAGAAAACGAGCACCCGGTCAACGGCCTGCTTTACGGAAAGCGGTTGGTCTGCATTACCCTTTTTTTCAGCTGCTTCACCAGTTTGTTCAGCAACGCGCCTGGTGGTTTCAAACCTGCCGTGACCACTGCCTGACTCATTGTCTGAAGAATCTTTACTGTCACTGGTTTTTATTCCCGTTTCAGGCCCAGGGTCAGGCTGACTGTGCTCATTGCCTTCTGTTTCCTCCAGGTTGTCAGGAAACAATGACTGTAGTCCTGTGGACATTGGACCTTTCCCCCGAACCAGCCACTCAGTTCTTATATCAGGAAAATGATCCAGGATCTTTTGGATGAGTTCCAGGCTGGGGTTATTCCTTCCGGAAAGGATATGCGATATGGTCGATCGCGGTACCCCAATATGATCCGCAAAACGAGATGCCGTCATATTCTTTGCCGTGATGATGTTTTTAACCCTTTGTATAAGCATAATCCTGAAAGTTTACAACTGTTTACAATAGTATAAAGATACAAATTCCGTTATATTTTTGTGAATCCTTTTGTGAATTTTTACAAAGATATATTTGTGAATTATGCTTTTTCTTATAGTTATACTTTAGTCAGTAGCTTTAGTTACCTTATTCCGTGAGTTTTAAAGCAATTTTATTTGATAACTGCCTATAGATGTCTCCGAAGACCTATAAATTAAATCATTACTTTATTTAAAAATCTTTAAATACTGATTTTTAGCGTTTTAAATACGTTTCTTTAACTAAATATTATGTTTATAAATAATAGTTTACATTTGAGCGTATTTTCACATTTGCCACTATATAAAGTTAAATGTTTAAATAGCTCAAAAACAGGTTTTTAATGATCAAGATTAACAGAGGTGAATTTTAGATGTGATTGTGAACCTCTTTTTGCGATTGTTGCAGAATTGTGAATTGCTCACTTTGTGATTGAATGTTCCCCAAATGTGAAACCATCACCAGGCCGATATTACTCCCGAAAAATGGTTATAAATATGAAAATGGATGATGGATAAAGAAATGAATGATGAACAAGGAAAGCCTCCCCTGCCCGGATATAATTTGCCTCCCCTGAATTATTCATGGCAGAAAGCTGCCAGCTCCGCAGATCGGTGTGAGGCACGTTTGCCAAAATGATGCGCGTTGGCCAAAAATAATCAACGTTTGCCCAGGTAATACATGTTTGCCAAAGTGGTGCAGTTTTAGCAAATACTGAACCCATTACCCCTCTGAGAATCGCATAAAATTATCCGACCTGTACCATGGCAGGGAATAGGAGAAAATAAGGAGGGAATAGTCAGGGTTTTTCTATGAATCCGCCGCCAATAACATCGGTCCCATCGTAAATAACAGCTGATTGGCCGGGTGTAACGGCTGAAACATCCTCGTGCATTTTTACAAGTACAAGCCCGTTTTCTTTGTCAGAATAAATGGTGGCCGGATGACCGGGGTCCTTATACCGGATTTTTACCGTGGCTTCCATTTGAGATGGAAGCGAACTGAATTTAATGAGGTTAAACTGACTCACGGAAAACTCCCTGGCAAAAGTATCCGGTTTTTTGCCCAACACCACCGTGTTGGTTTCCGGAATAATCCGGGTCACATACAAGGGCTCTCCCACGGCCACATTCAACCCCTTGCGCTGACCAATGGTATAAAACGGAAATCCCTGGTGCCGGCCCAGCACATTGCCCTCTTTATCCACAAAAGTGCCATCCTTTGTCTGTTCCTCAAGGTCAGGCACCCTCCTTTTCAGGAAACCACGATAATCATTGTCCGGAATGAAACAGATCTCATAGCTTTCCCGTTTGCCGGCGATCTCTTCAAAACCGGCTTCCCTGGCCATTTCCCTGATCTGAGGCTTGGTATAATCACCAAGGGGGAAAATCGTTCTCCTGAGAAATTCCTGCGACAACCCCCAAAGCACATAACTCTGGTCTTTGGCAGCATCGGCCCCTTTGTAGAGCACTTTCCGGCCGTTTTCTTCCCGGATGCGGGCATAGTGCCCGGTGGCGATGTAGTCGCATCCCAGCTGATCTGCCCTTTTAAGGAGTGCTTCCCATTTGATGAAAGTATTGCAAAGCACGCAGGGATTGGGGGTTCGTCCTTTCAGGTACTGGTTCACGAAGTCATCCACAATATAGCGGTTGAATTCTTCACGTATATCAAGTACATAGTGCGGAAAACCCAGGCTAACAGCCAGATGCCGGGCATCGTGGATGGAATCCAGGCTGCAACACCCGGTTTCCTTCCCGCTGGCAGAGGAGTCTGCAAACTCCCAGGTTTTCATGGTGATTCCCACCAGTTCATAGCCTTCCCTGATCAGCATCATGGCAGCTACGCTGCTATCCAGTCCGCCGCTCATGGCCATTAATACTCTTCCTTTACTCATTACGCTCTTATTCCGGTGTGATTACTATTCAGGAATTTCGGATGCCCTTTACCATAAAGTTAGTAAAATCCCACAGGCTGGCAAAACGAAAATCCACTACCTGATGATACAGCGGAGGAACATTCCCCTGCCCGATCAATACAGTCACCATGCCAAGCCGCAACCCGAACAACATATCCGAAAAAGTATCTCCCGCCATGATACTGCGGGAAAAACAAATTTCCGGGAAATCCGTTGCGGCTTCCAGGGCCATGCCGGGCCCGGGTTTCCGGCGGAAACTATCGGATGCCCGAAGGCCTGTAGCGGAATAGATCCCGTCCACGTGTGCGCCTGCCTCCCTGATTTCAGCAAGCATCCCTGTATTGATCTCCTCCAGATCCGAAGCCTGCATCAACCCTTTGCCCACGCCCTGCTGGTTGGTCACCACCACAATGTGCTGAAAAATCCCCTGTAAACCGACCAGGGCCTCCAGACTGCCGTCCGCCCATTGGAATTGCGCAGGATTCAGCACATACCCATCACCCGGACGTTCATTCAACACCCCGTCGCGATCCAAAAACAAAGACCAGTTGCCCTGTTTGATTCGTCGATGCCACTCACTCATTTCCTGAACAAAATGGATTCCACGTTCTCACTGATAATATGTCCGATAAGCATGTGCATTTCCTGAATCCGGGGTGTATCCGCAGACGGAACCCGGATAAGCACATCACAATATCCGGCCATCCTGCGTCCGTCGGATCCTGTCATGCCGATGGTCTTCATGCCACGTTCACCGGCTGCTTCCAATGCTTTAAGGATATTGGAGGAAGTTCCGGAAGTGGAGAGTGCTACCAGCACGTCTCCTTTTTTTCCGGTGGCTTCCACCATGCGTTTGTACACTTTGTCAAAAGACTGGTCGTTGGCCGTGGCGGTCAAAAATGATGAATTCACATGCAGGGCCTCTGCATTCAGCGGATCACGATCCATGTAAAAGCATCCGCTCAGCTCAGCCGAAAGATGCTGGGCATCCGCAGCACTCCCCCCGTTTCCGCAAAACAACACTTTGCCACCGGCCCGGTATGTTGCTGTAATAAGGCCAATACAGTCTTCAATCCTTGCCAGCATGGCCTCATCCGACAATAACTTATGCTGCAGTTCGATCGATTTTTCGATCTGTTTTCTTACCTCCATGCGATATTTTTATTTGTCTGAGACTTCAAACAGGGCTTTTACAAGCCTCTCCCAGGAAAAACGTTGCTTTTCTTCTTTTAATGTTTGTGACAGGGCTTTCGCTTCATTTTTATTTACAAATTGTGCGATAGAGTGGGCAATGGCCTCAGAGTCAGGTTCCACCACATAGCCTGCTTTCCCGTCACTCACCATTTCCGGCAACCCGCCCACATTGGTTACCAGCATAGGTTTTTCAAAATGGTAGGCAATCTGGGTCACCCCGCTTTGGGTGGCACTTTTGTAAGGCTGTGCCACAAGGTCGGCCGCGCAGAAATAATTCTTTACCTGGTTGTTAGGGATGAAATGGGTATGCCAGATCACCTGGTCATCGATTCTCAACGATTCCGCCAGCTCATGATAGGGTTCGGGGCGGGTATAAAATTCTCCGGCCACCAGCAGTTTGACCGGCAACTCCCTGACCTCTTTCCGGGCAAAAGCTTCCAGTAAAAGATCAAGCCCCTTGTACTCCCGTATAAAGCCGAAGAACAGCACCAGGTTTTGCTTATGGTCAATCCCGAGTTCTTTCCGGGCAAGCTCCACAGACACTGCTTTGCCGAAATTGTCGTATAGCGGATGCGGACACAGGGCAACACGCGATTCATCCACCCCGAATTTCATCAGATCACGGGCAACGGCATCAGTCATCGGCACAAACCCATGTATTTTTTTCAGGAAATACCTGGTCAGTAAGGTATCTCCGGGCCGTTTCTCGTGAGGCAGAATATTGTCGGTGATGGCCACCACCCGGGTGTGTTTGTTTTTCCGGACAATTCCGGCAATGCTTCCAAGGCAGGGTGCCATAAAAGGCAGCCAGTACCTGATTACCAGCAGGTCTGGCTTTAGCTTTTTCAGCTCCCGCCCCACCCTTATCCAGTTCAGCGGATTGATGCTGTTTACTTTTACCCGGATGTCAAGGTCTTCGGGGGGGGATTCATCAGAATACTGGGTTTTTCCCGGGAATAAGACACCCGGATACTGCAAGGAAAAAGTATAAATGATCACCTCATGCCCCTGCGCCATGAATTCCCTGGCAAGCCTTTCGTTAAATGTCGCAAGCCCCCCTCCGCGAAGGGGATATGCTGAACCGAGGATCACCACTTTAGACATAGGCTACCCTATTGATTACCGCCAAAATTGCCGGTTCGCTCTTCAATGAAATATTTATTCCTGTCTGGGGCACTACGGGAAATCAGTTCGCCCAGGAATCCGGCAATAAAAAGCAATGTACCCAGGATCATGGCCAAAAGGCCAAAGTAGAATACAGGTCTTTCTGTCATCTGGTAAACGGAAAAGAATAACCTTTCGAAAGCCAGGTATCCGGCGATGATCAGGCCGATCAAAAACAGAAAAGTTCCCAGCAACCCAAACAGGTGCATTGGTTTTTTCCCGAATCGCGTCATGAAACTGATCGTAAGCAGGTCGAGAAATCCATTTATAAACCGTTCCATGCCATATTTGGTTGAACCGTATTTCCTGGCCTGGTGTTTGACCACTTTCTCCCCGATCCGTGTAAAACCAGCCTGTTTGGCCAGTACAGGAATGTAGCGGTGCATCTCTCCATATACCTCGATGGATTGAACCACTTTGCGGTCATAGGCTTTAAGTCCGCAATTGAAATCATGGAGGCGGATGCCCGACATCATCCGGGTGGTACGATTAAACAATTTGGTGGGAATGGTCTTTGACGGCGGATCTTTGCGGTTTTTTTTCCAGCCACTGACCAGGTCATATCTTTCCTTCGCAATCATACGGTACAGTTCAGGGATTTCTTCCGGGTTGTCCTGCAAGTCCGCATCCATGGTGATTACCACATTCCCTTTCACATGACGGAAACCCACATTCAGCGCGGCCGCCTTGCCATGGTTCCTGCGAAACCGGATCCCCTTCACCACCGGGTCAGCTTCCGAGAGCTTCCGGATAATTTCCCAGGAATTGTCCCTGCTGCCATCGTCAATCAGCCAGACCTCGTAAGAGAAATCATCTGCCTTCATGACACGGCCTATCCAGTCAACCAGTTCCGGGAGAGATTCCTCCTCATTATACAGGGGTATAACCACGGAAATATCCATAAACAAAGGTATTAGCGGAGATAAACCATTTTAAGTAAACAAATGTACGTATTTTTTCCTTTCCTCTATGAGAGTGCTCAGGTTAAGTAACATCCCCTGGTAACCGTAACAGGCCGGAGTTCCTGATCCTTTGCGAAAGTGCTGAAGTTCAGCAAAACCCGATTATAAAGGGATTAAGAAGGAGTGCATGATCCTGTAGCGGAGTGCTGAAGTTCAGCATCCCCCCTATGTTTAATTCAGGAGGGCAGATTGTACCGCTGGGGAAAAGTATACCTTTGCAAATAAATGAATTATAAGGAATGCGGGATTTAAGTCAGGGACCGGTTACCCGTCAGATATTTGTTTTTACCTTGCCGATGCTGGTGGGAAATATATTCCAGCAGCTGTATAATATTGTGGATACCATCATCATCGGGCAATACATCGGAACCGATGCCGTGGCTGCAGCAGGTGCCTCCTTCCCGGTTATTTTTGTACTTGTAAGCCTGGTAATCGGCATCACCACAGGCACCAACATCATCATTTCGCAATATTACGGAGCCAAGAATTATGGAGCCATTCAACGGGCCATTGATACGGCCTTTGTGTTCCTGTTTTTTGCCTCCATTGCGCTGACTGCACTCGGGCTGGTTTTCATTGATGACATCTGGCGGTTTATCGGCCTTCCTGATCACCTTATCCCCGATGCCACCACCTATTTCAGCGTATATGCCGCCGGGATCATCATGATGTTCGGATATAATGCTACCAGTGCAATCCTAAGAGGACTTGGAGACTCACGCACCCCGCTTTATTTCCTGATCATATCCACCATGCTGAATATTATTTTCGACTTGTTGTTTGTACTGGTCTTCGACTGGGGCATCGGCGGAGTGGCATTTGCCACGGTACTGGCACAGGGCATCGCCTTCGGCCTGTCGGTCATCTACCTGAACCGCTTTCACTCGCTGATCCGGTTCACGTTAACGGGACTGACCTTTGACTGGGATATCTTCAGAAAGAGCCTGCGGATCGGTATCCCCACGGGCGTACAAACCACCTTTGTGTCGCTGGGAATGCTTGCCCTGATCAGCATCGTGAACCGTTTCGGCACCAATACCATCGCCGCCTACACCATTGCCTGGCGCATTGACGGCTTTGCCGCCATGCCAGCCATGAATTTCGCCATGGCCTTCACCACATTCGTTGGTCAGAACCTGGGCGCCGATCGTCCGGAGCGGGTGCGTGAAGGGCTGATCTCCACCCTGAAAATGACAACCAGTGTCTCCCTGACCATGACAGCCGTCGCCTGGATCTTCGGCCGGCAGCTGATGGCGGTATTCACGAGCGACCCCGAGGTAATTGATATCGGCTATTCCTACCTGGTGATTGTCAGCTCGTTTTACGTGGTTTTTTCCGCCATGTTTGTCATCAACGGGGTAATGCGCGGTGCAGGCGACACCATTATTCCCATGTTTATTACACTGGTCTCACTATGGCTGCTGCGCATTCCCGCTGCCCATTTTTTATCCGGTCAGTTCGGTGCGGAAGGCATTTGGTGGGGAATTCCGGTTGCATGGGTTTTCGGGCTGATCGCCGCTTATACCTATTACCGCACCGGCAGGTGGAAACAGAAAGTGGTCGTCAAAAAACAGATCTGACAAGGAGATTCAGGACTCCCCCCGCTCACCCACAAAATATTGCTCCTTATGTTTGAACAATACATTGAACGTGGTCAGTGACCCATAGATCCTGGTAATGTATTGCTGGAGGTTCACCTTTTCTTCTTCGCTGAGCTTTTCGTTCCCGTTGATGCGTTGCTCCAGGACCCTCAGGCGGTCGCGGACCAGCACGATCTTCTTGAAAAACATGTCAATGGGAATTTCCTTGGGTTTAAGTTCGGCCGACCCCGGCTTCAGAATCAGCATCCCCCTTTTCCAGCGGTCACCCAATTCAACCAGTTCGGGGAAGTCGGCATACCGCCTCAACACACTGGAAAATACTTTTTCCAGGTCTGCCAGGCTGATCTGTCCGCCACCACCACCCTCACCCGATTCGGCGTGGGAATCCTCAATGAGCTTCAAATCAAGATAACTGTTGGCAATCTCCTTGTCTCCTTTATGGAGAAAAAACACCCGGGTGGTGGTCAGGGTCTTTTTGGTAACAATTCCTTCCCCAAATTTGGGGTGCTCCACTTTGGCACCTATGGCAAAATCAACTTGTTCCATTGGGTTTCATCAATAAGTTAAACAACAAAGCTAAATTAAGCAATTCGCGCAAAACCTGCAGGACATATTTTCCGGTTGATGCAAGACCGGACTGTCGCAGTCACCCGGGACCGGATTGCCACAGTCATCTGGAACCGCACCACCAAAGTCACCCGGGACCGGACCGCCGCAGTCATCCGGGACCGGACCGTCGCAGTCATCCGGAAAAATACCGGGCAAGCAAACGATATTGTTATCTTTGCGAAAACAAAATTGAATCGCCATGTCAACCACAACCATTATTGTCATTGCACTGGCCGTTGTGCTGGTACTGTCCTTCATCAGCATGTACAACCGCCTGATCAGGCTGAGAAACCAGGTCAAGAATGCCTGGTCGCAGATCGACGTCCAGTTAAAGCGCCGCCACGACCTCATCCCGAATCTGATCGAAACGGTCAAGGGCTATATGAAGCATGAAAAAGAAACCCTGGAGAACATCACCCGCATGCGTGCCCAGGCCATGGAAGCCACTGACATTTCTGAAAGGGCCCAGGCAGAAGGAAAGCTGAGCTCGGCCCTGGGGCAACTGAAGGTGGCCGTGGAAAACTATCCCGACCTGAAAGCCAACCAGAACTTCCTCTCCCTTCAGGAAGAACTCACCTCCACGGAAAACAAAATTTCTTTCGCCCGCCAGAACTACAACGACCAGGTGCTGTTCTTCAACAACAAAATTGAAGTGTTCCCCTCCAATATCACCGCCTCTTTGTTCGGGTTCAACAAAGAGAAGTATTTTGAACTCGAGAGTGAAGCGGAGCGTCAGGTGCCCAATGTATCCTTTTAACTGAATATTTATTATGTGGGAAATCATTCGAAAAAACCAGCAGAAATCCATGCTGCTGCTCATACTGATGGGTGTGGTACTGGTATTGCTGGGATACGTCATCGGGTCGGCCGTTGACCCCGAGGGAGGCTTTGCCGGGATCATCATCGCCTTTGTACTGTATTTTATTCTGCTGATCGTGGCCTTCTCTTCGGGCAAAAAGATCATGCTGCGGATGAACAATGCCCATAAAATAGGCCCTGACGACTATCCCCAGCTTTACAACATTGTGGAAGAAATGCGCCTGGCTGCCGGCATGCCGGCCATGCCTGAGGTGTACGTGATCGATGACCCGGCCCCCAATGCCTTTGCCACCGGGATGAACCCCAACAAAAGCGTAGTAGCGGTTACTACCGGACTGATCAACATGATGAGCCGTGACGAACTGCAGGGGGTTGTCGCCCACGAAATCTCCCACATCCTGAACCGCGACATCAGATATATGACCCTGGCAACCATCATGGTGGGAACCGTGGCCATCCTGTCGCAATTGTACCTCCGAAGCATGATGTTCGGTGGGATGCGTCGCTCAGGAGGCGGCGGTAGCCGCGGCAAAGGCAACATCATCATGGTGGTCCTGGCCCTGGCATTTGCCATCCTGGCCCCAATTGCCATCCGGATGCTCTACCTGGCGGTATCACGAAAAAGAGAATACCTTGCCGATGCCTCGGCAGCCCGGCTTACCCGCTATCCGGAGGGGCTGGCATCTGCGCTTGAAAAAATCAAAGGCTCTACCGAAGACCTGAAGGTGGCCGATAAATCCATGGCCCCCATGTACATTGCCAATCCGCTGAAACCCAAAGGCAGTCGTATGCGTAACCTTTCCAGCACCCATCCCCCGCTGGATGAACGGATCCGCATACTACGCACCATGGGGCAAAATCATTCCTATGCCGGGTACCAGCAAGCATTCCAATCGGTTACCCACTCAGGCAAAAAGATCATCCCCAAATCGGCTGAGAAATCCGGATAAATCCTTTAGGAGAAAATAAAAAAATCCTTATATTTGCAACCGCAAACGGCTCCGTAGCTTAATTGAATAGAGCATCTGACTACGGATCAGAAGGTTCCAGGTTTGAATCCTGGCGGAGTCACTTAAAAAAAAGCCCCTCACTTGATAGTGAGAGGCTTTTTGTCTGTTAAGACCTCTGTGACAGGATGAAAAATATGCGTTATGCCAATTTTACATTTGCAGCATTCATACCTTTTTTGCCCTCGATCAGTTCAAAGGTTACTTCGTCGCCTTCTCTGATCTGATCAATCAGGCCAGAGGCATGTACGAAAAATTCTTCTTCTGTTTCGTGATCTTTGATAAATCCAAATCCTTTAAGGTCATTAAAGAATTTTACAATTCCAGTTTTCATAAAATGTAATTTGATTGAGTTGAATAATTAAATTGAAATACGTAAAATTGGTGTGAACCATCTTTCTATGGGAAACTGGATTCAGGATTCAATAATGCGGGTTTCAATTCTGTTGTTTAAATTCAGTATAAAGGTAATAAAGAACATTGGTTTTATAATTATTAACGCGAATTAAAAAGATAATCTTATTCTCCGGTACCAGTTCTCAAACTGGCAAAAGCCGGGAAGAGGATAAAAATACCTATCAGGTTGAATACCAAACCCCCGATAGTACCGGCGGCAAAGGCGAACCAGAAAGGCTCACGGGTTCCCACCACGAAGGGGATAAGGCCAATTATTGTGGAAAGGATGGTAAGCAATACCGGGGTGACCTTGTGCCTGAATGCCTTCAGGTAAGTCCTGGTCTGATCGGGATTGGCCGTTTCCCTGATCATATTGTTGTAGTCATTCAGAATGTAAAGCCCTGCATTGACTGCCAGGCCACTGAGCAATATGAACGAAGCCCATCCTCCCTGGTCAAAGTTCAGGTTGAAAAGGTAAAAGGTGAGGAATAATCCCGAAAAGGAAAAAGGAACCAGCGACAGCACCGCCAGGGGTTGCGACAGCGAGTTCAGCAATATGGAGCAAACAAAGAATATGATAACCACAACAAGGAGTATCAGGCGGAAGTAGTTTTGCTTTTCTTGGCTCCATCCAAACTGGGGTGTATGCGCGGAAAACCCTATGGGCATTTGTTGATTGATAAACTCTGTCAGCTCTCTGGTTGTCCTGGTTTCAAGTGCCGGAGGGCCCAGAAAAGTAAAGTTGAACCTGATGTGGTATTGCTGATTTTCCTTGTAGATGTTGTTGCCTGTTGCTCTCTTGCTCAGGCTCAACAGCCCCCCTGGTTTTAAGAACTGGTTGTTTACAAACAATGGTCTGTGCTCCAGGTCCCACAGGTTGTATTCCATATGCTGGTCTGGCACCAACCTTATCGCCACGGGTTGATTGTGCACGTAAACGGTATTGGCCGACCGGCTCATTACGAGTTGTTCAAGCTGGCTGTGCACCTGTGCCAATGTAAGGTTGGCTGCGGCAAGGCTGCGCGGGTTGGCGTCCATGTAGAACTCCATAAGGGAAGTACTGCCCCACGAATCGCCACCGGTAATGGTTGTCTGGGAAACCCGGGAGTTTCGCCTGGCCCTTACCGTCAATATTTCGGCATACCGGTAAAGAATATCGTAGTTGTATCCGGTAAGCGTAATGGCTCTTCCTCCAATACCACCACCCAGCCGGTTGCTGAAACCCTGGCCCACACCATACACACCCCATTCGGCACCCCCAATGCTTATGGCTTTCTGAATCAGGGTGTTTTTCAGAATGTGCGGAAAAACCCCCTTTTCGTATGCTGGCTTAAAACTAATGGTAATCCTGGCCTGGGTGCGCGAGCTTATACTGGTGCGGAACTGATCTATTTCCTCATACCGGCTAAGTTCATCTTCCATCTGCATTACGGCCCGGTTGATCTGTTCGAGGGTAGCACCATCTGGCATTGAGGCTGTTACGCTCAAGGTGGTGCGTTCAGGGTCGGAGAAGTAAGACCTTTCGAAAACATACCTGGAAAACAGCCTGAAAGTGCCTCCCAGGGCAACTTCAAGCGGTTTGCTGAGCGATTGCTGGTAAAACCTGCCGCCTATGGTCTTGTTATACGCATCAGCGGCCAAGGAAGTGCCATCAACTTTCGAAGGCAGCATGTGCAATGGTATGCCAAAAATAAGCAGGAATACCACCAGGCTGATCCACCGCCTACGGCGGGAGGCAACCACGAACCAAAGGTATGTCTGCCAGATCCTTACCTGTATCCGGGAAAGTTTATACGATTTCTGCGCTTTCCTGACCTCCAGCTTAAATACCTTAAACAGCGATGGGATAAAGAACAGAGCTATGCCCAACGACACGAAGAGGTTAACCATCACCACCATGGCAAAGTCACGGAACTGTAATTGCTGGTCGCGTCCCAAAAGGAAAATCACCGACAGGCTTCCAATGGTGGTAGCCGTTGCCGCCAGGATGGCCAGAAAGGCTTTCTGGTTGCCCCTTGTGCGCATGTGCTCAATCATTACAATGCTGTTGTCGATCATCATCCCGAATGAAACCGTGATACCTGCCAGTGAGTAAAGGTGTATTTCTATTCCCAGCCAGCGGTAAAGTATGATGGCTATGGCCAGGTTGGCCAGAACCGTGGCAAGTATCATCAGCAAGTACCTTGATTTGCGCGTAACAATGGCTACGAAAAGCATTAATATTACAAATGAAAACACCATGCGGTAGCTTACCCTCATGAGATCCCTGCGTATATGATGGGTGTTGTCGGAAGTTACCGTAGCGCTCCAGCCCGGGGGCATTTTAGCCTTCAAATCATCCATTACCTCCCTTACATTGCCGGCAACCACCAGTTGGTTGGCCCCTTCTTGCGCAAAAATGTT
>CAYXEH010000014.1:0-49697 GCA_964463915.1 uncultured Bacteroidales bacterium | reverse complement strand
CCACCCGGAACCGGTACAAGCGACCGGAACAGGCGAAAACAAAGATGAGGGGGCTCGGGTGAGCCCGCTTGAAACCCGCCCCGACCTGGAAATCAAATACCCGCAGTTCGCCACCGCCCTCAATCGGGTGATCACTAAGTAAGCCCCAGACACGCACCCATCAACCCCTCCCCCCTCTCCCCTCTCCCTTTTCCCTTATGCCCCCCCCCCCCACCTCTAACCTCCATCCTCCGTCCAGTCTATAAACCTCACCGACTTTCCATGACCTACCCCCCCCCCCAAAGTCCAAAACCTTATTTTTTTGTTATTTTTTATTTCGGTATTGACCGAACCAAAAAAACCTATTAATTTTGTCCGCAGAAACATGCCTGAATTGAAAGAATATTCACCAAACCAAAGACATACCACACCATTTAACCAACAACCGCTTCGGCCATCTGACAAGCCATCGGCAGCTTTCCCATCAAGCCGCCCTTGCGAACCAACAACCAGAGGGGTACGAAGCCCCCGTTAACCGAAGGTGCGAAGCGCCGTCTGACCGGAAGGGGCCAGGCCGCCGACAAACCTGGGTGGCGAAGCCACGATTAACCATATTAATTATGTCATCCCATACTGAAAAAGAACATTTTATAGAAGACAACGGATTGCTGTTTGAGAAACTGGGCGTAACCAGAATGTCTGGCAGAATCCTGGGTTACCTGATGGTCACCGACAGGGATAAAGTGTCATTCAGTGAATTCACTGAGGCACTGAAAGCCTCAAAAAGCTCCATCAGTACCAACCTGAAGATGTTATTGCACATTGGCTTTGTCAAGCCATTGACAATCCCCGGTGAGCGAAAAACCTATTATATGCTGTCTCCTGACATGGACTGGGGGGCCTATTTTTCTGAACGGCTGGAGATGATGAAGATCATGAACAACATGTTTAAAAAAGGGCTCAGCCTGCGGTCCGGTCATAAAGATAACGCTGCACAATGGTTACAGGAAGCCATTGAGTTTTACAGCTTTTTTATTGAAGAATTTCCGGCGATGCTCAAGCGGTGGGAAGAAAAGTCAAAAAAAAAATAAAAACCACTCCCATGATAACAATGAAAATTATCCAGAAAAATACAATAATCCTCTTTGCAACCATGCTGATGTCACTTTCCCTGTCTGCGCAGAATCCGAAGGAGATCATGCGGGAAGTTGAACAGAACATGCGTGGCGACGCTTCCTACAACGAGATGAGCATGACAATCGAGCGGCCCAGGTATACACGCGAGGTAAGCATGCGCTCCTGGGCCCTGGGCGAGGATTACTCCCTGGTCTACATAACCGCCCCCGCCCGGGATGAAGGCACGGCATTTCTAAAAAGAGGCAACCAGATATGGAACTATCAGCCGAACATTGACCGCACCGTCAAAATGCCACCCTCCATGATGTCTCAGTCATGGATGGGATCTGACTTTACAAATGACGACGTGGTGAATGCAAGTTCACTGACTGACGACTACACCCATGAACTGCTGGGTGAAGAAGAAGTGGACGGTCATCTGTGTTATGTCATTGAGCTGACTCCGAAACCAGACAACCCTGTGGTATACGAAAAATCGATACATTACATTGCCAAAGAATACATGCTTCCGGCCCGTACTGAAAATTACGATGAGCGTGACAATCTTGTAAACACCATTTATTTCAGAGAATTCACCTCCTTGGGCGGTCGCACCCTTCCTGCAGTTATGGAAGTGGTTCCCGCTGAAGAGGAAAATCAGCGAACCGTCATTACCACACACAATGCGGATTTCAACATTGACATTTCCGAAGATTTTTTCTCTACCCAAAACCTCACCCAAATCAACCCATAACCCATAGCCCCTGAACAATGAACCCAGTTAACCAACAACCACCCGGCCCATCTACAAGACCACTGGCAGCCTCCCTGCACTTTGCCCATGAAAACCAACAAACCGGCAACCACATAAGCCGTTTCCCAAACCATTGGCAGCCTCCCCGCACCTTGCCCATGAGAGCCAACAACCGACAAACCAACAACCAAAATAACCCCTAGATGAAAACTGTTATCAAAACAACCGGTTTATCAAAGACCTATACAAACACAGCTGTCCCGGTGGAAGCGCTGAAAGATATCAGCCTGGAGTTCAAGGAGGGAGAGTTTACAGCCATTGTCGGTCCGTCCGGAAGCGGCAAAACCACGTTCCTGAATGTGGTCGGAGGCCTGGATAAACCGACCAAAGGCAAGGTAATTATTGATGATGCAGACATTGCGTCCATGACAGAAAGTCAATTGTTTGATTTTCGCCTGAAACACATTGGTTTTGTTTTCCAGGCCTATAACCTGATTCCTGTACTTACCGCCACCGAGAATGTTTCATTTATTATGCTGTTGCAGAAACGGCCTAAAGAGGAAATGAACAGGAGGGCCAAAGAAATGCTGGAACAGGTTGGACTCGGCGACAAGCTGGATATACGGCCCAATAAACTATCTGGTGGCCAGCAACAACGCGTGGCTGTGGCAAGGGCCCTTGCATCCAAACCAGACTTTGTCCTTGCCGATGAACCCACAGCCAACCTCGACACCGAATCGGCGTTTAACCTGCTGGATATCATGGCGCGCCTCAATAAAGAAGAAAACATTACCCTGATTTTTTCCACCCACGACCAACGGGTGATTGACCGGGCACGCCGTGTAATAACCCTGGTTGACGGCGCAGTAGATAAAGACGAAACTGTTGAAAGAGACTGACCTATGGCCATCCTTTTTACATTTGCCTGGCGCAACCTCTGGCGAAACAAACGCCGTACCCTGATCACGGTCAGCTCCGTACTCTTCACATATTTGCTGGCTGTGGCCTTGTTATCCTACATGGGCGGGTTTCAGGAGCAATTCACAGAGTCAATGATCCGCCAGGACACCGGCTATTTACAGGTACAGGATGCCAAGTACCTTGAAGAACCCTCCATGGACCATATTTTTGAGTATGGGGAAGAGGTTCATGAAGCCCTCGCGAAATTTGAGGATGAGATCAAATATACGGTTCCGCGAATCAGGGGGTTTTCCCTGGCCGCAAAAGATATCTCCACAAGACCGGCCATGGTCAACGGCATTGTGCCCGAACAGGAAGATCAATTAAGGGATCTTTCAGGGAATATGGTACAGGGCGAGATGTTCGGCAAAGGCGATGAATACGCGGTGGTGGCGGCCGGCCTGGCAGACTTGCTCGACCTTAACATTGGCGACACCCTTGTGCTGATCGGCCAGGGGTTTCAGGCCATGAGCGCCACCGGCAAATTCAAGGTAGGAGGCATCATAGAATTTAACCTGCCGGAGCAAAACAACACCATGGTGTATCTGCCCCTTGAGGTCGGTCAGTGGTATTTCGCTGCCGGCAACCGTCTCACCAACCTGCTGATTATGACTGAAAGGAAGGACCAGATCAGTCAACTGGCAGCACAAATCCAGCAGGAACTTGATGATGAGTGGTTTGCCGTCCGGACATGGAAAGAGCTTGTCCCGGATATGGTGGACCTGATGGAAATGCAACACCTGGTATACAACCTGATCGCCTGGGTATTTTACATTATTGTCGGATTTGGCATTTTCGGAACCATCCTCACCATGCTGTATGAGCGGATGCGTGAGTTCGGGATCCTGCTTTCCCTTGGAATGAAGCGCTATAAGCTGGCCATTGTCACCCTTATCGAAACAGTGATCATCGGTCTTCTCGGAATAGTCGCCGGGGTCGCGGCCGGCATTCCCCTGATTTATTTTTTTCACCGCTTCCCCATCAGGTTATCAGGCGAGATGGCTGATTACATGTATAGCTTCGGCATGGAACCGGTGTTCAGGTTTAGCATGAGTCCCGGCATATTCATCACCCAGGGATTCATTGTTTTCGGGATCACTCTATTCATTGGCCTTTTTTCAATGCGCAAAATTTTCGTGATGGATGTACTGGATGCGGCAAGAAGTTAACAAACGATGACAACGGATAAAACAGATGTGGATATTATTTAAAATAGCGTGGCGGAACATATGGCGGAACAAAAAACGCAGTCTTGTGATCATGGTGGCCATCGCCCTGGGACTCACCGGTGGAAATTTCATATCAGCGACCTATATGGGGCTAATGAACAAAACCGTTAAGGAAAACATTGAAAAACAGCTATCCCACATTCAGCTGCATCACCCGGATTTCATTGCCGACCGGAATTTAAAATACCAAATTCCGGATGCACAGCGTATTGCAAGAGAAGTCCGGAGGATTCCAGGCATACAATCAGTTGCTGAAAGAACCTGCCTGGATGGAATGGCAGCCTCACCTCATCTTACGGCCGGTGTAAAAATAACGGGTGTCATCCCCAGCCGGGAAATCAAGACCACCCATTTTGATGAACAGATCGTAGAAGGGACCTATTTCACCGAAGAGGGGCGATTGCCCTCCATAATAATAGGCAGGGAACTCGCCGAAGACATGCAGAGCAGTGTCGGATCACGCATCGTACTCACCTTTCAGGACACAGAAGGGGAACTCATAAATGCTTCATTCCGGGTGGAAGGAATATTTCAGGCTACCGCAACATCTTTTGAGAGGGGAACAATCTTTGTCAAATCCAATGACATCAAAGAAATAATCGGCAAAGAACAGATCTTTACCGAAATAGCTCTTTCGCTGCAGCAGGAAGACCTGCTCGAAGATATTGCAAAAACCCTGAGACAGCAATACCCGGATTTAAGTGTAAGGACATGGGGGGAATTGGCACCCGACCTGGAATTCGTGGCAGAGATTACCGAAAAAAGCCTGCTGATGATCACGGCAATCATCTTACTGGGAGTGGCTTTCGGCATCCTGAATACCATTTTGATGTCAGTTCTGGAGCGCACCCGTGAACTGGGCATGCTCATGTCAATCGGCATGAAACGGATACGTGTGTTTTCTATGGTGGTACTGGAAACCATTTTGCTTTCGCTGACAGGCGGAGCGGCAGGGCTGACCGCATCTTTCATGCTGGTCAGCTTTCTACAGCAACGCGGGATGAACCTATCATCTATTGGCGGGGAAGCCTTGCGCGACTTTGGTTTTTCGCCATTCATTTACCCTGAGCTGGACGCCATATATTACCTGAAAGTAACCGCCATGGTTGTCGTCTTTGCCATCCTGGCCGCCATCTACCCCGCAAGAAAGGCCACCAGATTAGAACCCGCCGACGCCGTCCGCCATGAATAAATTAGCCATAAAACCAACAACCACTTGAACCGTTTACCAAACCACCGACAGCTGTCCCATCAGTCCACCCATGAGAACCATCAACCAACAACTGCCCGGGCCGTTTACCAAACCACTGGCAGCTTCCCCATCACTCATCCCATGAGAACCAACAACTAACCAACTCACCATGAAGTATCTGATTACCATTCTGATTCTAACCACATTAACTGCTCAGAGCCTGTTCGCACAGCCTTCCGGCAATGACTCTCCTGTCAGACTGCGCGGCTACGTTAAGGCCATGCCCGGCCTTCAGCTGGACAAAGATTTTTCCAATCCTGCGTTCAATGGACTTATCCATAACCGGCTCAATTTCATGTGGGGGATCTCTGATGCCGCAGATCTGACTATTGAAGGGCGCAACAGGCTGATTTATAATGAGATGTATGAATATTTCCCGGGCGTTGAAGGTTTTTTCGCTCAGGATGACGGGTTGCTTGACATGTCATGGGTATGGCTGTCGGATGACCGCTGGATCGGCCATACAGAATTGGATCGGATCTACATGAGCTGGCGCACTGAAAACTGGCGCGTCAGGGCCGGACGGCAACGGATCAACTGGGGCATCAACCTGGTATCCAACCCAAACGACCTGTTCAACACTTACTCATTTTTTGATTTCGATTACGAAGAACGTCCCGGAGCCGATGCCCTCAGGATACAACACTACATCAGTCATCTTTCCAATATTGAATTGGCCGTAAACCCTGCCAGAGAAGCAAAAGATATGGTAGCCGCGGCAAAATATGTGTTTAACACCAGGGGATTTGACATTCAAAGCATTGCCGGATATTTCAAAAACCGCCTTGCCGTGGGAGGCGGATGGGCCGGTCATATCAGGGGAGCCGGCTTCAAGGGCGAGGCCACATGGTTTTACGACCTGGAACAACAGGAGATCACGGCACAACAGGAGAACGTGGAAAGAGCGAACCTGGTTATAGCCGCCGGGTTGGATTACATGTTTTCCAACGGCACATTCGGTGTGGTGGAATTTCTGTATAATGGCGGGCATGAAAGAAAGCCGGTGGAAGTGACACAGATTACCCAACCCCTTCGTCCTGACAACATTATGTTCTCAAAGTATGCAATTACAATTAGTGCCGATCACTCTTTCTCGCCAATATTCAGCGGAGGACTTTCTGCAATGGTCCTTCCCGATACCAACGCCGCTTTTTTAATGCCCCAGGTAAACTATTCAGTGGCCGCCAACCTGGATTTCCAGTTTGTCGGTCAACTCTTTTTTGGCGGGGGAGACACCATTTTTGCAGAAACCGGTGCCGGACTTTTCACATCTTTGAACTATTCCTTCTAAAGCAGTGTCCTTTGGTACAATTTATGCTGTATGAGAATAGCACAAAGCCAGAACCCTGAACCCAAAAACCAACAACCTGCCAGACTCGTCCAACGCTCTCAGGCAACCCCTTAAGAACCCCAGGCCATGAGAACCAACAACTAACCTCGAACATAACCATCAATGAACGAACTGAATTACATAAAACCTGCCACAGAACACAGCCCGCAATGGTCAGACCAGGACAGCCGGGAAGGACAGGAGAACAGGAGGCTGAAACTTGGATTTTACCTGCTCCGCCTGGTAATTATAAGCGGGTTACTGGTTAGCATTTTACAGGTCGGATCAACCATTTGAAACCTAAACCAGTGGTTTTAAATAAGGCATTGATGATTTTTAACATGAAAAAGTTTTTGTAACGAAATAGTTTTCCCATATTTGCAATGTGATTAATTCTCTGAAAATCAATTTTTTAAACAACTGTTTCAGTTTCTTTAAAAATGATGTCAGGTCTTAATGCACAAAACCACGCACCCATGAACAATCATTATAAAATTCGGACGGCAAAATATACTGACAGAAAGGATATTTACAGGCTCTTCCTGGAAACCATCACCAGGGAAAAGAAGCTGCTGAATGCCTCCATCGTTCCTGAATGCTTTTTGGAGGAGTTTGTTGACAAGGCCATAAAAAAAGGGAATATGCTCGTGGTGGAGAACAACCGGGACGAGGTGGCACTTATTGGCGAAGTACACTATTATCACACCAATGGCAAGGAGAGTCCTGGTGAAGATGATCTTCTCAAAGAGTTTTCTTTTTTCTCCGGCTCCGGCTGTTATCCCGACGGCCAGGAAACAAGCCTGGTAAGTTGGTTGTTTGGCGAAATAGAGCAGAAACATCACGATGTATTCAGGGTAGAACTCAATACCCCCGTATGCTCCGAAGCCTCAGTAAACTTTTTTAAAAAAATGGGACTGAGAGTGGAAGGAAATTATAACGGGAGGCTGAAAAGTAAGTCGCCACAAAAGCAACTGATGCTACCCCTTTCCTGGGCCAACCCCTCTTTCAATTAATAAATAGTACAGACATGATTCCTTTGCGCCGGGGCGAACACCCCGGCGTTATTTATTATTGCCTGATACCATCATTATATGTAACTTTGGCATCCTCAAAATCAATACAATCAACAATGGAAAGCCCGAACAAAAAATCATTCGCCATTGCGCTTCTTACAGGCCTTTTTGTATTTACCGCCTGCGCCAATTCCGGCAACGGATCCAACAATGAGAATGCATCAGCTATCCACGTAAGGATGGAAACCACAATGGGTGACATCACCGTAAAACTTTATGACGAAACACCACAGCACAGAGATAATTTCCTGTCACTGATAGAAGAAGATTTTTATGACGGCGTGCTTTTTCACCGGGTTATTGAGCATTTTATGATTCAGGCCGGTGATCCGATGAGCAGAGATGCCGTTCCCGGTGAACCCCTGGGATCAGGCGGCCCGGGATATACCATCCCAGCTGAAATCGTACCGGGCATCTACCACCAAAAAGGAGCGCTGGCCGCAGCCCGGCAGGGCGATCAGAGAAATCCGGAGAGGGCATCTTCCGGATCACAATTCTATATCGTACAGGGAAGAGTCTTCAGCGAAGAAGGCCTCAGCCAGATGGCCGAAGAAAGAGACCTGGACCTCAATGAAGAACAGCGGGAGATCTATACCACCACAGGAGGAACCCCTCATCTGGACAATGCCTACACGGTATTCGGTCAGGTCATTGAAGGGATGGAAGTGGTAGAACGCATTGCCGCCATGGAAACCGACGATAGAGACCGCCCCCTGGAGGATGTGTCTATTGTCAGTATGGAAGTGATTGAATAAAGAAACAAAAACTATGATTGACAAGATTGATGCCCTGCTGAAAGAGGTAAGAAGTTTCAGTGCAAAAACCATAGAGGAAGCGGAGGCTTTCCGGGTAAGAATGCTTTCCAAAAAAGGAGAGATCCCGGCATTATTCAAAGATTTTAAGTCGGTTGACCCTGAAAGCCGGAAAGAAGTGGGGATGCGCCTGAACCAGCTCAAACAGACTGCCACCGAAAAGATCAACGAGGAAAAAGACAGGCTGGCTGCCGGTGATGAAAGCGGAGGCACACAGCGGCCCGATATGACCATGCCGGCCCGCTTTAACCCCATCGGCTCCCGTCACCCGCTGTCTGTGGTCAGAAACCGCATCAACAAAATATTTGAAAGAATTGGCTTTGTAATTTCCGAAGGTCCGGAGATTGAGGATGACTGGCACAATTTCAGTGCTTTGAACTTCCCGGAAGAGCACCCTGCGCGTGATATGCAGGATACGTTTTTTGTAGAGACCAATCCGGATATTGCCCTGCGTACCCATACCTCTTCTGTGCAGGTGAGGGTCATGGAAAACCAGCAACCCCCGATCCGGACCATATCACCCGGAAGGGTGTTTCGCAATGAAGCGATCTCTGCAAGGGCCCATTGTATCTTTCACCAGGTTGAAGGCCTCTATATTGATGAAGGGGTGAGCTTCGCCGACATGAAGCAGACTTTGCTGTATTTCGCCCGGGAAATGTTTGGCGAAGACACACAAATCCGCCTGCGCCCGTCGTTCTTCCCGTTTACCGAACCATCCGCGGAGATGGATGTTTCCTGCAACATTTGCGGGGGGCCCGGATGCACCATTTGCAAGTACAGCGGCTGGATCGAGGTAATGGGCTGCGGCATGGTCGACCCCAATGTACTTGAGAACTGCGGCATCGACAGCAACAGATACTCAGGCTTTGCCTTCGGGATGGGAATCGAACGCATCGCCATGAACCTTTACCAGGTCAAAGATCTCAGGATGTTCTTTGAGAACGACCTCCGTTTTCTCAAGCAATTTGAATCAGCAATTTGACGGGGGCTGCGCCCCCCTGGTTGTTGGTTCTCATGGGATGAGGAAAGGGGGAGCTGCCGATGGGCTGGTAAACGGCCGATGTAGTTGTTGGTTAGCTGGTTGTTGGTTCTCATGGGATGAGGAAAGGGGGAGCTGCCGATGGGCTGGTAAACGGCCGATGTAGTTGTTGGTTAGCTGGTTGTTGGTTCTCACGGATGAGATATGGGGGATTAGCCCATAACCATAGTATGAAGCAGGCAGGTTCCTGGTTCACACGGGCAGGGGTCGATCCCAAAGGGATCAAACGTTAGTAACCAAGGGTGCGGAGCACCCGTCAACCAAGGGTGCGAAGCACCCGTCAACCAAGGGTGCGGAGCACCCGTCAACCAAAGGGTGCGAAGCACCCGTCAACCAAGGGGGCGCAGCCCCCGTTAACCAAAGGGGGCGCAGCCCCCGACTAACCTATGAGAAACCCACTTAACATCGCCCGCGACCTGGATCACAAAGACCCGCTTGCGGATTTCCGCCAACGGTTCCATATTCCTGATAACACGATTTATGTAGACGGCAACTCCCTCGGGCTGCTCAGCAAAGACGCCGAGAAATCCCTGTTACGGGTACTGAACGAATGGAAAACCCTGGGAATTAAAGGCTGGATGGATGCAGAACGCCCATGGTTTTATTTTGCCGAACACATTGGTGAGATGGCCTCTCCCCTGGTGGGCGCCGCACCCGGGGAGCTGATTTTCTCGGGAACCACCACCGTGAACATCCATGCCCTGATCTCCTCCTTCTACCAGCCCAAAGGGAAACGCACCAGGATCCTGGCCGATGAACTGAATTTCCCCTCCGACACCTATGCACTGAAAGGGCAGATCAAGCAAAAAGAGCTGGATCCGGATCGGGAGCTTTTGCTTGCCCGGAGCGATAACGGAAAAACCCTGGATGAAGACCGCATCGTTTCAATGATGACCGACGAGGTGGCCCTGGTATGGCTTCCTTCGGTGCTCTATGCAAGTGGGCAACTGCTCGATATAGAGTATCTTACACAAGAAGCACATAAGCGCGGCATCCCCATCGGGTTTGACTGCAGCCATTCCGCCGGAGCCGTCCCCCACCATTTCAATCGCTGGGGTGTGGACTTTGCTACCTTCTGCAGCTATAAATACCTCAACGGAGGCCCTGGGTGCACGGCCTTCCTTTATGTCAATGAAAAACACTTCGGCAAAGAGCCCCTCATGGCAGGCTGGTTCGGTTACATCAAAGAAAAGCAGTTCGACATGTCACTTAATTTCGAACATGCAGAAAACGCCGGAGGCTGGCAGATCTCCTCGCCGGGCATTCTGGGGGCCTCCACCATGGAAGGCTCTGTAAAACTTATGCAGGAAGCGGGGATTGAACGGATCCGGGAAAAATCCCTGCAGCTGACCGGCTTTTTCCTCAAACTGTTCCACGGTAAACTTGATGTTCCTCCATACAACTTCTCGATAGCCACTCCTGAAGATCCGCACCGGCGCGGCGGCCATATCGCCCTGACCCATCCTGACGAGGCGCTCCGCATCAATGAAGCACTGAAGGCCCGTGGCATCATTCCGGACTTCAGGGCGCCGGATACCATCCGCATCGCGCCCGTAGCGCTTTATAATACCTTTGAAGAAGTCTGTCGGGTTATTGAAGCCCTGGAAGAGATTTTGGACAATGAGGAATACCTCCGTTTCGGAAAGCAGAGAAAAGCGATCTCCTGACCGGGTCCTGTATAAATTCCATTACCTTTAATCCTCAGAAACTGAAAAGTTTTTGATTTGGGATCGGTATAAATTCAACCAATCAACATGAACGAACAGGAACTGCAACTCAGGCAAACGCTTGAGAAGCTTAGGAAAAACAGTAAACAGGTGATCATCGGGCTGATCGTGCTGATCGCCCTGGCCACCTCGGTAAAAACCATCGGCCCGGAAAAGGAAGGCGTGGTACTGATGTTTGGAAAGTACAACCGTACCCTGCAGCCGGGGCTGAACTTTATCGCCCCATTCGGACTGGAAAAGCTTTACAAGATCCCCGTACAACGCCAGCTAAAACAAGAGTTCGGCTTTCGCACCATTGAAGCCGGTGTCCAAACCCGCTATGCAAAGGACGAATACCGTGATGAATCACTGATGCTTACAGGTGACCTTAACCTGGCAGATGTGGAATGGGTGATACAATACCGCATTGTCAACTCCTTTGATTACCTCTTCAGGGTCAGAGAGGCGGAAAATGCCCTCCACGACATGTCAGAGGCCGCCATGCGGAAAATCGTGGGAGACCGCACCGTCAACGAGGTACTCACGGTGGGGAGGCAGGAAGTCGCTACGAGTGTCGAAGTTTTGCTCCAGCGCATGTGTGATGAATACGAAAACGGCATCCGTATTGACCAGGTGGTGCTACAGGATGTGAATCCACCTGACCCCGTGAAGGACTCTTTTAACGCGGTAAACGAAGCCCAGCAGGAAAGGGAAACCCTCATCAACCAGGCAGAATCGGAGTATAACCGTGTTATTCCGCGGGCACGCGGGGAAGCCCAGGAAACCATACAACGGGCCGAGGGTTATGCGTTGAGCAGGGTAAACCGTGCCACGGGAGAGTCAGACCGCTTCAACTCCCTGTATACGGAGTACATCAGGGCGCCCGAGGTGACCCAAAAGCGGATCTACCTGGAAACCATGGAACGATTGCTCCCCCTAATCGGAAACAAGGTGATCATTGATGAAAATGGCACCAATGTGCTGCCACTGCTGAACCTTGACGGTGTCAGACAACTGGACAAATAAAATCCCGGATGCCCTCAGACATTTGGTTAATCTGAAAGCACATACAACCCCATATTAGACATTTACCTGGTTTACACCCAGGA
Source organism: uncultured Bacteroidales bacterium (assembly GCA_964463915.1). GTDB lineage: Bacteria > Bacteroidota > Bacteroidia > Bacteroidales > UBA7960 > PUPG01. The sequence continues at coordinate 37,338 of CAYXEH010000014.1, read as the reverse complement.
AAAAAACAATCAGTCATGAAAAAAAGATATACCGCCATAATCATCACTGCCATTGTCGTGTTCATCCTGGCAAGCAGCAGTATTTATATCGTGGACGAAACCCAGCAGGCCATTGTCACCCAGTTCGGGAAGCCGGTTGGGGGTCCGAGAGTGAATCCCGGGATTAATTTCAAAGCTCCCATTATCCAGAAAGTCCAGTTCTTTGACAAACGTTACCTGAAATGGGACGGCGATCCCAACCAGATCCCCACCCAGGACAAGCGATTTATGCACGTAGACACTTACGCTCGCTGGCAGATCACAGACCCCCTTCAATTCTTTATCCGTTTGCGGGATGAACAATCCGGGCAATCGCGACTCGATGACATACTCGACGGGGAAACCCGTAATGCCGTGGCCAGTCACCTGCTATTGGATTTGGTAAGATCAACCAACCGCACCCCGGAAGTTTACGAGGCCTACCTCGAGGAACTGGAAATTCTGGAAGAAATTACCGTAGGGCGGGAGGAAATAGAAGCCATGGTGCTGGAGCGTGCCAATGAACGCACCTCAGACCTGGGAATTGTGATCCTTGATTTTCGTTTCAAGCGGATGAACTATGTCACCGAAGTCCGGGAGCGCGTGTACGACCGTATGATCAGTGAAAGAAACCGGATCGCCGACCAGTTCCGCTCAGAAGGACAGGGAGAAGCCCTTAAGATAGAAGGAGACAAGGAACGAGACCTGGCAGAGATCCAGTCGGAAGCCGTTAAAGAAGCTGACATGATCCGCGGACGTGCAGATGCGCGTGCCACAGAGATCTACGCATCAGCATACAACAGAAACCGGGCGGCCCGGGAACTGTATGGCTTTCTACGCAGCATGGAGACTCTCGAGAAGTCACTGGACGAAGAAACAAGCCTCATTCTTACCACGGACAATGAATTGCTCCGCTTTCTGAAAGAAGCCAATTAGAAGGAGTAAATCAATTCGAGGCAACAAAAACCGAAAGAATCCGGAATAACCTGATCCACGGGTCGGCTTATTCCGGATTCTTTATTGAAACGGGTGCGGCCTAAAACAGTTCCGGTCCTAAACTTACTCAGGGATCCGGAAACGGTCACCGGTATGCTTGATGATCACCTCGCGCCACCATTCAGGGTATCCGGGATGCTCCACAATGGGGTATTTGCCATATTCATTGGTCAGAAATTCGCCGTCCTCTTCCTGTTTCACATTCCCGTCGAGGTACTTCACCATAAGGAATTGGTAAAGCTCCTCCCAGCGCTCCACCGTGTGATTGCCCATATTCACGGAAAACTCCGTCAGGAAATCCCGGGCCAGTTCCGGATCCTCCTGGTACAGGGAAGTGGCCGCCTCATCGATCACCGGTACATAAGTCAGGAACTTATCCTCCAGCGAACGCTGTGCCTTTCGTACATCCCCAATTTTCATACTGTAGCGAAGGTACACCAGATGGGCCACCTTATTGAACACCCAGAAGGCCGCGTCATCCTTATACTCAAGGATGCTGCCGTAGCCTTCCCGGTAGGCATCCGGTGCCTGACGAATACCGGCGTACATGGGGACATATACCGTCATGTTGGTGTCGTCCACCCCGAACCAGGTGATCCCGCCAATGTGATCGGGATAATCATCCCGGAGCTGGGCAATGAAGGAGAAGCCTGTTTGCTGGGTGACCGTGGTTCTTTCGTTGAAATACATCTCCCCGTCGTGCTCCCAGCGTAAGGGGACCCATCGGTATGGACTATTGAACGGACCCCCACCCACATCCTGTGATTTGTCAAAGGGCGTTCCCTGCAGGTAGTCACGTTTAAATGCAAACAAGTCTTCGACCGACAGTTTTTCCTCGGGCTTCACATACAGGGGCATGCGGTTTTCCATGTCATACCCCATGGCATAATCAAAGTACTGGTCCATGTTACTGTTGATACGGTTAAACATGCTCCAGACTCTGGCCTCACAAAACCGGGCTTTCCCGAAATTAATGGGTGCATAGGCACCAGCAAAGGAGAATTCCCGGTCAGGACCTTCATAATATCCCTGTTCACGGGCAAAACTGATCACATCCTCTGAATAGATAACCGTTACCTCCGGATCATGCAGGCGGTCAAATTGTCCACTGGTAATGGAAACGGGTTCATCTGCCAGTGGGAAGGTGGTAATACGGGCCTGGTTGGCATGGGCAGAGACATAACCATCCGGAATACGCCTGGCTACCCAGACAGCACCTTTGTTGGCATTGTAGGAATTGCCGTCCTCATCTTCCTGCAGATCCACACCCTTGCCAATGATCTCCATAATCCAGACCTCATTGGGATCGGCAATGGAAAAGGATTCCCCCGAACTGTAATAGCCGTATTCCTCCACCAGCTCAGCAATGATGTGAATGGCCTCCCGTGCATCAGATGCCCAGTGCATGGCAAGGGTCATCAGGCTACTGTAATCGATCATACCCAGGGTATCCATCAGCTCACTCCGGCCCCCGAAAGTGGACTCTCCGATTGCAACCTGCTTCTCGTTCATATAACCAATCACCGTGTAAATGTGTTCCGGGTGAGGGATTTTCGCCAGCGGCTTGTGGGACCCCCGGTAATAAGCCTGGAAAAAAGAGCCTTCGGGCTGAGGGCCACCCGGACGATAATACAATTCACCATAACGTATGTGGGAGTCAGCTGCATAGCTGATCATACTCGACCCGTCTACCGTAGCCCCGGGCGTCACCAGGTAACTGGTACAGGGAAACGCCTTCCCGGCAAGGCCGAAGGTTAAAATAACCAAAAACAATATGCTGATTCTTATCATTATACAGAGATTTAAGTGAGGAATGATTGTTTTTGCCGACAAAGATAACCAGAAAAAAGTTTCGGAACGCCCCGGCTTTTTTTCGAACAGGCGAACATTGTGGCGGGCAAAAATGTTTGGTAATCAGGTAAAGGTTGCCTGCAATAGAGCTTGGTCAGCCGGTAAAGGAGATATAACTCATTAAAAGAATAAGGCCCCAGCTTCAATGAATAAAAAGAAATGGCACAGAATATGGATACTGATCGCCTTGCCGGCGGTCCTTCTGCTGTTTCACAACCAGTTGACCAACTGGCACTACCACGTCACTGGCCAGGGTATCATGGTGGAACATGCCCACCCTTTTACAAATAACATGATCCCCGGTACCCCATTCCAGAATCACCAGCACAGTGAGTTTGAATACCTTGTACTTGCCCAGCTGATGCAGTCCATTGTTTTAATTGTACTGATCTTATTACTGCTCGGGCAACTTTTCCTTAGCCAGACCCGGCATACCCCTTTACCGCTCCCCTTAAGCATGACAGGCCCTGAGCCGGGCCAGTCACACCCCCGTGCTCCCCCTGGAGTTGTTGATTAGTTGGTTATTGGTTCTCATGAGAGTTAGTTATTGGTTCTCATGAGATGAGTGATGAGAAAGCTGCCAATAGACCGGGAAACAGCCCACGTGGTTGTTGGTCGTTGGTTCTCATGGGCTATGGTAACCAACAACTATCAGGCGCTTTAGCGCCGGAACCAACAACTGGAGGAGGTGCAGCCTCCGACTAACTAACAACTAAAGGGGTCTCAGCCCCGCTAAACCAATTTATCATGTTACGAAACTTTTTGACTTTTACCCTCATATTCTCATTTAATCTGCTGGCTGTATTTCAACTTTCCGCATCCATACCGGAGGAGGATCAACCCCGGCCCCGCACAGACGCCAACGTATTCGGCCATGTAATTAATGCCGAAACCGATGACCATATCCCTTTTATCAACATCATCATTGAAGGAACACGCATCGGTACCATTACCGACGCATCAGGTCACTACCTGCTTACCAACCTGACCGAAGGCGAACACCGCCTGGTGGTCCAGGGAATGGGCTATGAAACCACCTCGGTGGAGTTCGTGGCAGAAGCTGAAAAGACCAAAGAAGTGGACGTGCGGATTACGCCCACTTCCATTGACCTGGAGGAAGTCGTTTTCACCTCCTCCCCCACCCGAAGTGGCTTCCGTTACCAGTCTAACCAGGCTTACATGGGTGAGGCGCTGCAACGCCGCAGCGAATCTTCATTCGGAGAGATGCTAAACTCGGAGCCAGGCGTAGCCATGCGTTCTTTCGGATCGGCACCCGCCAGGCCGGTGATACGCGGCCTGGACGGAGATCGCATCCTGGTATTGCAAAATGGTGAACGAATGGGTGACATCTCTGAAACGTCCGCCGATCACAGCATTTCCATGGATCCCCTGGCAGCGAGCCGCGTGGAAGTTGTCCGGGGGCCTGCCAGCCTGCTTTACGGATCAAGCGCATTAGGCGGAGTCATTAACCTGATGACGACAGATATTCCGGAAGACTGGGACAGCGGGTCCTCCGGTGTGTTATCTGCACAGGGTGCCACCGTCAACGAAATGGGAGTCGGTTTTGGCAGGTACACCTATGGAGGAGAAAACATGACAGGCACTGCCAGGTTTTCTTACCGCCAGTCTGGCGATATCAATACCCCAGAGGGCATGATCCACAGCACCTCTATGAAGAATTTCGACGCTGCGCTGGGTACAGGATTTCGTCGCGACAACGGATCCGGCGGGGTCAGTGCCTCTTTTGTCGGTCAGGCTTTTGAGATCCCTGAATCAATGGATTCCGGCGAAAGGGTCGAAATCCGGATGCAACGACAGGGATTACAGGGTAAATTATTCAGACGGCACGAAAGGCTGTTCGACCGCACTGAAGTACGTTTTCATGCAACCCGGCTCGAACAGCAGGAAATAGAAAGGGAAATGGAAGATGACGGAAACTGGAATGAAGAGGTGGAACTGGAATACGACAAGTACTCCTTTAGTTCCACTATGACCATGCAGCACAAAGCAGTAGGGATCGTTGACCGTGGCGCAGTCGGCCTGAATCTTTTCGGCCACCATATGAATGTAGCTGGTGGTGAAGCCTATACGCCCGGAGAACAAAGACTTTCCCTGGCTGCATTTACCTTCCAGGAACTACCCCTGACCAACAGGCTCAGATTACAGGCAGGAATACGGTTTGACTTTCAGCACACTGCTGCACTGTCCAATGAACTGTTTCCCGACATCAGCCAGTCACGAAGTGCCATGAACTATTCCGGATCCGTCGGATTGAATTATCGCCCTGCTGAAGGCTGGGAAATCGGCGGACAGCTGGCACGCTCACACAGAAATCCGACAGTGGAGGAGCTCTATGCCAGTGGGCCTCACCTGGGAGCAGGAGTTTTCGAGATCGGGAATCCGGATCTGGAAGATGAGATCGGGCACGGTGCAGACCTGTTTGTTAATTACCACAATGATTTGGTCAGATTGGAAGCGGCCGGTTATATTAACGATTTTATGAATTTCATCATTTTCGAGCCCACCGGGCACGTGGATTATAGTTCAGGTTACCCGGTCTTTGCCTACGAAGGGGATGAAGCCACACTGATCGGCGCAGAAATTAGTCTTGACATCATGGCCACCGACGACCTTACAATCAACCTGGGAACCGACTACGTGAACGGACGCCGGACCGGTGATGTAAGTGAAAACCTTCCGTTTATGCCTCCATTCCGCCTGATGGCCGGGATTGAACAAAATTTTGGGTCCTTCTGGATCTCTGGCAAGGTTCAACATGTGTCCAAACAGGATCGTGTGGCACCGCAAGAGGAAGTGACCGAAGGCTATACCCTGCTTGGAGCCCAGCTCGGCTACAGACTTGACCACCGCGGACGGCATGTGATCATGCTCCGTGGCGATAACCTCACAAACAAGGCATACCGTGATCATTTGTCAAGAATTGAAGACCGGAACATCACCATGCCAGGAAGAAATATAAATCTAGCATATCGCTGGTATTTTTGATGTTTTTGGCACAGAGTTTGCATACTAATTAGTGAGAACAAAATTACTTAATATACCTACTTTAAGTAGTTTCTCTTCATGTTGTTTTGGTTAATGGATGAAGCCCGGCCACGCGCCGGGCTTTTTTCATTTTAACTATCTTTGTCCAAAACCAACAGCCATGCCAACCCCCGGGAAATTACTCCTGCTAGACGCCATGGCCCTGATTTACAGGGCTTATTATGCACTCAACCGAAATCCGCGCATCAATTCTAAAGGGCAAAACACCTCGGCCATCCTGGGTTTTGCCAACACTCTTACAGAAGTACTGAAAAAACAACAACCCACCCACATTGCGGTGGCCTTTGACTCCATTGCCCCCACCCTGCGCAAAACGGATTTTGCCGATTACAAAGCCAACAGAGAAGATATGCCGGAAGACATTGCCTCCTCCCTCCCCTATATCCACCAGCTACTGGAAGGATTCCGCATTCCCGTGCTGATGAAAGACGGATACGAGGCCGATGACATCATTGGTACCCTGGCCAAGGAGGCGGAAAAAAAAGGATACAAAGTCTATATGATGACCTCCGACAAGGATTTCGGGCAATTGGTGTCAGAGAATATTTTTATGCTCAAACCCGCCACCAGGGGCAACGAAGCTGAGATATGGGGAGTTAAAGAGGTCTGCGAAAAATTTGGAATTGAAAAACCGGAGCAACTAATTGATATTTTGGGGCTTTGGGGTGATGCCTCCGATAACATCCCGGGGGTTCCGGGAATTGGCGAAAAGAAGGCGAAGAATTTAATCCGGGAATTCGGCTCCGTCGAAAACCTCCTGAACAATACTGACCAGGTGAAGGATAAGCGCAGCAGGGAAAGCCTGGAGCAGAACCCTGAGCAGGCCCGGTCTTCCAAGAGCCTGGCCACCATTATACTTGATGTACCCGTAAACCTCTCCATTGATGCCCTTAAAAGAAAGGAACCCGACCCGGAAAGACTGATTCCCCTGTTTGAGGAACTTGAATTCAGGACATTCGCCAAAAGGGTATTTGGAGAACCATCGATCATCCCGGAAGAAACCACAAAAAAAGCCATTGAGCGACACGGGCAGATGGACCTCTTTGACAACGCACCGGCTTCTGTTGATCCTGCCAGGGAAGCCCAAAACAGGCTACAGACCTTGATGAAAGAGAACAATTATTCTGCCGTACAGGGGGAAGAAGAAACCGGTAAACTGATCCGGGAACTGGAAACCGCGAGGATGTTTTGTTTTGACACGGAAACCACCGGCCTGGATCTGAATGAAAAAGAATTGGTCGGAATTGCTTTTAGCCTTAAACCGGGAGAAGCTTTTTATGTGCCATTCCCGGATAAAAAGGAGGAAGCATTCCGATTGGCTGAACGTTTCAGAAAAGCCTTTACCGACAAGGACATTGAGAAAACCGGTCAGAATCTGAAATTCGACATCGGGGTCCTCAAACAATACGACATTGAGGTCAGGGGGCCGCTTTTCGACACTATGCTGGCCCACTACCTGCTGCAACCTGACATGCGTCACGGAATGGATAGTATGGCGGAAGCCTACCTGGACTATCACACCGTATCTATTGAGCATCTTATCGGAAAAAAGGGAAAATTGCAGAAAAGCATGCGTACCGTGTCCCTGGAAACCATCACTCCATATGCCTGTGAGGATGCAGATATCACCCTGCAGTTACGCCAGGTATTTGAACCGATGCTGAAGGAACAGGAATTGATGAAACTGTTCCGTGAAGTGGAAGCTCCCCTGATCCGGGTGCTGGCAGACATGGAAGATGCAGGCGTACGGATTGACAAAGAAGCCCTGGCTGATTACGCCGATGTGCTCTCTGAAAGCATTGAGAAGGTGGAAAAGGAGATCTGCGAGATGGCGGGGACCCGTTTTAATATCGGATCCCCCAGGCAACTGGGCGAGATCTTGTTTGACAAGCTGAAGATCACAGAAAAAGCCAAAAGGACAAAAACCAGGCAATACAGTACCAGCGAAGAGGTGCTTGCCAAATTGAAAGACAAACATCCCATCGTGGAAAAGATCCTGGAATACCGGTCGCTGACCAAGTTGAAATCCACCTATGTGGATGCCCTGCCAAGGCTGATTTCTGAAAAAACCGGGCGCATCCATGCCTCTTTCAACCAGGCCGTGGCTGCCACAGGACGACTTTCATCCAACAACCCCAACCTGCAGAATATCCCCATCCGGACTACCGAAGGGAAACTGATTCGCCAGGCTTTTGTCGCCCGCGACAAGAACCACACACTGCTTGCCGCCGATTACAGTCAGATAGAGTTGCGTATCATTGCCGCGCTGAGCCAGGACGAGGCCATGCTGGAAGCTTTCAGGGAGGGGATTGACATTCACCAGGCTACTGCTGCCAAAGTATTTGATGTCGATCTTGAGGATGTCACCCCGGAGATGCGCAGAAGTGCGAAAACAGTGAATTTCGGGATTGTTTACGGCATATCCGCCTTCGGGCTGTCGGAAAGGCTGTCCATCCCCCGCCAGGAAGCAGCTTCAATCATTGATCAATACTTCAAAAAATACCCGGGCGTCAAAAAGTACATGGACAAGAACATTGAATTCGCCAGGGAACACGGTTTTGTAACCACCCTGCTAGGCAGAAGACGCTATGTCAGAGACATCAACAGTTCCAACGGCGTAGTCAGGGGCTATGCCGAACGCAACGCCATCAACGCACCGGTACAGGGAACCGCCGCCGACATGATCAAGATCGCCATGATTGGCATCCACGATGAAATGCAAAAGCAGCAGATGAAAAGCAAAATGATTCTCCAGGTGCATGATGAACTGGTTTTCGATGTGCTGAGGGAGGAGTCTGAGAAACTTCAGAAACTAGTGGAGGATAAAATGAAATCGGCACTGGACCTGCCCGTGCCGATTATAGTTGAAATGAATACCGCCCAAAACTGGCTGGAGGCCCATTAGAGACATTTGTCCCTGATTCATCCATCAGGCAGAACAAACAACTGTCATCCGGACTGATATCCGCCAAAAGGCAATCACCTAATTCATGGCCAGGGCATTTTTATAGTGATGGTAACGTTGCATAATCTCCGTCACGTAATGATAAGGCTCAGATCCGCGGGCGTAGCCATGTCGCACCACCGCATCCTGGTAATATTTGGGATTGGATTTGTTCAACACATAGTAATCCACATTGTCTTTCCAGATATTCGGGTCTTTCCCGTATTTCTCCGCAAGGCGCCTGGCATCAAGCACATGGCCGATGCCCACATTATATGAGGCCAGCACAAAATGAATTCGTTCATGGTCATCGGTGATCTCATCTTCGAGCCGCTTGTCAAGCCAGTGGAGATAACGGATCCCGGCTGAAATATGCTCTCTTACACTGGCTTCCATTCCTACATTGAGAAATTCGGCTGTGCCGGGCATCAACTGCATGACCCCAAAGGCCCCTGCCCAGGAAACTGCTGAAGGATCAAACCGCGACTCCTGATAAGACAGAGAGGCAATCAGCCGCCAGTCCCATCCCACAATTTCTGCATACCTTTTAAAATGATCATCAAAGACGGAAATTTTACCGCCTCCGAGAGAGTGAAGGTCACTTTTGGCAATAAACACAGAACGTGGGTTGTTGTAATATTTTTCATAAATGGCGGCATACTCACGACTTTCCCTGAACTCATTGAGCCATTCATTCACCGCGTTGAGTAAATCCGAGGCACCCGGCCTGACGGCCCATGAAAGGTTCTGCTCAAAACTAACAGGTGTACGTGCATCCAAATTGGAATAATACATCTCATAAAGACGGGCAAGGTTTTCATCCCCTACCGTATAGTCTATGGCTCCCTCTGCCACCTCTTCAATCAATTCTTCCATTTCCTGGTCACGCTCCACGATATAGATTGTATCACCGATCTCTTCCATCAGGTGAGTAAGCCGTTTTACATACGTTGATCCTTTCTGCACATGTATAGTATCTCCGGCAAGGTCAAGCTGACTCCGGATCATGTGCTGATCCACCAAAGAGGATTGCATGGAGTACCATCTTTCAGGTTTCCGCTGCACCAGAACCTGCCTGGTGCGGCTATGGGGCACGGTAAATTCAAACGACTCCCGCCGCGAATTGGTCACTGTCAGATTCTGTGCGATCAGGTCGGGACCTTCTTCCGTCCGCAAACGAGCAATATTCTGTTGCAGGTCATTGGAAACGGACACTTCCAGGTCAACACCCAGATGATCGGCAAAATGCTTCAGCAACTCAAGATGAAAACCCATAGGCTCTCCCCGGTAAACAAAATAGTTGGTGGAGTTATAATCTGTGGTAGCCCTGAGATAGCCACGTTCAATAATCTCTGTGAGGTCGGTTACTGAATCCTTCTCTTCCTCCATTACAAAATCATCATCTACGTCAAAATGATTCACTGACATGATTCCTGTCAATATGAGAAGGGAAATGGCAACGAAGAGAAGGACTCTTTTTCGTTGTTTGATCATGAATTGTGCAATTCGTTCATATAATAAGCCGGCGAGATTCCTTAACCAGACAAAATGTAAATTGTTCATAGCTTTCACACTTTGTTTATAATTAAGATTTATATCCAGCAAGCAAAATGTGCTGATCATTCAGTATCGGGTAAAACACTCATAGATCATTATTGTTCGATATTCATTTGGATCAACATGACCATTTGTTCTACCAACACTGGCACAGCCCCACTATCAATTTCTGTGCCAAAAACATATTCTTTGCCCGGTTTAAAAAAATGTGTAGGTTTGACAGGTTTAAAAAACAACGTTATGCAGTTCAGGGATGTAATCGGACATGACCACATAAAGGAGCAACTCACCGCCAACGTAAAGGCCGGACGAATCAGTCATGCTCAACTGTTTCTGGGGCCTGATGACAGCGGCACTCTGGCAATTGCACTGGCATACGCCCGCTTCATTCTCTGCCATGACAAGGGGGAAAAGGATGCCTGCGGCAAATGCCCTTCCTGCCTTAAATTCAGCAAGCTGACCCACCCCGACTTGCATTTTTTCTTTCCCTCCGCACCCAACCAGGAGCACAAGAAAGATGTCAGCAGCAAACTGTTTCTTCCCAGCTGGCGGGAGATTGTACTGGAAACCCCTTATTTCACTTACCGGCAGTGGCTCGAACACCTTGGAATAGAAAACAAACAGGCCATTATCAACGCTGAAGACTGCAATGACATCATCAGGAAATTGGGTCTGAAAGCCTACGAAGGCAATTACAAGATCATTTTTGTGTACATGGCGGAGAAATTGTATTATGCCGCAGCACCCAAATTGTTGAAAGTCCTGGAGGAACCCCCTGCAAACACCCTGTTTCTGATGGTTGCCGAAAACAAGGACCTGGTTCTGAACACCATTCTCTCCCGCACCCAGATACTAAAAGTACCACGCCCTTCAGAGGATGAGGTCAGCCAGGCCCTGGAGGAAAAGACCGGAATCGATCCGGCCAGGGCAAAACAGATTGCTTTCCTGGCTGACGGAAGTGTATCTGAAGCACTGCGGCTGGTCAAACATGGCGGGGAAGCCATGGCTGACTTTGACTCATTCAGAGACTGGATGCGTTATTGCTATAAGAAAGACGCTTCCAAGATCATTAAATGGACCGAAGATGCTTCCCGCAGGGGAAGGGAAAAACAAAAATCATTCTTTCAGTATGGGCTGAAGATCTTTCGGCTCTGCCTGCTTCATAATTATGAGGCGGGCTCACTCATTCGCCTGGAAGGTGAAGAAAAAGATTTCATCAATAAGTTTGCCCCCTTTGTCAACCACCGCAATGCCATACAGATCGTAACAGCATTCAATACTGCTATAATCCACCTGGAAAGGAACGCCAATCCTAAGATACTGTTCACCGATCTTTCCTTTCAACTGGCAAGACTGATGCACAGTTAGCCAGATATTTTGCTAACTTTGCAACAATAAAAAAGAGGCAATTTGGACAAAAACAATCATAAGGAAGAGGCATTTTTAACAAGGGGTTGTAATTGTGCCCCCCAACCGCACACAAGACAGCTGGATGTGTTCAAACACTCCTGCAATAAACTGGATGCGCGTGACTGGCTGAAGAATATAAAGCCTCCGGAGGTATACCCGTCAACCGATGTGGTTGAAGTGCGTTTTAAGAACAGCCGGAAAGATTTTTTCAGGGCTTCGCCCGACCTGGATCTCCACACTGGCGATATTGTTGCGGTGGAGGCATCGCCCGGGCACGACATCGGCATCATCACACTGACAGGTGAGGTGGTGAAACTTCAGATGAGAAGCAAGAAAGTTGACCCAAAATCCACGGAGCTGCGCCGGGTTTACAGAAAAGCCAAGGTATCAGACATTGAAAAGTGGGTAACGGCAGTCCGCCAGGAAGATTCAACCATGTATCGTTCGAGGGGGATCGCCTCTTCACTGAACCTGAACATGAAGATCAGCGATGTCGAGTACCAGGGAGATCGCACCAAAGCTGTATTTTATTACACGGCCGACGACCGGGTCGACTTCCGTGAACTGATTCGTGTGCTGGCAGACGCTTTTGGCGTGCGCATTGAAATGCGGCAAATCGGTATGCGGCAGGAAGCCAGTCGCCTGGGGGGGATCGGATCGTGTGGCAGGGAGCTGTGTTGCGCCACATGGCTGACGAGTTTCCGCTCAGTATCAACCAACAGTGCCCGCACCCAGCAGCTGACACTGAACCCGCAGAAACTGGCCGGGCAGTGCAGTAAACTCAAATGTTGCATCAACTATGAGAATGCCTGCTACGAAGACATTCTCAAAGACTTTCCCGATACCGGTAAAGAACTGCTTACCAGGACAGGCACCGCGACATTCCAGAAAATGGACGTGATGAAAAAGGAAATCGGTTACCAATATACCGATAAACCCGGTCAGGTCATTATGCTACCGGCAGACAGAGTGTGGGAGATCATTCGTATGAATGAAAGCGGCCGGCAACCCGAGGAGTTACAGGACAAACTCGCCTTAGCAGACCAGACCGCTGCAGATGCAATACCGGATCATGGAAATAGCGGACTGGAGGACAGCCTTACCCGCTTTGACAATCCAAAAAAGAACAAGAAAAGCAAGCGCCGCAGAAAAAGAAAACCCAAAAACAATCAGAAACCATCTGATAAATAGCCTTTCCAGTATATTATGAAACGATCAACGCAAAAGGGCTTCATGATTATATTGTGGCTGATCATGGCAGCATGCCAGCCCAATGTGACCTATCATGAAACCCGTTCCGTTCCATCAGACGGATGGGATTACCGGGATGGCATCCTTTTTGAGGCAGAGATTGGTGATACAATGACCCTGCATGAGTTATACCTCGATGTCCGGAACACCGTTGACTACCCCTACAGCAATCTTTTCCTTTTCATGGAAATCGAATTTCCCGACAACCGCACGTTACATGATACCATCGAGTGCATCCTTGCCGACCGGAGAGGAGAATGGACCGGGAAGGGGATCGGTCAGATGCGTTCAAACCGCTTTTTGTTTCGTGATGAGGTGTGGTTCCCGGTTGAGGGGACTTATAAATTTCGTATTCAGCACGGGATGCGTGACGAAGAACTGGAAGGCCTTTCAGACCTTGGCATCCGCATCGAAGAAAAATAATAAAGGCACAGGACCGGCGTTTTGTTACTAACTATAACCATGATCTATGACAAGCAAAGTTTCCGTAACACGTAAATACAAACGCTTATTCTGGTTGCTGTTTGCCACACCTGTGGTGCTTGTTTTCCTGCTGTTTTTTTCCATTTCCATTGGATGGTGGGGATTCATGCCCTCTTTTGAAGAACTGGAAAACCCCAAAAGCAACCTTGCCAGTGAAATTTACTCGACCGACGGAGAATTACTGGGGACCTTCTACATCCATAATCGGTCCAATATCCAATATGAAGACCTTTCCCCGAATTTAATCAACGCACTTCTGGCCACAGAAGATATTCGATTTCACTACCATTCCGGGGTTGATATCAGAAGCGTATTCCGGGTATTATTCCGGACCATACTCGGCGGACAACGCAGTGCCGGAGGAGGAAGCACACTGACTCAGCAGCTGGCAAAAAACCTGTTTCCCCGCCAGCAAAATCTCTCCACTGCACAGATTGTGATCATCAAATTAAAAGAATGGGTAACCGCTGCACGACTGGAAAGGAACTACACCAAGGACGAGATCATGGCCATGTACCTCAACACAGTGGACTTTGGCAGCCATGCCTTCGGGATCAAATCTGCCGCCAAAACTTATTTCAACACCCAACCCGATGAATTGAAGAAAGAGGAAGCGGCCGTGCTGGTAGGGCTGCTGAAAGCCCCTTCATGGTATCACCCGGTCAGGAACCCCGAACGGGCCCTCGGCCGAAGGCAGATTGTCCTGACCCAGATGGCCAGATATAACTACATCACAAGAGACGAACTGGATTCACTGCGCAATATTCCACTGGATATGTCCAGGTTCCAGGTACAGGATCATCACACCGGTATCGCCACCTATTTGCGGGAATACCTGCGAACCGAACTGCGTGAATGGGGGGAGTCAAAAACAAAGCCCGACGGCTCTCATTATGACATATACCGGGACGGGCTCAAGATTTATACCACCATTGATTCACGTATGCAGGAGTATGCGGAAGAGGCGGTGGAGGTGCATTTGAAAAACTACCTTCAGCCTGAATTCAACAGGCATTGGGAAGGATACTCCAATTCTCCCTATGATACGGAGCTTTCAAATGAACAGGTAGACTCCAATATCCGGAATTCGGTCAGGCGGTCAGACCGTTACCACAATATGCATGCACAAGGTTATTCAGAAGAGGAGATCATGGACAGCTTTGAGGAAGCTATACCTATGCGGGTCTTTTCATGGGAAGGAAGCGTGGATACCGTGATGACACCCATGGACTCAATCTGGTATCACAAGCATTTCCTTCATGCCGGGATGATGTCGGTGGAACCACACACCGGGCATGTGAAGGCCTATGTGGGGGGCAATGACTTCCGCCATTTCCAGTTTGACCATGTCACCGGCATCCGCCGCCAGGTGGGTTCGGTCTTTAAGCCGTTTCTCTATACATTAGCCATGCAGGAAGGTGAATTCGGCCCCTGCACCCAGGTACCCAACACCCCGGTGTCTTTCGAACTCTGGGATGGCACCCTGTGGACCCCGAAAAACTCGGGTGATGACAGGGAAGGAGAAATGGTGACCCTGCAATGGGCCCTGGCAAACTCCGTAAATTATGTATCGGCCTACCTGATGAAACGGTATAGCCCGGAAGCCCTGGTCAGGCTGGTCAGACGAATGGGGATACAAAGTCCGATTGATCCCGTTCCCGCTATCTCTCTTGGAACGCCTGACCTGTCGGTCTACGAGGTCGTGGGCGCCATGGCATCGTATGCCAACAAAGGGGTCTACATTGAGCCGACTTTTGTCACCCGCATCGAAGACCAGAGTGGCAACCTGATAGAAGCATTTGTTCCGGACCGGCAGGAAGCGATGAATGAAGAAACTGCCTGGCTGATGCTGGAACTCATGAAAGGCGTGGTATCTGAAGGTACCGGACGACGACTGAACTCCAGATATGGCTTCGACCATCCCATTGCCGGAAAAACCGGGACCACCCAGAGCAACTCAGACGGATGGTTTGTGGGGATCACCCCTGACCTGGTATCCGGTGTATGGGTCGGCGGCGAAGACCGGGGCATCAGGTTCCGGGAACTGACACTCGGGCAGGGCGCCAACACCTCGCTTCCTATCTGGGCCGAGTTCATGACCAGGGTATATGAAGATGACAGTCTGGAAATCAGCATGGATGATTTCGAAACACCCCTTCAACTACCTGACATAGAAACCGACTGTTCAAAAGTAGAACGAGAAGAAAAACCCAGAGACGTTTTCAGAAGAGAGATCTTCTGACAAAAACCTCAGGGGTCAACTCACCACATACACATCCTCCCATGCGCAGCCTGCGAAAACTTCTGATGCTGACCGTCCTCATGGTATTGCTACCGGAGCTGAAAGCAGATGTTCCCGTAGGTAATTGGCGTCATCATCTGCCCAACAACCGCATCTTTCATGTCGCAGAAACTCCTGACCAGATTGTGGGCGCCACCATTTACGGGCTGATTATTTTCAACAAAGCTGACAATAGTGTGGAGAGGATCAACAAGGTACACGGATTGAGTGATTCCGGCATATCTGCAATAAGCTGGTCAGCCGGAAAGGAGGCCCTCTTCGTAGGTTATGAAAATGGAAACCTGGATGTAATCGATGGAAACAATTTTTTGAATGTCCCGGATATCATGCAGGCCTCCATACTGGGAAGCAAGAAGATCAACAGTATGGAAGTCCGTGACAACCGGATGTTACTTGCATGCGATTTTGGCATCATTGAATTTGACCCGGAAAATTACCTGATCCGGGACACCTGGTTCATCGGGCCCTTTGGCAGCCAGGTCAATGTCAATGACCTGGCAGTTTCAGGCGAACATATCTATGCCGCAACCAATGCCGGACTTCTCCGGGCACCACTGAATGGATCCAACCTTGCTGATTACCGGCACTGGGAGAGGGAAGAAGTCAGCCGGCAAAGTAACGAGATATTCACTCACCTGGAGGCCTATGCGGGCAAAATATTTGCTTTGCGAAAGCTGGAAGCGGCAGACCAACTCTACATGTCAGACCAGGGAAGCTGGATCCCCTTCAGCTCCCCGGAAGACGACTATCATCAGATCAACAACCTGGCTGTCAGCAGGAACCAACTCCTTGTGGCGGCTCCCGGCAAACTGGATATTTACGACACCAACCTGGAAAGAGTCCGTCGGGTGGAAAACTATCATCCGGGTGAAGTCGTGGCAAACGATGCCCTTCTGGCTGAAGATGGAAAACTCTGGATTGCCGATCATCACAAGGGACTGGCCAGGGAAACAAATACCGGCGACTTTGAAACAATTATACTTTCCGGGCCCCCTGAGGCAGATGCATTTGGGCTGGCAACAGGCCACGGACGGGTATGGGTTGCCCCGGGAACGGTCACCTATGGCGGAGAACACGAATGGATTCAGCACGGTGTCTTCTTGTTTGAAGAAGGGCAGTGGAAGAGCTTCGACCGGTTCCGTTTCCCTGAGCTGGAAACTGTGTCAGATATCATCAGGATCAGCACCGATCCAAATAACACGGACCGCGCCTACGCGGCGGCCTGGAACGGGGGAATGGTGGAGCTTAATCCCGAAGGGGTGGTCCGGCTATATGATGACTCAAACAGTCCCCTGCAAAAACGGGCCATCATTGAAGACAGGCTTCGTGTAGGAGGCACCGCCGTTGACGACCAGGGCAATGTTTGGGTCACCAACTCGGAGGTGGACACCCCGCTGCTGGTCAGAAAACCTTCGGGTGACTGGATGACCTTCAGCAGTGGCGGCACCTTTGGGTCCCAGACACTGGTGGGAGACCTGGTAATTGATCAAAGCGGGCAGAAATGGGTCATTCTTCCAGGCAATGGCATCTTCCTCCTGAAGGAAGATGGCCTGAACCACAACAGTGGGTACGAAACGCGCCGGCTCACTACACAGGCAACCCGCGGAGGTCTTCCGGACAACAGCGTTCACAGTCTGGCAGTAGACAACAACGGATATGTCTGGGTGGGAACGGCACAGGGAGTGGCCGTATTCTACAGCCCGCAACGTGCTTTTACCGGGCAGGACTTCCAGGCGCAGCGCATCGTGGTGGAACAAGCCGACGGCTTTGCAGGTTACCTGCTTGAATCAGAAACGGTCACTGCCATCGCGGTGGACGGATCCAACAAAAAATGGTTCGGCACCGAACGTTCGGGCGCTTTTCTGCTCTCCGAAGACGGGCAGGAAACGATCTTCCATTTCGACAAAGACAACAGCCCTCTTCTATCCAACAACATCGTGGACATTGCCGTTGAAGACCAAAGCGGGGAAGTGTATTTCACCACCGACAGGGGCCTGGTCTCATTCAGGGGCCTGGCTACAGGCGGCGGAGAGGTGCATCAGGATGTATATGCTTATCCCAACCCCGTACATCCGGGATATGACGGTTACATTTCCGTAAGAGGACTGGTGCGAAATGCAAAGGTCAAAATCACCGACATTAGCGGCAACCTGGTTTGGGAGACCGTTGCCGAAGGAGGCCAGGCGATCTGGAACGGACAGGATATCCGGGGGCAAAGACCCTCCTCCGGGGTTTATCTTGTTTTTTCCACCAATGAGGACGGAGCGGAGACCATGGTGACCAAGATCCTGTTTATTAATTGACAGGGAATCCTGGCATCCACAGGGGTTAATCTCACCCAGGGAAAGCCATTGCCGGCCAAGAAAGCGTCAACAATAAAAGATCATGATCGCAACCACAACCGGAATCATCCTGCATAGTTTCAAGTATGGCGAAACCAGCATTATTGCCCGGATTTACTCCCATGAACTTGGACTGCAGTCATACCTGGTTCCCGGGGTCAGGAAAAACAAGGCCCGTATCAGGCAGAATCTTTTTCAGCCTCTGACAATCGTGAACATGGTGGTTTACCACAAAGAAAAAGGAGGGCTGCAGCGCATCAAAGAGATCAGCTGCCCGACACCGTTTTCAACCATTCCATACAACATCAGCAAATCCTCTATTGCTATTTTTCTGGCAGAAATGCTCACCCATTCCATCAAAAGCCACGAACCCAATCCATCCCTGTTTGCTTTTATCCACAATGCGATCAGGCAACTGGATCTTGCCGATGGACGGGTGGCCGATTTTCACCTCGTTTTTCTGCTTCAACTTACCCGCTTCCTGGGGTTTCAGCCCCGCGACAATTATGACATCCAACATTGCTATTTCAACCTCCGGGAAGGAACATTTCAGCGGGAGCCCGGTCACCAGGAGGAGTGTTTGGATCAGAATCTTAGTCGCTGTTTTTTTCAAGCCGCAAATACCGGGCTGCATGAAGCAGGCCAGTTACATATCCCAAAAGAACAACGCAAAGCCTTGCTGGATAAAACCATTGACTATTACCGTTTTCATCTGGAAGGACTGGGAGAGGTGAAATCGCATCATATACTGGAAATGGTATTGCATGAAAAAGTGTAACTTTGGGTGGATTCACCAAATTTCACGCTGCATCTATGGGTTCGGGCACCAGATCCCCCTTCAACCAGCCATACAACATCGCCATCCTGGCTATGGCCCTGGCCATGGTATGGATCAACTTCAGTCATCACAACTGGACCCGCGACCGGGTAATCGAGTGGGATGTCAAATCCTACTATGCCTACCTGCCGGCAGTTTTCATCTATAATGACCTCTCACTGGAGTTCCTGGATGAAGACCCGGAGAAATTCGGGGACCTGATCTGGCCCGTAAACACCCCCACGGGAAAGCGTGCCATTCTCACCACAATGGGGATGTCGGTATTGTACGCTCCCTTCTTTCTCCTGGGACATGCCTATGCTTCCATAACGGGTTGGGAGGCCGACGGATATTCCATTCCTTATCGTTTTGTGCTGAACTTCAGCACTTTTTTCTACCTACTGGCAGGCCTGATCTTTCTTAAAAAAGTGCTGCTGCGCTATTTCAGCCCTGACATAACCGCCTTTACCCTGGTGGCCATTTTCATGGGAACCAACCTGTTGTATTATGCCACCCATGAAGCAGCCATGACTCATGGTTACAGCTTTGCGTTGATCGCCCTCTTCCTGTATCTGACCATTCGTTATTATGACAAGCCGGGATCAGTTCGGCGAATCATGCTGCTTGGATTCCTGGCCGGCTTCATTACCCTGATCCGTCCAACCAACATCATCATCCTTTTTCTGTTTTTTCTATGGGGGGTAGACAGCACCTCCGCATTGCGGGGAAGGGTCCGGTACTACCTGCGGAATCCTCACCTTGTGGGCATCATGGCCCTGTTTTTTGTCCTGGCCTGGGTGCCACAGTTTATTTATTGGAAACAGGTCTCAGGCATGTTCTTCTTTTTTACTTACGGGGAGGAAGGAGGAGGTTTTTTCTGGAACAACCCCCAAATCACCAATATCCTGGTTAGTTATAAAAAAGGATGGTTTGTGTATACCCCCCTGATGTTTGTTGCCTTTGCCGGGATTTTTCTGCTGCCCTGGCGGCTGAAAGGGCTCCCGGATGAACTAAGGGGAGCGTTTCTGCCCATCCTGGCATTTAAGTTACTCAATATCTACATCCTCTCATCCTGGTGGGCCTGGTGGTTTGGCGGTGGTTTTGGCCTGCGCGCCTTCATTGACTCCTATGCCATCATGGCACTCCCCCTGGCAGCTGTGTTTTCCCTGACGGCTAGGCAGCCAGTAAAATGGCGTAATGCAGCCTTCGGGCTATTTGTTCTGCTGATCCTGTTCAACAACTTTCAGATTCATCAGTACCGGCGGGGAGCGATCCACTACTGGTGGATGAACAAAGAAGCTTATTGGGAAACCTTCCTGAGAAGAAAACCCACCGGGAGGTACTGGGATCTGATTACCATCCCTGACTACGAGAAAGCCAGGGAAGGAATTTACGTGGCGATTGACCCGGAGGAAAACGCTGAGAAGGATTCATCCGATACCGGGAGTAAACCGCTTAAAACCGAGGAAATAGAAGACCATGATACCATTACTCCTGTGAGCCGCGACGAATACGGGCCGGAAGAAAGAGAGCAACAGATTTTGGAAATTGAACAACGCCTTCGCAATGATCCGGAGATGGCGGAATTCATCCGGGAAAAGGCCCGAAAAGCAAACGTGCCGGCAGATACAATGTTCCGGCGTGATGCACTATGGTATTACAAAAGAGGAGAATACTGATGCTTAAAGGAAAAACCATTGCGGTGGTGGTACCCGCATACAATGAAGCCACACAGCTTGAAAGGGTTATTCAGGGTATACCTGATTTTGTGGACCGTATTGTAGTAGTCAATGATTGTTCAGATGACCAGACCGAAGAGGTGGTAATGGCGCAGATGGACAAGCTGGCGGGAGCTCCCATCCCGTTTTCGGAAACCGTCATTGACGATGTGTATGGCAAGGCAGACAGAATCAGGGCTGATTTGGATGAGAAAGAGAATCAATGGTTTGTTCCGGCCGAAGTGATCTGGACGGAAGCCCATCAAAAAATCGTGCTGATCAACCTGAAGCGGAATGGGGGCGTAGGGGCCGCCATTGCCAGGGGGTATAAATGGGCCAAGGACCATAAAATTGACTGCACTGCCGTCATGGCGGGCGACGGACAAATGGATCCGTCAGAACTGGAAAAGATCTGTATGCCGGTGATCACAGAAGGCATCGACTATGTAAAAGGAAACCGTCTTTCCCACAAAAGCGCCCCTTTTCTGATCCCCAAAAAACGACTGCTGGGCAACGCCATTCTGACAATCCTTACCAAACTGGCCTCCGGGTACTGGTCGGTTTCCGATACCCAAACCGGCTACACGGCCATCTCCCGGAAGGCATTGCTGGCAATCAAACTCTATGACATTTATCCCCGTTATGGCATGCCCAATGACATGCTGGTAAAACTCAACATCGCTTCCTGCACCATCAAAGAGGTGGACATCAGGCCGGTTTATGGCATCGGGGAAAAATCCAAGCTTAAAATTGCCAAAGTGGTTCTTCCGATTTCGGGTTTGCTCATCCGGTCCTTTTTTAAACGGTTATGGGCCAAGTATCTTTTCAGGGATTTCCATCCACTGTTTATCCTCTACCACTTTGCATTCCTGTTGCTGGTTTTGTCGATCCCCTATGGGATCAAGGTGCTCAGCCTTGCCCTGCAGGGAGTCGATGTCAACCCCCTCACCGCAATGGCTTTCATGTTTTTATTTATCAGCGGATTCCAGTCATTGCTTTTTGCCATGTGGATGGATATGCAACACAATGACCGACTCTACCGGGATTGACCAGACACAAAGATTGACTCCCACTTGCACGATGCATGCCCGTGACCCACAATAGCGGGAGGAAAACCAGCAATGGCCACAGGCAAGGTTTCGTCTGATGCCCTCCCTTGATTCACAATAGCGGGAGGTGTACCTGGTTCAATCAGGCGCGACCCTTTGAAACACGCCCACCCTGTACCTGGTATCAAATACCCGGAAAGGGACCTCGGGTTCAAAAACTTTAATGGTTTCAAAATGGGGGCTTTCAGCGAGATCTTTGAACTCCAGATGATGAATGGGTGAAAAATGTCCGTCCCAGATCACGATCTCGCCGGGTTCAATATTGTAATGAGGTTCACCGGCCCGGTAAACAAAGGGCCTTGACTGTGTCTCATTATAAGGGTTCAGATTCAGAAAGTAGAAAAAAGCCGGATCATAATAATAGATCTTATGCTCGTCAAGACCTTCCTTCTGCATATAGTCTGCGGCCTCCTTCATAACCTTGTTCATTCCATCCAACTCATGAGGAATCTGATACCTGCTAAACGGCTCGCTCACCGATGTAAGCAGAAGGAACAAGGTAAACAGCAAGGAAAGCATGCTGCCGTGCCGTTGTACCCGGAACAGATCAATAATGGCATTATAGCCCCTCAGCGCCAGCAGGGCTCCCAATGGCACAATGGATACCATGTAACGATGAAGGCCCAGCGAACGGCCGATCCCCGTATACCACATCACTACATGGGCCAGAAAATACACGGCAAAAGGAAGCAATATGAGCAGGAAAGCATTGGTGGCCGCTGCTGATCGCCGCAGCTGGAACTCCCGGATTACCATTACCATGCCTGCAGTAATCAGCAGGGAGATCAGCCAGCCAAACATTTTTGGGGCACGCAGGAAAAAATATGCCAGGGAACCCGTCCCATAAGCATCGGCCGTCCCCCTGTAAGGCATTTGGTTCACCAGCCAGAACAGGTCATCGTAATGGAAATAACCAATAATGCTGTAAATAACCGATCCGGTCAGCAACCACGGGATGGCCCGGTACTGTTTGACTGCCAGGAAAAACAACCCGAAAACGGGGATCATGATGATCCCTTCGGTACGGACAAGGGGAGAAAACGAGATCAGTACTGCAGCCCACAGGTATTTTTTGTCCAGGCATAAATAAGCCGTGGCCACAATGAACAGACCAAACAACACCTCAACCTGCCCGGATATTACAAAAAGAGTATACACAGGGGCAAAGAACAGCAGAAAAGGAAGCAACAAACGGTTTGAATAACCCAGTCTGCGGGCCGACAACCAGGCAAACCAACCACTTGCCATACCGGCCAGCAAATTAAATACAGATACCCCGTCATACCCGAATTGGGCAAAAGGACTTGACAACAGGGTGAATACCGGCTTGCCCCAGTGATGCAACAAAAATTCAGGATACAGCCAGGAGTACCGGGAAAATTTGTAATGCGTCAGACCGTCCGCATCCCCGATATAACCTTCCGAAGCCAGCAGCAGCCACATGAAAAACAGGAACAGCCCGCCGAGCAATAGCACGATGCTCATGGGTTCGTTCTTATGAAGCCATGATGAGAGGGTTATTTTCATGTTTAATTTTATGTTAGTTGTTGGGTGCGCCCCTCGCTCGCTGCCGGGCTGCCTTGCTAAAATCTACGGGCGCTTCATTCTGTGCAGGTTGTATTTCAGAATGCACCACAACGCCCGCCAGCCGTCTTTCCAGCCAATCTTTTTCCCATCTGCATAAGTCCTGCCGTAGTAAGAGATTCCTACTTCACAAATACGCACCCCCGGAATCCTCGATATCTTTGCGGTCACCTCAGGCTCGAAACCGAAGCGTTTTTCTTTCAGATCGAGGCCCTTGATCAGATCGGCACGGAAAAGCTTGTAACAGGTCTCCATATCGGTCAGATTCAGGTTGGTGAATACATTGGAAAAAAAAGTGAGGATTTTGTTGCCGGCGGTATGCCAAAAAAACATCACACGTCTGGGATAAGCCCCGGTAAAGCGGGAACCGTATACCACATCGGCGTTCCCTTCCCTTACAGGTTGCAACAGCCTCGCATACTCCCGCGGATCGTATTCCAGGTCTGCATCCTGAATGACCAGGTAGTCTCCGGTGGCTTCGCGGATACCCCGGTGCAGCGCGGCCCCTTTTCCCATATTACCCGGCTGATGGTACAGCCTGATGGCGGCTTCCGGACGTTCCTCCATAATCCGGCCCACCACATCCACCGTATCGTCTTTGCTGTCGTCATTGACCACCACCACCTCCTTGTTAAAGCCTTCAAGGGGAGCATCCAGCACAAGCTCAAGGATTTTACGTATTGTTGACGCTTCGTTATAAGCAGGAATTATTACAGAAAGAGTTTGCATTCAATTTGGGTTTATAACCATTTATTCCTTTTGAATAGGATTAACATTCCGGCAACGGCCAGAAGCATAGACCCCTGAATTCGCCGCTGCTCATCGTGTGCTGAGCAATCAACCGGGAAATTACCGGAGCATATACACCCTGGCTGAATTGGCGGAGATATCCCAGGTATTAAATCCATTGCGTTCCCTGCCGGTAAACACTTCCTCTGCCCCGCTATAACCGGCCCATCCCTCTTCAAAACGCTTCAGGTCCAGCTGGTATTCTTCGTCATTGTTATTGAGGATTACCATGATGGTGTCTGTGTCATCATAGCGAAAATACACATACACATTGTCCTCAGGGACAAAATGAAGCAACCAGCCGTAATGCAGCACCGGGTTGTTCTTCCTGAACGCTCCCAGGGCAGAAATATGATCCACGATGCGGTTCTGCTCAGGGGTACGTCCTTCAGAAGTGAATTTATTGACCGGATCACCGGGCCAGCCACCCGGAAAATCGCTACGCATTATACCATGGCCGTCGTATTCCAGGGCCGACTTCAGCAGTTCCGTCCCTGTATAAACCTGCGGAATCCCCCTGGTGGTGTAGAGGAAGGTCAGCGCCATTTCCAGTTTATCAATGTCCTCATCTACCCGTGTGAAAAAGCGATCGGTATCGTGATTGCTTCCGAATACCACCAAATTATATGGATCACTATAAAGAAAGTCCTGGGCCAGGCTGTTATAAAGCCGCATCATTCCCGAAGACCAGCCCTGTTCTTCATTGAAGGCCTGACCAATGGCATCGTAAAGCGAAAAATCAAACAGAGAGGGAAAGTAGGAGTTGTACCCGTCATGGTTTTCAGCCCCGCCCTGGAAATAACTTGCGATGGCCGGCACACCGGACCAGGCCTCCCCGATAATATTGAAATCCGGATACTCGTTGCGCACATAACGGGCCCAGTCTGACATAAAAAAGCGATCGGCATAAGGCTGGGTATCCATCCGGATGGCATGAATCCCGGCATATTCGATCCACCACACACTATTTTGTTTAAGGTACCTGGCCAGCAGGCGATTGCGCTGGTTCAGGTCAGGCATATTGGTATCGAACCAACCGTTAACCATCTGCGCATAATCATCCCGGGAGCCATGCGGATCCATAATGGTGGTCATCCGGTAAGTGGTGCGGGTAAACTCATCCCACTGATTGAGCCAGTCGGGCGAAGGCAAATCTTCCATCCACCAGTGGCGATGACCGCAATGGTTCAAAATAATATCCTTTACGGTCTTGATGCCCATTTCTTCCGCTTGCCGGACCATACCACGGTAATCCTCGTTCGTTCCGAACCGGGGATCAATTTTGTAATAATCAGTGGTCGCATACCCATGGTAGCTGTATCTTGGCTGATTGTTCTCCAGCAACGGGTTCAACCACATGGCTGTGAATCCCATCCCGGCAATGTAATCCAGGTTATCGATAATTCCCGGGATGTCTCCCCCATGACGCCCATCGGGATCACTCCGGTCTGCCTGTTCCAGCATCCCAGGCTGGTCATCCAGCGAAGGATCTCCGTTGGCAAAGCGGTCCGGCATCAGCAGATAGATGGCATCTGAAGCATCCACTCCCTCACGGGACGAGGCATCCGGATCACGTTCCTTCAGTTCGTAATCATAAGTATATACTTCCTTCCCTTCTGACATGAATCTCAGGGGCATGGTACCCGGAAGGGCATCGCTTACATCCAGGTAGATAAACAGATAGTTGGGGCTCTCCACAGCCACCACCTCACTGATATGTACCCCGGGGTAGTCAATGTCCACCCTGGTGGCACCGATACCATCCGCATAGACCATAATCTGCAACTCAGTATGCTCCATGTCCGTCCACCAGAACGGAGGCTCCACCCGTTCAGGGGTTTCCTGCCCCTTCAGAGGCAATCCGTAGCCCGTGAGCACAAACCACATGCACCAGGCAATCAACAATGTCTTTTTTTTCATTTCTTACCGATTTTTTTGGGGATGCGAAAGCGCATTTATGCCTCAACCAGCGCACGTGATTCATCCAGCACCTTGTCAATAATATTACCTTTAAGGCCCAAAGTATCCAGTATTCCCGGCTTCTCCAGCAATTGACTGCAAAGGACGATCTCCTTCTCAAGCAAAACCTGTTTCTGTTTGCGATTCAGCAAAGTAAGCACCGTAACGGGAAACAGACCGGTTTTTTCCACCATGTCCTTCAGGCTCTCATTTTTTGGATAATCCCAGCTCACCATCCTCAGACCAATGCATCTGCCATAATCCATGGCATCCCTGGTAAACCGGGTATTGGTGACCACCCATCCGTGAAAACTTCGCTTTTCCAGGCCTGGGGTGGATTTCCAACGCTTCTCAATGTCCTGAAAACGGGCATGGATATACAGCGGAACCTTTACATTACATTGTTTCCCCTGGCGGTTGTAATACTTACATTCCACCATAAACTGCTGATGGTCATTATAAGCCACTACATCCACCTCGTGTTCCACACATTGCCCCCTCACCTGCCGGCCTACTTCCACACTGTAACCCATGTGCTCAATGACCGCACCCACAAAATGCTCGAAAGGATAGCCGGAGGGCCCCAGTTCCATAATGGCCTTTTTCAGGCTGTAACGCGCTGCCGTGGAGCGCTGGAACTTTTTCAGGAGCTGAAACGCCCTACGGTAAATTTCCCTGGTGGTGATCCCTTCTTCAAGATAAGGAGTAAGGGCATCCCCCACCTTACGTGTCAGCTGCGGGGAAGCGCCGGAACGCCGAAGGGAGGCATGGAGTTTCTCAGGGGCAAAGATCTCTTTCTCCCCGGAATGTTTTTCTACCAGAATCTTTTCGCTCATACCAATTAATTTAGTGGCTAAATATACTAAGAAAATGTAACTTTATTTTCAAAACCGGGACATGCAGAATTTTCACGTTTACAAGTCATCGGCCGGAAGCGGCAAGACCTACACCCTGGTCAGGGAGTACCTTAAGATCGTATTAAATGATCCCGGTGCAGTGCGTCACATCCTGGCCATCACCTTTACCAATGCCGCTGCTGCAGAAATGAAAGAAAGGATTATCGATGGATTGGGTCAGATAGCCGCATTGGGAGAAACCCGGGCTCAGGAGGAGGCCTCCTGTGCCGGCAAAGAACCTCCTGCCAGGAGTAATCCGGACACAGCCGGGGCAAACAACCCCGCCATGCCCAACGAACCAGGAAAAGCAACCGATCCGGGCAAAACAGCAAACCGGAAAAAAGGCCGGGCACTGCTCACTCAAATCATGGAAGACCGGAACAAAGAAGGGTTCACCCCGCTTCATGAAGGGCAGCTGATCCGAAATGCGCAGCTTGTCCTTAAAAAGATCCTTCATCAATACAGCGACTTTTCGGTAAGTACCATCGACAGTTTCGTACACCGTGTCATACGGACATTTGCTTTTGACCTGCGCATCCCCCTGCATTTTGAAGTATCCCTTGATGCAGAAGCGCTGCTAAAACAGGCCGTGGACCTGCTGATCAACCAGGTCGGCAGTGACAAGAAACTAACCGCCCTGCTGGTGACCTATATGGTCAACCAGGCTGACGACGAACAGGATGTCCGCATCGAACAGCACATCACCCGACTGGCAAAGACACTCACTGACGAAGAAAGCAGCAGATTCATTGCGCAGCTGAAGGAGGTGGAGATGCAGGACTTTCAGCAACTGGCCGGGGAGCTGAAAAAACGGGTAAAGGAATTTGAAGAGAAGGTTGCCCGGGAGGCCGGGGCCGCACTGGAACTGATTCGCCGCAATGAACTCCCGCAGGAAGCCTTTTACCAGGGGAAAAAGGGGATATACAACTATTTTATGTACCTGGCAAACGGAGATGTGAAAGACAAAATACATCCCAATAACTACGTACTCAAAACCATTGAAGAAGACAAATGGTTATCGGGCAAGTGCAACGCAGAGCAGGAAGGCCGCATCATGGCGATCAAAGGTGAACTTATCCGCTATTATGAACGCATCCGGTCCCTGGCAGAAGAAGGCCTCGAAACTTACCTGAACAGGCAGGCCGTGCTTCGCTCGATTTTTCCCCTGGCCGTGCTCAACGAGGTGGAAAAAATGCTGGAGGAGATCAAAACCGAGCACATATTGCTCCACATTTCAGATTTCAACAAACGGATCGCAGCCATCATCACAGAGCAGCCGGTACCCTTTATCTATGAGAGGCTTGGCGAGCGTTACCGTCATTACATGATCGATGAGTTCCAGGACACCTCCATGCTGCAATGGCAGAATCTGCTACCACTGGTAGAGAATTCCCTGTCGTCCGGACATATGAGCCTGGTGGTCGGAGACGGCAAACAAGCCATTTACCGTTTCCGCAACGGAGATGTGGAACAATTCGCGAACCTTCCGGCCCTCACCGGAGAACTCAGGAAAATATCCAAACCCGAATGGGAAGTTACCCTTCAAAACAACTACCAGGAGATCTCACTGGATACGAACTGGCGTTCAGCCAAAGAAATCATTGGCTTCAATAATGCGTTTTTTCAGTTTGCCCGTAAACAGCTGCCCGAAGAAATGCAGGGCATCTACAAAGAAGTCAGGCAAAAAGCCCGGCCGGACAAAGAGGAAGGCTATGTGAACATTCGCTTCATGGAAGGGCAAAACAAAGAAGAATTACAGGAGAACACCCTGCGGGAAATTACAAGTATTATTAACCATTGCCGTGAAGCCGGACATCCCCTGCAGGACATCACCATTTTATGCCGCGCCAACGAGGAAGCCAGCATGGTGGCCAGAATGCTCCTGTCAGAGCACATTCCCGTAATCTCCCCTGATTCACTGCTGCTGAGCTACAGCCCGGAGGTCAACTTTTTCCTGTCCATCATCACCTTGCTGAACAATCCTTCCGATCCTGTAGCTGGAACCGAAATGGTCACCTTCCTGCAACAGAGCGGATATTTTACCAATCCCTCTTCCTTGCATGAATGCCTTATTGAGGCAGGGCTCAGCGGGAAAAAAGCAACGAACACCTCCTCCCTGCTTCCGGCCCTTGAAAAACTCATGCATGCCAACGGCATTGACTTCTCTTTCCGGGTTTTTGAACACCAGAACATTTACGACACCTGCGAGACCATACTCCGCCACTTCTTCGCCGGAGACACATCGCCCAACCCTTTCGTGGCCTACTTTACCGATGCCGTTTACGATTTCTCCGGGAAGCACATGCTGTCGTATGCCGACTTCCTGGAATGGTGGAAAGAGAACCAGCATAAATACTCCATTGTCATTCCCGAAGGCACAGAAGCGGTGCGTGTGATGACTGTCCATAAGTCCAAAGGGCTGCAGTTTCCTGTGGTGATCCACCCTTTTGCCGTACAACGACCTGACAAGATGACCAGGAAAGGCTTGTGGACCGAAGGTGTATCAGCCAGTGTACCGGAGCTTCCCGCAGTTTGGCTGGAAATGAACAAAACCGCCCTGGCCGGCACCCCCTATGAAGAAGAATGGAAAAAAGAGAAGGAGAAAACCTTTCTGGATATGCTCAACGCCACCTATGTGGCCTTTACCCGTTCTTCTGAAAAGCTTTTCATCCTCTCCGGCAAAGAAGCAAAAAGTTACAAGCCGGATTCGGTCAACGGCATGCTGCACGATTTTTTAGCAAGTAAAGAATTGTGGGATGACACAGAAGCTTGTTATCACTTCGGCACCTTCGGGCCTTCCGCCGGAAAAGCTGCTCCCCCGGAGCCGGAAACGGATTATTTCCGCCGGCTTACATCGGAACAATGGACCAGGGCCCTGCGAATCCGTTCCCACCAGGCTGAAAGAAGCAGCCTCCTGGAAGAGGCCGACCCGCTGGAACGTGGGAACCTGTTGCACCGGGCCATGGAGATGATCGACAGTGAAAATGAGGTGGGCGAAGTGCTTGGACAGATGGTCGCAAACGGGGAAATAGACAGCAGCAAGCAGGCTGAATGGGAAGAAAAAATCGGGCACATTTTGTCCGACCCGCTGCTGAGACCCTGTTTTGCTCCTGGCGTCAAAGCAAAAAAGGAAGCAGGCTTGTTTGATGAAGACGGGACATTTTACCGGCCCGACAGGGTGGTGTTCATGGAGAATGAGACCATCATCCTGGATTACAAAACGGGCAAGGCATACCATAAACACCGGCAACAGATGGAAGGCTACGCACGCATCCTGCAATCAATGGGGTATCCGATGGTAAAAAAACTGCTTGTTTACCTGGACAAAGGTATCGCAGAAGTCGTTTAAAGGGGGCAGGAAGAACCACCTGACGGTTTGGCATAAACAGTCTGAATAAAAACTGGTTCCGTCACGGTGTTTTTCCCGCCGGATCAAACGCCGGTTTAAAGATTTATTTGTATTTTGACTCCGAAATAAGTGAATCCAAAGCAGGTGAATCAGCGACTACCTTTCCATGCCGCTGCATGAAAAGGTAAATCAATGAACTCCCGACCCTGCCGCTGCATTTTACCATGCTGTTACAACTAACACCAGACCCCATGTCCATACAAGAGATCATCCGGCAATTTGATCCCGGGCAGGACAACTTGCTGAATATCCTGCATGCCCTGCAAAACACCCATCCACAGAATTATCTGACAGAAGAGGCCCTTGAAGAAACCGCCCGCTACCTGAAAATGACCAAAGCCGCAGTATTCGGGGTGGCCGGGTATTACTCCATGTTCAGCCTGAGGCCCCGCGGAAAACATGTGATTCGCATCTGCATATCCCCGGTTTGTGAAATCATGAAAGCCCATGACATGATCCCGTTCATTGAGGAGGTGCTGGGGATCAAAACCGGGGCAACCACCCGGGACGGGCTGTTTACCCTGGAAACCGCTGAATGCCTCGGCCAGTGCCACGAGGCCCCGTCCATGATGATTGACGACAAAGTGTTCAACAACCTCAACGAGGAAAAGATCCAGGCGATCATTACCAACATCCGGTCACAAAAAAGTTAATAAACCATGATACAGGAAACCAGAATTGTGTTGAAAAACGCCGGGAAAATTGACCCGGAAAACATGGACGATTACCTGGAAGCTGGAGGGTACGAAGGTTTGCGTAAGGCACTTGCCATGCGTCCGGCGGAGGTCATTAACGAATTGATGGAGGCTGGTTTACGCGGCCGAGGTGGTGCCGGGTTCTCCACGGGGACGAAACAACGTTTTACCAGTGAATCATGCCTGAACTGCCCCCAGCGGTATGTGGTTGTAAATGCCGATGAGGGGGAGCCGGGCACCTTCAAAGACAGGGTGATCATGGAACAGGATCCCCACCTGTACCTGGAGGGGACCATCATTGCCGCATGGGCCATCCAGGCCACCAAGGGCTATATCTATATCCGGGGAGAATATACCGACTCCATCAAAAAAACAAAAAAAGCCATTGAGGATGCGTATAACAGAGGTTATCTGGGTAAGCACGTCATGGGATCGGATTTCAGTTTTGATGTGGAGATCAAACTGGGCGCCGGCTCTTACCTCTGCGGTGAAGAACTGACCATGCTCGAATCGCTGGAAGGGAAAAGGGGTTCTCCCCGCATCAAGCCTCCCTTCCCGGCGGAAAAAGGCCTGTTTGGCCTGCCCACCCTGGTCAACAACGTGGAAACACTTGCCAATGCACCTCTTATCCTCAGCCGGGGGAAAGCCTGGTACCAGGGCATCGGCACGAAACGATCGCCCGGAACGAAGATATTTACCATCAGCGGACAGGTCAACAAACCAGGGCATTATGAACTACCCATGGGGGCAACCCTTGAGGAACTCATTGAACTTGCCGGCGGAATGCGCGGCGGACGCCCTTTCAAAGCTGCCCTGCTGGGCGGTGCTGCAGGCACTTTTGTGGACAAAAGCATGCTGAAAGAGCGGATGACCTATGACAATCTGAAGGAAAAGGGAGCCACCCTGGGTTCCGGCGCCGTGATCATTCTGGCAGGGGAAGATTCGGTGGAACACATCCTGCACAACTGCCTGCGCTTTTTCCGCCACGAATCCTGCGGCAAATGTGTGCCCTGCCGAACCGGAACAACCATGCTGGTCAAAAGATCGGAACAACTGCTCAACGAACATTCCGATCGTAAAACACTGATGAGGAAGATGTTGTGGGAGTCGGAGCTGATGGCCGCCACTTCCCTTTGCCCGCTGGGCCAATCACCCATTCTGCCGGTTAAATCAGCCGCACGTTATTTTCTGGAACACTAAACACCATCCCATGTCTGAACAGATTCGCTTAACCATCGATCAGAAAACCATTGTGGCCCGGGAAGGGGCCAATTTGTTGCAGGTCGCCGAAGACAACGGTATCCGTATTCCTCATTTGTGCTACCATCGCAAACTTTCCCCCACGGGCGCCTGCCGCCTGTGCATTGTAAAGATCAGGGATCAGCGGGGAATGGTCGCCTCCTGCGGCATCACGGTGAAAGACGGCATGGAGGTCACCACTTCTGACGATGAACTGGAAGAGGCGCGAACATACCTGCTGGATTACCTTTTGGCCGAACACAATGAAGATTATGACGGTGCTTACGAGGATGAATTCCGGGAATTGTGCCGGCGTTACGGACTGGATAAAAAGGAGAACCGCACCTTTCCTTCACTGTGGAAAGAAATGGATTATCCCAAAGATACGTCTTCCCCGGTGCTTACCTATGACGCCGCCAAATGCATACGCTGTTACAGATGCATCAAAGGATGCGATGAGGTGCAGGGAAAAAATGTACTCTCATTTACCAACCGCGGCATCAGCAGTTATATCGTGGGTGGATTTGATAAATGGGATGAGAGTGAATGCGACGGTTGTGGCGAATGCATCCAGCTTTGTCCCACCGGGGCCATCGTCGAAAAGCCACATCGTGAAGAGATCAGACTTGATCAAAATACCACTAAGGTTCAGACTACCTGCCCTTATTGCGGCGTTGGCTGCCAGCTGGAGCTGGTTGTGCAAAACGGCCGCATCCTCAGAAGTAACGGCGTGGAAGGAGTCAGCCCCAACGACGGCCGTCTCTGTGTAAAAGGACGATTTGGCTACGATTATGTGCAACACCCTGAACGCCTGACCCAACCCCTGATCAAAAAGAACGGGAATTTTGTGGAAGCCGGATGGGATGAGGCCCTTGACCTGGTAGCATCAAAATTCGCAGAGATCAAAGAGAAATACGGCCGGAAAGCTTTGGCCGGCTATGCTTCAGCCAAAGCCACGAATGAAGACAATTACCTCTTTATGAAGTTTGTGCGTACAGTCTTCGAAAACAACAACATCGACTATTGCACCCGTCTTTGTCACGCTTCCACGGTAACGGCCATGCTGCGCTCACTGGGTGACGGGGCGGGAAGCAATTCAATTGAAGACTATGCAAACAGTGACTGCATCATCGTGACTGGAAATAACATGATCGAAACCCACCCGGTAACAGCTACCTATGTAAAATATGCGGCACAACGAAGAGGGGGAAAGATCATCATCATTGACCCCAAGTGGACTCCCCTTGTGGATCACGCCCATATCTGGCTGCAACCGAAATTGGGCACCGATGTGGCGCTGCTGAACGGGATGATCCACGTGATCATCAAAGAAAACCTTATTGACCAGGATTTTATTAAGAAACGCGTGGAGGGCGGGATGGAATCATTCGAAGCCCTGAAAGCGCTAACAAAAAAATATCCCCCTGAAAAAACGGAGGAAATTACCGGCGTCAAAGCCAGCCTTATTGCAGAAGCAGCGAGGATCTACGCGGACGCCAAAAAGCCGCTGATCGCTTCCGGGATGGGATTCAGCCAGCAGGTTACCGGTACACATAATGTGTTCAGTCTGATCAATATGATGCTGATCACCGGACAGATTGGCCGCAAGGGAGCAGGCCTGAATCCGCCACGGGGCCAGAATAATGTACAGGGAGTTTCTGACGTGGGAGCCTCCCCCTTTACCTACCCGGGATACATTCCGGTGGAAGATGAGGAAAACCGCCGGAAAGTGGCTACAATATGGGGATTCCCCTTTGATAAGCTGGATGGGGAAAAGGGCCTGTCGACCGTGGAGATCATGCAGGCAGCCAATGCAGGAGAGGTCAGGGGAATGTACATCATGGGCGAGAACCCCATGCTCACCGATCCCAACCTGAATCACACCGTGGAAGCGGTGAAAAAACTGGATTTCCTGGTCGTACAGGACATTTTCCACACCGAAACCACCCCTTATGCGGACGTGATTCTTCCTGCGACGGCCTTTGCTGAAAAAGAAGGCACCTTTGTGAACAGCGACCGCCGCGTGCTGCGTGTCCGCAAAGCAGTACCCCCGCCGGGGAAAGCACGGCAGGACTGGGAAATCGTGGCAGATATCGCGCGCAGAATGGGCACTTCCATTGGCGAATACCGCCACGAAGGAGAGATCTGGGATGAGATCGCAAAGGCCGCTGACATTTTCGGTGGCATCAACTATGAACGACTGGAAAAACAGGGCATACAATGGCCCTGCCCCGAAAAAAGCCATCCCGGCACAGCCACCCTTTTCACTGAAAGGTTCAATACGAAAAACGGCCTGGCCAAACTCCACCCGGTAGATTATGCGGAGCAGAGCGAAAAATCCGATGACCAGTATCCTTACATCCTGAATACAGGGAGGATCCTCTACCAGTATCACTCCTCCACCATGTCGCGGCGCAACAAAGCCCTGACCGACTTCGCCAATGAGGCCTACCTGTTGATCCATCCTGATGATGTGAAAAAACTTGGCCTGTCGGAAGGGCAAAAAGTGCATATCACCTCCAGGCGGGGAACAATCAGCTCGCTGATCCGAAGCAGCCGGGAGGTATTGCCTGGTGAACTCTTTATGCCTTTTCATTATGCCGAAGCGCCTGTCAACAAACTGACCAGGGATGAGCTGGATCCTTTTTCAAAAATTGCCCCCTTTAAACTCTCGGCCGTTAATATTGAACCGGCACATTGACAACCCGCATTTGATAAATTACTATTTTTGTGGTGTTTGAAAATGCAACACAACCAAAAAGGACGATATCGTCTGTGCAATGAGGAAAATATATGCATACCGAAAATATTGCTGAAGAGATTATTCGTTTAAAAAAAGAGCGGGATGCCGTTATCCTGGCTCATTATTACCAAAAACCGGAAATACAGAACATTGCTGATCATGTCGGGGATTCATTTGCACTGAGCAGGCTGGCGGCAGAACTTCCCCATAAAGTAATTGTTTTCTGCGGGGTGGACTTTATGGCCGAAAGTGCCAAACTGCTAAGCGCGGACAAAACCGTACTGCTTCCTGTAAAACATGCCGGCTGCCCCATGGCAGACATGGCCACCGACGCCGACGTCCGCAAAATGAAATCGCAGCACCCGGAGGCAGCTGTCGTATCTTATGTGAATTCATCCACCGCAGTGAAAGCAGTCAGCGACATATGCTGTACCTCTTCCAATGCCATTAAGGTAATCCGCTCTCTCCCCCATGAGAAGATCATTTTTGTGCCCGACAAGAACCTGGGCGGTTATGCCGCGGAACATTTCCCTGAAAAGACCTTCATCCTCCACGATGGCTATTGCCCGCCTCACGAGGATGTGATGGCCATTGACGCAAAACTGGCCCGTGAACAACATCCGGATGCACAATTGCTGGTCCATCCCGAATGCCGGAAAGAAGTCAGGGATCAGGCTGATTTCATCGGCAGTACCGCACAGATCATCGAATATGCCGGTGACAGCGACCACGATACCTTCATCATCGGCACCGAGCAGGGGATCCTGCACCCCCTTCGAACAACCAACCCGGATAAAACCTTTCACATGCTGACGGGGCATTTTGTTTGTCCCAACATGAAAAAAACCACCTTGCAAAAGCTCCATGAGAGCCTGCAGGAGAAGAAGCACGTGATCGAAATTGACGGGGAGATGGCCGAACGGGCCCGCAAACCCCTCGAAAGAATGCTTAAATGCTGATCACCCATTGCCGTGACAATCTACAAATGACCACCCTTACACACCAGCGATGGATTGCCAACACATTTGCCTATGCGCCGTTACATTTTCGATAAAGACCTGAACACCATGCCGTCCAGAAGCTACGACGTGGCAATCGCCGGTGGCGGACTGGCGGGATTGTACACGGCGCTGTCACTGGATAAGGAGCTCTCCTGTGCCATCCTGGTCAAAGATGCCCTTTTTACCTGCAATTCTTCCCTGGCCCAGGGGGGCATCGCAGCGGTCACCCGCGAGGAAGATGACACCAGCCGGCACCTGGAGGATACCCTGAAAGCCGGGGGCCCTGTCACCAATGAAAGAATGTCCCGCATGATGATTGAAAAAGGGCCTGCTGAGGTAATCCGGTTAACTGATTTCGGGGTCAGGTATGACACTGATGCCGAAGGTCAATGGTACAGCACCCGTGAGGGCGGCCACACCAAAGACCGGGTGTTGCACTGCGGGGGAGATGCCACCGGTCATCATCTGATTGACAAACTGGTGGAAGCCATCAGGCAGCGGGACAACATTGACATCCTGGAAAACCACTTCATGATTGATGTGGTTACCAATGACAGGGAGGAGGTTTGCGGCATGGTGGCATATGAACAGGATTATGTATTTCTTGCTGCATCCCGGGTTGTGATCGCCACCGGAGGGATCGGAGCCCTGTACCAGCATACCACCAATCAAAATGGCATTACCGGCGACGGTATCGCGGCAGCCATGCGGGCCGGAGCAAAAACATGCCACATGGAATTTGTACAGTTCCACCCCTCTGCCTTTTACAACAAAAAAACCGGGGAGTCCTCTTTTCTTATATCTGAAGCCGTCAGGGGAGAAGGTGGCATATTGCGCAATGAAAATGGCGAAGCCTTCATGGAAGACCGCCACCCCATGAAAGACCTGGCTCCCCGTGATCTGGTGGCCCGGGAAATCTTCAGGGAGATGGAACAACAACACAGCCCCTGTGTATACCTGGACATTACCTCACGTAGTCGTGATTACCTCTCCAAACGCTTCCCGAACATTTTTGAACGCTGCCGTGAGCAGGGCATAGACATCAGCAAAGACTGGATCCCCGTGGCACCGGTGCAGCATTATTTTATGGGCGGAATACGTGCCGATGAACACGCCCGGACAAACCTCAAAGGACTTTACGCCTGCGGGGAAGCAGCTT
>CAYXEH010000013.1:0-49802 GCA_964463915.1 uncultured Bacteroidales bacterium | reverse complement strand
ACGCTGGTGGCCAGCAACCTTCCGTCATCCGCGCAAATATCTCCCCTGTTGGCCTCAATGTTTACGTAACGCATGGTGGAGGAGCGTGAGAGTTCCTTCCAGTATTCGCCTTCAACAAGCTGTATGTATAATACCTTGCCGATGATCACCAGGGCAAAGATTGCCATAGCAAAATAGATCAGGCGAATTCTCCACAATATGTCGCTTTTTTGTTCCACGATCCCGGTATTTCCGTAGCTGGTTTCTTATTGTGCTTGATCATTCTCAGTTACGTCCCAGAATCCGGTCTATAAAGCCTTTGTTTTTATCCAGCTCGTATACCGGCCTGGGTGGCTCATTGGGCTCAATGAATCCCCGTGTTCTTAACCTTCTGGAGATTTCCGAGCGGTTTGTCAGGTACATATATTCGGATTTGGTCTGAACATAATTGATTCGCAGCGTGGTCATCTCTTGTTGTAGCTGATCTACTTGTCTTGCCTTTCTTTCGGCATAGTAGGCATTAAAAATCAGGAACAGGGCCAGTGCTGACAGGTAAAATATGAATGGAAGCAAAGAGGGTGTGGATTTTCCGGTCACTAAACTGCCGTCGAGCAGGCTGGCAAAGAAGCGCCCTGTACGGCCATTGCCCGAACTGACTTTCTCTTTTTGTTGTTTTTTAAATTTATTTCCTGTCATGTTGCTGAGCCTTTTCTGCGATTCTGAGTTTGGCACTCCTTGCCCTGGGGTTGCCTGCAATTTCTTCCTGATCTGCTGTCTGTATTTTTCCCACCGGGTCAAGGGGCCGGATCAAATTCCCGAAAAAATCTTTCTCCGGGGTTCCGCTGAAATTCCCTGTTTTGATGAAGTTCTTTACCAGTCGGTCTTCAAGGGAGTGGTAAGAAATTACCACAAGCCTTCCCCCGTCTTTAAGTACCTCAGTGCTTTGTGTCAGCAGTTCTTTCAAGGAATCCAGCTCCTGGTTGACCTCGATGCGAAGGGCCTGAAAAACCTGGGCAAGGAATTTGTTTTCTTTTCCCCGTGGCGCCCTCTTTTCCAGTAGTCCGGCAAGCTCTGCGGTGGTTTCAAGAGGCTTTTCACGGCGATAATCTATGATGTCTGCAGCGATCCGGCGTGCATTTTTCAGTTCACCATATGTGTAAAACAATGCGGCCAGTTCTTTGTCATCATAACTGTCTAAAATGTCTTTGGCACTTAAAGCCGCCTGCCGGTTCATTCGCATGTCCAGCGGACCCTCTGATCTGATGGAAAACCCCCTTGATGCCTGGTCGAACTGGAAGGATGAAACGCCGAGATCGGCCAGGATGCCGTCCACGGGAAGATGTCCGTGGTACTTCAGGATGTTTTTCATATACCTGAAGTTGTGCCCGAAAAAGATCAACCTGGGGTCGTCCTTGATGTTCCTGAGGGCATCTTCATCCTGATCAAAAGCGATAAGTTTCCCTTCACCCAGTCGTCGCAGAATTGCGGCTGAATGGCTCCCGCCACCGTATGTGGCGTCTACATATGTGCCGCCGGGGACTATTGACAATCCGTCAATGGCAGCCTCCAGCATAACCGGATTATGATACATCTTCACCTCCGGATGTTTGGTTAACCTTCCCCATCACTTCCTCTGCCAGTGAGGAAAAATCTTCAGGTTCACTGGCAAGCAATCCTTCGTAGGCCTCTTTTGCCCAGATTTCTATGCGCTTTCCATATGCAAAAAGAACGATTTCCTTATGAATTTCTCCGTAATCGATCAGTGACTTGGGTAGCAGCAGCCTCCCTGCCGTATCAAGCCTGAGTTCTTTCGCCCCCCGGAAAAAGTAGCGAACGAACTCCCGGTTTCTTTTGTTATACAGGTTCAGCGAATTAACTTCACGCGAAATTTTCAACCATTCGCTCTCCGGGTAAAGCGTGAGGTTGGTTTCGAAGCCGCGATTGACGACAAAACGCTCCTGGTCACCAGGTTCAAGCTGCTTTTTCAATCCCGAGGGAAGCATAAAGCGGCCTTTGGTGTCGATTCTGCAGTCAAATTCACCAAGGAGGTGTGTCATACTTTCGCGTTTATCTGTTTTCAAAGTGTAAATATAGACATAAATTTACCACTTTTTACCACTTTGCCCCACTTTTCCCCACATTGTTAATAACTTTTTGGTTGATGTTGGGATGGTTTAGAGACCTGTTTGTGTTAAAAAATAGAAATTCAGTGAGTTATGTATTTGTTTAAAAGTGGGTATAAAGTATGCTGCTGCAGTGAATCTTAATTGCCCGGGGTTGTAAAATCGTGTGATTTTCAAACTTATTTCTTATTTTTGGTGCCAATAGGAGAATACAGCTTTGGTGCCAATAGGAAAATGCAGCATGACTACCGACACCTATCAGCAGAAACAACAGTTGATTGATATTGATAAGGTATTGCGATCAAAGGCAGGGGGTGCTTATCGTTTTATTCCCGGGCCCCTGGTCCGTTATCTGAAACGGATCGTCCACCAGGATGAGATCAATCAGGCTCTTGAAGATTACCGGGATCTTACCGGTCTGGAATTTATTGAGCGGGTTTTAACCGAACGCTTCGAACTTGACATCGAGGTGGTCAATGAGGAAAACATTCCGTCTTCCGGCCGCTATATTGTGGTGTCCAATCACCCGTTGGGGGGGCTGGATGGAATGGCCCTGATGCATGTAGTTGGTAAAAAGCGCAGAGATGTCCGTTTCCTGGCAAATGATATTTTGCTTGAGTTACATAACCTGAAAGAATTGTTTGTTCCGGTTAACAAACACGGAAGAAACACTACCGGGTTTGTCCGGGCATTGGAGAGTTGTTTTTCTTCCGATGAGCTGATACTGATCTTCCCGGCCGGATTGGTATCCAGAAGGCAGAAAGGGGAGATCCGGGACCTGGAGTGGAAAAAGACTTTTATTTCGAAGGCTATCCAGCACAAACGTGATATTGTACCGGTATACATCGACGGAAAGAATTCCAATTTTTTCTATAAGCTGGCATTATGGCGTAAGCGGCTGGGCATAAAATTCAATGTGGAAATGTTATACCTGCCTGATGAGATGTTCAGGCAGCAGAATAAAAAACTCCGCATTATCTTTGGAAACCCTGTGCCATATAGTACCTTTACGAAAGAATACTCCCACTACCAGTGGGCGCAGAAAATGAAAGAGCATGTTTATGGATTGCCGGAAGGTAATTTGTTTTTTAATGATTCGCCTCAATGAATAAGGAGATAAAGGGTAAAGAGAAGAAGATAATTCAGCCTGTTTCCAGGGATCTGTTGATGGCTGAATTAACCAGTGACAGGTTTTTTCGTCACACCAATAAAGGCAATAATGAAATTTATGTCGTAGATGCCCGCAATGCACCGAATGTATTGCGTGAGATCGGGCGTTTGCGTGAGGTCTCTTTCCGACAGGCGGGAGGAGGAACGGGTAAAGAATTGGACCTGGATGACTTCGATCTGGCCGAAATACCATACCAGCAGTTGCTTGTATGGGATTCTGCAGCCAGGGAAATCATTGGCGGATACCGTTTTATTTGTTGCTGGGATGTGCCTAAACGGCCGGATGGTGTGCCTGACATCGCCATGGCCAAATTGTTTCGTTTTTCCGAACAGTTTATCAGGGAGTACATGCCCTATACGATAGAACTTGGACGTTCGTTTGTTCAGCCGGCCTACCAGCCATCAAGGGAAAACAGGAAAAGTATCTATTCACTGGATAATCTCTGGGATGGGTTGGGCGGACTCGTGGTGGACTATCCGCAATTAAAGTATTTTTTGGGTAAAGTAACTATGTATCAGCAATTTGATACCTATGCCCGTGACCTGATATTGTATTTTATGCACCGGTTTTTCCCCGATGCTGATCACCTGGCCACCCCTTATGAGCCCTTGCCGGTGACTACTCCCGAGCAGCAGCTGTCTGAAGTATTTACAGGAGAGAGTTTTGAAGAGAACTACCGTTTATTGTCACAACATGTTAGGAGCCGGAAAGAGAATATCCCTCCGCTGTTCAATTCCTATATGGGTCTCAGCCCTACAATGAAAACATTCGGAACGGCCTTTAATAAGGATTTCGGAGGTGTGGAAGAGACGGGTATTCTGATCACCATCGCTGATATTTTTGATTCGAAGTCGAAGAGGCATGTAGATACCTACAATGATAAGTAAGCATTAACTCTTCTGTGTTGTTATAATGAGGAAGAACGGACTCCCTGTTTCTGTTAACGGGTTTTGCAGTTATGATTATTAAATCGGCAGAATTTATCAAGAGTGCCTCTAACTGGAAAGACTCCCCCCCGGGGAATTTTCCGGAGTACGCGTTTTTGGGTCGCTCCAATGTGGGCAAATCTTCCCTGATCAATATGCTGACCCGTCACGGTAAACTGGCCAAAACATCAGCTACCCCGGGTAAAACAAGATTGATCAACCATTTTCTGATCAACGGCTCATGGTACCTGGCGGACCTTCCGGGTTATGGTTTTGCGAAAGTTCCGGTGGCGGTTAAAAAGAAGTGGGAAAAGGTGATCCGGGACTATTTACTTAAGCGGCAGAATCTTTTGTGTTCTTTTATCCTGATTGACAGCCGTCATGAACCCCTCAGGAACGATATCGCCTTTTTGGAGTGGTTTGGGACGAATCAACTTCCTTTCTGCCTGGTGTTTACAAAAGCAGACAAGCTTTCTGAGTCCAGGGTGCAAAAACACCTGGCAATTTATAAAAAAGCCCTGTCGGAACAATGGGATCCTTTGCCCCCCTATATACTAAGTAGCAGTAAAACAGGCCGCGGGCGGGACGAGATCCTGAATATGATCGCAGACTGCAACGCCTCGGTTGATCAGGCCTGAACCCATCCATTTCCCGGCCGATGACAGGATGCTGAAACGCCGCAGACTGCAACCCTTCGGTTTGATCAGGCGTGAACCGGACCGTTTAATCCGGCCTGAATCTGGCTTCGTTTAGAATTTTGCCTGCATTGGTTTCCAGGAGCAGTTCCTGTAAACTTATCTCCTGGTTTCGTCGCATGTACTCTCTGACAATTTGCCATCCCAGCCAGGTCCCCGTCCGGGGCGCGGAATGTTGTGAGAAGGGAGCGGTAAACGGGGCCTCCCGGATAAATTTCTGAATGGCGGCAAAATCGGATGAATAAAGCAATTCATTGTCAAGTTTATAGGTCCAGGCACGGCCCTGGTTGTTTTCCATCCATTGCTGGTGGGCAGCCGTGTATTTCATTTTAAGGGAGTCGGGAGTGTCAGGTAGCATGCAATCCAGGAAAAAGAGTCGCTTCCCTTCATGGATCATGTGTTCCAGCAAGGTCTCCGGCTGTGGGGAAACCAGCTCCAGTTTTTCATCTGCAAGTACCTGCATTACATCAGCAGGTACCCGTTCAGGTCGCATCCACCTTCTTTTGTATGTGGGGATACTGAGCTCTTCGTAGTAAGGATAGTCACTTCCCAGGTAGGTGTCAAGGGCAATGATCAGGTGTCCTTCCGAATAAATGACGGGGTTTTGATAATCTATTCCGGATAGGTAGGAATAAACCCCCGGGATCGTACTTTCCGGGAAATGATATTTGTAAAAGCGAAATGCGCGGGTCAGTGATTCCTCGAGGTTGTCCAGGTCGGGCCAGATCTCATTTGAATCATTATAGAGTTCAATCAGCAGGGGGTCGGTTACATAATTGTATAATTGTTCGACCCCCTCCGGGTCTTCAAGGCCTTCACCCAGAAAAAATTTAAACTCTTCAATATGGGGGGTGATCTCCTTACGCAATTCGAAAGGATTCAGTTCAAACAGCACGGTTTCATAGCGACTGATCCGGATGGGATCGAGCCTGACCCCGGAAATATCTGCTTCATAAAACGGTTTCCTTTCCCAGGCGGAGCATCCCTTAAAGAGCAAGCCAGTGAAAAAAACCAGGATCACAAAACAAACCCTTCCTGTTTTATGTTTAATCATTATAGATGGATATTGATTATCTTTATGTAATTGCACGTTTTATTTCCACTGATGAACCTCTTCCGGAAAATCACCGGATTGTAACGAATGCGCGGTATTTTTGTTTATTATTGCAAACGTAACGCTTTTGGTAAAATTATAGGGATAAAACAGGTAATTTGCAAAAACCCGGGTTTGACCGGAAATGAATTAAATGGTTTTGATATGAAAAAGATTTTGCCTTTCCTTTTTGCGCTGTTACTTGCGGTGCCTCATGTACATGCTGACAGCCCCCGCTTTATGTTCGGGCTTAAGGCTTCTCCGAATATTTCCTGGCATCGGCCCGAAACGCGTGGTTTTGAGCGCGACGGAGCAACCATTGGGTTTTCTTACGGGCTGATCGCAGACTATGTGTTTGTGGAAAATTATGCCATTTCTTCCGGGATGCATATTCTGCATACAGGGGGGAAATTAAAGTACGATTACAGGAGGGAGGATAACGTGATTGTGGATAAGCGTCGCGAATATTCACTGCGTTACCTCGAGTTTCCGCTGACCATTAAACTCAGGACCGAGGAAATTGGCTATGTGACCTATTACGGGCAGTTTGGCCTGAGTCTGGGTTTTAATACGAAGGCCGAGGCCGATGAAAGTATTCCGCAAGCCGGCGGAGATGTTATTTCCCGCAACGGGATTGACATCTCAGATGAGACCAGTTTTGTCCGGGGTGCCATGGTCATTGGCGCAGGCCTTGAGTACAATCTAGGAGGACGCACTTCTTTGATGGGCGGACTTGTGTTTAACAATGGCTTTTCCAACGTGCTGAAGATGGAAAACCCTTATGACATTAATTCACCTACCCCCAGCTCCATGATCAACTTTCTGGAAATCACATTCGGGGTGATGTTCTAGCCCACATTGACTTATTGGGCGTCTGGTATTCACTTCAATAGTGACAGTCTG
The DNA here is from genome assembly GCA_964463915.1 of uncultured Bacteroidales bacterium. GTDB lineage: Bacteria > Bacteroidota > Bacteroidia > Bacteroidales > UBA7960 > PUPG01. The sequence goes on along the minus strand of CAYXEH010000013.1, from coordinate 42,912 downwards.
CAACTGTAAACTTCTTTTTATGCGTATAGCACTCGCACAGCCCAATTACCACGTGGGCAATTTCGAATACAATACTTCCCTGACTCTCCGGGCCATTCATGAGGCGAAACAACAAGGAGCGGATCTGATCGTATTTCCGGAGATGTCGGTATGCGGCTATCCTCCGCGCGACCTGCTTTTCTCTGATGTTTTTATAGATGCGTGTCTCGGGCAGGTGAAGAAGATCGCAGAGGCCTGCAAGGGGATTGCTGCCATTGTCGGTTCACCCTCCTTTAACCCGGGGCCAAACGGAAAACGTTTGCGAAATACGGCCTTCCTGTTGGAAAACGGAGGGGTGCAGGGCACCTATCACAAAGGGTTGATGCCAACCTATGATGTATTTAATGAGTACCGTTATTTTGAACCGGCCACTACCTTTCATGCCATTCCGTTTAAGGGATACCGCATTGGCCTGACGGTGTGCGAAGATAGCTGGAATCTTCATAACCAGGGGATGTATTCAATGAACCCCCCGGATGAGTTGATCAGGGATAATCCTGACCTGTTGATCAATATCTCCGCGTCTCCTTTTGCCTGGGACCATGGCCCGAACCGGCTGCGGGTGCTGTCAGAAAATGCACGATTGTATAAGCTGCCGCTGTTTAATGTTAACCTGCTTGGGGGGCAGACAGACCTGATTTTTGAGGGTGGAAGCGCTGTGTTTAATCCGGGGGGAGAGCTGATTGATGTTTTCCCCTCTTTTGAGGAAGTGTTGCGGGTCTATGAACTGGATGAGGTTTTGAATGGCAGCGGGAAACAAATCCCTGCAGTCCCCGAAAAAGAATCCAAATACCAGTTAATGATGGATGCCCTGGTGATGGGGGTCAGGGATTATTTCCGGAAAACCGGGCTTAAGCAGGCCATAGTTGGTCTTTCCGGGGGGATAGACTCTGCAGTGAGTCTTGTGGTTGCGGAAAAAGCCCTCGGTAGGGAGAATGTGTGGGCGGTGCTGCTTCCCGGGCCATACAGCTCAGATCATTCAGTGGATGATGCGGTTTCTCTGGCAAAGAACCTCGGTGTACGCCATGATATTATCTCCATCAATGAGACGGTCACTTCACTGGAGAAAAGCCTCTCCCCATTTTTTAAAGGGATTGAACCTGGGGTTGCCGAAGAAAATTTGCAGGCAAGGGCACGGGCAGTGATCCTGATGGGCCTTTCCAATAAATTCGGCCATCTTTTGCTGAACACATCCAATAAAAGTGAAGCGGCTGTGGGTTATGGCACATTGTATGGCGACATGTGCGGAGGATTGTCAGTGCTGGGAGATGTTTACAAAACGGATGTATACGGAATAGCAGGGTTGATCAACAGTAAGCAGGAAATTATTCCAGAGAATACCATCAGTAAACCCCCGTCGGCAGAACTCAGACCCGACCAGAAAGATTCTGATTCCCTGCCGGATTATGAGGTGCTTGATGCGATATTGTTCAAATTTATTGAGGGAGGTATGGATGCTGCCTCCATCGTGCAGTCGGGTCATGACTGCGCCACGGTACGTAAAGTACTTCGGCTTGTGACAGGCAGCGAACATAAACGCCGTCAATCACCCCCTATTTTAAGGGTAACTGCAAAATGCCTGGGTGCCGGGCGGGAAATGCCGCTCGATGCATCCTATGGCACGATCTTTAATTGTTGATCGCTTCTACTGATTTAATCTCAGGAATGGCTTTCTTCATGGCCTGCTCCACGCCGTTTTTCAAAGTCATCTGGCTCATGGGGCAGGAACCGCAGGCACCAAGCAATTCGACGTTTACCACGTTATCTTCCGTCAGGTTGACAAAACGGATGTTTCCACCGTCAGCTTCGAGGTAGGGACGTATCTGATCAATGACGTTTTCTACTTTCTTGATTAATTCCAGGTTCTGTGACATATTTCGGAACAATTAGAATGTTATCTTAATTTGGTTTCTGTATAAATAACACTGCAAAGATAGTCATTTTATTAAAATCCGGGATACAATTTGTTTTCCCTGTGCAAGAGTGACGGGTTGTTATTTTGTCAGGTGGGAGGAGGGGTCCCAGAAATGCTGGTCAAAATTGCGTACCCTGTCTGCTTCAATTTCTATGCCTTCATTTTCCAGGAGCTGTTTCATTATGGTGGGGCTCCCGAAGTGGTGTTTGCCGGTAAGTACCCCGTTCCTGTTAACCACGCGGTGAGCCGGGAGGGAAGGGTCTGAGATATGGGAATGATTCATTGCCCAGCCCACCATGCGGCTGCTGCCCCTGCTTCCCAGGCAGGCGGCAATGGCGCCGTAAGTTGTTACACGTCCGTAAGGTATTTCCCGTACCACTGCGTAGACCTTTTCGAAAAATGTGGGTGTGTGATTATGATTGTGCGGCATTCAGGACAAACTTCAGGTAGCAGATCGGTTTATTTTCGGTGAGGAATTTTTTTTCATAATATGTTTGGATGCCTTTGAGCAAGGTCTCCTGTATGTCAGGGTCGTTGTAAAGATCGTCAGTCCGGCTCAGTAGCTTGTGCCCATGTTCCCTGATCACTTCCAGGGTATAGCTGTACAGTGAATAATTGTCTGTTTTCAGATGAATGGGGCTCCCGGGGGAGAGCAGGCGGCTGTATTTTTCAAGGAAACGCGGAGAGGTAAGGCGTTTTTCAGCCCGTGATTTCCGAAGATGGGGATCAGGAAAAGTAAGCCAGATTCCCTGTACTTCATTTTCACCGAAGAAAGCATTGATTGCCTCGGCCCTTACCCGGAGAAAGCCTACGTTATACAGTCCTTCATCCAGTGCTTCCCTGGCTCCTTTCCAGAGGCGGTCTCCCTTGATGTCAATGCCGATAAAGTTATAACCCGGCATTGCCCTTGCCATTCCAATGGTATATTCTCCTTTTCCGCAACCAATCTCAAGGACCAGCGGGTTCTGATTTTGGAAAAAATTCTCATTCCATTTTCCCCTGTAACTGAAACTGGAAACGGAATAATAGGCCGGAGGCTGGATCACATTGGAAAAGCTATTGATCTCAGTGAATTTCTTCAGCTTATTCTTTGGCACGGCAAGCAGCTAGTATGAGTCAGTAATTAATTATCGGTGGAGGATCCAGGCTTTTTCCCTGAGTTCATCATCCAGGGAAGCTTTCATGCTCTCCGCTTCTTCCAGGTCGTAGTAATATCCGTAACAAACACGGTGGTATTCCGCCGGCGTCTGCATAAATACGCTGGCAAGCGGGGCGCCATCCGAACGAAGTTCCCGGGCGAGTTCTTGTGCCTCTGTTTCATTGCGGAAACTACCGATCACGATATAATACACCGGGCGACCGGTTTCCGGGGGTGGTGGCTCAATGTCAGGATCGGACGGTACCGGTTCGGGTTCGGTGGTTTCCTCCTCGGGTTCTTTAACCGCTGTGGGTTCATCGGTTCCGACCGGTGCTGTGGGTGCCGGGTCAACCTGTTCTACAGTTGCCTGACGGCGGAATAAACCTTCCCCGCCAAAGAAATAATCAAATCTCAGAAAAAGGATAAGTAAGATTACCAGCAGGGGAATGCCTATGTAAAACAACCATTTCAGCCCACCGGAGGATCTCCTGTTTTCATTGGTTGTTTCGTCTTTTTCTTTCATCGCTGTTTCAGTTTCGGGTTCGGTGTTTGTGTCGGGATCGATGCTTGTTTCAGGTTCGGTAGTTGTTTCAGGTTCAGGGGCGGCTTCATCTTCCTGCCCAGGGGCTGTCTGAGGAGGAGATGTTGTTATTTCCTCATCAGCCGGTGGGTTTTCATCCGTGTCTCCAGGGGTTTCTTCTTCTGAGGACGGGGTAAATGCAGGGGCTTTTATGTGTCCCACACCTGTATCCTCTTTCAGATAATTTACGCTTCTGTCAGGGGAAAATTGAATTTCACCCTCTTCATTCATCTGAAACAGGCCGATGTTTTCCAGTTCTACTTTCTTGCCCGATTCAAGAGACTGGGTGATTTCACGTACCAGTTTCCTGTAGAAGTCATTTACGGCGGCTTCTGTCATCCCTTCCCGCTTAGCAATAACAGGTGTCAGGGGGGTGTGACCCTCCCTGGGTGCCGGGCTGAAATCCGCGATCCTGGCAGGGGCTTCCACGATGTTTTTCTCGGCAACGAATTTTGCCGGAACGTAAACAGTGGAAAAGGAACCAAATCCCGGGAGTATGACCCTGTCGTGGGTATACAGTAACTCGCTGATGTATTTTCCGATCTTCATATTTTTTGGTTTTGTGGGCCAGCCATTTTAGCGATATCAATATATGCGCGGAACTAAATTAAGAAAAAATCATAACAAAACCTTCCAGACTGTGAATATGTCTTTCGGTTAGGTCGTTTTATCCGGATTTGCCTGAATTCTTTCAAGGTCCTCAGGGGTATCGATCGATGTATTTTCCAGTTCGGTTATTTCCATAAAAATGGGGTATCCGTACTCCAGCCACCGTAATTGTTCGAGCGATTCAAGTTGCTCAAGTTTTCCCGCGGGAAGTGCCACGATCTCTTCCAGCGTCCGGATGCGGTATCCATACATCCCAAGATGTTTGAAGTACGTCTGTGGTGGGGTGGACGCTGATGATTCTCCGCGAATGAATGGAATTGGGGAACGACTGAAATACAAAGCGTTACCTGATTGGCCGCAAACTACTTTTACCACATTTGGGTTGTGGATATCTGTTTGGCACCGGATTTCTTTCATCAGGGAAATTATTTGTCTTTCGGGATCTGAGAAGCCACTGACCAGTTGTTGAATCTGGGCCGGATCAATAAAAGGCTCATCTCCCTGGATATTCACCACGATGTCGTTGCCGGTGTAAGTATTCCCGGGGTTGAACCGTTGCAAGGCCTCCTGGCAACGGTCTGTCCCGCTGGGGTGGTCGGAGCGGGTCATTACAGCCTTCCCGAAGGTGGATACGTGATCAAATATCCGCTGGTCATCGGTGGCCACCAGTACTTCTTTCAGTGCCGGGCATTGGGTGGCCTGCTCGTACACCCGTTGTATCATGGACCGGCCTTTGATGTTGACCAGGGGTTTCCCCGGAAAGCGGGTAGAGGCATAACGTGCTGGGATGATTCCAATGGCTTGCATGGGTAAGGGTTTTTCAGAACAGTCCGTGTATCTCGGCGTCTATTCTTTGAATGATTTCCCCGAGATCTTGCTGATTTTCACTGAATTTGAGGTTGTCAACATTGATTATAAGCAATTTGCCGAGGTCATAACCACTGATCCACTCTTCATAACGTTCGTTGAGTTTCTTCAGGTAATCTAACCTGATGGTGTTTTCATAGTCCCTTCCTCTTTTCTGAATCTGGTTTACCAGGGTGGGAACACCCGCCCTCAAATATATAAGCAGATCGGGCGGATCAATCAATGAACTCATTAATTCAAACAGACTGGAGTAGTTATTAAAGTCACGTGAGGACATCAGGCCCATGGCATGCAGGTTGGGCGCAAAAATGTAAGCATCCTCATAAATGGTCCTGTCTTGAATGACTGTTTTGTTCTCCTTGCGGAGCTCTACCACCTGGCGAAATCGGCTATTCAGAAAATAAACCTGCAGGTTGAACGACCACCGTTGCATGTCTTCATAGAAATTGTTCAGATATGGGTTGGTGTCTACGTCCTCAAAGTGGGCTTCCCATCCGTAATGTTTTGATAGTAATTCGGCCAGTGTGGTTTTTCCTGAACCGATGTTACCGGCAATGGCTATATGCATGTTGATTTGGGTTTGGTGGTTGTTTGGTATGGCGTGCTAAACGGTAAATAAGTGGATAATTATCGGGTTTTGAGGTCTCAGTGCCCGGGCTTGCCAATAAAGCCAAGAATGTCGTCCACATAGCGCCGCCCGTTGAAAAGCCGGGGGACTTTGTTTTGTCCGCCGACGCGACCTTTGGATTTTAGCCAGTTGAAGAACGTCGCCGACGGTACGCTGGTCAGTTTTGGTTTTTTCAGCATCAGGTCAGCACTGCGTTTGGCTGCATAATCTGAATTCAGGTTCTGCAGTTCCTGATCCAGGATTGCTGTGAAGCGGTCAAGGTCTGAAGGTTCTTTTTCAAACTCAATCACATATTCATGGGCTGCGGTCTGGTTGTCATCCAGGTAAACAGGGGCTGCTGTATATTCGCTGATCACGGCGCCGGTAACATCACAGGCTTTTTGCAGTGCACTGTCGGTATTGTCTACGATCACTTCCTCACCAAAAGCATTGATAAAACTTTTGGTACGTCCTGAAATCCTTATGCGGTAGGGAGAAAGACTGGTAAAGCGGACTGTGTCGCCGATCAGGTATCTCCATAGGCCTCCGTTGGTGGTGATCACCATGGCGTAATTGGTGTTGGTATCCACTTCTGAAAGGGAAATGATCCCGGGATTGTCTTCCTCTAACTCCTCTATGGGGATGAATTCGTAGAATATCCCATAATCCAGCATAAGGAGCATATCTTTTGTGTCCTGCCGGTCCTGGATGCCAAAGAATCCCTCAGAGGCATTGTATGTTTCCAGGTAGACCATGTGCGGGGAAGGAATGAGTTTCTCAAACTGCGAGCGGTAGGGAGCGAAGTTGACGCCTCCGTGAATAAAAAGCTTCAGGTTGGGCCAGACTTCCAGGATGTGGTTGCGTCCGGTGATCTCCAGCACATGTTTTAACAATATGAGGTTCCAGGACGGAACTCCACTGATGTTGGTGACATTCTGCGCATACGTGGCGTGGGCGATTTTGTCCAGTTTTTCCTCCCAGTTCTCTATCAGTGCCAGTGACAGGTCAGGGGTGTGGAAGAATTCGCCGTAAAATGGGATATTTCGGAGCAGGACGGCGGATAAATCACCGACAGAAATATGCTTGTTATGTTTACTCAGGTTGTTGCTTCCCCCCATAATCAGGCCTTTGCCGTCAAAGATCCGGTGCTCCGGATGATTTTGGCAGAAGATGGCCAGTACATCCTTGCCGGCCATATAATGGCATTCAGACAAGGATTCCCGGCTGATGGGGATAAATTTGCTGCGATCTGCGGTGGTGCCGGAAGATTTGGCAAACCATTTTATGTCGGTAGGCCATAGGATGTTCTGTTCTCCTTTTAGCATCCGCTCAATGGTTGGCTTCAGGTTATCGTAATCCTGGATGGGTAGTCGTTCACTGAAAGTCTTGTAAGAATCTATGGTCTTGAACTCATAATTTTTACCCCATTCTGTATTGCGCGCCATTTGAAGAAGGCCTTTCAAAACTTTGTCCTGTACTTCATTAGGGTTTTCACTGAAATAATTGATCCGGGAGAGCCGTTTTTTTACATACCAGGAAGCGATGCTGTTCAGAAATGACATTTCGGGGCTTTTTCAGATTCCTGAGGCAAAAGTAACGAATATCAATATATGTTCCGGGACATTTTTTTCGGGCCTGCCTCAGTTCTCTCCTGAATCATCCCTTCATGTGATACAAAAGTTATACTTTTGGGAAAGAATTTCCGGGAAATTATATGCTAACACAGGACTGGCTTGGGATTGTTCAATAAAATAAGGGGATTCGAGATTTACTCGAAGAAGCAGCGATGGAAGTTGTACCTGCTGGCTTTTGCAGCAGTTATTGTGCTTGCCTCCCTGTATTATACGGATATTATGGTGCGGAAAATTTCCCGTGATGAACGCCAGCGGGTAGAATTATGGGCGGATGCCATCCGCAAAAGAGAAACACTGCTTCAGGATAGTGAAAGGCTTTTTGATATAATACGTGAAGAGGAACATAAACGGGTGGAGTTGCTGACCCAGGTATATAATCGTTTGAACAGGGAAGTAGTTGACCGGGAGGCCCTTACTTTGTATACCAATATCCTGGAGAGTAATACCACCATCCCGCTGGTGCTCACTGATGAGCGGGGAGAAGTGATATCGAGCAGTAATCTGCCCCCACATCTGCAGAATGCTGAAAGGCTGACCGGAGAACTGGCAGATTATTTCTCCGCCCACCCTCCCATGACATTCCGGATTATAAGCGGAAGGCGCTATATTTATTATCGCGACTCCAAAGTGTATACAGACCTGAGAGATGTGATGGATGATCTTCTGGATACTTTTATTTCCGACCTGGTCGTCAATTCTGCCAATGTGCCGGTCATTGTCGTGGATAACTCGCACCGGGAGCTTATCGCGCATGGCAATATTGAAGGGGTGGATATGGAGGATGAAGCGCAGGTCCGGGAACTCATCGCCTCCATGGCGGGGGATAACAAATACCTTTCGATTAATCTTCCTGATTACGGTCGCTGTTATGTGTATTATACCAGTTCTTTCCTGTTGACCCAATTGCGTTATTATCCTCTGGCGCAATTTCTGGCCATCGGGATTTTCCTGTTTGTTGCTTACCTGTTATTCAGCATGGCCCGCAATGCCGAACAAAACCAGGTGTGGGTGGGGATGTCGAAGGAAACAGCACATCAGCTGGGAACACCCCTGTCTTCGCTGATTGCCTGGGTGGAGTTACTCAAAATGAAAGGGGTGGATGAAGCAACCATTGCAGAGATCTCCAAAGATGTGAAGCGGCTTGAAAATATTACAGAGCGTTTTTCCAAAATCGGATCTTCCCCTGAGTTGGTCCCGGAGAATATAATGAACACCCTCAATGAGGTGGTGGAGTACATGAAGCGCAGAATGCCGAAAAAAGTCTCTTTCAATGTGGCAACCCCTGATAAGATGGTTAGAGTTCCCTTAAATGCCAGCCTGTTTGGATGGGTTGTGGAGAATATTATCAAAAATGCCGTGGATGCCATGCAGGGCGCAGGCAGTATTTATGTGTCTGTGGAGGATTATAAGGACCATGTTGCTGTGGATATCTCCGATGATGGGAAAGGCATTCCGGTATCCAAACAAAAAACCATCTTTAATCCTGGTTATACAAGTAAGAAAAGCGGCTGGGGGCTCGGGTTGTCGCTCAGTAAACGGATTATTGAAAATTATCACAACGGGAAATTATTCGTTAAGCATTCATCCCTGAATAATGGGACCACTTTCCGGATTGTTTTGTGGAAATAATATTTCAGCTATGCGCATGCGTCTGACCTTATTTGCTGTTTTTGTTCTATTCGTTCTGTTGTGCGGGTTTAATCTTTTTTCGCCCGACCGGATTGTTTTGCGTTTGGAGAGCAGGCAGTTACAGGATGGGAAAGTGGCCACTGTGGAAGCCCGGCTTTTTTATGAAGCCTATGAGGGGAAACTGATTACCAAATTTGAAAAACCGGCCGGGCAGGTGATGATCACCAACCGCCACGGCGAACTCACCATATATGACGAGGAGGAGAATTCGGTCTATCGTACCCAAAGTGTGGAGTACAGCTCGGAGAATAACCTGGTGTATTATTTTCTGAGCGGCAGAATCCAGGATCTCGGTTTGCGCGAGATGGGATTTACAAACAGCCGGACCGATTTCGAAGATGGATTGATGATCACACGCTGGAATCCTCCCTCTTCGCTGACGCACCTGTTTTCACATATTGAGCTGGTGCACGATGATTATATGCCTGTGTATGTGGGCTATTTCGATGCCGGGGGTACCCTTGTTAAGAAGGTGTACTATGATGAATATGAGATATTCTCCGATCTCATCCTGCCTCGTTCCATCACAGAGTTTAATTATCTGGCCTCTGGTGATTCCATTGTGAGCCGTGTGCGGTTATCCGAAATAATGATTAATCGTGAGGCGGAGAGTCCCTGGTTTGATTTTAAGGTTCCTGATGATGCACGTATCCTTGAATAAATTTTTCAGCAGTGGTTTATGGTTTATCTGTCTGATGCTTTTTGCTTCAAATGGGTTTGCCGATAAGCCTTTAGATGACAGCGAATTGCTTCGCACCCGCCATGAGTCTTCCCAGGCTGACCCCGGCAAATCGGGCGTTTCTTTTATGGAGGCAGGAAGTGACCGTATGATCTCGCGTCTTAACCCTGTTCGTCTGTCGCTCGGGGGAATGATGTATATATATCAGCGTTTTGTGTCTCCACAGCTTCCGTCTAAGTGCCTGTATCATCCGACTTGTTCGGGCTTCAGCCAGGAATTGATAAGAGACTTCGGGCTGCTAAAGGGGGTGGCGGCAACGGCTGACCGCCTGATGCGCTGCAACAGGATTGCCGCTTTTGATATTCATCCTATGCACATTGATGAAGCCTCGGGAAAAGTGATGGAAGATACCGGCATTTATACCAAAAGTGCTTATGATTAAACACCTGCTTGCTGTCTTATTGCTTCTGAATGGGTTGTCGGTTTATTCAAGTGACTCCGGCAATTTCCTTAATGCCCCTGACGGGATTGCGCACCTGGAGTGTGCAGGATCGTTTACCAGGCAAGACAGTTCCTGGAGCAGGGAAGTGGACTTTATCCGTTATCTGATCGGCCGGGGAGATTACAGGGAAAGCCTTTTTCTTCTTGAAAGACTTGTGCCGCAAAACGCTCATCAGCGTGATTCGTTGAATTATCTGACGGGCTGGGTGCATTATCAGCAGAAATCTCTGGACCTGTCTGCGGAGTTTCTGCTGGAAGTCAGTAAAGAGAGCCCGGTTTATAGTAAATCACGTTTTTTTGCGGCTTATAACCTTGCCCATGTTGGACATACAGGGCGGGCAAAGGAAGTGCTGGAACTAACCGATGAAGACCCGGGTAAAATGCATCAGGCCCTGAAACGCCTGCAGCTGGGAGGAATAGCCCTGCTGGAAAGAGACTTTGAGCAATACCGGTCACATGCCGGTATGTTTTCAGGCAACCACCATGTGACGGCAGCAGAAGAGAATCAAATGGAGCATCATTATGACCAGTTAAGGAATCATCGCTCTTCTTCTCCTCTATTGGCCGGGATGTTGTCTGCTGCTGTGCCCGGGCTTGGTAAAATATATGCAGGGAAAACAGCGGAAGGAGTCGCAGGGTTTTTGTATGTGGCTGCTTTGGGCTTAACTGCGTTTGATTTTTACAGGGGATCCGGCCCGGACAGTGTATTGTTCGTGTTATCTGCCTCAGCCGCCGGAGCATTTTATGTGGGTAATATCGTGGGTAGTGTTGCCGCTGCCAGACGAACTAATCAGGAGTTTAACCATGAACTGGATCAACGTATTTTGTTTGATATGCATATCCCTTTGCGGAACGCTTTCTAAAGGGGTCACTGCACAGACTGAAGATCTTATGAGGCGGGCAGACAGCCTGTTTGTTTCGGGAGCGTATTTTGAGGCGTCCATTGCTTTTGAACGGGTTTATTTTGAAGCGAATGCAGCTGACTCAAGAGTTAATGCCAACCTTAAAAAAGCCCAGGCACTGAAACAGCTTGGAGAATACGGGAAGGCTCTCGGGGACCTGCGTCGTTCCCTGACTTTTCGGGGCGAAGACGCTTTGCGCAGGGAACTGCTGTATGAAATGGCATTTTGCGCTTATATGGATGGCAACCCGGATGATGCTTATGGATTGTTGCAGCAGTTCAGGCATCATTTCGGACAGGATTCCGGGCAGCGTGTTTATCTGCTTGAGGGGCTTATTCTTGCTGAACTTCAGCAGTGGGATGAGCTGGGGGATCATCTTCATGACTGGGTGATGTCTTATGCAGATGACCCGCAGTTGGCTCAACAAATGGTTGCCGAATATGATACCATCCTCCTTGAAGCCGGAAGAAAGGGCTCCCGGGATCCGGAAAAAGCCAGAATGTGGTCTACATTTGTACCCGGTGCAGGGCAGTTATATGCCGGTGAACCGGGATGGGGCGCACTTAATGTGGCCTCTCAGCTTGTTTCATTGGGTGCGTTTGCCCTGATGGCCTGGAATGGGTATTATATTGCCTCGGTTTTCGCCGGATTGGGACCTTTTCAGGCCTTTTATTTTGGGGGCATCAGGCAGGCCGGGATGTATGCGGAGGCCTATGAAAAAAGCCGCCGGGAAAAAACCCGCGCGGCTGTTGCTGCATTTCTTTTTGATGTGGCTGAGATTGCGCGTTCAGACCGCTAACCTACCACATAAAGAAACTTGGATTATCCACATATTGGTCGATGTCATCATTGACCAGGCCAATTAGCAGGACAACCCAGTCAACAAAGGCGACAATACCGCATCCCCCGAGTGTCAGGATATACCCGACGATGGTACCTGTGGAGGTACCCAGGTAGGCACGGTGAATTCCCAGCGGTCCCACAAACCAGGCAAGGATAAATGCAATTGCCGGGTCTTTGTCATGGGCTGCAATGGTTACATTGTTGTCTTGCATTGCGGCTACTGTGGGAGCCATGCTGTGCATGGCCAGCGGATCGACTTCAACAGCCTCAGCAAACAGCTGATCTACGGCCGAATGGTCCAGAAAATAATCACTTGTGTTTCCCTGGACAGCTGCAGCCCCCAGGAAAAGGAACAAGACGGAGAGGATAAATCTACTCATAGTCAAGGTTTTGGTTGTTCGACAAGTTAACTTCGTCTACAAAGTTACGAGATTTATTGTATCTTGCAAATATAATCTTACCCTCGTATTGAATTTCTTTATCTGTGTACCGCTGTTTTCATTCACCATGGGCTTTTGGTATGAATATGAGGATCGGTGCATGGGAAGGAATAAAAAAAGAGGACAAATAATCCAACGTGGATTTTTGTCCTCTTTACTTGCGTAAAACGCCATCAAAGGCGTAGCTGATCTCCCTTCAGGGAGGGAGAATGAACTTATTTCTTCTCCTTACGGAAACACATGAACCAATCCAGGCAATACTGGTCATCATCCTTGCTGTCAACCCTGTCTCTGGCTGTTCCGCAGGATCCCGGAGGAGGTACGATCACATCGTCACCTGGTTGCCAGTTGGCTGGCGTGGCGATCTGCTCTTTGTCGGCTTTCTGCATGGCAATGATCATTCGCTTGATCTCGTCCATGTTCCGGCCTGTGCTAAGGGGGTAATAGAGAATGGCGCGTACATTCGAATCCGGGTCCATGATGAATACAGCTCTGACAGCCTGTGTGGTGGAGGAGTTTGAATGGATCATTCCGAATTTTCTGGATACGTGCATTTTAAGGTCTTCAATTACCGGGAAGTTGACCTCCACGTTCTTCATTCCCTTGAATTCAATTTTTTCTTTAATGGTGCGGAGCCAGGCAATGTGTGCATAAATGCTGTCGATTGAAAGCCCTATGAGTTCGGTGTTTAACTTCCGGAAGTCTTCCTGCATGGTGGCAAAGGTCATAAACTCTGTGGTACACACCGGGGTAAAATCAGCCGGATGACTGAACAGGATCACCCATTTTCCTTTGTAGTCCTCCGGAAAATTGATGGGACCCATGGTGGTTTTGGCTTTAAAGGAAGGTGCCGGATCTCCGATCAGTGGCAGCCTGCTTTGTTCCTCTTGTGCTTGATTTTGTTCTTCCATAGGTTATAAAATTTGAATGGGTTTTTAAATGAATAATTATTTGTACGGTGCGTATCCTGACTGGATGCGCAAATGATTAACGTGTAAAGGAAAGAATTGTTCACTCAATAACTCACCGCTTTTTTATTCCATAAAAAGTTATATTTGTTACCTGATTGTTTATTCATTCAACTAACCAAAACTTTTTCACCATGAAAAAATTGTTTACAATACTGATTTGTTGTCTGTTGCCTGTGATGACTTCTGCACAGGAGACTGAAGAAGCCCGCCTTTTGCGTTTCCCTGCTGTGCACGGAGATCAGGTGGTGTTTTCCTATGCCGGTGATCTGTACACGGTAAGCAGGGATGGCGGCCTCGCCCGTAAAATGACCAGCCACCAGGGATACGAGATGTTTGCCCGATTCAGCCCGGACGGAGAGCATATTGCTTTTACCGGCCAGTATGACGGAAATACGGAAGTTTACCTGATGCCTGCAGGCGGGGGAGTGCCTGAACGGCTTACTTTTACTGCCACCCTTGGCCGGGATGACTTGTCGGACCGGATGGGACCCAATAATATTGTGATGGGATGGAAAGACAATGAGCATATTGTCTTCCGATCACGGAAACGTTCATTTAACGCCTTTAAGGGGGAGTTGTACCTGGTGAATATCGATGGTGGGATGCCGGAACAGGTTCCTGTGCCGGAAGGTGGTTGGATCAGTTATTCGGATGACGGGGAACGGTTTGTATACAACAGGGTTTTCAGGGAGTTTCGTACCTGGAAGTATTATGAAGGTGGCATGGCCGACGATGTCTGGCTGCATGATTTGAGCGATCGTTCTACGGTGAACCTGACGGATAATCAATCACAGGACTTTTCTCCCATGTGGGTGGAGGATAAGGTCTATTTTGTTTCCGACCGCGATGGAAGAGCCAACTTGTTTGTGTATGACCTGGGCAGTGAACAGACCAGGAAGCTGACCCATTTTGAGGAGTTTGATATTAAATTCCCGTCTTTGGGTGATGATGCGATCATTTTCGAAAATGGCGGGCACCTGCATTTATTTGACCTGGATACCGAGGCCGTGGAACGTTTACAAATTATGATCTCCCAGGATCTGGCCCTGGGACGTGATCAGTACAAAGATGCGTCGGATATGATCCGTAGTTCCTCCCTGGCTCCCGACGGAAGCCGGATGGCCTTTGGTGCCCGCGGAGACGTTTGGAGTGTACCTGCAGAAAGCGGAGTTACCCGCAACCTTACGAAAACTTCCGGTGTGCACGAGAGAAATGTGACATGGTCTCCTGACGGGCAATATATTGCCTATATTTCCGATGAAACAGGAGAAGATGAGATCTATATCAGGTCTCAGTGCGGAAGAGAGGATCCGATCCGGCTGACTACTGATGCAGATACGTATAAATACAATCTGCGCTGGTCTCCGGATGCAACAAAGATTATGTGGTCTGATAAAGAACTCAGGCTTCAGTATGTGGATGTGGAATCCAAAGAGGTGACAATGGTGGATCAGGCTGAGGCTGGCGAGATCAGGCAGTACAGCTGGTCGCCCGACAGCCGCTGGCTTACGTATACCCGTCCTGAAATTGAACACTACAACCGGGTTTTCGTCTTCGATACCGAAGAAGGCGAAGGTTTCCCTGTGACTGATGGCTGGTATGTGTCTTCCAGTCCTGCGTTCTGCGACCAGGGAAAGTATTTGTTTTTCGTGTCAAATCGTGATTTCAATCCCATCTACAGCAGGGTGGAATGGAATTTCGCCTATACCTCCATGAGCCGGATCTATTTTGTGACCCTGAGGGAGGATGTGTCTTCCTTCCTGGAATATGAAAATGATGAGGTTGACCTGGACAAGAACGGAAATAATAATAATAACGGTGGCAACAATGAGGAGCTCCGGGTGGAGATTGACAAGGAGAACATCAGTAACCGCATTGCGGTGTTACCTGTGGATGTGTCCAATTATGGGAATATTCAGACCATTGGCAATCATATTTATTATATGAAAGGTTCCAACCTGATGATGTTTAATATGGATAGCCGTAAAGAAAATGAACTGGCAAGCGTTAGCGGCTTTGACATCAGTGCGGATAAAAGTAAAATGCTGGTTCGGGCCAGGGGGCGTTACAGTGTGATTGACCTGCCTCGTTCTCCCTTTTCGGTGGATGATTTTGTGAATCTTTCCAATATGAAAGTGTGGGTAAATATGCATGAGGAATGGATGCAGATTTATGAAGAGACCTGGCGACAGATGCGCGACTTTTTCTATGCCCCGAATATGCACGGTGTGGATTGGGAGGCCATGAAAGAAAAATACCGTCCTTTGGTAGATTATGTAAATAACCGCTTTGACCTGACTTATGTAACGGGTGAGCTCGTGAGTGAACTGAGCGTCGGTCATGCCTATGTGGGGGGTGGTGATGTATCGGAAGTGGAACGTATTCCCATGGGCCTGCTCGGAGCGGAGCTGAGTCAGCACGAGTCCGGTTATTACCGTATTGACCGGATACTGGATGGAGAGAACTGGCAGTCTTCACGGCGCTCGCCCCTGACTGAGCTGGGCGTTGAGGCGGATGAAGGAGAATATATAATTGAAGTAAACGGAGCGCCCACCAACACGATGGACAATATTTACCGGTCACTCATCGGGAAAGCGGGTCAGCAGGTGGAACTGACCCTGAATGATTCTCCCGGCACTGAAGGTGCCCGGAAGGTCATCGTCAAACCCGTGGCTGATGAATCAGACCTGTATTATTATAACTGGGTCCAGGAAAATATCCGAAAGGTCAGCGAAGCAACCGATGGCAGAGTGGGATACCTTCATGTGCCGGATATGGGGCCTGGTGGTCTGAATGAGTTTGTAAAACACTTTTATCCGCAACTTCGCAAAGAGGCCCTGATTATTGATGTAAGAGGAAATGGCGGGGGTAATGTGTCGCCCATGCTCATTGAGCGCCTGACCAGAGAACTTACCGGGTTGTCCATGGCAAGGAATCAGGCACCTGGCACCCGACCGGCCCAGATTCATCTGGGGCCGAAAATCTGCCTGATTGACAAGTACTCTGCCTCAGACGGTGACCTGTTCCCATATCAGTTCAAAAAACTGGGCCTGGGGCCCCTGATCGGAACTACCAGCTGGGGCGGCGTGGTTGGTATCCGTGGATCACTGCCTTTTATTGACGGTACGACCCTTTCCAAACCGGAATTTGCTCCCTATGATATCCAGGGGGAAAATTGGATCATTGAAGGCGTTGGTGTGGAGCCGGATATTTACGTGGAGAACGACCCGGCTATGGAGTTTGATGGCATTGACCAGCAACTTCAGCGTGCCATTGAAGAAGCCCTGGAGCGAATGGAAGAATACGAGCAGGAAATCCACCCTGTGCCTCCGTTCCCTGTTAAAACACCTTAAATCAGGCCAGGAACCGGAAGCCGGGAAACGGCTTCCGGCTCCTGCCCTGGTAACGTGTGACCCCTTCGGGGTCGACCCAACGAACAACCGCACAGGCCGTTCAACGAATAAGGGCAACGCCCGTCATCCACGGCCCATGAGAACCAACAACCGCCTGGCTCCGGCCACGGTTTATGGGTATTTCGCCGAACCTCCGCCCCTGAGAACCAACAACTGACTAACTATGAAATCCATACCCAACACCATCACGCTGATCAATCTCTTCCTGGGCTGTGTGGCTATTGTAATGACCCTCCAGGGACAACCCGGAGTGGCAGCGATCATTATCGGCTTATGTGCCGTCCTCGATTTTCTTGATGGGGCGGTAGCCAGGGTGTTGCGTGCGGGATCTCCGATCGGCCAGCAACTCGACTCCCTGGCTGACCTGGTCAGCTTTGGGGTGGCGCCTTCTGCGATTCTTTATTATTATCTGCAGGGAGCGTTTCAGCTAATGCAGCCTGGCGAACCATACATACTGTTGCCGTCGCTGGCCTTCCTGGTTGCGGTTTTTTCATGTCTTCGCCTGGCTCGTTTCAATATTGACGAAGCACAGAAAAATGATTTCCGGGGACTTCCCACACCGGCAAGTGCCCTGCTGATTGCTTCCATTCCCTTTGTGCTGACTTATACGGATCCGGACGCCCTGGTTTTTAGTTTTTTTGAGACCTTTATCACAAATATCTGGCTCAATCTGGGGTTGATTTTTGTGATCTCCTGGCTGCTGGTGTCACCGGTCCGGATGTTTTCACTAAAGGTTCAATCAATGACATGGAAGGACAACAAGTACGTAATCTTATTTTTTTCTGGTTGTTTGTTGCTTCTGATTGTATTCGGGCTGTCGGCGGTACCTTTATTCCTGATTTTTTACCTACTTTTGTCCCTTGTTTATCATGTACAACAATACCACTGAATCATGAAGTTTTGCGCAGAAATCAACGTGATGCCCCTGAAGGCCTTGCTGGATCCCCAGGGAAAGGCCATTACCGCCAATATGAAAAATCTTGGCCTTTCTCAGATCAGCGATGTGCGGGTGGGTAAACATGTCAGCCTGGAAGTGGAAGCTGAAAATCCTGATGAAGCAAAGAAAATGGTGGAAACGGCCTGTGAAAAGTTGTTGGCCAACCCCATTATGGAATATTATGAGTTTGAGTTGATGGAGGCGGAGTGCGGCAAATGATCCATCATGGCGGAGTCGCATGAAACCGGGAAACAAGGGGAAGCAATTGCTGCTGCTTACCTGGCCGGAATGGGCTGGCAGATATTGGAGACCAACTGGTATTCCAACCACCAGGAAGCAGATATTATTGCACGTCAGGGTAATCTGTTGTTGATTGTTGAAGTGAAAACCCGGTCAACAGATTATTACGGTAGTCCTGAAGAGTTTGTCAGCAAACAGAAACAGCGGAGATTGATCAAAACGGCCAATCACTATGTGTCCTCAAACGGACTTGATCTTGAAGTACGTTTTGATATCATTTCAATTGTCATGCAATTGCCGCGTCCCAGATTAAAACATATAGAGGATGCGTTTTATCCGCATTAAAGTTTTTGTTTACAAAAATTATTTGTAAATTTGCGACCGCTTTTGGGGCGAACATATTATTGTATTTAGTTTATAATCAGTCAAAAGAAAGAGGTAAACATGATTATTGTTCCTATAAAAGAAGGTGAAAACATTGACCGGGTCCTGAAGAAGATGAAGCGCAAGTTTGAGAAGACCGGTGTGCTCAGGGAGCTGAGGGATCGTCAAAAGTATACCAAGCCTTCAGTTAAGAAACGGGAAGAGAAGCTTAAAGCGATCTATATCCAGCAGTTGAGAAACGAACAGGATAGTTAATCCGGCTTTCACCTAAAATCTTTTCGCTTTTCAGGAGAAATTTTTGCAGAAGCTGTTTTTTTGGCATAACTTTAAGCAAGGGTTTCTTCTTTCTCTTATTATGGGCGTTTATTCTGAACAATTTCTTGAATATTTGTGCCAGGTAAAATGTTACTCTGAGCACACGCTTCTTGCATACCGCAGTGACCTGGATCAGTTTGAAAAATACCTGAAGGAGCAGTATGATACAGCTTCCTGTCATCTGGCAGATCAGGGTATGGTCAGGTCATGGTTCGCTTCTCTGCGCAGGGGAGGAACGGCACGTAGTACTTTTAACAGGAAACGTTCGGCCCTGCGCTCTCTTTACGCTTATTTGATTAAAACGGGTATAATTCGTGACAACCCCATGGACAAAGTGGTGTCTCTGAAGAATGACCGTCGCCTTCCGGTGTTTATGGACCAGGAGAAGCTGGAGGAAATTCTTGATCCACGCCTTTTTGGACAGAATTTTCAGGATATGCGGGATCAGCTGATGCTCGAATTGTTTTATTCCACCGGAATTCGTCGTGCTGAACTGATTGAGCTGCAACACGCTGATGTGGATGTGGAACAGCAGCAGATGCGCGTTAAAGGAAAGGGGAATAAGGAGCGGTTGTTGCCACTTCTTGGACGTGTGGTGGAAACTTACCAGCGTTACTGTGAAGAAAAAGCAAAAGTTTTCGGTGGTGATATTCCCTGGGTTTTCGTGACGGAAAAAGGGACTAAAGCCTATCCGGTATTTGTGTATCGCCGGGTGAATGCCTACCTTGGCCGCCTGACCACCCTGGTCAAAAAAAGCCCGCATGTGCTGCGACATTCTTTTGCAACCCATATGCTGAATAACGGCGCTGACCTGAATGCCATCAAGGAGTTGCTCGGTCATGCAAGTCTTTCGGCCACGCAGGTTTATACCCATAACTCGATTGAAAAAATCAAGCACATTTATAAACAAGCCCATCCGAAGGCTTAAATTCTGGAGGAAATTATCATGAAAGTTAACATCAATTCAGTCCATTTCAAAGCGGATGCAAAGCTGGAAGATTTTATCAGGGAAAAAACAGCGAAACTTTCCACCCTTTTTGATGGAGTTCATGGCTGTGACGTAATTCTGCGCACGGATGCTGCCTCCAATAATGAGAATAAGATCGCGGAAATAAAAGTGGTGATTCCCGGCAATGATCTTTTTGCCAAGAAACAGGCCAAAACCTTTGAAGAGGCGGTGGATAATTCCGTGGATGCCCTAAAGCGCCAGGTGAAAAAGCACAAGGAAAAAATGAAAGGTTTGTAGTCCTGGAGAAAAGCATGCAAAAAAAATTGTATATTCTTTGGTAGGGTTTAAATATTTTGTACATTTGCAGACCTTTTTACAAGGTATTTAAATTGCCAAAACGCTGTTGCCGATGTAGCTCAGTTGGTCAGAGCAGCTGATTTGTAATCAGCTGGCCGGGGGTTCGAATCCCTCCATCGGCTCTTTGAAATACTGATTATGTCTGGGGGGGTTCCAGAGCGGTCAAATGGGGCAGACTGTAAATCTGTTGGCTTTCGCCTTCGGAGGTTCGAATCCTTCCCCCCCCACATTAAAAGCGGAAATAGCTCATCTGGTAGAGCGACAGCCTTCCAAGCTGTAGGTGGCGGGTTCGAGTCCCGTTTTCCGCTCAACGATTGTTGCCGATGTAGCTCAGGGGTAGAGCGTTTCCTTGGTAAGGAAGAGGCCACGGGTTCAATTCCCGTCATCGGCTCAACGGCAGAAACACACTATTTGTTGAATCCCTTTTTTAAACATTAAACACCAGTACGATATGGCAAAAGAAAAATTTGAACGCACGAAGCCGCACGTGAATATTGGTACCATTGGTCACGTTGACCATGGTAAAACCACACTCACCGCTGCGATCACAAAAATTCTGGCAGAAAAAGGCTGGTCAGAGATCAGGTCATTTGATTCTATTGACAATGCCCCGGAAGAGAAAGAAAGAGGGATCACTATCAATACTGCACACGTTGAATATCAAACAGAAACTCGTCACTATGCCCATGTGGACTGCCCCGGTCACGCTGACTATGTGAAGAACATGGTTACGGGTGCTGCCCAGATGGACGGTGCCATCCTTGTAGTAGCCGCTACCGACGGTCCTATGCCGCAGACCCGTGAGCACCTCCTTTTGGCACGCCAGGTAGGTGTACCTTCCTTGGTAGTCTTTATGAACAAGGTTGACCTTGTTGATGACGAGGAGCTTTTGGAACTGGTAGAGATGGAGATCCGTGAATTACTTGCATTCTACGAATTTGACGGAGACAATACGCCTGTTATCCAGGGATCCGCGCTTGGCGGTCTTAACGGGGAACCCAAATGGGTTGAAAAGGTTGTGGAACTGATGGCTGCAGTTGACGATTATATCCCATTGCCTGAGCGGGATGTGGACAAGCCTTTCCTGATGCCTGTTGAGGATGTGTTCTCTATTACAGGTAGGGGTACTGTGGCTACCGGCCGGATTGAAACAGGAGTCATCAACAGTGGTGACCCCGTTGACATCATTGGTATGGGTGCCGAAAAAATGAAATCAGTGGTTACAGGTGTGGAAATGTTCCGCAAGATCCTTGACCGCGGCGAAGCCGGTGACAATACAGGTTTGTTGTTGCGTGGTATTGATAAAGATGCCATTTCCCGTGGTATGGTTATTTGTAAGCCCGGCTCTGTGAAACCTCACAGTAAGTTTAAAGCCGAGGTATATGTCCTGAAGAAGGAAGAAGGTGGCCGTCACACGCCATTTGGTAACAGATATCGTCCGCAGTTCTTCTTCCGCACCACAGACGTTACCGGTGAGATCACACTCCCCGAAGGACGTGAGATGGTAATGCCCGGAGATAACCTTACAATCAACGTAGAACTGATTGCAGACGTGGCCATGGATAAAGGTCTTCGTTTTGCGATCCGTGAGGGAGGCCGCACAGTAGGTGCAGGTCAGGTAACCGAAATCATTGACTAAGGAACCGTTCATACTTCCGGTGACGGACTGAACCCGTCACCGGAAGTAATATTTACGGGTGTAGCTCAATTGGTAGAGTAGCGGTCTCCAAAACCGTTGGTTGAGGGTTCGACTCCTTCCACCCGTGCTAAATATTAGAATGTATAATTATTATGAAGAAGATCAGAGCCTACATCAGTGAATCTTATGATGAATTGATCCATAAGGTTTCATGGCCCACTTGGAGTGAACTGCAAAGTAGTGCAGTGGTTGTATCTATTGCTTCCCTTATAATCGCTATGATCGTTTATTTGATGGATATTTCCTTCAGCTCCATACTTGAACAGTTTTACCGTCTCTTTTTGTAATCATTCCGGAGTACTTTGGTGAGATATTCTAATATTTATCTGATTTTCGAATAATTAACCAACCAGAGTACCCTTAAGGAATAAACACGTCGTACATTGGTATGAGCGAACAAGTCAAAAAATGGTATGTGGTCCGGGCAATTAGTGGCGGCGAGAAAAAGGTAAAACAATACCTTGAGAACGAGATCGCCAGACTCGGATTGGAGGAGTATGTTTCGCAAGTACTTATCCCAACTGAAAAAGTTTACCAGGTGCGTAAAGGAAAAAAAGTCAGCGCAGAGCGCAACTATTTTCCTGGTTATGTATTGGTAGAAGCTACCCTGGTTGGGGAGATTCCGCATATTATCCGGAATGTACCCGGGGTGTTGGGTTTTTTGGGCGCTGATGGCGACCCCGTACCCCTGCGTGAATCCGAAGTCAACCGCATCTTAGGAAAAGTGGATGAACTTTCGGGGAAAGAAGAAGAGCTTAACGTTCCTTACATTGTAGGTGAAACCGTTAAGGTTACAGACGGTCCGTTCAATAGTTTCTCAGGTGTGATCGAGGAGATCAATGAGGAGAAGAAGAAGTTGAAAGTGATGGTGAAGATATTTGGCCGGAGAACACCTTTGGAATTAAGTTTCATGCAGGTAGAAAAAGAATGATTGGGGTGGATGTCGTGATGTTACGGTCACTGACTTCCGACCTGACTGCTTCCTGCTGAAAAAACTGATCCCCTTACTAGAAAAACAATCGAAAAATGGCAAAAGAAGTTAGTGGAATAATTAAGCTGCAAATTAAAGGAGGTGCTGCGAATCCTTCTCCGCCCGTCGGACCTGCATTGGGTGCAAAGGGTGTGAATATTATGGAGTTTTGCAAGCAGTTCAATGCCCGTACACAGGATAAAGCCGGTAAGGTGATTCCCGTGATTATTACGGTGTTCAAAGACAAGTCCTTTAATTTCATCATTAAAACCCCGCCTGTTGCTGTGCAATTGCGTGAAGCCGCCAAGATCAAGTCGGGCTCTGCTGAGCCTAACCGGGCCAAGGTGGCGACCATTACCTGGGATAAGGTAAAGACAATTGCCGAGGAAAAGATGCCAGACCTGAATTGCTTTACGGTTGAGTCGGCCATGAATATGGTTGCCGGAACCGCACGCAGCATGGGAATACGTATCAAAGGGGAACGCCCTGCATAATTCCGGTATTTTAACCGGTCGTGGGCTTATGAATTAACTAAAGCTTAACGGAATCTAAGAAATGGCTAAATTAACGAAAAAACAAAAAGAAGCTTTGGCGAAGTTTGACCGTAATGCGGTTTATTCTTTACCTGAAGCGGCCGATATTGTCAAGAAGATCAACTATACCAGCTTTGATGCATCTGTTGATATGGATATCCGGTTGGGCGTTGACCCCCGTAAGGCCAATCAGATGGTCAGGGGTATAGTTACACTGCCGCACGGAACGGGAAAAACCGTTCGGGTATTGGTGCTTTGCGGTCCTGAAAAGGAAGATGAAGCCAAAGAAGCCGGAGCTGATTACGTTGGCCTGGACGAGTACGTGGATAAGATCAAAGGAGGTTGGACAGATGTTGATGTGGTCATTACCACTCCCAACGTGATGCCAAAGGTTGGTGCGCTGGGCCGTATTCTGGGCCCCCGCGGACTGATGCCAAATCCCAAAGCGGGTACTGTGACCATGGATATTGGTAAAGCAGTAAAAGACATTAAAGCCGGTAAGATCGACTTTAAGGTTGACAAATTTGGTATTGTCCATGCATCAATCGGGAAAGCCTCATTTGACAAGGAGAAACTCGTGGATAACGCCAGGGAATTGGTTCAGACTATATTACGTTTGAAACCTGCGGCAGCCAAGGGTACCTACGTGAGAAGTATATTTATGTCCAGCACAATGAGTCCCGGCATACAGGTGGATACGAAATCAGTATCAACGTGATTTATTCAATCAAATTACTGACACATGAACCGAACATGCCAACCAAGTCTTGACACACACAAGTGCATGATTATTAAGCATGTGAGTTCCATCTGACCGAAATATAAAAATTATAAACAGATGAAAAACAGAGAACAAAAGTATCAGATTATTGAATCGCTGACGAATAAGTTAAAAGAAAGCGATTTCATATATCTGGCCGATACCTCTGACCTGGATGTTGAAACAGTAAACAACTTCAGGAGGCTTTGTTTTAAGCGCAATGTTTCCATGGAAGTGGTAAAAAATACCCTTCTGAAAAAAGCCATGGAACAGAGCGGCAAAGACCTGAGCCCCCTTTATGAGGCATTAAGCGGACCCACCTCGCTGATGTTGTCCGATACGGGCAATGTTCCGGCGAAAGTGATTAAGGAATTTCGCAAAAAAGCAGCGAAACCGCTTGTGAAAGCCGCATTTATCGAAGAAGCTGTTTACTTTGGTGACGACCAGCTGGATACCTTGACCAATATCAAGTCCAAAGAAGAACTGATCGGAGACCTTATCGGCTTGTTACAGTCACCTGCCACAAACGTGATTTCTGCCCTTCAATCGGGTGGCAATACCCTGGCCGGAGTGATGAAGACGCTTTCTGAAAAGGAGGAAAGCTAAACATTGAATCATTACAATTTTTTGAAAGTAAAACCCAATTAAAACAATAAGAAAATGGCAGATTTGAAAGCTTTTGCAGAACAATTGGTTAACCTGACCGTTAAAGAAGTCAATGAACTTGCAGAAATATTAAAAGAAGAATATGGTATTGAGCCTGCAGCTGCAGCTCCTGTGGCAGTTGCTGCCGCTGGCGGTGAAGGTGCCGGTGTAGAAAAAGAAGAACAAACAGAGTTTGATGTGATCCTGAAAGCCGCAGGTTCTTCCAAGCTGGCCGTAGTGAAGCTTGTAAAAGAACTGACCAGCCTTGGTCTGAAAGAAGCCAAAGAACTGGTTGACGGAGCACCCAAACCCATTAAAGAAGGAGTTACAAAGGATGAAGCAGAGTCGCTGAAAAAGCAACTCGACGAAGCAGGTGCAGAGGTTGAGATAAAGTAACCCTGCGCGTTTCATCAGAAAGATCAGATTTCTGCCGGATGTGTTCATCCGATGTAGAAGTCTGATCTTTATTGCTGTTTATTTGTTTTCCTATTTTTCGCTTTTTAGTAACTTCAAACCATCGAACTTTGACAGCAAAACAAAACATCGCACAAAGGGTTAATTTCGGTACTGTTCCCACCCATTTTGATTATCCTGATTTTCTGGAAATTCAGATTAAGTCCTTCCAGGACTTTTTCCAGCTAGAGACTACCCCTGAGAACAGGAAGAATGAAGGATTGTTTAAGGTGTTCAGTGAGAATTTCCCCATTTCAGATGCCAGGAACAATTTCGTGCTGGAGTTCCTGGATTATTTTATTGACCCCCCCAAATACTCCATTCAGGAATGCATTGACAGGGGGCTTACTTACAGTGTTCCGCTCAAAGCCAAATTGAAACTGTATTGTACCGATCCTGAGCACGAAGATTTTGAAACCATTATCCAGGATGTATATCTTGGTATGATCCCCTACATGACTCCCAAGGGAACCTTCCTGATCAATGGCGCAGAAAGGGTTGTGGTTTCCCAGCTGCACCGTTCTCCCGGTGTATTCTTCGGTACCAGTGTGCATGCCAACGGCACACAATTGTACAGCGCCAGAATTATTCCGTTCAAAGGTTCGTGGATTGAGTTTGCTACCGACATCAACAGTGTGATGTATGCGTACATCGACCGGAAGAAAAAACTTCCCGTGACCACTCTGTTACGTGCCATC
The DNA here is from genome assembly GCA_964463915.1 of uncultured Bacteroidales bacterium. Lineage (GTDB taxonomy): Bacteria > Bacteroidota > Bacteroidia > Bacteroidales > UBA7960 > PUPG01. The sequence continues at coordinate 17,145 of CAYXEH010000013.1, read as the reverse complement.
GGATACGAAAGCGACAAAGACATCCTGGAGATTTTCGACCTTGCCGATGAAGTGAAGGTGACAAAAACAGGACTCAAAAAGCATGTGGGAAGAAAACTTGCTGCCCGTGTGCTGCGGACCTGGGTAGAGGATTTTGTGGATGAGGATACCGGTGAGGTTGTTTCCATTGAGAGAACGGAAGTGATCCTCGACCGCGAAACCGTGCTGGAGAATGATCACATCGAAATGATCCTTGATGCCGGGGTTAAGTCATTGATCCTTCATAAAGAAGGAGTGAATGTGAATGACTATATCCTTGTTTACAATACACTCCAGAAAGATACCACCAATTCAGAGAAAGAAGCGGTTGAGTTTATTTACCGCCTTCTCAGGAATGCCGATCCGCCGGATGATGAAACCGCACGGAGCATGATCGAGAAGCTATTCTTCTCAGATAAGCGATATGACCTGGGTGATGTGGGACGTTACCGTATCAACAGGAAGCTGAACCTTGACACCCCCATGGATGTCAAGGTCCTGACAAGGGAAGACATTATTTATATTGTAAAATACCTGATCGAGCTTGTCAATGCCAAGGCGGATGTCGATGACATTGACCACTTGAGTAATCGTCGGGTACGGACAGTAGGTGAGCAGCTCTATGCGCAATTTGGTGTGGGCCTTGCCCGTATGGCGCGTACCATCCGGGAGCGGATGAATGTCCGTGACAATGAAGTGTTTGCACCTACCGATCTGATCAATGCCAAGACACTGTCATCGGTGATCAATTCTTTTTTTGGCACCAACCAGTTGTCGCAGTTCATGGACCAGACCAACCCGCTTGCGGAGATTACCCACAAACGGAGAATGTCTGCACTGGGTCCGGGAGGTTTGTCACGTGAACGCGCCGGTTTTGAGGTAAGGGACGTGCACTTCACGCATTATGGCCGTCTGTGTACAATCGAAACACCCGAGGGACCGAACATCGGGCTGATTTCTTCCATGTGTGTGTATGCAAAGGTGAATGAACTTGGATTCATTGAAACGCCTTATTTTGAGGTGGAAAATGGCCGGGTACGGTTTGATAAATCCCCTGTATATTTATCTGCGGAAGAAGAGGAAACAGAAATTATCAGCCAGGCCAACGTGCCATTGAATAAAGACGGCACTTTCAAGGAGGAGCGTATCAAGGTCAGGTACCAGGCTGATTATCCAATTGTGACCCCCGAGAACATCAAACTGATGGACGTGGGACCCAACCAGATCGCTTCCATCGCAGCTTCCCTGATTCCTTTCCTGGAACATGATGATGCCAACCGTGCACTTATGGGCAGTAACATGATGCGCCAGGCTGTGCCGCTGATTAACCCTGAGGCTCCCATTGTGGGAACCGGCCTGGAGAAAAGGGTTGCCAACGACTCCCGTGTACTGATTCATGCAGAAGGTGACGGTGTGGTGGAATACGTGGATGCCGAGGAGATTGTGATCCGCTATTCACGAAGTGAAGAGGAGCGACTTGTTAGTTTTGAGGATGATGTAAGGTCTTACAGGCTGACCAAGTTTGCCAAAACCAACCAGAACTCCTGTCTGAATCTGAATCCTATTGTCCGGAAAGGACAAAAAGTAGAAAAGGGACAACTCCTGTGTGAAGGGTATGCCACCAAAAACGGTGAGCTGGCCCTTGGGCGTAACCTCAAGGTCGCCTTCATGCCCTGGAAAGGGTATAACTTCGAGGATGCCATTGTGGTATCCGACAAGATTGTCCGTAACGATATCTTTACTTCCATCCACATTGAGGAATTTTCTTTGGATGTGCGCGATACCAAGCGTGGTGCAGAGGAACTTACCAGTGATATTCCCAATGTGAGTGCAGAGGCCATCAAGGATCTGGATGAGTACGGGTTGATCCGTATCGGTGCGGAGGTGAATGAGGGAGATATCCTGATCGGTAAGATCACTCCAAAAGGTGAAACAGATCCTACTCCGGAAGAAAAATTGCTGCGGGCCATATTCGGTGACAAGGCAGGAGACGTGAAAGATGCGTCTCTGAAGGCTCCGCCGGCAACCAAAGGGGTGATCGTTGACAAAAAACTGTTCTCGCGTGTACTGAAGGACAGAAAAGCGAAGACCAAAGAGAAAACTCAGCTTGCAAAACTGGAGGAGGAATTCAACCAGAATACCGGTGAATTGCGCTCAAAGCTGGTGGATAAACTGATCGTATTGGTTTCCGGTAAAACTTCCCAGGGCGTGACCAACAGCCTGAAGGAATCCGTTGTACCGAAAGGAACCAAGTTTACCCAGAAGATCCTGCACGGACTGGACTACTCAACCATTAATCCCAATAACTGGACCACAGACAAAAAGAAGAATGAGCTGATCAAGGAATTGCTGCACAACTATTCCATTCAGTTCAAAGACATTCTTGGCACCTACAACCGCAAGAAGTTTACGGCTACAGTCGGAGATGAGCTTCCCACGGGCATTGTTCAGCTTGCGAAGGTCTATATGGCCAAGAAGCGGAAGCTGAAAGTAGGTGATAAGATGGCCGGTCGCCACGGTAACAAAGGGATTGTGGCCAAGATTGTTCGCCAGGAGGATATGCCTTTCCTTGCAGACGGCACGCCGGTTGATATCGTGCTGAACCCGCTTGGTGTACCTTCCCGTATGAACCTGGGTCAGATTTACGAAACAGTACTTGGCTGGGCAGGAGAAAAACTGGGGATGAATTTTGCTACCCCTATTTTTGACGGGGCTCATGTAGACCAGATTAACGAATACCTGAATAAAGCCGGACTGCCGGAAAACGGTAAAGTGCATCTGTACGACGGAGGCACCGGGGAACGCTTTGACCAGCCTGCCACTGTTGGGGTGATCTATATGCTGAAACTTGGACACATGGTCGATGACAAGATGCACGCCCGCTCTATTGGTCCTTATTCGCTGATCACACAGCAGCCGCTTGGGGGTAAAGCCCAGTTTGGCGGACAGCGTTTCGGTGAGATGGAAGTATGGGCACTGGAAGCCTTTGGCGCTGCAAATGTCCTCCAGGAGATTCTGACTGTGAAGTCGGATGATGTGATTGGCCGTGCAAAGACGTATGAAGCCCTTGTAAAGGGTGACAATATGCCTGTTCCCGGTGTGCCGGAGTCATTCAACGTATTGGTGCATGAACTCAGGGGACTGGGTCTCAATCTTCGGTTCGACTGATGGATGTCTGAAGCATCCCTCGTCAGCCAAGTTCGAACAACAATAGAATTAGACCTTAATAAACAGTATATATGGCTTTCAGAAAAGAATCCAACGTCAAAAGCAATTTCTCCAGCATTACCATCAGCCTTGCTTCCCCCGAGTCCGTTCTTGAAAGGTCGCATGGAGAGGTGTTGAAGCCAGAAACCATTAACTATCGTACCTATAAGCCTGAAAGAGATGGTTTGTTTTGCGAGCGTATTTTCGGTCCTGTGAAAGACTGGGAATGTCATTGCGGAAAATACAAGCGTATCCGTTATAAAGGCATTGTGTGTGATCGTTGCGGGGTAGAGGTTACGGAAAAGAAGGTAAGAAGGGAACGCATGGGGCACATTAAGCTGGTTGTGCCGGTGGCTCATATTTGGTTTTTTCGTACGTTGCCGAACAAGATCGGTTACCTGTTGGGCTTGCCGTCCAAAAAATTAGACCAGATCATTTACTACGAGAGGTATGTGGTGACCAATCCCGGTGCGAAATCGGATGAGCTGAATTTCATGGATTTTCTCACCGAGGAGGAATATTTCAATGTGCTGGAATCTCTGCCTGTAGAGAACCAGATGCTGGAAAACGATGATCCCAATAAGTTTGTGGCGAAAATGGGTGCGGAAGCACTGAAGGAACTGCTGGCCAACCTGGACCTGGATCAGTTGTCTTATGACCTTCGCCACAAAGCCAACACAGAAACCTCGCAACAACGTAAGGCCGATGCGCTCAAGCGTTTGCAGGTGGTTGAAGCATTTCGTGATGCCCAGAAAACCATTGAGAATAAACCGGATTGGATGATCGTGGATGTGGTCCCGGTTATTCCTCCGGAGCTGCGTCCGCTGGTACCCCTGGATGGTGGTCGTTTTGCCACCAGTGACCTGAATGACCTCTACCGTCGGGTGATCATAAGGAATAACCGCCTGAAGCGGTTGATTGAGATCAAGGCACCGGATGTGATCCTGCGAAATGAAAAACGGATGCTTCAGGAGGCCGTTGATTCCTTGTTTGACAACTCACGGAAGACCAATGCAGTTAAAACGGAGTCGAACAGGCCGCTTAAATCCCTTTCTGACAGCCTGAAAGGCAAGCAGGGGCGGTTCCGTCAGAACCTCCTGGGTAAACGGGTCGATTATTCTTCCCGTTCAGTGATTGTTGTCGGACCTGAGTTGCAGCTTCATGAGTGCGGGATCCCGAAAGAAATGGCCTCGGAGTTGTTTAAGCCGTTTATTATCCGTAAGATGCTGGAAAGAGGCATTGTGAAAACGGTCAAATCTGCCAAGAAAATTGTAGACAGGAAAGATCCCGTAGTTTGGGATATTCTTGAAAACGTATTGAAAGGCCACCCCGTGCTTCTTAACCGTGCACCTACGCTGCACAGATTGGGTATTCAAGCCTTCCAGCCAAAACTAATTGAGGGAAAGGCCATTCAGCTTCACCCGCTCGTATGTACCGCGTTCAACGCTGACTTTGATGGTGACCAGATGGCTGTTCACCTTCCGCTTGGCAATGCGGCCATTCTGGAAGCTCAACTGCTGATGCTGGCTTCCCACAATATTCTGAATCCTGCCAACGGTGCTCCGATTGCCGTGCCCTCTCAGGACATGGTACTGGGGCTTTATTATATGACCAAAGGACGTAAAAGTACGAAAGAGCATCCTGTAAAAGGGGAAGGGTTGAATTTTTACGGTCCGGAAGAGGTGATCATTGCCTACAATGAAGGGGCGGCTGACCTGCATGCTGTAATCAAAGTAAGGGTCAAAGTAAAGGAAAACAATGAACTGATTGACCGGGTGATTGAGACCACGGTAGGACGCGTCTTGTTTAACCGTGTTGTACCTGATCGTTACGGTTTTGTCAATATTTTGCTTACCAAAAAGGCCTTGCGTGATGTCATTGGTGGGATCATGAAGGAAACAGGTATTTCCCGTACATCAAAGTTTCTGGATGACATCAAGGATCTCGGTTTTAATATGGCCTTCCAGGGAGGATTGTCATTTAATCTTGGCGATATTCTGGTTCCCGAGGAGAAAGAGATCCTGATCAACCAGGCTGACGATCAGGTAGAAGAGGTTCGTGGTAATTATAGTATGGGTTTTATTACGAACAATGAACGTTATAACCAGATTATTGATATCTGGACACATACCAATGCCAAGCTTACCAAAGTATTGATTGATCAAACTACCGCAGATAATCATGGGTTCAACCCGGTATTTATGATGTTGGATTCAGGAGCGAGAGGGTCTAAAGAGCAGATCCGGCAGCTCTCCGGTATGCGTGGTTTGATGGCCAAGCCCCAGAAATCAGGCGCCAAGGGTGGTGAGATTATTGAGAATCCCATCTTGTCCAACTTTAAGGAGGGACTATCTGTTCTGGAGTACTTTATTTCCACGCACGGTGCGCGTAAGGGTCTGGCGGATACGGCACTGAAAACCGCCGATGCCGGTTACCTCACCCGCCGCCTGGTAGATGTGTCACAGGATGTCATCATTACCGAAACCGACTGTGGTACACTCAGGGGGCTAACGGCTACGGCCCTCAAAAACAATGAAGAAACTGTTGAAACATTGTACGACCGAATTCTTGGCCGTAACAGCCTGCATGACATTTTCCATCCCACAACCGGTAACCTGATTGTGGAGGCTGGTGGGGAACTTACCGAGGAGATATGCCAGGTGATTGAAGATTCACCGATTGAAGCGGTGGAGATTCGTTCTGTACTTACCTGTGAGTCTAAGGTTGGTGTCTGTGCAAGATGTTACGGACGAAACCTCGCCACTGGCCGGATGGTTCAGAAAGGGGAGTCGGTGGGAGTCATTGCCGCTCAGTCAATTGGTGAACCCGGTACACAGCTTACCTTGCGTACCTTCCACGTAGGTGGTACGGCCTCCAATATCGCCACGGCCTCTAAGGTCAATGCGAAATATGACGGAGTACTGGAGATCGATGAGCTCCGGTCTGTTCCTTTTACCGACGAGGAGGGCAAGGAGTACCAGGTGGTGATCGGTCGTTCTGCCGAGATGCGTATTGTGGACAAGAATACACAGATGGTTCTTACCAGCCAGAACATTCCCTATGGTGCGAACCTTTACTATAAGGATGGGGATGAGGTGAACAAAGGTGACCTGATCTGTGAATGGGATCCTTACAATGCCGTGATTGTATCGGATAAAACAGGTAAGGTGGTCTATAACAATATGTTAGAGGGAACCACTTATCGTACCGATTCTGACGAGCAAACCGGTTACCATGAGAAGGTAATTGTTGAATCCAAAGATAAGACCCGGAACCCGTCATTGAGTATTGTTAGTGAAGACGGGGAAATACTCAGGGTTTACGACATGCCTGTGGGCGCCCATGTGGTGATCGCAGACAATAAGAAAGTGAAACCCGGAACCATTATTGCCAAGATACCGCGGGCTGTTGGTAAATCCGGTGACATTACGGGTGGTTTGCCGCGGATCACTGAACTGTTTGAGGCACGTAACCCGTCTGATCCCGCGGTTGTATCCGAGATTGATGGTGTTGTCTCTTTCGGCAAGAAGATCAAACGGGGTAACAGGGAGGTAATCATTACTTCCAAAACCGGGGATGAAAAGCGCTACCTGGTTCCGTTGACCAAGCAGATTCTTGCCCAGGAAAATGACTTTGTAAAAGCCGGGACATCATTGTCAGACGGTCCTACTACCCCCGCTGATATTCTTGCAATTAAAGGGCCTACGGCCGTTCAGGAATATATTGTGAACGAGGTGCAGGAGGTATACCGCATGCAGGGTGTGAAAATCAATGACAAACACTTTGAGATCATTGTACGTCAGATGATGCGCAAGGTGATCATTGAAGATCCTGGTGATACCCGTTTCCTTGAGAATGAGGTGGTTAATAAGGTCGCCTTCATGGAAGAGAATGATGACATCTTTGGCAGGAAGGTGGTTGAGGACCCGGGCGATTCCTCGCTCAGGGCCGGGCAGATTATCACAGCCAGAAAATTACGTGATGAGAACTCCCTGCTTAGGCGAAAAGATAAAAAACTGGTGTCTGCGAGAGATGCCAGGGGAGCCACTGCCCGTCAGCAGCTGCAGGGGATAACCAAAGCTTCACTGCAGACCAAGAGCTTCATTTCTGCTGCTTCTTTCCAGGAAACCACCAAGGTGCTGACTGATGCGGCAGTAAATGCGAAAACCGACGGATTGAAGGGACTGAAGGAGAATGTGATTGTCGGGCATAAGATTCCGGCTGGTACCGGTCTGCGGGATTATGATAACATTATTGTCGGATCAATGGAAGAGTACCAGTTGCTGATGGAATCCAAGAACAAGCAGAAAGAAACAGCTCCTGAAGAAGGAAATAAATCATAATGCATTATGGCTGAAGATAAAAAGAAGGACAAACAACTTAATATTGAACTGGGTGAAGATGTAAGGGAAGGGGTCTATTCCAACCTGGCAATTATTACCCATTCCAATACAGAGTTTGTGCTGGACTTTGTCAGGATGATGCCTGGTGTTCCCAAGGCCAGGGTGAAGTCGCGTGTGGTGATGACCCCGCAGCATGCCAAACGGCTCATGAAAGCTTTGCGCGACAACATCGCAAAGTTCGAGTCGATGCATGGCCAGATCAAGGACATTGAAGGCCCCGGTCTTCCGATGAATATGGGTGGTCCTGCCGCTGAGGCTTAATCTGCCCTGGGATCGGGCCTGACAGCTAATTTGGCCATCTTTTCCACTGTAAGGGAAGGATGGCCAAATTCTTCTGTGACCTCTCCCTTCAGTAGATAAACCCCCTGTCCGCAAAACGGATAACGACTTGCCGTGGCGGGGAAATGGGTGGTGTCAAAGAAATTTCCTTTGTGGTCGGTAAAGCAACCGAAATGCATTATTTCCTGATTGACCGTACGTACGGTTTTGGTGGTGACCAGCCATCCGGCCATACGCACGGTTTCTCCTTTGTGCCTAGTCATTTCTGCTGCACTGATGTCTCCCCTGAAAGATGTCTGCAACAATCCGAAGGGAGAGACTGAGACAGGGAAACCGAGTAACTCGATCTCATCGTAGGCGTCCTGTAGTGGGGGGGCTTCCGGATCAGGTAGTTGCAGTTTGCTTGCCGGTGGCTCAAAAAGTGCGGGGGTGGCTGCCGGTTTCTTATTCGTAAGCAGGTGGGCCTGCCATAAAAGTTTTGCTTTGGATTGACCGGTGAAACGAAAGCAGCCCGTACGGATCAACACCACCAGAGATTCCAGCCCGGTCCCTGTCCGGCATATAAAATCTTCCAGTCCCCGGTAAGGACCGTCCTGTATCCGCTCTTCAATGATTTGTAAGCCCGTTTTTTGTTCCAGCTGCCTGATGTGTCCCAATCCGATGTAAAGGTTGTTTCCTTTCAGGCGGGTCAGGTAATGGCTGTGGTTGATGCATGGAAGCCTGACCATGCCCCCGAGTCGACGCGCCTCATGAAAATAGATCTCACTTCGGTAGAATCCACCAAAATTATTGATTACAGCAGTCATAAACTCCAGGGGGTAATGGGCTTTCAGGTAAAGACTCTGGAAGCTTTCCGCGGCAAAAGAGGCTGAATGGGCCTTGGAGAAAGAATAACCGGCAAAGGATGCGATCTGTCTCCACACTTCCCGGGTCAGGCTGTCGGCGTATCCCTTGGCTCTGCAGCCTTCGAAGAATCGTGCAGTCAGCCTGTCCATCTCCTTTTGTGAGCGATATTTGCCGCTCATGGCGCGTCTCAGTACGTCTGCATCCGCCAGGTCGAGGCCGGCAAAATGGTGACAAACTTTGATCACATCCTCCTGGTATACCATTACGCCGTGGGTTTCCTGAAGCAGTGTCTTTATTACCGGATGAAGGTAAATGGCCTTGTCCGGCTGGTGTTTTCGGCGAATATATTCCTGCATCATGCCTGAGCGCGAGACCCCGGGCCGGACAATGGAACTGGCGGCTACCAGTCCGGAATAATTGTCACAATTGAGTTTCTTCAGAAGGGATCGCATGGCCGGACTCTCTATGTAAAAACAGCCGGTCGTTTCTCCGCTGCGTAGCAGTGCCTTTGACTTCGGGTCTTCCCGGATGTGTTCCATGCGGTGGATGTCCACGTGTTGTCCCCGGGTTTCGCTGATGATACGCATACAGTCACTGATGTGTCCGATGCCCCGCTGACTCAGGATGTCAATCTTTTCAAAGCCCAGATCCTCTGCGGTGTACATATCCCATTGTACCACGGGCAATCCTTTGGGGGGCAGGTCGAGAGCCGAGTAACAGCAGATGGGTTCTTCCGAAATCAGTACCCCTCCTGCATGAATGCTCCTGATATTGGGAAGACCTTCAAGCCGGTCGGCCATTCTGAGGATCTGCGTGGTGACACTGTCCCGGCTGCCTTCGCTTACGTGACTTTGATTGTTTGTATTGTTGTGATGGGTTCCATTGTGATGGGAACTGTGTGGGCCGGCCACCAATTCATCGATCTCTTCTTTGGGAAGACCATATACTTTGCCCAGTTCCCTGATGGCCCCGCGCCGGTGGAAAGTAGAAATGGTTCCCAGCAGGGCGGTGTGTGCCTGGCCGTGACGTTTGAAAATATAGTCCAGCACCTGGTCTCTTTCTGTCCAGCAGTAGTCGATGTCAAAATCGGGCGGGGAGGAGCGTTTCGGGTTGATGAAACGTTCAAAATACAGGTCCAGCGCAATGGGATCTACATTGGTGATATAGAGGCAGTAAGCCACGATGCTGTTGGCGCCGCTGCCCCGGCCCACATGATGAAACCCCTGCGACATGCTGTAGCGGATGATGTCCCAGGTGATCAGAAAATAGGCGGTAAACCCCAGTTTGTGAATAATGTCCAGTTCCCCCTGTATGCGCCGGAGCGCTTCTTTGTGTTGTCCGTGATAGCGCCGTTTAAGCCCGTCAAACGCCAGTTTCTCCAGCAGGACCCTGTCATCGTTACGATTCCCGGTAAAGGTCTTTTTGTTCTTCATTTCATTGAAGGTGAGATGGATGCTGCACTTTTCCAGCAGGTTTTCCGTGTTTTTCAGGATGTGAGGGAATCCGGCATATTGTTTTTGTTGTATTTCCGGAGGGAATATCATTTCCGACGTGCCGGCCGTGTGTGCATTGGTTAACCGGCTGAGCAGGATGTTGTGATGGATGGCACGAAGGTGGCGGTGTAGCTGGTAATCCGGTTCGTTGCGAAAGGATACCGGTTGCAGGGCGACCAGCTGGCTGCCGGCATGCAGCAGGGCAGAAGCGGGCAGGTGATGGAGATGTTCCGGCCTGATCCCCGTAAATTCATGGGGGTGTGCCGGTGGTTGCCGGTGATTGTTTATGTAAGTATTTTTTTGACTGTCAAACGGGTAGATGGCAAAGGTGTGGCTGCATACGGGAAATCTGGGCGGGAGCGGGATTTTTTCTCTCCGATGCCGGCTCAGGAAAGTATTGATGCGCCGGAAGCCTTCGTTATCACGCGCAAGCACCACATACAGCAGTCGGTTAGCTTGCCTGAACTCCATCCCGGCCACCGGTCGTATCCCATGTTTCTGACATTGCTGCACAAAAGCCGGAATGGCTGTGCAGTTGTTAATGTCGGTCAGGGCCATGCAGTTTACACCCCGGCTGGCAGCGATAGAGACCAGTTCCTCCGGGGAGAGGGTGCCGTGGCGCAGGCTGTAATAAGTATGGCAGTTTAAATACATTTTAGTTGTAGGCTTTGTCTCCCCCGGTTGTTGATTAGTCGGAGGTTGTTGGTTAGTCGGAGGCTTTGCTTCCTCCGGTTGTTGGTTGGTCGGCGCTGCGCGCCTCCGGTTAGTCGGGGGCTTCGTAGCCTTTGGTGAACTGGCTTGGTGGGGAGGTGCATATTCCTTTGGTGATGGTTTGGGTTCCGTATTTTCGGCGCATTTTGTCCATGGCCTGGTAGAGGCGGGCCATTTCCGGGCTGTCTTCAAATAGATTGAGTTGCTGCACTCCGCGTATCAGCCGGCTGAACTGCAGCCCGATAAGGCGTATACGCATGCGGCGCTTGTAAAGGCGGTTGAACAGTGTTTTGCATACAGGAACCAGCATATGATCAAAGGCTGTGTAGGGTAATTGTTGTTGTAATGTGTGTGTGTCGAAGTTGGTATAGCGTATCCTGACGGTTACGCAACCCGTCAGCTGCTGGTTGGTCCGGAGCCGGAAGCTCAGTTGTTCACATTGTTTGATAAGGGTTTGTTCAATATAATTGATATGGATTGTGTCGTTGTCGAAGGTGGTTTCGGAGCTGACAGAGCGGTGCTCTCTCCATGCCTGTACCGGTGCGTGGTCGATGCCGTTGGCCCGTTGCCATATTTCCTTTCCGTTTTTGCCAAGCATGCGTATGGGAACTTCCGGCGGAAGGTTACGCAGGGTGTGGATGGTGGCGATGCCCATGGTGCGGAGCCTGTGATAGGTTTTGGGCCCGACCATGGGGATCTTGCGTACAGATAACGGATCAAGAAAGGACCTGACGATGTGATGGTCCACGTACATTTGCCCGTCGGGCTTGGCTTCTCCCGTGGCAATCTTGGCTACTGTTTTGTTCAGTGAGAGTCCCATGGATATTGGCAGGCCGGTTTCAGCGGTGATTTCCCGGCGGAGTTCACCTGCCCACTGCCGGCATCCGAAAAAACGATCCATGCCGCTCAGATCAAGGTAATGTTCATCAATAGAGGCTTTTTCAAACAGAGGCGCTTTGTCGGCGATGACGGCCGTGACCAGATCAGAGTATTTGGTATACCTCTCCATGTCTCCGCGGATAAAAATGGCTTCCGGGCAGAGCCTGCGGGCCAGTTGTATGGGCATGGCCGAATGGACGCCGGATTGTCGTGCTTCATAGCTGCAACTGGCTACCACGCCCCGGTCGCCGGCACCACCAATAATCACAGGCTTACGGTTAAGGCTACTGTTGTGCAAACGTTCTACGGATACAAAGAAGGTATCCTGATCCAGGTGTAAAATGTGCCGGTTATGTGACATATACAAGATGATTTTTCTTGCCGTATTCAGAAATAGCCAGATGATTGGTTAGAAATTAATCAAAAAACCGATTATAATATAAGCAAAATTATGTAACTTTGGTCGGAGGTTATCGCCCTCTCTGGTTGTTGGTTGGTTGTTTGTTGGTTTTCATGGGCAGAGTGACGGGAAGCTTCCAGTGGCGGGGGGAACGGGCCGGGGGTTGTTGGTTCTCATGGACAGAGTGATGGGGAAGCTGCCAGTGGCGGGGGAAGCGGGCTATCCGGTTGTTGGTTGTTGGTTCTCACGGGCTGTGAAAGGGTGAAGCTGCCAATGGTAGGGAAATGGGCGAGGAGGTTGTTGGTTTTTATGAGGCAATGTGAAAGGGAATACCGGCAGAGACGCTCAATGGGCAGGGGGTAAATGAATTGCTTATTCGAATTATGTATATAAATTAATGGGTATGAGTTTTTTTGGAGCAAATATTAAGTTGCTGCGTAAGCGGCGGGGGCGCACCCAGGATGATGTGGCGTTTACCCTGGATATGAAACGATCTACATTAAGCGGATATGAAAATGGGGTGGCGCAGCCGGGGTTGGAAGCATTGGTGGCTTTTTCCAGGTATTTCAATGTGTCTATTGATACCCTGGTCAAGACTGAGCTGACAACGCTGGCTGAAAGTCAGCTATCTCAGTTGGAGCGGGGTTATGATGTATTCCTTACCGGGAGCAAACTGCGGGTACTGGCCACAACAGTGGATCGTGAGAACGAGGAGAATATTGAGTTGGTATCGGAAAAGGCCAAGGCAGGTTACCGTTCAGGATTTGCCGATCCTGAGTTTATTAAGGTGCTGCCCACCTTTCAGATGCCATTTTTGTCCAGACAGAAAAAATATCGCAGCTTCCAGGTGTCTGGTGACAGCATGTTGCCCATTCCTGACGGGGCATGGGTAACGTGCGAATTTGTCCAGAACTGGCAGCTGATCCGTAATCGTCACGCTTATGTGGTGCATACCCTGGATGACGGGGTGGTATTTAAGGTGGTGGAAAACCTGATTCGCAAGGAAGGAATATTGCGTCTGCACTCTCTGAACACGGCCTATGCGCCTTATGATGTGCATGTGAATGATGTCCGGGAAGTATGGAAGTTTGTCAATTATATCAGCAATGAAATGCCTGATCCCGACCTTCCACATCAGGAGCTGACCCGGCAGGTGAACCGTTTACGCGAAGATGTGGAAGCGTTGAAAAAAGTAGAAGGTGGGGGCCAGAAGGGAGAACCAACAACCAACCAGGGGTGCAATGTACCCGGCTAAATCTCCTGTATCAGTTCCCTGAACAGCAGGCTCATCCTGGATGCAGCTTTCCCGGCCACCTGCTGGACTTCCTCGTGGGTGGTGGGTTTGTCCATTTCAGATGGTTCTGATAAATTGGTGATCACCGAGATGCCGAAACATTTCATTCCTGCATGGCGGGCCACAATCACCTCCGGAACGGTAGACATCCCCGTGGAATCAGCACCAAATATGCGGAACATCTTATATTCGGCCGGGGTTTCCAGGGTGGGTCCCGGGCTGCCTATGTAAACCCCGGACTGGAACCTGATTTTGTTTCGGATAGCGATCTGCCTGGCCTTGCTGATGAGTTCCGGGCAATAGGTTTTGCTCATTTCCGGGAAACGTGTACCCAGTTCATCGATATTTGGTCCCCGCAACGGGTTTTCCGGAAAATGATTGATATGATCGCGGATGATCATAAGGTCACCTGCCTCAAACGCAGGATTCAGGCCGCCGGCCGCATTGGATACCATCAGGGTGTGCACCCCCATCAGTCGCATTACCCGGATGGGAAATGTCACTTTTTGCAGGTTATACCCCTCATAATAATGAAAGCGCCCTTGCATGGCCATCACTTGTTTGCCTCCGAGTTCGCCGAAAATCAGTTGCCCGGCATGCCCCTCCACTGTGGAGGATAGGAAGTTCGGGATCTCATTGTAAGGCAGCCGGTGCGATACATCAATCTCTTCCACCAGTCCGCCCAGGCCACTGCCCAGTACAATGCCGATCTCCGGGCTGGCACCTGTTTTATCTTTTAAAAACGCTGCAGTTTCTTTGAGTTGTTCTATCATGGTTTTCTGATTTTTTTATAGTGATATTGTTTTGATTATCCTGCTTATCCATGGGGTGTGCGATATTGCCTGCTTATTTCAACGGTCCAAACCTTATAATCTGTCAAATATACCGTTTAGAACCGTTTCCGGTTCAACGTGATTTTGATTGTCCATGCGATTCCTCAGTTTGTGCAAAAAACAGGGAAGTTATGAATAATAATGAGAGAATAAACAGGAAACTTTTTCGCATGATTGATTGTTTTAGCAGGTGAATAATGAAATAGCCAGGCCAATATTACAAAAATTTTAGATAGTTCCCGGGCCTATTTTACAGGATTAATGGCGGTTGAAGCCAAATCCGGTTTTTTAGGTTCGCTGATTATTGGTTAGCTTTGCAAAAAGCCTTTTTTGATGGAATTTCCTCATAATCCTGATAACACTTCCCGCGAGCGGGCTGATGTAATGATTCGTAACGCCCTGGTGGTAACTATGGATGCGGAGGCCACGGTTATTGATAAAGGTTCCGTGGCTGTCAGGAATAACCTGATTGTTGGGGTGGGGGAGACTGAGACCCTGGATGCGGTTTTTGAAGCCTCTGAGGTGATAGATGGCCACCGCAAGCTGGTGATGCCCGGGTTGATCAATACGCACACCCATTCTCCCATGACAATCTACAGGGGATTTGCGGATGATCTGCCATTAAGGAACTGGCTTTATGACTATATTTTTCCGACGGAATCCACCTTTACCAGCCCGGAGAATGTGCGTGCAGGGACCAGGCTGGCCATTGCGGAAATGTTGCTTTCTGGCACCACTACCTTCAATGACATGTATTATTACATGAATGAGATGGCTTCTGTGGTTGACCAGGTGGGGATACGAGCTGTTCTCAGTGAAAGCCTGATTGATTTTCCAGCACCAAACAGTCCTTCCCCTGCTGAAGGCGTGTCCAATATTGAAAGATTGGTCAAAGACTGGAAGAACCATCCCCGTTTGCGTATTGGTGTCGGGGTCCATTCACCTTACACGGTTTCTCCCCGGTTGATGAAGCGGGGCAAAGAACTTGCTGATCGCCACGGACTGATTTATAATGTTCACCTGGCAGAAACCCGATGGGAGTTCGATCACATACAGGAAAAATTCGGGCATTCCCCGGCAAAACACCTGTACCTTACGGGGGTACTGGATCAGAATGTGGTGGCTGCCCATGGGGTGCACCTTACTGATGAAGATATCCGGTTACTGGCGGATCAGGGGGTAGGAGTAGCCCACAATCCACAATGCAACATGAAACTTGCCAGTGGCGTGGCCCGTATCCCTGAACTGCTGAAGGCAGGTGTCACGATCGGGATCGGAACGGATGGGGTAGCCAGTAACAATGACCTGGATCTCTTTGATGAAATGCGTACCATGGCGTTTATGCACAAACTCAACAGCGGTGATCCCACAGTAATCAGTGCCCGGGAAGCTCTGGAAATGGCCACCATGGGAGGTGCAAGGTTACTGGGTCTGGACAAGGAGGTGGGGTCGCTGGAAAACGGAAAGAGAGCCGACCTGATAATGCTGGATATGAATCAACCACATGCCCATCCGGTGTACAACATCTATTCCCTGGTCGTCTATAGTCTTCGGGGGGGTGATGTTCAGCATGTAATGGTGGACGGGCGATGGTTGCTTTATGACCGAAAACTCTGCAGCCTGGATCTCGGACGTTTGTATGAAAAGGTGGAGGGAATAGCCGGTAAAATAAAGGAAGAGGCTAAGCGACTCGGCATTTTTAATGGCCATTAATTTGCCGGGGCTATTCCCCTGAAGGTAGTCCGGGGCTGTTTCCCTGAAGGTTGTCCGGGGCTGTTTCCCTGAAGGTTTTCCGGGGCTATTTCCCCGAAGTTTGTCCGGGGCTCTTTTTAATACCCGGTCTTGTCTTCTTTTTGTATCCAGCGGTCAAAAGGGAGGCTGCGCTCGCTGTCCGGTAACTGGACGGATGGAATGGAGCGGTTTTCCCGTGGCAATGCAAATTCCCGATAGATAAATGAATCATCAAATCCGGCCCTGGCGGCATCATTGTTGTCGGCCGCGTAATAAATTGTTTTGATTCTTGCCCAGTAAATGGCTCCCAGGCACATGGGGCAGGGCTCGCAGCTGGCATAAATAACCGCATCTTTCAGCCAGTAATGTCCGGTGTTGCGGCAGGCATCGCGGATGGCTTCCACTTCAGCATGTGCAGAAGGGTCGTTGTTACTGGTTACCCGGTTGACACCCCGGCCGATCACCCTGCCTTCCTTTACCAGCAGTGCTCCTAAAGGCCCTCCCAGTCCGCTTTCTACATTGTCTTTGGCCATTTTGATGTCTTCCCTGATAAAATCCTGGTGCTGTTTCCCCATAATACACGTTACTTAGAGCAACTATATAAAAAGAGCAGCCATGAACTGGCATGGCGGGGGTCTGGTTTAGTGAAAATCTCCGGCGGGACGCGTTTACGGTTAAATAATATCCGTGTACCTATGCAGAAAAAAATGAACAACTTTCTTGAAGAAAAAGTATTCCTATATAATCGGCCTGATTTTATCCCTGATGATCCCATATGCATTCCCCATCGTTTTTCGGGCAAGGCTGACCGGGAAATTGCTGGATTTTTGTCTGCCACGCTGGCCTGGGGCCGACGTAAAAGTATTGTGAATAATGGTTTGCGCCTGATGGAACTGATGGATTTCTCACCTGCGGATTTTGTAAGACGTTTTTCTGAGAAAGACCTGGATCGTTTCAGGGGTTTCGTGCATCGCACATTTTGTGCCACCGACCTTGCCTTCTTTTTGTATTCACTGAAAAATATTTATCAGAATCATGGCGGGTTGGAGGC
>CAYXEH010000012.1:37148-51012 GCA_964463915.1 uncultured Bacteroidales bacterium | reverse complement strand
CCCTCCCGGGACGTTTACCAAACCAAGGGCAGCTCCCCCATCACTCCGCCCATGAGAACCAACAACCGGAGGGGCGTCAGCCCCGACTAACCAACAACCCCTCATTGACCAGATTCACTGAAATACGCCTCCAGTTCCTCATACCATTGCGCACCGTATTTCCTGATAAGCGCATCTTTCAGAAACCGGAACACCCTGACCTGTTCTTTCTTCCCTTTCGCCCGTGCGCAGTCACATAATGGCCAGCGAAAATAGTTCAGGGCTTCGTAATTGGGGTAGGCCTGCACCCGGATGGGAAAAAGGTGGCATGAAATGGGTTTCTGAAAATCCGTGAGGCCCTCCTCCCAGGCACGTTCAATGGCACATTTGGCAATCCCGTCTTTATCAAAAAAGACGTAAGCACATTGCTTACCTTCCACAAGGGGGGTAGTCAGGTCACCTTCAAAATCCTTTACCCAATAACCATCCTTCCCCACGGCATCAATGCCTTCAGGCGCCATAAACGGAGCTACCTGTCCCGAAATCTCTTCCAGAATAAAGGTTTCTTCTTCGGTTAAAGGGGCACCCGCATCTCCCTCCACACAACACCCTCCTTTACAGACATCAAGGTCACAGACAAACTGTTCTGTATACAATTCATCCGACAATAAAGTTTTATCAAGAACTATCATAGAAAAGTCACACCCTATCAATACGGGAGGAGATCAACCCGATGGATCCTTACCCGTATGGTTTTTAAACATAATATAAACGTACACACTAAAGGCCACTGAAGTAATCAGCTGCAACCACAGGGGGGTACTTACCAGCGACTCTCCGGGCAATACTGTCATCACGGCCACGTATTTCATTCCGTAATACAGCAATTTACTGATCCAGATACTGGCAAAAATGGCGCCCAGGGTATGAATCCGGGGAGCAAGCCTGAAAAAAACAAACACCATTACCGACAACTCAATGGCTATGAGTAAAGACTTGACCAATACCGGGTGGGCCGAAATAAAATAAGAGAGAAAAGGAAGTGTCAATGCCAGGATATATGCATTTTGCCTGCGTGTATGTACCATGGCGAAGATCAGCATCAGGCGCATCGGCTCCAACAGGTAGAGTTTGATACTCAGCATATGGGAGATGGTAGGAACAAGGTAAATAAAAGCCAGGACAAAGATGTCAAAAATAATGGCCTGTATACTGCTCCGGATAGTTCTGTCCGCTATTCCTGTTTGAAAGGTCGACATTTCGTTATTTTTTGTGATTCACAACTTTTTATTCATTATAAATAAGCTAAAAGGTCTTCACTGGGAGGATCAAAAATAACAAAAAGTGTCTAAAAATTATATTTTTGCATTGAACTTTAACAATTTGACGTATGGACAGAAGGCAATTTCTCAGGAAAGGATTTATCTATTCAGCCCTGGGCAGTTTGTATGCAACTACCCTTGGCCGAATTCCTCTGTTGGCTGCACGCAGCAACTATACATCATCCGGAAATTACGACCTGGTAGCTGTCCGCGGCGGAGAACCCGCAGAGATGTACCGCAGGGCCATGGAAGAAATGGGCGGCATGGAACAATTTGTTAAACCGGGTCAGACCGTCGCCCTGAAGCCTAATGCAAGCTGGGATGTCCCCGCAGAAAGGGCAGCCAATACCAATCCCGACCTGGTTGCAGCCATTGTGGAAGACTGTCTGAGAGCCGGAGCCTCCAGGGTATACGCCTTTGATCATACCTGCGATGAATGGGAGCGATCATATAGCAACAGTGGGGTTGAAGATGCGGTAAAACGTGCCGGAGGGGAGATGCTGCACGCCAACCTGGAACGCAGTTACATGGAAGTGGATATTCCGGGGGGCCAAAGGCTGACGAAAGCAAAAGTACACGAACGCCTGATCGAAAGCGATGTCTTTATCAATGTTCCCATCCTTAAGCATCACGGGGCAACCACAGTTACCATCGCCATGAAAAACCTGATGGGTGTGGTCTGGGATCGCAAATTCTGGCACAGCAACGACCTTCACCAATGCATTGCCGATTTCTGCCTTTACAGAAAGCCGGATCTGAATATCGTCGATGCTTACCTCGTAATGACCCAGAATGGCCCGAGGGGTACGTCACAGTCGGACCTGACACGAATGCGGAGTTTGCTGGTTTCTCCCGATATTCTTGCCGTAGATGCAGCCGCTTCCATGATGCTCGGGCATCAGCCGGAAGACATCGGCCATCTGCGTATCGCCTCCGAAATGGGCATAGGCCAGATAAATCTGGATAATCTCAATATTCAAAGAGTGAGTGTTTAAATTATACCACCATGAAATTATACCACCTGAAAAAAATCAGAATTGTGGTATCCCTGATTTTTTTTGCAGCCCTGCTGTTCCTGTTTTTAAATATTGAACTCCCGTTTTTTAAGCAGACAGGAAGTGTCCTGTTACATTTGCAGTTTTTCCCCTCCATACTTCATTTCCTGGCGGTGTTGTTCTCCATTTCTGCCCTGGGTTTTGTATTTGTGATCCTGCTGACGTTAATTTTCGGACGCGTATACTGCTCCTCCATATGCCCCCTGGGCACATTCATGGATATTGTTTCAGCCACCGCCCGGCAATTCAAAAAAAAGAGGCAACGACGCTTCCACTTTACCTCAAACCGCAAAAGGGTTCTGCGATACACCATTTTGGGAGCAACCCTGCTATTGTGGGCCGGCGGAAGTCTTTTTCTGCTGAACCTGCTTGATCCCTATTCCAATTTCGGAAAGATCACCACGGGTTTTTTCCAGCCTGCATACATCTGGCTGCAGAATACGATGGTTTTTACCCTTGAGAACTTCGATATTTTCACTTTTCGTCCTTTAAGCATGCATGCACTTCCGTGGGATGTTTTACTGGTTTCCCTGGTTATCTTCCTGGTCATTGTCACAATGGCAGCCTGGCGAGGTCGTTTATTCTGCAATACCATTTGCCCGGTCGGAAGCTTGCTCGGCCTCATCGCATCCAGGGCTTATTATCGTATCGCTTTTACGGAGGACGCCTGTTCCATGTGTACAAGATGTGAGTGGGTTTGCAAGGCAGAGTGTCTCGACAGCAAAACAAAAACGATAGACAAAAGCCGTTGCGTCAGCTGTTTCAATTGTTTTTCTTCCTGCAAAAACCATGGGCTGCATTACGCCCACATCCCCCTGACAACCAAAACAAAAAAAACTGAAGAAAAGGCAGCAAATCCGCAGAATGTGGAAAAAAGAAACTTCCTGCTTACCCTTACGGCCGGATTACTCAGCATCCCCCTGCTGAAAAGGAAAGCTTTCCCACAGGGAACAACCACAGAACTTCCGGGAATGATTCCACATAACGATCATCTCCCGGCTACACCACCGGGTTCACTGAGCCATGAGAACTTCAATGATCTTTGCATTTCCTGTTACCGTTGTGTGGGCGCATGCCCCACGAAAGTGATCGTTCCGGCTTTCTTTGACTTCGGGCTGAAGGGCTTCATGCAACCCAAGCTTGATTTTGAAAGAAGTTTCTGTAATTTTGATTGTGTGGAATGTACCAACGTTTGCCCCACCGGGGCCATCCGACCACAAACCATTAAAGAAAAACAGCAGATCCGGATCGGGGTGGCCAGGTTTCTCAGTGAAAGTTGTATTGTAACGGTAGACGAAACAGACTGCGGGTCCTGTTCCGAACACTGCCCGACCAAAGCTGTAAAAATGGTTCCGTACAGAAACGGACTGTCCATTCCCCAGGTTACCCCAAAATACTGCGTAGGCTGCGGAGCCTGTGAATTTGCCTGCCCCACCAGCCCTTATAAAGCCATTTATGTAGCGGGGATATCAATACATGAAACCGCCCAGACCATAGACGACAGCGAAGGACCAAAAGAGGACGATGCAGAAGAGTTTCCATTCTGAGGCATGTTGAAGCTTTAAAACATTCTTCATCGTATGTAAGCGTTACGGACCGGATTTAACCAGACGGCCTCAGACCTTACCGTCCGGGTACTCCCCGGACTTTGCTTTTAAAGGCCTGCTGACGTCATGAGCTTTACAGAAACAAACCCACCTTACATAGAAACCCGGTAATTATCAGTCTTTTTTCAAATCAATTCTGAGTTGTTAATTTTGTAACAAATAAATTTTGTATTACATTTGCCTGCAACAATGGAATTCTGTTAAAGAAAATCGCCTTATAGGTTTTTTTCCTAATTTTGAATAACCGTATACAGAAGAGAACATTTTATAAACCCTTTTAGCGATGCAAAAAAAACTTCAGGAGCTCACCGAAAAGATCTACCAGGAAGGCGTAGAAAAGGCCAACAAAGAAGCCGAAAAAATTGTTTCTGATGCCAAAAAGCAGGCTGATGAGTTGGTGGCAAAAGCGAAGAAAGAAGCCAAGGCAACCAAAGAGAAAGCCGAAAAAGAAGCGGAGGAGACCAGGGATAACGCACTGAATGAACTTCAGCTGTCAGCAAGGCAGGCGATCTCTGACTTGAAGCAGGAAGTGATCAGCCTGATCCAGGCCAAAACCATAGAACCTGAAACAAAGGCTGCGTTTAAAGATGAGACCTTCACCCGCGATATCATTCAGACCATCGTCAAAAACTGGGATCCGAAAGGAAGCGACAATGTGAACCTGACAGTGTTGTTGCCAGAGAAAAAGAAAAAAGATTTTGAGGATTTCTTCCAAAAAAAGGCGAAGGATCTGCTGGAGAGTGGCCTGGAGATCGATTTCAGCGACAAGATCAAAGGAGGGTTCAAGATCGGACCAAAAGACGGAGGATACCTGGTGTCATTCTCCGATGCAGACTTTGACCAGTTTTTCAAGCAATACATGCGCCCCAGGCTGATCTCACTGCTTTTTGAAGAACAAAAAGACCAGAAGAAAGACAGCAAAGACAAGAAGGAAGATAAGAAGGAAGACAAGAAAGAAAAAAAGGGGAAGAAATAAGTCAGAGGCTAATCCAAAAACGAAAAGCAAGTGAAGCGTAATTATTATTATCTGGTTGCAGGGCTTCAGGACATCACCCTGGATATCCACAAGCTCCATTCTGACCAGCTTGCATTCAGGGAAGAGCTCCGAACTGAGTTGCGTCCTGATGATTACAAACTGGTGGAAAAGCTGTTCCTCCCGTTTGACAACATCAACCTGCTAAACCTGCTGGAAAAAAACGACAAACCCTTTCAGGAGAAAGGAAACTTCTCTAAAGAGAGGCTTGAAGAGAACATCAAAGAGCCGGCAGACCTTCCGGAATACATGATGCGCTTCATCACCGCCTTCAAAAACAAAGAGCCGGTCTTTGAAGAAATGAAGCCGGAAGACGAACTGAACACCTTGTTTTATGACTATCTCCTGGAAAACGAGAAAAACGCCTTTTTGCATGACTGGTTTCAGCTGGAGCTGAACATCAAGAACATCATGGTCGCCCTGATTGCGCGAAAATACGAGGTACCTTATGAAAACAAGATCATCGGCACCGGGGAAACCGCTGAGATGATCCGTAAAAGCCATTCAAGGGACTTTGGCCTGGGCGGTGAACTGGATTATATAGAAGAGCTTACAGCCATCGCCAAAAAGGACGATGTGAAGGAAAGGGAGCAGGCCATTGACGAACTCAAATGGAACTACCTTGAGGAGGAAACGTTTTTCCACTATTTTACCATTGAGAAAATACTGGCCTTCACTATCAAGCTGGGCATGATTGAACGCTGGCTGAACATTGACAGGGATCACAGCAACGAAATGTTCAAAAAGCTGCTCAAGGAGTTGCAGGAAAGCTACGAACTACCTGAAAAATTTACAGAAAAATAGCCATATTATGAATACAATCGGGAATGTAACCGGCATTATTGCCAACCTTGTTATTGTTGAAACCGAAGGAACAGCCGGACAAAATGAAATATGCTTTATCAGGCACGGTGACACCCGGCTGATGGCCGAGGTGATCAAAGTTGTGGGAAATAAGGCATATCTACAGGTCTTTGAAAGCACACGGGGGCTCAAAGTAGGCACCGAAGTGGAATTCATGGGCCACATGCTTGAGGTAACCCTGGGCCCCGGCATTCTGTCAAAAAACTTCGACGGCCTGCAAAATGACCTGAACAAGATGGAAGGCGTTTTCCTGAAGAGAGGGGAGTATACCGATCCCCTTGACTCTGAGAACAGGTATGCATTCAAGCCACTGGCCAAAAAAGATGACAAGGTGACTGCCGGTTCCTGGCTGGGTGAAGTGAAGGAAAACTGGATCGCCCATAAGATCATGGTTCCTTTCAAATTCGAAGGGGAGTACACTGTAAAGAGTGTAAAAGGTGAAGGGGAGTACAAACTGAGCGACGCCATTGCCGTAGTCACCGATCAGGATGGCAAAGACCATGACATTACGATGGTACAGAAATGGCCGGTAAAAGTTCCCATCAGGGCTTATAAAAACAAGCCCCGTCCTTTTAAGATCCTGGAAACAGGTATCCGGGTCATGGATACCCTGAACCCCATGGCAGAAGGGGGTACCGGTTTTATTCCCGGGCCTTTCGGATCAGGGAAAACCGTATTGCAGCACAGCTTGTCCAAGAACGCCAACGCCGACCTTGTAGTGGTGGCCGCCTGTGGAGAACGGGCCAATGAGGTCGTAGAGATCTTTACGGAATTTCCGGAACTGGAAGACCCGCGCACAGGGCGCAAACTCATGGAAAGGACCACCATCATCGCCAACACCTCCAACATGCCGGTTGCCGCAAGGGAAGCATCTGTGTATACGGCCATGACCATTGCGGAGTACTATCGCTCCATGGGGCTGAAAGTACTGCTATTGGCCGATTCAACTTCTCGCTGGGCCCAGGCATTGCGTGAGATGTCAAACCGCATGGAGGAACTTCCCGGACCCGACGGATTCCCCATGGACCTTTCAGCCATTATTGCAAACTTTTATGCCAGGGCCGGTTTTGTATATCTCCCTAACGGGGAAACTGGTTCAATCACCTTCATCGGTACCGTCTCACCGGCTGGTGGTAACCTGAAAGAGCCCGTTACTGAATCCACCAAAAAGGTGGCCAGGTGTTTCTATGCCCTCTCACAACAGCGTGCAGACAGTAAGCGATATCCTGCCATTGACTCCATTGATTCTTATTCAAAATACCTGGAATACCCGGAAATCGAAGAGTATCTGAACTCAACCATTTCTGATAACTGGACAGATAATGTACGCGAGGCCAAAGACATTCTGCTTCGCGGAAAAGAGACCTACGAACAGATCAACATCCTGGGTGATGATGGGGTACCGATTGAATACCACATCAGGTACTGGAAATCAGAACTGATCGATTTTGTGATCCTGCAACAGGATGGATTTGATGCCATTGATGCTTCTTCATCGCTGGAACGTCAGGATTATATGCTCCAGAAGACCCTGAGCATAACAAGGATGGAGTTTGACTTCGAATCATTTGAAGACGTTGGTCCTTATTTCAAGCGGGTCATTAACGCCCTCAAGCAAATGAACTATTCAGAATTTGAATCAGATAAGTTCAAAAAGAACGAGAAAGAGCTTGAGAAGATCCTGAAAGAACAGGAAGTGGCAGAAAAAGAAGAAGCAAAGGCCTAATTTCAGAAACCAAGGAAAAGCTAGAGAATAATGGAAAAGGAAACAAAAGCATTTCAACGCGTATACACCAAGCTGTTTCAGCTTACCAAAGCAACCGTGTCTCTTCGTGCACAGGGAGTCGGCTACGATGAACTGGCAATTGTTGACGGTCGCCTGGCCCAGGTGGTAAAGATTATTGGCGACATGGTAACCCTGCAGATCTTTGGCGGAACAGAAGGAATCTCCACCAATGCAGAAGTGATCTTTGCAGGCAAAGCCCCCACCCTGAAAGTAGGTGATGATCTGGCAGGACGTTTCTTCAACGCTTACGGCGAGCCCATGGAGGGAGGCGAGATCATGGGTGAGGAACTGGAGATCGGAGGGCCCAGTGTGAACCCTGTAAGAAGAAAACAACCCTCGGAATTTATCCCCACGGGAATCGCCGGGATCGACCTGAACAACGCCCTGGTAACCGGACAGAAAATTCCGTTCTTTGCAGAACCCGATCAGCCCTACAACCAGGTGATGGCGATGGTCGCCCTGCGTGCCAAGGCCGACAAGATCAGCCGGGCCGGTATGGGCCTGACCAATGACGACTACCTGTATTTTAAAAATGTATTTGACAATGCCGGCGCCCTTGACCGCATCGTCGGCTTCATCAATACCACGGAAGACCCGCCGGTAGAAAGGCTGCTCGTACCTGACATGGCACTTTCCGCGGCAGAGTATTACGCGACGGAAAAGAATGAAAAGGTCCTGGTACTGCTTACCGACATGACGCTCTATGCCGATGCCCTTAGTATTGTATCAAACCGTATGGACCAGATCCCGTCCAAAGACAGTATGCCCGGCTCATTGTATTCTGACCTGGCGCGTCTGTATGAAAAGGCGGTACAGTTCCCCGACGGAGGATCCATTACCATTATTGCGGTAACCACGCTATCGGGTGGTGACATTACCCATGCTGTTCCTGACAACACCGGTTATATTACAGAGGGACAGCTTTTCCTGCGTAAAGACAGCGATGTGGGCAAAGTGATCGTTGACCCCTTCAGGAGTCTTTCACGGCTTAAGCAGCTGGTAATTGGAAAGAAAACCAGGGAGGACCATCCACAGGTGATGAACGCAGCGGTCCGCCTCTATGCCGATGCCGCCAATGCACGGACCAAACAGGAGAACGGATTTGACCTGACCGACTATGATGAACGAACGCTGGACTTCGCCAAGGGCTACTCCAGAAAACTCCTGGCCATTGACGTCAATATTGACGCAGAGGAAATGCTTGAAACTGCTTACGAATTGTTTTCCGAGCATTTCAAACCGGAAGAGGTAGGTATCAGGGAAGAGTTTGTGAAAAAATACTGGCATAAAAAAGAATGACGCCATTTGTAGTGAATTACCCAAGAAATTCAAATTATGGCCATTAAGTTTCAATATAACAAAACCTATCTTCAGCGACTCAAGAAGCAGCTTGCAGTCAGAGTCAAGGCACTGCCTACCCTGAAAAACAAGGAAGCCGCGCTTCGCAGCGAGGTAAAGAAAGCAAGGGAAGCCGCTGAAGAACTGGACAGAAAACTAGAGAGGCAGCTGAAAGAGTATCAGCATGCGATCGCAATGTGGGATGAATTCGACAATGAACTGGTCAGCGTAGAGGATGTCAGCCTGTCGGTCAAAAAAATTGCGGGGGTTAAAACACCTGTGCTGGAAGAGGTGGAATTCTCTGTCAAACCCTTCAGCATGTTCAATCAGCCAGGCTGGTACCTTGACGGAATACACATTGTAAAGGAACTGTCAAAAACAGCCATTGAACGCGAACTGTTCAACCAGAAAATGCAGATGCTTGAACATGCCCGCAAAAAAACGACCCAGAAAGTAAACCTGTACGAAAAAGTACAGATCCCGGGCTTTGAAGAAGCCCTGCTTAAAATTAAGCGATACCTGGAAGATGAAGAAAATCTTTCCAAGGCAGGACAGAAGATTGTTAAAAACAGATTACAGGAAGCGGAGGCAAGCCAATGATTGTTCCAATGCATAAGTTTTCGTTCCTGGTCTTTCACCAGGAATATACCGACTTTCTGGAAAAAGTCCGGGAAATTGGTGTGGTTCACCTCATTGAGAAACAAGATGAGGTATCCGATGAGATCCGGGAGGAGTATGGCCTCATCCGCGAGGTTCAGTCGGTGGTTAAACAACTCAATAAAAGAGAGATAGAATCACAAACACCACCGGAGGATCTCGACGGGAAAAACGCATTTGAGGAGGTCAGCGCACTGTATAAGAAGCTGGAAGAAAAGTTTCAACAACTCACATTGCTCCAGAAGGAGATCAGTCATGTAAAACCCTGGGGTGATTTCTCAAAAAAAACCCTGGAGAAGCTGGAGGAAGAAGGCATTCATGTGAAGTTTTACACGAATCCGACCAGCCGGTTTAATGAAGACTGGAAGAAGGAATACCCGGTAGAAGTGATCGGCCATCATGCCGGACAGGTGTATTTTATCCTGTTACAGAAAGGCGATGAAGAACCGGAAATTGATGCGGATGAGATCCGGCCTCCGGAAACCCCCGTGTCAGAATTGCTCCATTATGAGAAAGAGTTGAAAAGCGAGATGGAGCAGATCAATCAAAAGCTTGATGGGCATGCCGCCTTTAGTCTTGAAGCCATTAAAACATATGGCTATCAGGTAAAGGAATCAGTAGACTACCAAAAGGTGGTGGATAACACCGACAAGCAGGCCGATGAAAAGGTCATGTTGCTGGAGGGATGGGTGCCGGATGAGAAAAAAGAAGATCTCATTGCCTATTTGGAGAAAAACAACACCCTCTATGTGGCACAAAAGGCCACCCAGGAAGACAAAGCCCCCATCCTGCTGAAGAATAAAAAATTCGCAGAGAAGTTTGAGAGGCTGGGCGAACTCTATTCGTTGCCAAAATACGGCGAACTAGACCTGACGCCCTTTTTTGCCCCTTTTTATATGATATTCTTTGGATTCTGCCTGGGAGATGCGGGCTACGGTATCCTGATGGGAATTACCGCCTTACTTATGAAAAGAAAGGTTCGGAAAGAGATGAAGGATATCATGGGATTGATCTTTTACCTGGGGGTGTCCACCTTCGCTTTTGGGATCATCTCCGGGGTATTTTTCGGCATCCCCCTGTATGAAACCAGCCTGCCTGTGTACAAAGACCTGGCAGCACGATTCGAACAGCAAGGCACAGACATCAATATGCTGCTGTTTTACCTGTCACTGGCACTGGGAGGGGTGCAGATTCTTTTCGGCCTGGTGCTCAAGGCCATCAATGAAACCAAGCTATTTGGCTGGAAATACGCAGTGGGTACCGCAGGGTGGATCCTGCTGATTACAGGAGGTATTGCCTTATACGCCATCAGTGAACTGGCCGAAATCCCCTTTGCAGATCTGAACCCCGCATTATACGCCCTGCTCGGTGTAAGCGGTGTCATGATCCTGTTGCTGAACAACATGAACCGGAATGTGCTGATGAATTTCGGGATCGGATTGTGGAATACCTACAACATGGTGACCGGTATTTTGGGTGACCTGCTGTCCTATATCCGTTTGTTTGCCCTGGGTATTTCCAGTGCAATCCTCGGGTTTGTTTTCAACAGCCTGGCCGTTGAGATGAGCGGCAGTATTCCCGTGATCAGCGCGCTGGTCATGGTCGTGATCCTGGTGGTCGGACACGGGATCAACCTATTTATGTCAGGGCTGGGCGCATTTGTGCACCCCATGCGTCTGACCTTCGTGGAGTTCTACAAAAACGCCGGCTTCTCCGGTGGTGGCAAACAATATAATCCATTTAAA
Source organism: uncultured Bacteroidales bacterium (assembly GCA_964463915.1). GTDB lineage: Bacteria > Bacteroidota > Bacteroidia > Bacteroidales > UBA7960 > PUPG01. The sequence continues at coordinate 39,626 of CAYXEH010000012.1, read as the reverse complement.
AAAATCACTTAACGTTTCACTTTAAATCACTTGGAAATTATGGAACCAATTATTTTAGCTTACATAGGTATTGGATTGATGGTCGGATTGGCCGGTATCGGCAGTGCCTTTGGTGTATCTATGGGTGGCAATGCCTCCATTGGAGCCTTGAAGAAGAACGACGAAGCCTTTGGTAACTACATGGTGTTGAGCGCCCTTCCCGGAACACAGGGATTGTATGGTTTCATGGGCTACTTTATCCTTTCGGGTTACCTCACCGCCGGCATGAGCTGGGCAACTGCTGCAGCCATTTTCGGGGCAGGTCTCGCCCTCGGATTTGTAGGTCTGCTGTCAGGTATCCGCCAGGGACAGGTCTGTGCCAATGGTATCGCAGCCATCGGATCAGGTCATGATGTATTCGGAAACACCCTGATTCTTGCTGTATTCCCCGAGCTTTATGCGATCGTAGCATTTGCCGCTACTTTCCTTATTGCCAACACCCTGCCGATGTAAGACATAACAATCGTATCCCCTGATAACAACCGTCACCGGCCCTTACCGGCTTGTGGCGGTTTTTTCGTATACCATCTGTACCATGAACATCATTCCGAGGAGATAAACAGCATCTTCAACGGGAACCGAGGATAAACGGATCCCGAGATTTTCCGCATTATTGTAAATGACCACCGGCATACTGGTCAGCACGCCATTCACAATAAAAAAGGGCACCAAAATGACAAGGTAGGTCAGATAAAAATGCGAAAGCCACTGCTGGTGTGAACGGATCAGGGGTTGCAGCAGCGCCAGGGATCCGCCCAGAAGCATCACCACAAATGTATAGGTCCGGTCCGTATTAAAAAGCGCTATCACAATCAGCAGCACCCCAAGTGCAAGGGTCAGCCACATGACCGTCCGGGGAAACACAAAACCGGGGAAAAAATATTTCAGGACCTCATAGGAGAATACAATACAATAACTGATCACCACAAAGAACAACCACTCCTCCACCGGAAGACCGAAAATATATACCCCGGCCACATACGCATGATTGAAAGACCAGATGCCTTCCCTGGTGAACAGAATATCCCACGGAATAAACAGGGACATCATCACCAGAATGCCGGCAAACAGGGCGGGCCACCTGCGCCGGAAATAAATCCGTGGCTCAAAGCTCCGCATCAGCGGAATGGCAATGCTGCCGGCCAGAAGCAAAAAATAGGTGAGTTTTTCCATAGCAAAGAAACGCCGGCAGGGATCATTTTGTTTATCAAGGTTGTTGACATAGCGTAAGGCTCCGGATATTCTCCGTATATTCGCAGTAAACCATTGCCAATGGCCTATGGGTATTCTTATCGCCATCCTGATAATCTCCCTGTGGGGAGCCCACCTTGGGTATATCCTTCTGAACGTCGACCCCTCGGCATCCAATCCGTGGATGTATTTTCACATATTACTCCAGACCTATTTATACACCGGCTTATTCATCACAGGCCATGATGCCATGCACGGCAATATCAGTAAGTCACGCAATATTAATACGGTTTTCGGCTATCTTTCCGGTTTCCTGTTTGCCGGCATGTATTATCCCAGGTTACGGAAGAACCATGGCAAACATCACCGTTACGCAGCCACTGGCGAGGACCCGGATTTTTATGCCGGATCACAGAACTTCTGGAAATGGTGGGCGGTATTTATGTACAGGTATGTGACAATCCTTCAGTTGGTGGTCATGGCCATACTCTACAACCTGTTGCTTCTGCTACCCGGGGTAAATGAAGCCCGGGCGCTATTGTACTGGGCCCTGCCGGCCATACTGGGAACACTTCAGCTTTTCTGGGTCGGGGTTTACTGGCCGCACCGGCTTCCTCATACTGCTGAAATGGGCCCCCACAAAGCAAGAACCCAGTCGAAGAATCATCTGTGGGCCATGCTCAGCTGCTATTTTTTCGGATATCACCGGGAACACCACAACAACCCACGGATTCCCTGGTGGCAGTTGTATAAAGTTAAATGACCCAAAGGCAGGTGGCCACACCATCGGTCAAAGGTTTACGGCTGCAGCTCATCATGGTTCATAACAGCAAAAAACCAGCATCCATGGCAGGATCCCCCCTGGCCTTATATGTGCGGCTGTAACAGGGCGGTTCACCGTCAGCCATCCCGGGCAAAAAAGCGGGCAGGCCGGGCTTGTGAGAACACATTGATCCCCGGCTCTCGAAGTAGAAACCGAGCATGAGTACTGCAAAGCGGGCAGGCCGGGCTTGTGAGAACACATTGCCCCCCCGGACCAAAGAAGAAAGGATCAGACTACGGAGAGACAGTCTCTCAGACTGTCACGCCAATACGGAACCTGAACGCCAAAATCTCTCTTAATCCGGCTTTTATCCAACACACTGTAATGAGGACGGGCAGCCACCACAGGAAGTTCAGCGGTGGTAACCGGAATAACCCGGCAGGCTGATCCTTTCATTTCCAGGATGGCGCGGGCAAAGTCATACC
>CAYXEH010000012.1:0-37138 GCA_964463915.1 uncultured Bacteroidales bacterium | reverse complement strand
GGATGGAAAAGCGGGCAGCAAATCCAAAATAGTTCGGGCCAGGTCACGCGCATAAGTAGGCGTGCCGACCTGATCGTATACCACCTTCAGCTCATCTTTCGCCGAAGCTTGTTTGAGGATGGATTTCATGAAGTTATTGCCGTGGGAAGAATACAGCCAGGACGTTCGAAAAATTACCGATCGTTTGGCATTGAACAGGACTTCCAGCTCACCATCGAGTTTACTCTTCCCGTAGACTGACCTTGGATTGGCAGGGTCTCCCTCGGTATAGGGGCGGCATCCTTTGCCGTCAAACACATAATCTGTTGAAAGATGAATCATCAGCGCACTGGCTTTGCTGGCAGCCTCGGCCAGGTGGCCGGCGGCTTTGGCATTCACAAAATGTGCGTTCTCCACATCGGCCTCAGCCTGGTCTACCCCTGTATGACCGGCACAATTGATCAGGCAATCAATGCGTTGTTTTTTAAAGAATTTCCGGACGGCTTCGCCATCTGTCACATCCAAAGAGGCCCTGTCTGTGAATAAAAAACTGTAGTCGGGATAATGCGCTGCAAGGGATTGCAATTCCATGCCAAGCTGACCAAGGCTCCCGGTAACCAGAATTTGCATAAGTCCACTTTTTAGTCAAAAGACGAAAATAAAACAAATTTATGGATATTGGGTTTATTCTGTTAAATTTGGATAACTCGCCATTAAATCCTTGAATATGCCCGACACATCAATCGAAAAAGAGGTATGGGACAGCAGCCGTAAAGCACTGTTTATTAATCTGGACAACAGCATTTACGGGTCTTTTGCAGAAATTGGCGGAGGCCAGGAAGTGGCCAGGTGGTTCTTTCAGTCAGGTGGGGCTTCCGGCACTGTTGCCCGAACGGTCTCGGCTTATGACATGAAGTTCAGTGACTACCTTTACGGTAAAAGCCCGACAGGGCGTTATGTATGCGAAGACAGGCTGGTTCAGATGCTTAACAAGGAATTTAACAGCCTGACCGACCTCTTAAAAGAAAGAGAAGGCAATACCCGCTTTTTTGCTTTTGCCAACACAGTAGCTACCCTGAATTACCGGAAAGACAACGAATCTCATGGTTGGCTGGGAGTGCGCTTTCAGCTCCAGCCGGGATCAGGACATAATGAGGTGATTATACATGTAAGATTACTGGAAAATGATGGGGTTCAGCAACAACACACCCTGGGCGTACTCGGGGTAAACCTCATTTATGCCTGCTACTATAACTATCAGTACCCCAATAGTTTTTTGCAATCACTGCTCGAAGACATCTCGTCAGACCGGGTTGAGATCGATATGATCAGCATGCGGGGGCCGGAACTGGATTACGTGGACAATCGCCTTTTGGCTGTTCAGCTGGTGAAAAACGGCATGACGCCCGCGGCCATGTTTGATCGCCATGGCCAGGTGCAGCAACCGTCTGACATGCTTTATAAAAAGAACATCATGGTGCTGAGAGGAAGTTTCCGGCCCATCACCCATGCCGGTTTTGACATGCTGAAAAACGGTTTTGCATTGTTCAAAGAAGAGGTGGGTTACCAAAAGGGGGCTCAAAACACGGAAGTTATTTGTGAAATTACCCTGAACAATCTTTTAGAGGAAGGACGTTTTGATGAACGGGACTTTCTTGACAGGGTAGATATACTCAGCGGAATGGGCCAGAACGTAATGGTCTCTAATTTCCGTGAATTTTACAAGCTTGCAGGCTGGTTTCAGCGATTCCGCCTGTTCAATATCCGTATGGTGATGGGTGCACTGACCTTTCAGAAAGTGCTTGATGAACAGTATTACCGGAAACTCATGGGAGGAATCCTGGAAGCGTTCGGGCAGCTGTTTATGGATAACTTAAGGGTTTATGTGTACCCCGGCCAGAAATCGCCTGATTCGCCTGTACTGACCCTGTCCAATATCCCGGTTGACAGGAACATCAAACACCTTTTCCGCCATCTCACGGAAAATCACTATATCATGGACATTCCCGCCTACAGGAAAGAGGTTCTGCCATGGTTTCCCCACACGGTACTCCATAAGATCAAAAACAATGACCCTTCCTGGGAAAAAATGGTGCCCCGGTATGTATCCGCTTTTATCAAAAGCAAGCACCTGTTCGGCTACCAGCCCCCAGGGTAACCTCAAACCCGGCCGGGTAAGACAATCGCTCCGCTCCAACGATATGCCACAGGGTTTGTTGTTGAAAAAATACCCCATGATCAGCGATTCAATATTTGTATCTTTGCAGGAAAATCCACTACACCACAATGATAGAGAACTATTCGGAAGATACCATCCGCACCCTCGACTGGAAAGAACACATCAGGCTCAGGCCCGGTATGTATATCGGCAAGCTGGGCGACGGGGCCTCACAGGATGACGGAATTTATGTCCTGATCAAAGAGGTGATCGACAACGCCATCGATGAGTTCGTGATGGGATTCGGGAAAACCATTGAAGTCATCATTGATGACAGGCAGGTCACCGTCAGGGATTTCGGCCGTGGCATTCCCCTGGGGAAAGTGGTAGACTGTGTGTCCAGGATCAACACTGGTGCCAAATACGACAGTAAGGTCTTTAAAAAGACCGTCGGGCTGAACGGAGTCGGCACAAAGGCGGTAAACGCTCTCTCCCACTCCTTTACCATTGAATCCATCCGGGAGAACAAGGCCAAAAGGGCCGATTTCTCACTGGGTAAACTCATTGAGGAAGAAGAAACAGAAGCCGGGAAAAAACGTACCGGAACCCGGGTCACATTTGTGCCCGACGAAACCATTTTCGGGAAATTCCGCTTTATTGATGAATATATTGAGGAATTGCTCTGGAATTATGTTTTCCTGAACCGCGGACTTACGATTATCTTTAACGGTCGTAAGTTGCAGTCGCAGAACGGTCTGATGGATTTGCTTTCCAGGCAGATTGACGGTCCGGTATGTTATCCCATCATCCACATCCATGAAGAGGAACTGGAATTTGCATTTACCCACAGCAACAGCCAATACAGCGAGGAGTATTACTCCTTTGTGAACGGGCAACACACCACCCAGGGCGGCACCCACCAGGCGGCTTTCCGGGAAGCACTGAACAAAACCATACGTGAATTCTACAAGAAAGATTTTGATGCCAACGACATCAAAACCTCGATCATGGTGGCGGTAAGCATTAAGGTCCAGGAACCGGTATTTGAGTCGCAGACCAAAACCAAGCTGGGATCCCAGCACATGGAGCCGGGCGGCATTACCATCAGGAACTATATTGCTGACATTTTAAAAAGGCGCCTGGATAACTACCTCCACATGCATCCCGAAGTGGCCGAAGCGCTGCTAAAAAAAATATTGCAATCGGAGAAGGATCGTAAGGAGATGGCCAACATCAAGAAGCTGGCCAAAGAACGGGTCAAAAAAGCCAGTCTCCACAATAAAAAATTGCGTGATTGCAGGGTGCATTACAATGACAACAACCCGCAACGGCTGGAAACAACGCTTTTCATCACAGAGGGTGACTCTGCCAGCGGATCCATCACGAAGGCCAGGAACGTGAACACCCAGGCGGTATTCAGCCTCAAGGGGAAGCCCCTGAACAGTTATGGCCTGAGCAAACGGATTGTGTATGAGAATGAGGAATTCAACCTGCTGCAGGCAGCGCTGAATATTGAAGACAACCTGGAAGACCTGCGTTACAACAACATTGTGATCGCCACCGATGCCGATGTGGACGGAATGCATATCCGTCTGCTGTTACTGACCTTTTTCCTTCAATTTTTTCAGGACGTGGTCAGAAACGGTCACCTGTATATTCTGCAAACACCCTTATTCCGGGTACGTAACAAGAAGAAAACCATCTACTGCTATTCTGACCAGGAAAAACACAATGCGATCAAATCACTGGGTACTTCACCTGAGATCACCCGCTTTAAGGGGTTGGGTGAGATTTCCCCGGACGAATTCAGTCACTTCATCGGGAAAAACATCCGGCTGGATCCGGTGATCCTACGCAAGGATATGAGCCTGAATGAAACGTTAAAGTTTTATATGGGTAAAAACACCCCTGAGAGGCAGCAGTTCATCATTGAGAACCTGCGCATGGAGCTGGATATGATCTGAACATTGCCAATGACATAAGCATTGCCGGGGACACCCGGAGGCTTATTCACGATTCCGGATTCACGATTCCAGCGAGAAGTTATCCCAATCGGCCCAGGATTTAAACGTTTTCCGGAAATCATCGAGTTGACACCGGGTCATGACCACGGTTTCGGAAGTCTCTTTAAACGGCATAATATTGGATAGGTTATCGCCCTGGGGGCTGATCACGGCAGAGTCTCCCGAATAGAGGATGTCATTGCCATCTTTGCCAACCCGGTTTACCCCAACCACGTATGCCTGGTTTTCTATGGCCCGGCTCATCAGCAGGATACGCCAGGCATGACTCCTTGCTTCGGGCCAGTTGGCCACATTCAGGAGGCAGTCATACTTAAAGCCACTTTCCACGCTGTAACTGTTTCTGCACCAAACCGGGAAACGAAGATCATAACAAATTGACAGCATGATCTTCCAGCCTTTCAATTCAACAATAAGAGGCTCTCCGCCGGGCTCAAATGATTTGTCTTCGCCGGCAAAGGTAAAGAGGTGGTTTTTATCGTAAAATGCATATTTCCCGTCAGGAGGCATCCATATAAGCCGGTTATAAAACTTATTGTTTTCACGTACAACCATGCTTCCGGTGACCACACTTCCCGTTTCCCGCGACATTTCCTCCATCCATTTCATGGTCCTGCCTTCCATCACCTCCGCCACCGGCCGGGGCTCACTGGTAAAGCCCGTCGTAAACATTTCGGGTAACACAACAAGGTCGGCCTGTCCGTCGATGTCCCGGATTTTCGCGGCAAACATCTCCAGGTTCTTTTCAATCGCTTCCCAATACAATTCTGATTGGATCAAACTGATTTTTAAATGTGGCATAATATCTCTGCAGCTTTTTCAAGGGTTCTGTCAGACTTGGCGAAACAGAAGCGCAAGGTATGATTATTTTGTGGTTTGTGGTAAAATGATGAGGTGGGAACTGCGGCCAGCTTGTGCTTCGTAACAAGATGACGGGCAAACTCAACTTCCGGCTGATCACTGATGTTACTGTAATCCAATAGTTGAAAATACGTGCCGGCGGCCGGGGTGAAACTGAAACGGGACGACCTGACCGCGTCAAGAAAAAAGTCACGTTTTTGTTCATAGAACCGGCCGATCCCACTGTAATTGTCAGGATTTTGTAAAAAATCAACCAGGGCATGCTGCACCGGGGTATTGGAACAAAATACCATAAACTGGTGGGTTTTGCGAAATTCCTTCATCAGGTTGGCTGGAGCCAGGCAATAGCCTGTTTTCCAACCTGTGGCATGAAAGGTCTTTCCAAATGAACAGGTTACCAGGCTTCTCTCTGCAAGCCCCGGATAACGACAGACACTTTCGTGGATCGCCCCGCCAAATATAATATGCTCATACACCTCATCGCTCAGCACCAGTATTCCCGTGTCCTGCACAATTTTTTCAAGCTCGGCCATGTCACTTGCCCCGAGCACACTGCCTGTCGGGTTATGCGGTGTATTAATAATGATCATCTTGGTACGGCTGGTAACGTGCCGCCTGACCTCTTCCCAGTCAACAGAAAATGAGGGCGCCTTCAGCTTGCATGTGATGGGCATGCCGCCATTGATCTTTACGGCAGGTACGTAACTGTCATATGCAGGTTCAAAAATGATCACCTCGTCTTCTTCGCGCACGAAAGCTGTGATGGCAGCAAAAATGGCCTGGGTAGCTCCGGGGGTAACCGTGACCTCCGTATCCGGATTGTAGAACGCGCCATAAAGCTCATTTGTTTTCTTTGAAATGGCTTCACGCAAAGCAGGCACCCCGGCCATCGGGGCATATTGATTCCGGCCCGCCCTCATATGTTTCTCCACCAGTTCAATCAGTTGCGGAGAGACCTCAAAATCAGGAAAACCCTGTGACAGGTTAATGGCATCATACTCCAGTGCCAGTTGTGACATTACGGCGAAAATGGATGTCCCGGTATTGGGAAGCTTACTGGAAATAGCGTCAGGATATGGATTCATTGAACTTTTTTTGGCTGCTTTATGTTTATGGAAGATATGGGTAACCTATAAATAACGAAGAACTTAACAGTTCATTTTAACGAATAAAAATATGTAATTTTGCTAATAATGGAAACGGCACAAAAATAGTGTTTTTTTGCCTGCCGGTGTGTCAATATCGGATACTTATTGTAGAACTTAACAGTTGTTACTTATGAAAACAATCAACGATTATAACTTTTCAGGTAAACGCGCGCTGATCAGGGTGGATTTCAATGTGCCTCTCAACAAAGAATTACAGATCACCGATGACTCACGCATGCGTGCAGCCATCCCAACCATAGAGAAAATCCTGGATGATGGTGGCTCCGTCATACTGATGTCGCACCTGGGGCGTCCAAAGGAAGGACCTGAAGACAAATTCAGCCTTCGACACCTCAGGGAGCACCTGGGTAAATTATTGAACAAAGAGGTCAAATTCGCCGATGACTGCATTGGTCAGTCTGCCAGGGAAAAAGCGGAAGCATTAAAACCAGGGGAAGTATTGCTGCTGGAAAATCTCCGCTTTTACAAAGAAGAAACCAAGGGGGATGAAGACTTTGCAAAGAAGCTGGCCGACCTGGCCGATGTGTATGTAAATGATGCGTTTGGCACAGCCCACAGGGCACACGCTTCAACGACCATCGTGGCGAAGTTTTTCCCTGACGATAAGCTGTTTGGCAACATCATGACCAATGAACTGGAAAGTATTGACAAAGTCCTGAACGACACCCGTAAGCCGTATGTGGCAATCATCGGAGGCGCCAAGGTCAGCACCAAGATTGACATTATCCGCAATCTGCTGGATAAAGCGGATGAATTGATCATCGGGGGGGGCATGATGTTTACTTTTATTAAAGCCGGAGGTGGCAAAACAGGAAACAGCCTTTGTGAGGACGACTACCTGGAAACAGCCAGGGAAATTATTGCTGAAGCAAGAAAGAAAGGGGTGAAACTGCACCTTCCTTCCGATACAATTATCGCCGATGCATTTTCCAATGATGCCAACACCAGGCTGGCAAAATCCGATAATATTCCGGATGAATGGATGGGGGTGGATATAGGTAAGGAAAGCATCAGGAAGTTCTCTGCCACCATTGCAAAAGCGAAAACCATTCTGTGGAACGGTCCAATGGGTGTGTTTGAGATGTCGAACTTTGCCGGTGGGACCAAAGCCATTGCCGAGGCCATTGTGGCAGCCACTGAAAAAGGCGCATTTTCACTCGTTGGCGGCGGCGATTCCGTAGCAGCCGTAAGCCAGCTGGGGCTGGCCGATAAAGTAAGCTACGTAAGCACAGGCGGCGGGGCATTGCTGGAATATATGGAAGGTAAGGTATTGCCCGGCATCCAGGCGATCAACGAATAACTACCGTTGCTATCCTGCCGTGAACCATCACCACCTTTCCGGCTAAGCCGCAACACTCCGGCCATGGAAAAAAACCGGAAGCTCTATGGCCGGAACCAAACGCCTTATCGACGGGAGGGATTAAGCAACTGTACGCGCGCATGTTCCCATCCCCCGGAGGTTCGTACCTGGAGCACATATAACCCTTCGGTCAAACCTGCCAGCCTTATCTGGTAAAGACCATCATTGATGCCGGTAGCCCGGTGTACTAACTGGCCCATCATGTTCACCAGGCGAACTTCCTCAATGGTTTGTTCTGTCACCACATTGATATGTGTGGTGGCAGGATTTGGAAAGACCTTTAATGCTTCAGCACCCTGAGGATCCTCTTCAAAAACAGCTGTCAGGGTCACATCCCTTGCAGGCATCTCATATTCAAAAAACGGGGATGCAGACAGCTGTTCCGATTCTTCATCGATCCACGCTGAAAAAACATATCCGCTGTAAGGAACAGCATCCAGGGTGACCACACTTCCTTCGGCGAACTGCCCCCTGGTGGAAACTTTGCCACTTTCTTCCGGGTGTACCTCCAGAGACAGGATATATTCCGGTGTACCTGAAAAAACCTGACGGGTTGTAATGGCAGAAACCCCATCCTCATAAATGGCCTGTACTCCTGCCTGGTATCGACCATGGGGCAGGCCGGTAAAACGGTAGTAAGTGTTTTCCACTCCCTCTTCGTAAGGCACATCAAAATCATCGAGGTAAATGTTATACCCCACCGGCTCATCCAGCAGGGTGTCTTTAAGGGCGCTATCCTCCAACGCAGTTGATTGCCTGGGCATATCAACCAGGTCAGCATTTTTCTGCACAACAATCACCGGATTCACTTTCTCTTCCCGCTCAAGCCAGGGTCCAAAATCATATCCGTGGGCACGAATAAAAAAGTTCCGTTTATAGTCACTGTCAGCCATGTCCTGCAAGTCGAACCGTTCAAAGTCTGAGGTAAAGAAGTTTGTCCCACGTTCAAAATCTGTTTCGTCTGTTCGCAGCAACACATCCCCACTGCCACCCACTCCCACGAAAAAACCATGGGGAGCATGCACAACTTCCGACAATTCATGAAAGGTCCAGCTACCGGGGTTGTTGTTGATTCCCTCGGCTTTATAAAGCACATTGTTGCGGTCAGGCTGCCCCTCCGGGGTGAGGGCCAGTATACGAAGGGTCACCTCGTCATTGCTGTCATTGCTTGTCACCCACCGTACACTCTCGATCCAGGCATGACGACGGTGAGCCCCTCCCATCAAACTGTTTTCCACATCCCGGAACCCCAGTCCGCCGGTGGGTGATCCGGAGTCATGGCGATAATTCCCAATAAAGGAAGGGGTATCCCAGTCAAGGTCGATGTAGTCATCTGTTTCATCTGCCCGAATCTCGTCGACGGCCGGAAACCCTCTGTCCAGGTATATGTCATCCAGCACGGTGACATCGGTGCCAAGTTCTATTTTTTCTGAATACACCGCATAACCGGGATAGATCACCATAAGATCATAGATGAACCCACCGGGAATATTCTCCATGGAAAAATAGCCATCTTCTGTTCTTGTGGTGTAATGCCCTGAATCCCTTGAGAAACGAACTATCGCTCCGTCCAGACCGGTTAACATGGCGTCACGGGGAGCCACAAACCCAGTGATTGCGACATCCACAAGTTTTTCCATATGAAAGTCCTGCCGGGTGGTTTGCCCTGTCTGGATCTGCACGGCTTCCTCAATGGGATAATAGCCTTGTTGAAACACACTGACCGTTTGTTCCCCTGAAGGCAGATAAGGGAAAGTATAAGAACCATCCCCGCGTGAAAACATCAGTGCTCCATGGTCTTTGACTTCAACCGACACATCCCGCATCGGATCCCCGTTTTCATCATAAATCCGGCCTTCAAGCGCCAGCGCATCGAAAGTACGGTAGCGGCTTACCACCTGCTTTGATTCACGAAGTGTGCGTGCATTGTCACCATCCTCAGGATCACCGGTGGCAACTCCCTGGAACTCGACATCAGGATTGGAAAAATAGGGTGTACGGTTATGCCTGACCCCGTCATCAAAGTGTTCGCCGCTTTCATAGGTCATCACCGAGGCGTAGTTCTTCCCGTCATTTCCCGTCCACCTCCATCCGGCGGAATAGTTGAAAAGACCCGGTCCGGGGCCCTCAATCTGCTCTTTATGATGATGGGCACCCATATTGTGTCCGACCTCATGGATATGTGTATAGGTCCATGAGGCCTGCTGCACCCTGGTAAGAGAAAAACCGTAATTTGAACGGCCATCCGGATCCATCAGTTGCCAGCCCAGACCACCCACACCGTCCACAAGAGCAAACATGGCCACCAGGTCAGCCTTGTACTCATCCCGCCATGTATGAACTTCATTCATATATCCGGGAATAGCTATTCCCTCATGAGTTGGGCCAAAAGGGTTGAACTGGTCACTGGCGGTCAGTCGCCTCAGGTCAGCTCCCGGTTCTGTACTTTCCTCATAATCTACCAGGCGGGAGTTCACCAACCTGTAAGTAATTCCCAGTTCACTATTGTCCGAGATCAGTTGTGCATACTCCATAGCAATAGCCAGGGTGTTTCTGATCCCGCCTTCATTGGTTGCAGCCCAGTCTCTGGCTGCCGGCGTATACACAAGGAGCACATCCACATCAGCAGGATCATCAGGCCCCGCTTCTTTTTGCAATAGCTGCTCCCGGATCCGCTGCTGTTCAAGTTCTTCGCCGGGGGTTATGGGAGGCGGATACTCCACCGGACCGTCCTGCTTTACATCAAGACTGTCGGAATCCAGTTCCACCATATAGTGCTCCCCTGATTCAGGATCACTCAGGATCCGGTAAAGTTTTCCTTCATTTTCTCCCCTAATGGTCGCCAGGCTTCTTCCTTCTGTGGTAGACATCACAAGGTACCCGGCCCCGGGAGGAGACAACCGGGCCCGAATCACGAAAGTCGCATTTGCATTGGTCGTTGCCCGGTCGATGGTCGCTTCCAATTCCTTGTCAGGAAAGAGGTTCAGTATCAAACGGCTTCCTTTTTCAAGGGTACTGGAACCGGTAACGGCATCTCCGGGAACAATAGGAATATAGCGGACAACGGCATCCGCATCATCAAAAAACCAAAGGTCTTCATGGGCTTCACCGATTGATTTTTCCAAACCATGTGAATTAACCAGGTAATGTTCCTGTGAGGCGACATGACCAGGAAGCACCACAAGAAAGCACAGCGTAAAAAAGAAGGAGAGACAGGCAAAAAAAGATTTAGCAGGTATCATATACAAAAAATCCGGGATACAACATCATATTTAGCGAACGATAAAAGTAACAAAAAACAGGCAACCGGAGTTCATCCAGTCAGAGGGTCATCTTTTCAAAGTATTATCCTGAGTGGGGGCACTTACCTGGTTAACAGGATGCGCCTTGCGGTTACGCTGTTTTGTGTCACCATTTGCAGAAAATATATCCCGTCTGGAAAAGAGGAAAGATTTAAGCGGTGTACGGGCATCTGATCCGCGGATTGCTCATACACCAGTTGACCATGAATGTTAAACAAACGGATCATACGCAATTCAATATGAGAAGGAACCTCAATATTGAGCGGGCCTCGCGTTGGGTTAGGGAATACTTCCGGGGCCGCCAACCCACTTGTGTCATCCAGTGACGTATCATCTTCTTCGAACAGGGCAACCATCCTGGCATCCGCTGAGTCCATGGTAAAAGAATACCGTGGCTCAGTACTCACGGCTTCCTCTTCCTCATCCCTTTTCCATTCCACAAATGCATAACCATGGGAAGGGACAGCCTCAATTGTTACCTCCGCGCCCTCAGCATATGGCGCGGCATCGGTTCTGTCAATCACCCTCCCCCCTTCTTCAGGTTCGGACTCGAGGGTCAGGGCAAAAGGCGTGTCAGACAACACCACCTCCACATCCAGGTCGGTTTCCTCCACTGAAACAATGGCCCGGTGACCCGAATACCCGTCAAGGATAACCCGGTACTGGTAAAGACCTTTGGGGAGGCTCAGTTCAGCCAACCCGTCCTGGTCGGTTACCGCAAATTTCTCGTCCAGAGATTTCCCGCCGGCTTTTTCAACCCCCAGGGCGTCCACCATCAACATAAAGGAATCATGGGACACATTCTGGATGGCAAAATGCATGGTTTTGCCCACATAATCCGACAGTCCGAAAGTATATTCCGTCCAGCTGTCGGGAACCTCTATGTACGTGTCCTCAGAGAGTTTATGCCGGAAATCCTCTCTGTGTGTACCGTCCCCGGAAGCCCATACCCTTATCCTTTCCAGGCCATAAGCAGCGTTTAAGGATCTGGCAAAGAAGGACAGGGTGGCGTTCTCCTCAATATAAATGGGGGGAGAGATCAGCCATTTATCCTCCTCACGGGTTGGCGCATGCAATGAGGTGGCTGAGACCACATAACGATCACCACTCACTGCAGGAAATTCAATGGACGGATCGGTTAAATCCGGGTTAAATGTCATAAAGCCAAAAGGTTGTCCCTCTCCGGGAAAGGTAAAGTCATCAGCGACGAAGGTAATCTCTTCGAGGGGATCCTCAGAACGCCAGGGACCCAGATTGGTAGTAAAATCCGGGTAATCTTCCCAATCCTCAAAGAACAGGGGAACATCCTCTCCCACATACGAGGTCAGTATCACGGAGGCATTTTCAAGCGGCAGTCCATCCTGGTCAACCACCCTGAACCGGACATCCCGGTATTCTGGTGGTGCCTCCACACTGACAAGCACCTCATTGGACCGTTGCGATTCGATGGCATTGTCATACAGGGCAGTGACATAATAGGAATACCGGCCGGGACCTGGCTCAGTGTCCGTAAACTCCCGGATTCCGGGATCTTCAATGGAAGCAATTTCCAGGTTATTACGAAATACCCTGTAACCAACAAGATTGAAGTCCTTGTCACTAATCCTGACATAGTCGGTAACCGCGGCAGAACGCCGATCATTTTTTTCCTGCCTGTCAAAGGGACTAATGCGCCTGACCGACCTGGGGTCTCCGCCGGAAAGCAGTTCTTCATTCTTTTCTTTCTCCTCAGCAGCCAGAATATATACCATAGTGTAAAGCTCAAGGTAATCCCCGTCTTCATTCACATACGGGGACCATTCGCCGGCTTCCCCCACAAAAGAATGACACACTTCTCCATGGTCAAGTATTTGTGCAGCACTGGAGGGATGTCCGTCCTTATCGTACGGAACGACAGCCACATAAAAATCCTCCTCAATATGCAACGGCTCATCGGGGTAATGGTAAACCAGTTTGTCTTTTCCGGCTTCCAGCCACTCTGACTCATAAAGTATACGCTCCCCGTCATTTCCGTAGATCACGAACTGAAAGCGGTTATCCGTCCAGGTATGATTCGTATTTTCCATAAAATAATGAGCCAGCCGGCTGATGGCCACCGGGTAGCTGAAGTCAAAATCAGCAGCACTAAAGCGGGTAGCCCGTTGTGGCTGCTGCCAGGTCAGGTGAGAAAAATCAGTGTTATAAGCCACCCAGCCTTCCGGCCCCGTCAATGCGCCGGGCCTTTTCCACTGCAGCAGCACCTGGTCTTCATCACCATGGGTGGCCTCGAGTCCGGCAGGAGGCAGATAGTGGACGTCGTAAGGATCATAACCTTCCAGGGAAAGGAGTTCCGCACCCCTGGGGTCCAGCCAGGGGGCCAGCTGAAGGCTGTCTTCTTCACTGTTTGCATTCCAGTGCATATTCATTTTGCCATAGAAATCAGGGTTTTGGGGATTGCTGCAACTGGAAGCTCCTCCCGTCAGTGTTCCGACGATCAGCCCGCTATAATCAAACAGCGGCCCGCCGGAAGAACCGCCTTCAGTAATCCCGTGACCTGATAACGTCTCAGCCCAGTTGACCCGCCAGAAGCCATTTTCAATGGCATTGACCGAGCCCGGCCAGTCAGAAGAAGAAAGGCCGGAGGTATAGGTAGAGATCTTCATGGCATCCCCGCCAGGGTGATGTATGCTCACTCCTGCAGGGCTACCTGTTTCTGCAAGATTCCACCCGTTAAAATAAGGATGATAAGATTCAGGAGGTGCATCACTGAGCAACAGCAGTTTAAAATCAGACCCGCCATCCAGGGGCGCTTTCGATTTCAGCGTGGACCCCCGGATCATATTGTTGGGCGGACTGCCGGTTTCTTCACATCCGGGTCGCTCAAAATTGAAGTAAAATTGCCAGACGTCATAATCATCCGGGGAAGAAGCCTCCCCGCAGTGGTCTGAGGTGAGCATATAAGGAGTGCCGTCCTGTGCGGTGTTATTTACCAGGCTCCCGGTACACCAGTACCATGCACCCTCTTCCCTGAGCAATATACGGGCCACTCCCCTTTTCTCGTCCTGCCAGTTGTTTCCCTCATGGCAGTTAATTCCTACATGGCAATCGCCTGAATCGCCAGGATCTTTATCCCCGGTAAAGAGTGGCAGCTCACCCCCATTGTCAATAAAAATCACCTCACCGATCTGTAACCGCGAACAGGTCCCGGTCCTTTCTCCGGGTATTGCCGGCGTTTGTCCGGGCACTGCGGCTGTTTCCAGCTCGATCACCAGGGTGTCGCCGGGCACAATATGGGTAGAAAACACATTGTCCGGATTGTTATTAATTGACGTAAAAGCACCCGCATGAAAGGATCCATCTGTGTTATACACAAACATCCGATCTCCCTGGTCAAGAAAAAAGTCATCAAAAACCAGCCCCAGCCCCAGGGCACCGGAAGCATGGATCTTCAATTGCCACAGTATTTTCCCGTTCTCCAGCTCCCTGAATTGACCGTATTTGCCTGGGGTTATGGCCACGGGGATCCCAAACCCGGCTTTCATGGGGCCGAAAGGATCACCCTCTTTGTCAATTTCTTCATACAACACCGGATGATCACTCAGATCCACCAACGGAACATCCGAAACCGACTTACTGTAACCGACCGGAATTCCACCCTCAGAAATCTGGGCACTGGACGTGGAAACAAAAACAATGAGAAGCACCACCGGCAAAAAATTAAAAAACAGCTTGCACAGTGAATATACCGGAGACAGACACCCGGGTAAAGGCCTGATACGGAACATGCCTGAATGATTTGGGTGTGAAAAACAGCTAAAGTTTGCGATAAAGTTACAGAAATATTCGAATATAGGGTAAAAAGTTGCCTCATGGCAAGGATTAATCTTCCCTCACCCAACCATCATTTTTCTGCGGAAACCTGGACCATGGAATAAATCTGTATTCACTTCCGGAGCCCCGGCATACTTCATTGATAGGATATTTTTTTGTATATTGTGAGGGTAAAGTGCATTGGTGTGCAAAAAAAAAAGCCCTCCCTGCATAATTTTTCCCATCCAAAGACATTGTCAACCATGGCCACCTATTTATACAAAAAAAAACTGACAATCCTCCTGACCGGATTGTTGCTGCTTGCCGGGATCAATTATTCCCAGGCACAGGAAAGCCTCAGGGAACCACACCGCAACTTACTGGAGCAGCTGGAAAAAATGGAAACCGAATATCCAAGACAAACAGCTTTCCTCCATACAGACAAGCAAGAATACCTGGCCGGGGAAATTATCTGGCTGAAGGCCTACCTGGTGAATGCCACCACACTTGAACCGGATACCCTCAGCACCAATTTCTATGTGGAACTTATCAATACCGAAAGCGGGATCGCCGAAGTCATGTTGCTTCGTCTGGAAGAGGGATTTGCTCACGGAGACATCCTGTTGCCGGATTCCCTGTCAGAGGGAAATTACCAGCTTCGGGCCTACACCGACTGGATGAGAAATTTCGATGACGATTTCTTTTTCACCAAAGACATCTACGTTTACAATCCCATTGAAGAGAACTTTATTAAGACATGGGATGTTCTTAAAAACCGTTGGTTCAACTGGAGACTTGGGCGGCAACGAGACAATATGCAATTTGCATTTTTCCCCGAGGGTGGCCAGATGATCGCAGGTAAAGAAAACCGGGTGGCGTTTAAATCTGCCAATGCACTGGGTGCCGGGGTGGAAGCCTCAGGAGTCCTGGTCGACGACAACGGCAATGAGGTTCTTGAATTCTCTACTTTTCACAATGGGATGGGAAGTTTTACATTTACACCGGAAGAAGGCCGAAACTACCACGCAAATATCAAATATGCCAACGGGGATACCGAAAGGGAAAGACTTCCGGATACCGAATCCATGGGCTATATGCTGTCTGCTGATATCGCCGGCGGTGAGATTCAGGTACAGGTCCATACGAACCTGGACACAGGAACCGTTCCCCGCGCAGATGAGGTGTTCCTCGTGGCCCAGACAAGGGGCCGGGCATATTATACAGAAAATACCAGGCTGGTTGACGGTTCGGTGAACCTTTCCATTCCCACCGACAAATTCCCCACGGGGACCTGTCAGCTGACGCTTTTTGATGCCGCGGGCCAACCCATCGCCGAAAGGCTGGTTTTTGTCAACCACGGGAATATTGCCGAGGCTGACCTGGAAGGCCTCTCCGCCACTACGGTTGAAGACCCCGAAGGGGATTCCCGTGAAGGTCTTTCCCTTGATGTGCAATTGCCTGATGATGTCTCTGGAGGATCATATTCCCTGGCAGTCATTGATACCCCCGAAGACGCGCCCGACCACAGTGCAAATATTGCATCTGAACTACTCATTTTCGCTGGTCTTTCTTATAAAACAGAAGATCCCTGGTATTACCTTTCAGAACCAGAGGGTGATCCTGCCAGGGCTTTGGACCTGGTCATGATGACCCACGGCTGGAAGCGCTTCGACTGGGAGGCCATTGCTGAAGGCGAATTTCCGGAGATCCGGCATGATTTTCCCTCCGGGGTTTCCATCAGCGGGCAGATGGAAGCAAGGTCTTCCGGGCGGGACACCGGCATAACCGATATCGAACTTGCCGTGATTGCAGAAGATGATTCGGTGCGTGTTTTTAAAACAACCACTGACAGGGAGGGCAACTTTGAGTTCCCGACCATTGAACAAGACGGCATATTTACCGCTGAGTTCAGGCCGGATGACCGGTATGAACGCAGGATCATGGACATCAATCTGAATGTCAGGAAATTTGAAGATCTCGAGTTTAAGCGGAATTTTGACACCAGGCCAAAGCAGGTTACCTCCAGGGGAGATGACTGGGAAAAGGTGGACAAGCCGGAAACCATTCTGAGTAAACGGCAAATTGCACAGGAAAACAATGAACCACTGTCTATGTTCGGAGTCCCCAACCAGGTGATTTATTTTGAGGACGTCCGCGACCAGTATAGTCATATGCTGGATGTATTGCGGACACGTGTAAGGGGGCTACGCATTGTGAGCGGAGAGATCACCCTGCGCGGACCCAGCAGCCTTTTCTTCTCCAATGAGCCCTTATTCATGGTGGATGAGATGGCGGTAAGCCGTGGCACATTTCTGAACACCAGCGTCGAAGATGTAGACAGGCTGGCCGTTATCACCGGGGCTGATGCAGCAATTCTGGGCAGTCGCGGTGCGAACGGTGCGCTGATTATCTATACACGCAGGAGCGACCAGATGCGCCGTCCCAGTTATGAATACCTGATGGCAGGATTTCACGAACCCACTGAGACTTTTGACAGTATGATGGATACCCGTCTGTACAGAGAGACCGGCATGAACAGGACATTATTCTGGGAAGCCCGTTTAGAGACCGGGGAAACAGGAAACAAAACATTTTCCTTCCCGGTTGATGAACATGTAAGAAATATGCGGGTGATCGTTCAGGGCATTGATAAAAACGGCCGGATTACCTTTTCCCAATTCTTCTTAGGGAACGACCAGCTCCCATAACACTCAGGAATCATTGGTAAGTAATCAAAAAAAGCAGGAGGAAAACGCTTAGGTTTTCCTCCTGCTTTTTTGTAGTAACTCTATTCGATTAAGCACGCAAACCAGTAATCCTGATAGCGTCTTAACAGAGAAGACTAGTGCTGGTTTTGCACCATGTTAGGGTTAGTATTGAGCTCTCTTTGCGGAATGAGGTGTACCCACTTAGGATTCACACTGGGCCTGTCCTGGTACATCCCATCTGTATAGAGATCCGGATCTGCTCCGGTTCCTTCCAGGTCAAGCACCTCATCATTCCTTAACATATCAAACCACCTGAAGCCTTCAAAAAACAGCTCAATCCTTCTCTGAAGGAGGATCTCGTCGATAAGCGCCTGCCCGGTATTGGTTGACCGTACATAACCGGAATCCCTTTCGGAGACCAGCTCATACAACACATTCTGGGCCTCGGCATCTTTATTGTCACGTGCCAGGGCTTCCGCTTCAATCAGGTACATTTCTGATGCCCGCATATGGATTACATCATATGGCGTAATGGTAGGTCCATCAGCCTGAACCATTTTAATGTGTATATAAGGCACCATATTGTGTGAACTCCCATTATTCACAATATCCCTGTATTCATCAACTGCAGCATCATACTCGTCTTCACTGGCATACCGGCCTGCATTCTGCCCTTCATCCCAATCATCGAAAGTACTTGGTGCATCTGCAAGGATCAAATCTTTCCGATAGTCAGTATCCTCGATCTGGTCGTATAACTTATGGTTCATAAACTTGGGATTACTTCTGTTTTGCGCACCATTGAAGTTATTGGAGATGTAATAGAAATAGGAATAAAAATAGGTGGTCTGATCTTCAATCACCTCTGATCCCCAGATCCACTCCGGATTATTTATATTGTTGAATCCGGACTTATACTGACTTTCATTCATTAAAGTATATCCCTGACGGGCTGCATTGGCATGCGTTGCTGCAGCATCCCATTCACCAATTGTTAAGTAAACTCTGGCGGCTACTCCATTTGCCACATCCGCATTCAGATGTGAAATATGCTCCCTTTCAGAGGCATCTTCAAAATGCGTAAGGGCTGTTCCAAGGTCGTCCGTGATCTGGTCGTACACTTCCTGCACTGTATTACGCGCCTTACCTTCATAAGGAGGTTCGGTGGCCGTCATGACAGGTACACCCAAATCCGTTGAAGGGTCACCTACCAAATAGGCTTTCCCAAAAAATTGCACCAACTGGAAATGCGCCCAGGCCCTGTAAGTATAAGCCTGTCCCAATACATTATGCAAATCCTCAGACTCCTGCAGTTCATCTGCAGCATTGATGATCTGATTGGCCGATCCGATAATGTTGTAATAATAAAACCAGGAGAATGACACATCACTTCGTGTAGCACTGGTGTGCATATCCCATCGTATGCGGGAATTGTGCCAGCCATTACCAGGTGTGGAATGCAGGGCATCACTGGCGCCAAATTCTGCTAGAGGGATCATGTACTGCTGACCGGCATATGAGCCGATTTCACCGTTCTGTGCGTACATTGCCCGATGAATACCGTTTATTGCCAGCATCATATTATCAACTGATCCGAGGGCAATCTCATTGCTCACCGAATCGGTGGGTACAGTTTGCAGGAAATCATCTTCACATGAGCTTACGCCCAGGGCTATTATGAAGATTAAAACCAATTTTAAAGTTATATGGTTTGTTTTCATTGTTATATTCAGTTTAATTATTAAAATTTAAAACTGCACATTAAGACCAAAAATTATAGACTTGCTGGGGCTATAGGCAAACTCGCTCTGAGTCCCGGCGAAGTTATAAGCTGGGTTCAGCCCTTCTCGTGCGGCAAACATATAGAGGTTTTCAGCAGTTGCAAAAACACTCAGCTGGTTCAGGCCCAAACGATCCGAAAAAGTTCTTTCGAAATCGTAGTTCAACGTAACACTCCTGATATTCAAATAATCAGAAGAAATCAGGAAGCGGTCCGATGCGGCATTTAAGCTTGCGTTGGAATACTGCAACCTTGGAACGTCAGTGACATCACCGGGATTTCTCCAGGCATCCTGGGCATCCGGGTGTAAAGACTCACCGGCAACGGCACCCATCATTCCCCGGTAAACACCGTCGTACATCATCCCACCTATTGAATAAGTAAGCAGCGCACTAAGGGTGACATTTTTATAGGTAAAGCTGTTTCCAACAGATCCCTGCAGATCCGGAATTGCAGAATCTCCGGTGTAACCATATCCGGCATCGTTGTGGTTTTTGGTGAGTACCGGATCGCCATCATCGTCGTAAGCCAGTTCTGAACCAATGAAATTGCCATCTTCATCGGTTACATCTTCCCATACATGGTATCTTGTGGCACCATCTTCAGGGTCGACATCATAAAACTTCCTTAACCAGAAATCATACCTGGAATGGCCTTCTGACCATCTTTTGGTTCCGCTAACGACCGGATCCGGAATGGATGTAATCTCATTCTTATTGGTAGAACCCATCACGTTCATATTCCACCGGAAGTCCTCGGTTCTGACCAGGTCGCCTTCCAGTTGGATCTCAAAGCCCTGGTTATACAAAGAGGCAATGTTCCTGGGTTGCGTCAACAAACCCATAGAAGAAGGCAGTGGCATAGAATACAACAGGTCATCAGAATTTCTGCGATAAAATTCAAAAGTACCACTCAGCCTGTTAAACAATAAGAAATCCAGCGCGGCATCAAAAGTCCTGTTTACCTCCCATGTCAAATTCGTATTACCTACGGTCTCCCAGCGAATACCAGGAGCTGTGGCGTTCGGACGGGTACCATAAAGCGCCTGGTAGCCATATGAACCGATATTGTCATTACCAACTTCTCCGTAAGACGCCCTTAATGACAGGTTATCTAACCAGGTCAGGTCAGATATAAATGCTTCTTCACTGATTCTCCAGTTGGCTCCTACAGAGAAGAAGTCACCCCATCTGACACTTTCATGGAAGGCAGAAGAACCATCCCGGCGGTAGGACCCTTCAATATAATACCTGTTATCGTAATTATATTTCAGTCTAGCCAGGAAACCTTCATTTCTTTTGTTGGTGGTATAAGAATAATTGCTTGAGGTATTTACGAAGTTATTCAACTCACGTATACCGGTAACAATAAACTGATTCTTAAAACCTCGCTGATAAGTGTACTCCCTGGAATAGGATTCATGTCCGATCAGGGCCTCCACGTTATGTACGTCGTTAAAGGTTTTTTCATAATTGAGTAACTGGTTGAAGTTCACTGCAGTCCGGGTGTAACGGCTCTCATCCATCCTGGCAGTGGGGGCGCCGTCACCAATATATGGGTTCTCATAGCCTTTGTACTGGTAGCCCTGAACATCCAGGCTGGCATTCACAGTAGCAGTAAGGCCATCCATAATGGTAAACGTGGCAAACGATCTGTTACCCACATCATTTCTTTTGTAGGCATCATCATTCCACTTTAGCTCTGCAATGGCATTCCGGCCCTGGTTGATTGGCCTTGAATGCATCCCTCCGTCATCATACTGTTTTTCACCGGAACTGTCAAGAATATACTCACCGGTTGTCTGGTCCACCAAAAATACAGGGTAGATAGGCCCGGTCATCCTTGCATTTCTGAAGGGGTTGGCATAGGTAGCAGAATTTGAAGTCCCAATATCACTGTCTTGCAGGGAGGCATAGAGGTTGGTTCCAACCTGCAACCAGTCTTTGACATCATAGTCAATGTTTAACCTGGTATTGATGCGTTCAAAGTTTGATTCAATGGTGTAACCCCTCTCATCGAGATATCCAAGTGAGTAAAAATAACTTGCTTTCTGGCTACCCCCTGAGAAGTTCAGGTTGTAGTTTTGCCTGTAACCTGTTTGAGTGGCAGGCTCATACCAATCCAGATCGGGAAAACCAACTTCTGCATCCGGATTTATTTTTCCATCAGCGCCCACAATCTGATCATTGGGTGTTCCCACGAAAGGATTGTACCTCAACTGCGAATAAATATTTTCGTAGGCGTACGATCTTGCATCCGCCAGGCTGGAATTGTTTCCGGAATGGAAACGTGACTGCGCAAAAGCTTCTGCCTGAAGCTCATAAAAATCATAGGCGTTCACAGAAGGGTAGAATGGAAGTGCATGATCAATGATCCCTCCCTGAGATTTAAAACTTACGTCAATCGTTTCATCGCCTTTGGCTCCTTTCTTGGTGGTAATAATGATTACCCCGTTTGCAGCACGCGAACCATAAAGGGCGGTTGAAGAAGCATCTTTAAGTACCGTCATCGATTCAATATCGGTCGGGTTAATGCTTGCAAGGCCTCCGGCATACTCAGCTCCATCCAGAACGATCAGCGGATTGGCGGAGGTGTTCAATGTCCCTACCCCGCGAATACGGATACTGGGAGAACTGCCGGGCTGGCCCGAGCCTGATGTAGTTTGCACACCGGTGGTAGCACCTGTCAGGATCTGGCCCACAGAAGAAACTGACCGGGACTCAATTTTATCTGCTTCAACCACAGAAGCAGAACCCGTCAATGATTCTCTCCTGGCCGTACCATAGGCCATTACAACAACCTCTCCCAGGGTCAGTTCAGTCGGCACCAGCTCAACATTGATTTCTGTCCGGCCAGCGATCTCAACTTCCTGAGGCGTAAATCCCATAAAACTGAATACCAAAGTATTCGCAGATTCAGGGACATCTAAAGAATACCTACCATCCATATCGGTCGCAACACCAATGGTTGTTCCTTTCACAGAAACAGAAGCTCCCGGGATAGTTTCACCATCCTCAGCACTGGTAACAACCCCAGTGATTTGCACCGTTTGCGCTTGCAGCAAATTTGCGCCAACAAACACAACTAATGCAAGGAATACACATAGTCTTTTCATGTTGTTTTAGTTTTTATTAATAATTTGAAATTTATTTAATGCTTGTTCCCCTAACTTCATCCGCAAAACTATGAGTAAAATTTAGGAAAACAAAGGATTTACGAGGAATAATTTAACGTTTACTAACAGATAATTAAGCAATTAACCAAAACAAAACTTGACTTGACCTAATTAATTGCCGTTTAACCAACAGGGAGGTATCGTAAGTCTACATATTAGAAAAAACCCGTATTAAAAAAGATTCTCTGGCTTTTAATTACCCCCTTCTTAGTGTCAGCTCAGGCTCAAAAAAGAATTATCCTTCTGTCCACCCCTGCTTTAAACAACTGTTTTTGTGGGCATAACCTCTCATAGGCATGCGGGGTTGAGTAAAAATACCCATAAAATACCCGATAGTTTGGGTTTTTTTTTATTACTTTGAGGGTTATTTCGCTGCGAGAATCCGTATTAAGCGGTGGAAACTTCCTGAATAATAACGATAACTTTCAGGCTATTAACAACCAAAACCTAAAAAGAATATGTCAATCAAACAAAAGACACTGGATCTGAAACAACGGATGCAGAGTGCCCTGCAGGGGGGTGGTGCAAAGGCCATTGAAAAACAGGTGGCCCTTGGAAAGATGACAGCAAGGGAACGAATTATATCACTGCTGGATCCCAACTCCTTTCATGAGTATGATTTGTTTGTCGAGCATGCCGCGAAAGACTTTGACATGGACAAAAAACACCTGCCGGGTGATGGTGTAATCACCGGTACGGGCACCATCAGCGGATTCCCTGTTTGCATTTACGCACAGGACTTCACGGTGGCCGGGGGTTCCCTCGGCCTGATGCACGCCCGCAAAATCGGCAAGATCATGGACCATGCCATGAGCCTGAAAATCCCCATTATTGGCATCAATGATTCCGGAGGAGCCCGGATACAGGAAGGGGTGAACTCTCTGGCCGGCTATGGAGAGATCTTTTACCGCAACACACGGGCCTCGGGTGTAATTCCGCAGATTTCCGTGATCCTCGGGCCCTGTGCAGGAGGCGCGGTATACTCCCCTGCCCTGACCGATTTCGTGTTTGTGGTTGACAAGATCTCCAAAATGTTCATTACCGGCCCCGAAGTGATCCGTTCCGTACTCGGAGAAGAGATCAGCATGGAAGAGCTCGGCGGCGCAAGGGTTCACAGTGAAGTCACGGGCAATGCCCATTTTTTCTCGGAAAGTGAAGCCGAATGTTTCGATAAGATCAAGAAACTGATCTCTTACATCCCCTGGAACAACAAACGCAAGGCTGCTCCATTTCCGAAAAAAGCACCCAAAACACGGCAATTTAAGATTGACAATATCATACCCACCGATCCCCGGGAACCCTACGATGTGCGGGATGTCATCAAGTCCATCAGCGATGACAGTGAGTTCTTCGAGGTACAGGAGCTATTTGCCGCCAACATGGTGGTCGGCTTTGGCCGGATGAACGGGCAGACGATCGGGTTCGTGGCCAATCAGCCACTGGTCCTGGCCGGTGTGCTTGATGTGGATTCTTCCGACAAGGCCGCACGATTCATTCGTTATTGTGACGCATTCAATATTCCGCTGGTTACAATGGTTGACCTGCCCGGTTACCTGCCTGGGATCGACCAGGAGCACGCGGGGGTGATCCGCCACGGCGCAAAGATCCTCTATTCATACAGTGAGGCCACCGTACCCAAGGTTACAGTCATTCTGCGAAAAGCTTACGGAGGTGGCTACATTGCCATGTGCTCAAGGCATCTGAAGGCCGATTTTGTGTTCGCCTGGCCAACGGCTGAGATTGCCGTAATGGGCCCGGAAGGAGCGGCAAACATCATTTTCCGCCACGAGATCATGAACTCTCCCAACCCGGAAGAAACACGGCAGAAAAAAGTGGAGGAATACAAGAAAAAGTTTGCCAATCCATACGTAGCCGCCGCACACGGTTACATTGACGCCGTGATCGAACCCGACGAAACCAGGCGTTTCGTGTTACATGCCCTGGAGATCTCTGCAGAGAAATCGGACGAGCCTCCGTACAAAAAACACGGAATACCACCATTCTGATGGCAGAAAACACCTCCGGACAAATTTGATTCAGCAATCGTCAACAATGCATCTGTCATGAAGAAACGAAAAGGGGACAAGGAACAAATAGCTTTGATGGTCGACGACGTCATTTATACGACCCGTCCCAGCAGAAAATACAATGAGCGCAAGCCTTATAAACCGGCCAATCCGAAAATAATCACCTCTTTCATGCCCGGGAATATCCCCAAGGTGATGGTTAAACAGGGGCAGGAGGTCAGGGAAGGTGATGAACTTTGTATCCTGGAGGCCATGAAGATGAAAAACATCATCCTGGCTCCGGCTGATGGCAGGATCAAAAGAATAAATGTCAGGGAAGGAGATGTGGTTCCAAAGAACCATCCCCTGGTTGAACTGAAATAACCCATGATCCGCCTTATTTTTGCCAGCCGGAACCCCAACAAAGTCGGGGAGATCAAAGCCATTCTGGGGCCGGGTTTCAGGATCGGCGGGCTGGAAGAACTGGGACTCCGTGAAGATATTCCGGAGCCCTTCCACAGCCTGGAAGAGAACGCCCTGGCCAAAGCCCGTTTTGTGCATACACGGTTTGGGGTAAATTGCTTTGCTGATGACACCGGGCTGGAAGTCAACGCCCTTGGTGGCAAACCGGGAGTGCAGTCGGCCCGCTATGCCGGACCCGCCAAAGACGATCACGCGAACATCCGAAAGTTGCTGTCTGAACTGTCAGGAATCACCGACCGGAGCGCACAGTTCCGCACGGTGATTGCATTGATCCTTGATAAGAAAGAATACCTGTTTGGTGGAGTTGTCAGGGGAAACATTACCACCCTCCCCGTCGGGCAACAAGGATTCGGATACGACCCGGTTTTTATCCCGCAAGGATATACTTCAACTTTTGCAGAAATGGAGGCCACAGAGAAAAACCGCATCAGCCACCGGCAGGCCGCCATCAGGAAACTGGCAAACTTTTTACAGGATATTTCAGGCTCCGGATAGGGCCTCTTTTATCAGCATGGTAAAAAGATCGGTATTGGAGATCCCTTCCACCTCAGCCTGTTGAGGCACAATACTCGTAGCCGACATCCCCGGGGTCACATTGACCTCCAGGAAAAACAACCTGCCGCCACTGTAAATAAAATCAACCCGCGTCAGCCCCGACATATTTAACGCTTCATATATTTGTGCCGCTGAGCTTTGTACCAGGCTGGTAAGGGAAGCAGGGATGCGGGCAGGTGTGATCTCCTCGGCTGCACCCGGGGTGTACTTGGCTTTGTAGTCAAAGAAGCAAGCTTCCGTTTTGCTGATGATCTCCGTGACAGGAAGCACCCGCACCCGGCCTTCCGAACGGAAAACCCCGCAGGTAAGTTCCACACCATCCAGGTATTCTTCCACCAGCACTTCATCGTCATGGGAAAAAGCAGATTCAACGGCAGGAAGAAGAGCCTCCGAACTCCGCACGAAAGTGGTGCCCAGGCTGGACCCTCCCTTATTGGGTTTGACAAAAACCGGGAGATTCACCTGTTTCAGAATTTCCCTGACATCCGGCTGCTCTCTTCTTCTAAGTAACACAGACCGGGCAACCGGAAAGCCCAGGCAGGAAACAACCAGGTTGCAGTAATACTTATTGAACGTCAGGGCAGATGAAAGCAAACCGGCTGTTGTATAAGGGATTTCCAGCAGATCGAAATACCCCTGCAGTTTTCCGTCTTCGCCGGGAGTCCCGTGAATAGTGATCAGGGCGCAATCAAAGGTGATTTTCTTCCCTTCCGGGGATATGGAAAAATCATTCTTGTCAACCGGATGTTCCTGCTCATTCTCATCAATGTACACCCATTTCTTTTTCTTGATAAGGATGGGGAACACAAAAAATAATTCCTTATCCAGATTCTCTCTGATCATACGGGCACTCTGAACGGATATTACAAACTCACCGGAATTGCCCCCCGCCACCAGGGCGATAGTTTTTTTTGCCATAGACGATTGCATTGCCAAAAAGTTCCAATAATGGCAACAAACTTACGAAAAACAGCAAAGAATTTGCCCGGATAAAACATAAAAGATAAAAACAGACGTTAGGTCTAAGTGGACTGTTGCTTCTGCTGTATTTTAAATCATCACAGCCGGGAGATTGTCATTTTATATTAATTTTGTCTTTTGCAATAGTACGAACCAAGTATCAGCTACATGAGCGCATGGGATTTCATCTTCAGTAAAGTATTTCTACGACAGCTGGCCTTTGCGGCGGCCTTATCCGTGGTGATCATCTGGGGGACACTGAAGATGCTTGACCTGTATACCCTGCACGGACGGACCATTGAAGTACCTGAACTCCAAGGATATCAGAAAGAAGAAGCAGCAGAAATCCTGGAGGCACATAATCTTCGCTATGTAATCAACGACTCCATTTTTAATGATACGCTGGATAAAGGAAGTGTGGCCAGGCTAAACCCGGCCCCCGGCACAGAAGTGAAGCGCAACCGGACCATTTACCTGACCACAGTGGCGGTCCTGCCCGAGATGGTGCCCATGCCCGACCTGGTTGACCTTTCAAGGCGGCAGGCAATTACCCTTTTGGAAACCCACGGCCTCAGTGTCGGACAACTTGAATTCCAGCCCGACATTGCCCGAAATGCGGTGTTGAAACAAAAATACAAAGACGCATCCATTGAACCGGAAACCCTCGTTGAGGCTGGCACCCCCATTGACCTGGTACTGGGGGAAGGGCTGGGTGAGAATATCGCCATTGTACCCCTGGTATTGGGCATGACTCCGGAGCAGGCAATCAGAACACTGAACAACGCCTCGCTGAATGTAGGAGAAGAGACCTATATGGATGATGAAGAGGATGAAGTAAAAGTTTACCTCCAGGAACCCAACCCGGTGGAGGAGCCCAAATACCTGGAAGCCGGAAGTGAGGTGGATCTGCATTACAGGTCAACCGCTGAATTCGATTTTGAGGAATACATGGAACAGCTGTTATCTGTGCCCGTTCCGGATCTACGGGGGCTGACGCCACAGCAGGTGGAGGCCCGACTGGAAAGATTGTCACTGGAACTGGGCCTGGAAACTTTTGATGACGGCTCCACCCGTGACAACGCAAGGGTATACCGGCAGGAGCCGGCCTACGAAGAAGGCATGATCATCCGTAAGGAAGAAACCATTGATGTGTGGTACCGCCCTGCTGATGAAACCGATAACGAAGACCTTTAATGCGTACTTTCATGAAGATCATATTCCTCTTCCTCTTGTCACTCATATTGGCCCCGGCCGGCCTGCGGGCGCAGGAGGTGTTACTCCCGCTGCAAAACAACCCCCTTAAATCAAAAGAGGCACTTCAGCGCCATGCAACAGCCACGAAAAGCAATACATCCCCTCTTACATTGCCTTTCTGGGATGACTTCTCCTACAAAGGGCCGTATCCTGACAGCAATTTGTGGGCCGACAATACAGTGTTTATTAACACGTCATTTGCAGTACATCCCAAAACCAACGGAGTGGCTACTTTTGACATTCTGAATGCGCACGGTAAAATCTATGACCACGCCAGTACAAATAACCTGGCATTCGAAGCAGACCAACTGACCTCCAATGTCATCCGTCTGGACTCCCTGTTTGATCCTGCACCCAGGGCCCTGTCGCCGGCTGATTCCGTGTTGCTTACGTTTTATTACCAGCCACAAGGGAAAGGAGGGGATCCGGCCGCACAAGACTCCCTCGTATTGCAGTTCTACCACCCCGGTTACTACGATGACGATGCCGGTCAGGAGGTTGAAGCTCACTGGCAAACAGTGTGGCACGCAGAAGGCGAAAGCCTTCAAAAATTCTCAAAAGACACTTTTCCCTATTTCCGGAGAGTTGCCGTTGCCATTACAGATTCGGCCTACTTTAACAGCCAATTCCGTTTTCGTTTTAAGAACCATGCATCTTTCCCCTCGCAAAAAAGCGTCAGGAACTATTCCGGCACCCGCAGCATCTGGAATATCGATTATATCATGCTTGACCACGGGCGCAGCAAACTGGATTCCACTCATTACGACATCGCTTTTGCCGCCCCGGCTCAGTCCATGCTAAAAGATCACACCGCCATGCCCTGGTCACATTACATCGCCAACCCGGCCGGCAGCCTTCGAAACAATTTCCAGGTGCAAATCAGTAACCTGGACAATCGTTCCTACAATTATTCTTACAACTACCGCATTCTTGATGAAGGGGAGCGCGTGTTGCGCACATACTCAGGCGGATCGTGGGTGATTAATCCGTTCCTGGATGATGGCTACCAGGACTATCAGCCACATACCCGGCCGATGTTGATAGGCAACCCCCTCCCCACCGGACCTGCTGAAGAAAGACGTTTCAGCCTTGTACATGCCATCCGTGAAGGAACTACCGGCGACAAACGGCCACGCAACGATACCATCGTATTTGATCAGCATTTCTCCAATTATTTTGCTTACGACAAGGGAAATCCGGACCTGATTCACCTGACTACAGGGTATGATCCGGCACGGGCCTGCCAGTTTGTAGCCAATCATACAGACACCCTGGAAGCCATCCAGATATACCAGATGAATACCATTCATGGCCCGGATCAACAGGCTTTTTACCTGACTGTATGGAACAGCCTTGATCCTGAAGAGATCATTTACCAGTCAGAAAACCCTGCCTTTACAAAACCTGAGGCCGGGGACCGGTTTCTTACCTATTTCCTGGATGAGGAAATACTTGTACAAGACACCTTCTATATCGGGCTACAACAAAGGGGATCTATTGATCTGAAAAGCTCCATTGGCATCGGATTTGACAGAGAAAATCAGGCAAAATCCCGTCTGTTTATTAACAACGGAGATGCTGACGGTTGGATGCAGTCAGTGGAAGACGGAGCCATCATGATCAGGCCGGTGGTCAAAAGGGAGCACATCACCGGCATCACGACCCCGGAAGACCAGGAAGAGACCCTGCTGACGGTATACCCCAATCCGGCCCGGGGATCCCGGCTTGAAATCAATATAAAAGACTCGCATCTCACGGGTCCTGACAAAGTGCTCAGGGTATATGACGCACAGGGGAGATTGGTTGATTCGGGGCAGTATGTTCCCTCACTAAATATTTCCGGTTACAGCAACGGCATGTACATCCTGCAGGTAATGGACAAAAATGGAAGCCACAGCATGACTACCCGATTTATTATCTCACGGTAAAACAATGACAGACCAGGAATATACCCCGATATCGCCGGATAATCCTCAAAGTGAAATTGAAGAACAGGATCTTTATGAGCATCACCGCTTTGAGGTGGATAAAGGCCAGGGATTGCTGCGTATAGATAAATATGTACAGGCAAAAATTGAGAATGTCAGCCGCAACAAGATCCAGAACACAGCGAAAGCGGGTAACATCCTGGTAAACGGCGAGGCTGTCAGGCCCAATTACAAGGTAAAACCAGGCGATCAGATCAGCATCGTCATGGCCCACCCACCCAGGGAAATTGAACTGATTCCCGAGGCGATCCCCCTGGATATCCTCTATGAAGATGCGCACCTGGTCATCGTGAACAAACGGGCCGGGATGGTTGTACATCCGGCATACGGAAATTATACCGGGACCCTTGTCAATGCATTGGTACATCATTTCGGGAATCTTCCTAGGCAGAATGATGAGGCGATCAAACCCGGGCTGGTACACAGGATTGACAAGGACACTTCAGGCCTGCTCCTGGTGGCCAAAACCGAACTGGCACAAACAAGGCTGGCAAAATTATTTTACGACCGGCAAATAGATCGCATCTATCATGCCATCGTGTGGGGCGATTTTGAAGAAGATGAAGGAACCATTACCGGCCATATCGGACGCAGCCTGAAAAACAGGAAGGTAATGGATGTATTCCCGGAAGGGGATCATGGCAAACAGGCGATCACGCATTATAAGGTACTGGAAAGATACAGGTATGTAAGCCTGGTGGAGTGCAGGCTGGAAACCGGCAGAACCCATCAGATAAGGGCACATTTCAAACATATCCGGCATCCTTTATTCAATGATGCCACCTATGGGGGTGATCAGATCCTAAAAGGCACTACCTATACCAAATACAAACAATTTGTAAAGAATTGTTTCAAACTCATGCCCAGACACGCACTTCATGCAAAGACCCTGGGATTTACCCACCCGGTCAGCGGGCAGTACATGCACTTCGATTCTCCCCTGGCCGGGGATATGCAGCTGGTACTTGATAAATGGAGGGGTTATGCCGTTCACAGGCAAATGGAGTAACCCGGGACAGCAGGAAACAGGGGTTAGTTATATTCCATTACCACCAGGCAGGCTTCCGCTTCCCCGGTGATGCTTTCGGAAGTAATCACTGTATCATCAGAGTCCTCAGGATAGATCAGCGAGGAGTCTTTTTCAGAAAATAAATATTGCTGCAATCCGGTCAATACAATGTCATCCCTGCGTGGATCATTGTCCGGGAATGGTTTTGTTTCTCCTGCAACTTCCAAATACATCTGAACATCCGGTGATGCATTTCCAACATCTTCGGACCGGGGGTGCGAGCCAGAACCTGCATCGGGAGCAGAAGGAGAAAACGCCAGATCAACTCCAATGTCTTCTTCTGCAGATACCTGTTCATGGACAACGATGGTAAACCTCACGCTGGAACTGGCCTGTCCGTGTACTTCAGAATAAGTCAGAAGACAGAAAAGCAACAATAAACCGGTGATGGGGCGCCAATGCATGTAAGTTTTTTTACTTTTTGACTTAACGTTATTCAAATGTAGTAAAATTTTTTATTACATGTCAAGTTTATTATTAATTTTTTTACTTTTTTCTCTTTTTTTTAAATATTTCTTTCACTTTTGCGCAAAAAAATACGCAATGTGTAAAATTTTTACACATTGCGTACCTGAGGGAAAAAAGAGAAAAACTATTTGCTTAACCCATACTTCTCAATTTTTGCATTTAAGGTGGGCCGGGTAATCCCAAGGATCCGGGCAGCCTCCTGCTTATTCCAGCTGGTAAGTCCAAGCACATGAGCGATATGTTCCCTCTCCACTTCTGCAAGGCTCACGGCTCCTCGTTCCTCAACGCTTTCCCGGGTTCCTTTTTCACTACCCCCATCAAGGATATGGATGTATTTTTTTTCCAGAATCTCTCCATATGAAAGGGCAACGGCCTGCATAAGGATATTCTTTAACTCCCGCACATTGCCGGGCCAGTCGTAGGCCTGCAAATAAGACATAACTCCTTCACCGATCCGGCTTACATTCTTTCCAAGCTCCGCATTAAGTTCGGGCAGAAGATTCTTTACAAGCTCAGGAATATCTTCTTTCCTCCGGCGTAAAGGCGGAATTTGCAAAGAAAATACATTCAGGTTGTAAAAAAGATCCTGCAGAAACTTCCCTTCCCCAAGTTTTTCACCGGCATGCCCTGTGGTCAGGGAAATGATCCTGGGCCGGGCCAATTGCCCCGCGCGCTCCTGATGGAATGGTTCGTTCAGAATATCCAGCAATGTATGCTGCATTTCCGGTGGAAGCATACCAATTTCATCCAATATCAGGCTGCCATTCTCTGCCTCCCTGAATTTCTTAACCAACAGTTCGTGCAAATGATCAGGAATTTGGACATCTGCTCCCATATAATCCCCGGATTCATCAAGTTTCCGGCAATTAAGATATACAAGAGGAGCGCCGCTGTTTGGGCTGACGTTATGAATGAGCTGTGCAAACCGGCCTTTACCTGTACCGGGCTCCCCGCTGATCATCACGTTCATCCTGCTCTGAGACAAACGACCAACTGTTTTGAATAGTTCCCGCATGGCAGGGGTCTTTCCAACGATCAGGTTATATGCCGATTTTTCCGAATGGCTCTCCGTTACCAGGTCATGGGCTTTTTGGGAAGCGACCACGGCATCCAGTCCGTTTTTGACTGTTTCCAGCAACTCCCTGGGGTTAATGGGTTTCTCAATGAAATCAAATGCTCCGGCCTGGATAGACTCAATGGTAAGTGCAGTATCGCCATAAGCTGTGAGTACAATAACCGGAATCTGGGGATCGACCTGTCGAATGGCTTCCACTACCTCTATTCCTGACAAACCCGGCATTTGAAAATCGGTGATCACCAGG
The DNA here is from genome assembly GCA_964463915.1 of uncultured Bacteroidales bacterium. GTDB lineage: Bacteria > Bacteroidota > Bacteroidia > Bacteroidales > UBA7960 > PUPG01. Next base: position 4,731 of record CAYXEH010000012.1, on the reverse strand, counting down.
TCCGGTTGACGCTCCTTTATTAAGCCCAACCCTTCTTCACCGGTTTTAGCCAAATACATTTCATATCCTTTTTTCCTGAGAATCCCCGATGCCAGAGAACGGACCACCGGGTCATCATCAATCAATAAAACAGAACTGACAGACATTGCGGATAAAATAATTTTTCTGATTATTAAAAACGATTAAACTTCATGCCTCCGGTTTTGTCATCAACTCAAGGGAAGAAAATTGCCCGACCGATAAAAAAACCACCATCAAAGTTAAAAGTTTTTACACACTTTTACACTTTGTGGTGGTTTTTTTGTATACAGATCGACTCTATTTACTAAAATCGCAAATTCAATCCTGCTGTAAAATGCCGTCCTGCCTGGGGGAAATACCCGTCATCAATGGAAATGAGGCCCTGGTCTCCTACAACACCTTTATATACCCAGGCATTGGTTTCGTAGGCCACATCAAACAAATTATTTACTTGCAGAATCATTTCAAGCTCCCGGAAAAATGGCGCTTTCAGGACATAATTTATCCTGAAGTTATTGACGAAATAGGCGTCCAGTTTTCTGTCAGGATTCATGGTATTGTCTATATACTGATCGCTCACATATTTGCTCTCAACAGCAATTGAAAGATTTCCCAACGGGGTAAAACGCAATGTACTTGCGCCGATCACCGAAGGAGAAAAGGCAATATCGGTATCTTCATAAGTACGGATATCATAACCGGTCCATGTCCAGTCAGCATCATACGTGTCAGAATATTCCTTAAAAAGCGTAATTTTATTCCTGCTAAGGGTCAGATTCCCTGACCAGTCAAGCATATCGTTCAGGCTGTAGGCTCCTTCCAACTCAAGGCCCAGGCGATAGCTGTCATCTATATTGGTACGGGAAAACCCACCCACATCATTAATCTCACCGGTTAGAATTAGCTGGTTGTCATAGTCCATCAGGTAAAAGTTGACTCCCAGCCTGCTATGGCTGCCTGAATATTCATATCCCAATTCGAGATTTCTTAAAGTTTCATTGGTGGGCCGGCTATCGGGTGAAGATTCTGTAAAATCTCGCCTGACCGGTTCCCTGTTGCCTATGCCACCAAAAACATACATGGTATGAGCCGGATCTATCTCCCAGGAAACTCCGGCTTTTGGGTTGAAAAAGTTAAAATGGACTTTTTGCTGCAGGGGAACCACCTCCTCATCCACCCAGCTCTGCCCCAGAAAACTGTAAGACACATACCTGTACTGCAAGTCGGCAAAGGCATGCACATTGGGTAGAACTTCCAGGGTAGCCTTTGTGAAAGTATTGAAATCCCTTTTGAATCCGTTATTGTCATAATAACGGTCACGGATATCGGCATGCCTGGCATAACGGGCCCATATAATCTCACCGAAATGGTCACCGTCATATTCATTATACCCGCCACCGAAAACCACTTCCAGTCCTTTGTAATTGTTATAATTCAGCGAATAAGTGAGGCCGTAAAAATCATTGTCAAGCCAGCGTCTGCGAACCAGGTCACTTCTTTCAATCACCTCACCTCCAACCTCAACCACCGGGAGGTCATACCGGCTAAACTGCTCATTTTCCCGAAATTGCTCATAATATCCCCGACCGTACACATAAAAGAAGGAAGTGCTTGCCACCAGGCCGGGGGTAATGTTGCGGGAAATATGCAGCTGATAATGATCCTGTTGGTAATTATCTGTCTCATTGTCATAAAAACGCACCTTCCCTTGCGTGTCTTCATACATCCCGGCCGGGTTAAATGTCCGGTCGGATTCAAGTTTATCAGAGGGAACCCCGTACCATGCCTGGTAAGTCGTTTCTTTTCCGGAAAAAACCACACCTTTTATCACTGTATTATCGCCATGATAACCCCCCGAAAGATAAAAAGACTTCAGGTCAGCTGAGGCTCGGTCAACGTATCCGTCCGAATCAATACCGGACAACCGCCCGTCAAAAGCCCACTTGTCATTCAGCAGCCCTGTCCCGAAACTCACTGTATTCTTGAATGTGTTAAATGAGCCGACCGAGGAATTGATCTCTGCATAGGCCTCATCACGCAATCCCGTAGTATAAAGATTGATGGTGGCACCAAAAGCTCCGGCTCCGTGTGTACTGAGTCCCACACCGCGCTGCACCTGGAGATTATCAACCGATGAAACAATATCGGGCATATTCACCCACCACACGCCGTGCGATTCCTGGTCGTTGAGGGGAATGCCGTTCATCGTGATATTTATCCGCGACTGATCACTTCCCCGGATATTCATCCAGGTGTACCCGACCCCTGAACCCGCATCTGAACTTGTGATCAGGGAAGGGGTCTGGGAAAGCAACATGGGAAGATCCTGTCCGAGGTTCTTGGGAGTCAGCTCCTCTGTTTTTAAATTGGTATAGGTTACAGGGTTTCGTCCCCCGGCCCTCAGGGCCGAGACCACCACTTCCTCTGTAAGCTTCAGGTTAGGCTCCAGGTAGAAATCACGACGCAGATCTTCTTCCAGCCGGACCACCTGTTCCTTTGGTTCATATCCCATAAAACTCACCTCGATCACATACTCATCTGCTTCCAGGTCCTCCAGGACAAATTGACCATTGCGATCTGAAAAAACTCCTTTAAAACTCCCTTTTAGCACCACATGGGCACCAGGAAGGGGGTGATCATTGACCTCGTCCATAACCCGGCCGCTAAAAGTATACTGCCCGGCCGCATACAAAGGCGCTACAAGGCAAAGCGCCAGCAACATTGAAATTTTTCGCATCATTGTAATTGGTAATAATTGTTAAACAATCAACGGCAAATAGGAGTAAAAAGCCGTCATTTGTTTATTCTCCCTCCCTTCGCCGGCATTACCCGGATCAGGTTCAATGGGTTTGATCTCAGCCCGTCGTTTTGGGCACCCCTATTTATTGATAAGTGGTACAAAGATACGCAATTTTCAGATATTAATGCAGTAAACTCCAAATACCCCTCATTGGAGACTTTGGACTTTCAGGGAAAAAACGTATTTTGCAGCACGCTGTCTGCAACGCTGTCTGCGCAAGGCTGGATGTATGCACAAGGCATGAAGAAAAGAAGCAGGATGTCTGGTGCCGGCCTGCCCATCAAAAAAACTACACCGGGAAACATCTGTACCATAAATATCAGGCAAGGAGGAAAACATGAAAGTACTGATCATAAACGGACCAAACCTGAACCTGCTGGGCAAAAGAGAGCCCGACATATATGGTGAAGAGTCCTTTGAAAAAATCCTGGAGGCCCTGCAGGGTCATTTCCCATCAGCCACGATCGATTTTTATCAGAGCAATATTGAGGGAGCGCTTATTGACCGCCTCCAGGAGGCAGATGGTAATTATGACGGTATTATCCTGAATGCCGGGGCATATACGCATACTTCCGTTGCACTGGGAGACACCATCCGGGCCATCCATACCGCCGTCATTGAAGTACATCTCAGCCATGTATCTGCCAGGGAAAAATTCCGGCATAGCTCATATATCGCCCCGCATTGCATTGGCAGCATCTCAGGATTCGGGCCGGAGAGTTATCGTCTGGCGTTGGAGGCAGTGAAAAACAGATCTGAGAATCGTTTTTTTCCGCGAAAATAGTAATCCGCTACAATACTTCTTCGGTATAAAGCAGCAGGCAGGGATTTACTTACGTGGCTTCGCAGACGAAGCCCGGGCAGTTTAACCAAAAAGGCAAACTGTGCACGGATCACGGCCAGCCAACTTCCGAAACGACCCTGCATCAGAAAACGTGTTGCGGCAATCTCATCCAGGGCAAGGCGTATCAGTATCCAAAGGTAGAATTTCCGGGCAGGCAGGTTTTTGGCCAACATCCATAAACTGTTGCGAAAGTTCAGGAAAGTTTTCCCGGGGCTGGAAGCCGGCAATGAAGCACCTCCCAGATGATAAACCGTCGAAGCGGGACACACCATAATCTGGTACCCCTTGTGTTGCAGCCTCCAGCATAAATCAATCTCCTCCATATGGGCAAAGAAGCGTTCATCGAACCCCCCGGCTTCCCAAAAAGCACCGGACTTCACAAACAAAGCCGCACCACTTGCCCAGAACACCCTGATTTCACCGTCATACTGGCCATGGTCTGATTCAACCTCGTCAAATATTCTTCCGCGACAAAACGGATAGCCAAGAAAATCGAGGAATCCGCCCGAAGCGCCGGCATATTCAAAATAGTCCGGGTTTTCCAGCGACCGTATTTTCGGCTGGCAGGCCACCACTTCCTTGCGCTCCTGCAGCATTTGTATACAGGGGGAAAGCCAGTTCTCTGTCACAGCAATGTCAGAGTTCAGCAACACATAAAAATCAGCCTTCACCCGTTTCAGGGCCCGGTTATACCCCCCTGCATATCCATGATTTTCCAGAAGCTTCACAACCCGTATACCTGGATAATACGAGGCAAGGAAGGCGACAGAATCATCCTTTGAAGCATTGTCCGCTACCACAATTTCAACCTCCGGTGGCGTAAAACGGATCACATCAGGGAGAAAACGCTCCAGGAGGTGACGGCCGTTCCAGTTGAGGATGACAACTGCGGTTGTGGGAGTATTCATGGCTGGAAATTTGCTAAAGGTTCAAAATTAAGATTTTTAGCCCAGTTCCCTGCATTTACAGGGATTATTGTTGTGCCGAAAAGAATATTTTGTACTTTTGCACCGGAGAGATGGCAGAGTGGTCGATTGCGGCGGTCTTGAAAACCGTTGAGGTGTAA
>CAYXEH010000011.1:0-54167 GCA_964463915.1 uncultured Bacteroidales bacterium | reverse complement strand
TGGGAGGAAAGGGAGTTGTTCCAGCCGCTTTGGCAACCGGTGTTAAAATCGAGATGGGCAGAGGAATAAAGGGAAACAACAAGAACCTCCTGGTGATTCCTGAAGGCATCATTTCTTTTTCCGAAGTGTTCGGATTTCCCGTTTACGGCATTATCGGGTACGATTTCTTCAGGCACTTTCCGGTAGAAATCAATTACAGCACCGAAACTATGCGGGTCTATAAAGAACCCACCTACCGTACGAGAAGAAGAACCACCACCGTGCCCATTCAGGTCATTGACGGCAAGCCCTATATCGAGAGTAACATTGTCGGCGAGCAGGGAGATACCCTCACCACCAATTTATTGCTGGACCTGGGTGCCAGTCATCCGGTATACCTCAACCGGAAGTATCAACACCTCTCAGACCAGCTCATTGAAGGATTCCTCGGGAAAGGGATCAGCGGAAACCTCCTGGGACATAAGGGACGTGCGGAAAAGGTAATGATCGGAGACGTGGAAATACAGGATCCGATTGTGGCTTATCCTGACGCTGGATTCCTCACTTTTTATAACCAACAAATCAATTGGGAAGGCATCATTGGCGGATCTATCCTGAAAAGATTCACCGTTATCATTGACTACGAGGAAGAAAAGTTATTAATGAGACGCAACCGTTTCCTGAATAAACCGTTCAATACCAGTCTAAGTGGCATGGAGGTGATCGCCACAGGCCGGCGGATGAACACGTATATCATTCATTATGTCAGGCCAGGCTCAGTGAGCTATGAAGCAGGTGTAATGCCTGGAGATGAGATCATCGCCCTGAATACACATAGTAATCAGGACCTGACAATGGAAATCATTCTGGATGAGTTATCTGCCCGGATCGGATACCACATAAAACTTGTAATCCGGCGTGAAGGGGAGGTTTTAAGAAAGGAATTCCGTTTGCGCGAGGATTTATTCTGATACCGGCACCTTATACGTTGTCACAATTCATCGTCACGTAGATAAGGTTCTACCTTCTCCCGACCTCTTTTCCCCCACTCAGCAGGTATGATCTCCCAGTTGTTCCGGCTTTCCGGAGTGTAGGATCCTGCATCTCTGAAAAATTCAACCATGTAGCTGCGCAGATCTTTCTCTGTGGTGTTTACAATGCGATTGCTCAGCTTATCGTGGGGAATACCGGCACCACTTGTCAGATGACCACCGCCGCCACTTCCCCGATAGGAGTTAATGGCAACCACATAAACGGCATCCGGATCGAATTCGGTTCCGTCTTCCATTCCCTGTATATCCACCCGCTCTCCGACAGGCAAACTGACATCCACTGTATACCGGATCCCGGCGGCTGAATCAAAATTATAGGGAGGATTTTTCAGTACCCCCCGGCCACGACGATTATCGGGTATCCGGCCCAGGGCATCCTGATGCACATTCAAAAGGTAATCATTTTTATCTTCCATTTCGTTCAACCACAGCCCATAGGAGTACTCCAGGTAATCCAGGATCTCCGAACCGGTCAGCTCCATGGTATAGAGATAGTTCTCATACTCATATAAACGGAAAAAATCCCTCATATAGAGTGGTCCTTTACGAATGGTTTCGTCAAAAGCCAGGGGTGCAGTAAAGGAAATATCAGCCTCAGTCAGTGACAGTTGAATTTCATGTACTAAATCAGTAAAAGGAGCACTGCCAAATAATGCTTCCATGGAATGCATCGGGGCAGTTAACTCCCCTACCCTTTCATTGGCAAATCTCAGTATCTCAGTAACGTCATCCTCAAAAGTGTTGACAAATTCGCGCCGTGGCACCACCCGGGAACTGGAGATCATATCTCCCTCCACCCCCTTCAGGGTAAAGGTGCGCCTGGATTCACGTTCAAAAGTAAGCTCCGCCACAGCCAAATGCTCTGCAAAATGACCGGGGCCAAGCACCAAAACCGGGTCTCCTTTCACGTTTGTAACGGTTTGCACCAGTCTTCGATGATCATGGGCAGAAAAAATTACATCAAAGCCGGGAACATTTTTGGCGACATATCCGGATGCATGTTCCAGCGGATGAGAGTCCGTATCAGGATCCAGTGAACCAAACCCACTATGGAACAGCCCCACAATGGCATCGGGCTGTTCATTTTTACGGATATAATCAACCCAATATGCCGCAGATTCAACCATATCTTCAAATACCAGTCCTTCCCATAATTGCGGGGGAAGCCAGGTGGGAACACCAGTGGTGGTAAGCCCCAGTACGGCAACGCGGACACGATCCCTCTCAATCATGGTGTACGGGGCAAAATAAGGCTCTCCACTTTCTTCATCCAACACATTGGCTCCCAGCCAGGGGAAATCAAACTCTTCCCTAAGCCGGTTATACACCTCCGGGCCGGCTTCAATGTCATGATTTCCAATGGTTGCCGCATCAAACCCCACATAATTCATCACACGGGCAATCATGTTTTCGTCTGTATCCTGCACAAAATTGGCATAATAAGCCGCCGGAGTACCCTGAATCAGGTCCCCGTTATCCAACAGGATCAGGTTTGACTCCTGACGCTGCTTCATGGCCTGGCGCAAATAATCAATGTGGGCAAGTGAGGCACCGGCTGGTTGGTTCTTTACAAAATCGTAGGAAAAGAAACGGCCATGGACATCGGCGGTAACAGCAACCTGAATCTTAATCTCCCTGCCTTCGACCGTGGCAGAAAACAAAATGAGCAAAAACAAAAGAAGAACAGGAAATTTCAACAGACTCCGTCTCATATTACTGCCCCAAATAAGCTTTTAACAATTTGCTCCTGGATGTATGTTTCAGGCGCCGGATCGCTTTCTCTTTAATCTGGCGAACCCGCTCCCTGGTGAGGTCAAATTTTGCACCGATCTCATCGAGGGTCAGTCCGTGATTCATTCCAATACCAAAATAAAGATTGATCACATCCCTTTCTTTTTCCGTCAGTGTAGCTAATGACCGCTGTATCTCTCGGGCCAGCGACTCCCTGACCAGGGTAGAATCTGCATTGGGAGAATCCTGGTTCACGTATACATCAAGCAAACTCGCATCCTCGCCCTGTACCAGTGGTGCATCCACAGATACATGATGGGTCGATATTCTGAAAGATTCCGTAATTTTGTCTTCATTGACTTCCAGTGCATTGGCAAGTTCTTCGGAAGAAGGTGGCCTTTCATACTGCTGCTCGAGCCTGGAGGCCTCCTTTTTGATCTTATTCAATGATCCTACCTGGTTCAATGGAAGCCTTACAATTCTTGATTGTTCAGCCAGCGCCTGCAAAATAGACTGACGAATCCACCATACGGCATAAGAAATGAACTTAAACCCCCTGGTCTCATCAAAACGTTTGGCAGCCTTGATAAGACCGAGATTTCCTTCATTGATAAGGTCGGGCAGGCTCAATCCCTGGTTCTGGTATTGCTTGGCTACAGACACCACAAACCTGAGGTTTGCCTTGGTAAGTTTTTCAAGGGCAACCTGGTCACCCTGTTTGATCCGTTGTGCCAGCTGCACCTCTTCTTCTGCTGAAATCAACGGAACCTTTCCAATTTCCTGCAGGTATTTATCCAATGACGCAGTATCACGATTGGTAATGGACTTGGAAATTTTTAACTGTCGCATATAAGTTTATGTAGTTTTGCTGATATATTTTTACTTAGAATTGCTGTTTGACTGCTGATATAAATCACCTCCACTGCTCCTCAGCCCCGGAGGTTCACCGCCCGTCAACCTTAGAATTGCTGTTTGATGCTGATATAAACCACCTTTGGGGGCAAAAAAGCCCCCAAAGGTAAGAAAAATCCAGCACAGATACAAGCCCCGGCCTAGTCAAGACCTATTCCATAATAGGCGCGGGTTCCGTCAGGATAAATCCCCTCTATTAAGACCCCGCCTGATTTACTCTCCAGGATTTCAGAAATATCATCGGGTCTGTGCACCGGTTCATTGGCTATATTGGTGATAATAAACCCGCTACGGATGCCTGCATTACGAATCAGGCCTGCAGAAATCGAGGTCACTTGCACCCCATGATCCAGATTCAACCTGGAAAGATCTTCTTCGGATGCTGTTTCAAAACGGGCCCCAAGCATTTCGGCTACTTCACGCCGGTCTCTTGTCACACTTTCAGTTTCACCGTAAACATTTTTCAGTGTGGCGGTGGTTTCTCTCTCCCGTCCGTCGCGATAATACCTCACAAGCAATTCATCACCAGGTCGTTTACGGGCAACGGTTTCAATAAGTGCTGAAGGACTGCTAATGGTTGAACCATTAATACCGATAATCACATCACCTTCACGCAACCCGGCTTCCTCAGCCGCACTGTTTTCGTTCACACTCTCCACATAGGCACCCTGGTTAATATCGATGTCCAGTTCTTCCGCACGCCTGCTGGATAATTCAGAAATCTGCACACCAAGCAGCCCCCGTTGTACTTCTCCAAATTCCATCAGATCCTCTTTCACTTTCATGACAATACTGGAGGGAACAGCAAAAGAATAACCGGCAAATGAGCCTGTATTGGAGGCAATTGCTGTATTGATCCCGATCAGCTCACCCCGGCTGTTAACCAATGCACCTCCACTATTGCCGGGGTTGACAGCAGCATCAGTCTGGATAAAAGCCTCAATGGCCATTTCTTCCCTGAGAATATTGATGTTTCTTCCTTTGGCACTGACAATTCCCGCAGTGACCGTTGACTCCAGGTTAAACGGGTTACCGATGGCAAGAACCCATTCACCCACCATCAGGGCATCAGAATCACCAAACTCCAGGTATGGCAGATCGTTGACGTCAATCTTCAGCAAAGCCAGGTCGGTGGTGGGATCATTGCCTACAACCTCTGCGTCATACACACGGTTATCATTCAGGGTAATTTCAATCTTACCTGCATTGGCCACCACGTGATTATTTGTAATAATATGGCCTTCAGGACTGACAATGACGCCACTTCCAGCTCCCTGCGATGGCTGGGGTTGTCCGAAATCAGGCCCCCTTGGCCCGAAAAAGAAATCAAAAAAATCATTCGGCCCGAAGTTGTCACCCTGCGGACTACGTTGCCTTTCAAATTCAGAACGGATGTGCACGACCGCATCAACAGTCATTTCCGCCACAAGTGTAAAATCAGGTAATGTGGGTGAAAAATCCGGGTCTGCCAACCGTGCTGCCAAAGCGGCAGGAATCTGGTCTTCCCTGTGTGGAATCGTTACAGATACATCCTCATCTCCGTTACTACCCGGATCCAACAGGTAATAATCAATCCCGATGGCTACAAACCCGCCTAAAACCGCTACAAACAATAAACTTAGAAATCTCTTCATCTGTTTTTGTTTTTTTTATTATACCAACCTAAACATAAGAATAGTAAGACAGTTTACCCACCCTACCATTCTTTAAAACAATCATTATAAGCAAATTGTTCTTTAAGTGTTTTGTTAAAGCGCCAAAATGACACAAATAACTGTACAATCTTCATAATCAATAAGCATGCCTTAACTTGCGTCAAATTCTTAATAAAAACTAAAAAATTGCATAATCCATGGTCGTGATTTTTTGTTAATTTAGTTTGTTCAACGTGTGGGCCATTTTCAACCCAGGGAAATTGACCGGCAAAAAAAACAGATATGAAGTTCAATTTCACAAAATATCACGGCACCGGCAATGATTTTATTATTATTGACAACCGGAAAAAAGTTTTTGTCCCGCCTGCTGAACAGGAAAAGGCCATGATTGCCCTTCTCTGTCACAGACACTATGGAGTGGGTGCCGACGGTTTGATCCTTATTGATGAAGATGCCGCAGAAGATTTCCGGATGCATTATTACAACAGCGACGGAAAAATGGGCAGTCTTTGTGGAAATGGCAGTCGTTGTGCGGCAGCTTTTGCCAGTCATTTCATCTTCCCCGGGAGACAGCAGTTCCGTTTCAGGGCTGTGGATGGCACCCATGAAGCCAGTCTCATCAACCCTCATCCTCTGCGGCCAATTGTATCTGTCACACTGAACCCGGTAAAATACCCCCTAAGAGTTTCACCGGACAATTACATCGTTGACACGGGGTCTCCGCACTGGGTTCGTTTTGTCCGTGAACTCAACAAGGTGGATGTCATAAGTCTTGGCCGGAAAATCAGGCATGCAAAGGAATGGGCACCGGGGGGAATCAACGTCAACTTCGTTGAGGAATCGGGAAAGAACGTGTTGTCAGTGAGAACCTATGAAAGAGGGGTGGAAGAAGAAACCCTTTCATGCGGAACAGGGGTAACAGCCGCAGCCATCGCTGCATGGGCACACCACCCCGGAGAAGTTGCCCGGTCGGCCAATGAAATACATACCCCCGGGGGTAAGTTGGAGGTATCATTCCATTCACCGGATACGCAGTATAACCATTTTCACAATATCAATTTAAAGGGCCCGGCACAATTTGTGTTCAGGGGAGAAATGCACATGAAAACCCTGCAACAGGCATTAACCAATAGCAATGAACCTACTGAACAGTGATCGCATTAACCTCAGGCCGGTAGAGATCGAAGACCTGGAGCTTTTATACAAGCTGGAAAACGACATGGAAAGCTGGCATGCGGGAGACCACCTCAATCCCCTGTCACGTTTCTTTCTGGAGCAGTACATTCTGAATGCAGCAAACGATATTTATCAGGACAAACAGCTGCGGCTGGTCATTACCCGCAAATCCGGGGAGCAATTGGGTATCATTGATTTATTCGAATTTGACCCCCACCACCGCAGGGCTGCAGTTGGGATTATTATTGCTCCTGAAGCACGTGGTCATGGCTATGCCAGTGAGGCCCTGCAAATGCTTATCTCCTATGCAGGAAAGGTATTGCAATTAAAACAATTATATTGCGGGGTGGACAAAGACAACCCCAGAAGTTTACGCTTGTTTACACAGAACGGCTTTGTACATACCGGCACCCGGAAAGCATGGAGGCTGGCCGAAAACAAATGGAAAGATGAATTATTCCTGCAGCGATTATTCGATTGTCCTGCAACCCCAAAAGATACTGATCAATGAATTCTATGGATAAAAAGTCTGGCATACCTGTTCGCCCCCTACTGATGGCCGCATTGATAATCGTTATCATCTGCGGTATTTTGCTGGCTTACCTGTTTTACCGGGTCGTATATGCCCCGAATACCGACCTGGGTGACAGGCAGGCTGTCCACCTTCACATCCCATCGGGAAGTTCTTATGAGGATGTGAGGCAATTACTGAAGGTAGAAAACGTCCTGTCCGATATCAGGACCTTTGATTGGCTGGCACAAAGAAAGAATTACCCCGCCCATGTGCTACCCGGCCGTTACCGCATACAATATGGGATGGGAAACAATGAGCTGATCAATATGCTGCGTTCCGGGGAGCAGGAGCCGTTAAACCTCACTTTCACAAACATTCAGACCAAAGAGCAACTGGCCGGCACCATTGCATCCCGGCTGGAAACCGACTCCCTGTCGATTATCCGGCTGCTTAATGATGAGGAAATACTTCGGCAAACGGGTTTTACCAGGTCAACAATTAAACTGTTGTTCATTCCCAACACCTATGAGGTTTACTGGACCATCTCTCCCGAACAGCTTCTGAGTCGAATGCAAAGGGAATACAAGGCTTTCTGGAATGAAACACGCCGTGAAAAAGCAGCCGATACCGGGCTCAGCCCTCAGGAAGTCGGGATCCTGGCCTCCATCGTTCAGAAAGAAACCAGCAAGCAGGATGAAATGGCAAGAATTGCCGGCGTTTACATCAACCGGCTGAACAGGGGGATCCTCCTGCAATCTGATCCGACCGTTGTGTATGCCCATGGTGACTTTACTATCAACAGGGTACTGAACCGCCACCTGGATATTGATTCACCCTACAATACCTATAAATATGCCGGACTCCCCCCCGGCCCTATCACACTGCCAGAGCCTGCAGTGGTGGATGCAGTTCTCAATTATGAGCAACACAATTACCTTTATTTTAGTGCCAGGGAGGACTTCAGCGGCTACCACAATTTTGCAGAAACCTATGCCGAACACCTGGCCAACGCAAGACGTTACCGGCAGGCACTCACTGATAGAAGAATTTTCCGTTAATGGCCCGCGAATGCAACCAACAAGAAACTCGAAGTAATTATGACAAAAATAAGATTCGGAACGGATGGCTGGCGGGCCGTGATCGCCAAAGAATTTACCACCGGGAATGTGGCGCGTATTGCCCGGGGAACGTCAGCCTGGGCACTCAACCAACATAAACAACCAACGATCCTCGTAGGTCATGACTGCCGTTTCGGCGGGGAACTCTTCGCCGAAACGGTTGCAAAGGTTCTGACTGAAAACGGGATCAGGGTGTTATTAAGCAGCGGCTTTGTGTCTGCTCCGATGATCTCAATGGGATGCCTCAGATACAACACAATTGGAGGTGTTTTTATCACCGCCAGCCATAACCCGCCTCTCTATAGCGGCTACAAGCTCAAGGGGCATTATGGTGGCCCTTTACTTGAAGAACAGATTAAGGAAATCGAAAAACTTATTCCCGATCGCTTCACAGACAACCTTGACCAGGTCAGGCTTGAGGACCTTCAGAAACAGGGACTACTTGAGTATGTGGACCTGGAAAGCATGTATTGCGACTATCTGGAGGGACAATTCGACCTGGAAAAAATACGCAAATCAGGGCTGCGTTTCGCATTTGACGCCATGTACGGATCAGGTCAGAATGTGATGAAACGCTTGTTTCCCGAAAGCCTCCTTATGCATTGCGAGAGACAGCCCCTGTTTGGCGGGATCCCCCCGGAGCCCCTGGAGAGAAACCTGGGCGAATTCCTGGAACATATCCGTAAGGAAGGGAATATTGACTGCGGCCTGGCAGTGGACGGAGACGCAGACAGAACAGCCCTGGCTGATGAATCAGGAAACTACATCGATTCTCACCATGTTATATTGCTATTGATCCATTACCTCCATCGTTACAAACATAAAACAGGCAAGGTGGTCACAGGCTTTTCTTCCTCTGTGAAGATCCAAAAGCTTTGTGAGGCTTACAATATCCCCCTGGATGTGGTCAAAATCGGATTCAAACATATCTGCAAAACCATGCTTCATGAGGAAGTACTGGTGGGTGGAGAAGAATCAGGCGGTATTGCAGTGACTGGTCACCTACCGGAACGTGACGGGATATATACCGGGCTGCTCATATGGGAAGCCATGGTTGAAACAGGGCTTTCACTGACAGAAATGATCGATGAAATTTACACCCTCACCGGCCCCTTTGCTTTTGAACGCGCCGACCTGATTGTCAGCGAGCAGGACAAGGAACGGATTGTCAAAAACTGCCGGGAAGACCTTTATGAACAATTCGGAGATTATATCGTCCGGAAAACGGAGACCCTGGATGGATATAAATATTATTTCAGTGAGGATCAATGGCTGATGATCAGGCCATCAGGTACAGAGCCCGTGCTGAGGACCTATGCAGAAGGCCGGAACAAGGAGGAAGCCCTTGACATTTTGAGGGCGGGATACAATACCATCATGAACGAACATGTCTGACCATTCAAAGCAACAACCTATATTTTCTAACCAAAACACACTCAAATGAAGGTAATCAAGCCAATCAGTCTTTTTCTGATCTTATTGCTGGTGTCTTCTGCTTCAATTGCCCGTTCAGGAACCGAAAATCCGGAACTGACAAATCCTGAAGAATTTTTCGGGTTTACCCCCGGTGAAGACAGAAAACTATTTTTGTATGAACCCCTGATCGAATACCTGGAAATCCTGGACGATGAATCCGGCATGATCACAATGGTTGAAAACGGGGAATCCCCCATGGGGCGCCCCATGTACATCACCTTTGTATCATCTGAAGAAAACATCAATAATCTGGAAAGACTCCGGGAAATCAACCGGCGGCTCGCCCTGGACGGGGATATTCCGGAAGATGAACGCAGGGAACTAATTGAGGAGGGAAAGGTCTTTGTACTTGTTACCCTGTCCATGCACGCCACCGAGGTGGCCCCGGCGCAGGCTGCACCATTGATGGCCTACAACCTGATCACCGGTACGGACAGCGACCCGGCACACCTCGACGACGTGGTATTTATGATGGTACCCAGTCACAATCCGGATGGGATGAACATGATCGTCAACCATTATAATCAATACCTGGATACCCCCTATGAGGGGAGTTCTTTACCCGGTGTATATCATAAGTACGTGGGGCACAATATCAACAGGGACTTTGTCACACTTACACAATCAGACAATCAGGCAGTGGCTGACATATACAACCGTGACTGGTTTCCACATGTACTTGTGGAAAAACACCAGATGGGAAGTACCGGACCGAGGTATTTCGTACCCCCCAGCCATGATCCCATTGCACAGAATATTGATGAACTGCTGTGGAACTGGACCTGGATATTCGGCTCCAATATGTCGCGGGACATGACTGCCAATGGCTTAAAGGGTATCAGCCAGGCATACCTGTTTGATGACTACTGGCCAGGGTCCACCCAGACCAGCGCCTGGAAAAATGTGATCAGTCTGCTCACTGAAGCGGCCAGCGTTCAGCTGGCCTCTCCCATTTACATTGAGGCCAATGAACTACAGGTAAGTGGAAAAGGATTGTCCGAATATAAAAAGAGCATCAATTTTCCGGCTCCCTGGCCAGGCGGATGGTGGAGGCTTGACGACCTGATCACTTATGAGCTTGAATCCGTTTATTCACTGGTCAAGACAGGTGCCATTCACCGGGATGACATTCTTACATTCCGGAACGAACTGTGCAGGAAAGAGATTAAGAAAGGCAAAACAGCACCCCCGTTTTACTATGTGTTACCAGCCCGCCAGCATGATGATGGAGAACTGATTTCGCTGCTGGGGTTGCTGGATCGCCATGGGGTGGAGATTTACAGGGTCAATGAAGAAACCACCATGGAAGGCAAACGCATCATGGAGGGAGACTTTATTATACCGTTGGCCCAGCCTTTCCGTGCATTTATCAAAGAAGTCATGGAAGAGCAAACCTTCCCAGAAAGGCATTACACCCCGGGAGGTGAAATGATCCGGCCCTATGACATCACCAGCTGGTCACTGCCTCTACACATGGGACTGACCAGTATTGCAATCAATAATTATTACCCGGATGATTCCTTTTCCCACAGCAGGATATACCCGGAAGCCCTCACCTACCAGGCGACATTGCCGGAAGACAATAACTACCTGCTCTTCCCGTCACGCAGAAATGAAAGCTACAAAGCAGCTTTCATGGCCATGGACAAAGGCATTGAGGTACAAAGAAACTCCCATACCCTTATTCACCGGGACCAAGAGATCCCATCCGGCAGTTTCCTGATTGAACTCAACAACAACAGCCGTGAATCCATGGAGGAGGTGATGTCAGAACTTCACAAACAACCCATTATAACAGAATCAGCACCAGAGGGTTTCAGTTCTCTGCAGATGCCCCGGATCGCTTTGTGTGAAACCAATTTTCATGACATGGATGCCGGATGGACACGCTACCTTTTTGATACCTACGGGATCCCTTACACCGTGATGAACCCTGAAGATTTTAAAGACGCATCACTCCGGGAAGATTTTGACGTAATTGTTTTTCCGGATGCCTCACGGGATCAGATCATTGACGGACACACCACACGTGGCGGAGAGGTATATGTGCCGTTTTATAACCCGGAATACATTGAAGGAATGGGAAATGAAGGATGGCAGAACGTACTTGAATTCATGCAACAGGGAGGGAGCCTGGTATCCTGGGGAAGCTCCACCAGCCTGTTCTTCGGGCTGATGCGGCCAGAAGACGAAGAACCATTCCGTTTCCCAGTACGCAACAATGCCTCCCAACTTTCGGGGGCAGGATTCTATTGCCCGGGATCATTCCTGAAGATCAGCCTCCATAGAGAACACCCCCTGACCCTGGGAATGCCCTCAGAAATCGGGGTTTTTCATCGCAGTTCCCCCGTATTTGCCACCTCCATTCCTACATTCGGGATGGACAGGCGGGTGATTGGTCAGTTTCCCGGGGAATCAGGCAATCTGCTGTTAAGTGGTTATGCAGAAAATGAAGAATTACTTGAAAGACAACCGGCCATTGTATGGCTGGAGAGAGGCGAAGGTCAGGCCACCCTGTTTTCATTTGTTCCAAATTTCAGGGGTTCCACACCGGTATCGAATAAACTGATCTTTAATTCATTGCTTATGAACTAGATGTTCCGCAGGCATCCGGTTTGGCAAATAACTCATACTCGGTTGCTCCCGTAATCAATACATTGGCAAAGTGGCCCCCGGCAATCCCGGGGGCTTTTTCGATCAATACTTCATTGTCAACCTCAGGAGAATCAAACTCGGTCCGGCCAACGAAATATTCCGCCTCTTCCCTGTCAACCAATACCGGGAGGCGCTGTCCGATCTTCGAATGGTTGACCTCCAATGAAATACCGGATTGCATTTCCATGATCGCAGCGGCCCTCTCTTCTTTCACGTACTGCGGAACCGGGTCTCCCAAAGAATAAGCCGTGGTTCCTTCCTCGGGTGAATAAGTGAATACTCCCAGGCGGTCGAAACGAATCCTCTCCACGAACTCCAACAATTCACGAAAAGCCTCTTCAGTTTCACCGGGAAAGCCCGTCATTAGTGTTGTACGTAGGGCAATACCAGGAACCTGATTACGCAGCTTCTCTATAAATCTCAGGGTCCCTTCGCGGTCATGGCCCCGTCGCATTGACCGCAATATCTCATTATTAATGTGTTGGAGCGGAATATCAAGATAGTTACAGATTTTTGGCTCAGCGGCCATCACTTCCAGGACTTCTTCAGGAAACTGACGGGGATAGGCATAATGAAGGCGGATCCAGGAAATCCCTTCCACCGCGTTCAAAGCCCTCAGTAAAGGAGCAAGCATCGGTTTCCCATGGGTGTCAACTCCATAATAAGTCAGTTCCTGGGCCACCAGTATCAATTCTTTTACACCACGATCAGCAAGCATGCTGGCTTCTTCCACCAGTTGATCAATGGAAAGGGAAACAAATGGCCCCCTGATCATGGGAATGGCACAAAATGAACAACTGCGGTCACAGCCTTCTGCCACTTTCAGATATGCATAATGAGAAGGCGTACTAAGCAACCGATCCGGGCTGCCTGATTTGTAAGACTCATTTAAATAGTTGAAAATATCCTCCGGCTGATCAACCCCGAACCAGGCATCCACTTCCGGGATCTCCTCCTTAAGGGAGTCCAGGTATCGCTGCGACAAACAACCGCTCACCAGGACTTCCTTCACGATCCCTGCCTTGCGTGCCTCTGCCACCTCCAGAATCGTATCAATACTTTCCTGTTTTGCATCCTGAATAAACCCGCAGGTATTGACAATCACTACATCAGCCGGCCCCTCACCTTCATGGGAAAGCCGATAGCGATCAGGAGGAAGCTGTCCGATCAGTTTTTCCGAATCGACCTGGTTTTTCGAACAGCCCAGGGTAATGATCCGAATGGTTTTTTTATTCACGTGTCAGAAATTCTCTATTGAAAAAGGGCATCCACAAAGGCTTCCCTGTCAAACAACTGCAGGTCGTCAATGGCTTCTCCCACACCGATGTATTTCACAGGCACACTTAACTGGTCACTTACACCAATCACAACTCCTCCTTTGGCTGTGCCATCGAGTTTGGTAATTGCCAGGGCATTCACTTCCGTTACCGAGGTGAATTGCTTTGCCTGTTCAAAGGCATTTTGTCCGGTAGAGCCATCCAGAATCAACAGGACTTCATGGGGGGTTCCGGGAATCACCTTTTGCATCACCCGTTTGATCTTGGCAAGCTCATTCATCAGGTTCACTTTGTTGTGCAACCGGCCGGCCGTATCAATAATGGCCACATCCATTTCATTGTCTTTGGCATAGGCAAGGGTTTCATACGCCACAGAAGCAGGGTCTGCACCCATACCCTGCGAAACAACAGGAACACCGGCCCTTTCAGACCAGATTGTCAACTGTTCGACTGCGGCCGCCCTGAAAGTATCTGCAGCCCCCATTACCACCTTCTTTCCCGATTCCCTGAACCGGTGAGCAAGCTTACCGATGGTGGTCGTTTTCCCCACACCGTTTACCCCAACAACCATAATGACATAAGGGCGGGTTTCCACCTCGAGAATCCCGGGAACTGTATTGGCCTCATTCTCAAACAACAACGCTTTTATCTCTTCCCGCAGGATTTTGTTTAACTCATCCGTACCAAGGTATTTATCCCTTGCCACCCTTTCCTCAATGCGATCGATGATTTTAATGGTTGTGGCTACGCCCACGTCTGAACTGATCAGGACCTCTTCCAGGTCATCCAGTACCGATGCATCTACCGTTGAACGGCCTGCCACGGCTTTACCCATGCGCGAGAAAAAATTAGTGCGGGTTTTGGATAAGCCTTTATCGAGTTTCTCCTCCTTACCCTTGGAAAATATATCAAATAAGCCCATTGTTCATAAGATTACCGGTGGGATACAAAACAAAATCAGACCTGCACCAAATAATATGGAACAGATCTGAAAAGACACTCGCGTCCAGTAAAAACCTACTTCTTTTGTGCAAGATATTCCTTTACTTTATCAGAAGCTACAATTTCTTCCTCAAAAGCATATGCACCTGACTTTTCAGATTTTTGCATCCGTATTACTTTGGCAAAACCTTTGCCCGATCCGGTTTTCAGAGTTGCAACAACTTTCTTTGCCATAATATTTCAGTTTATTTGGTTTCTTTGTGAATGGTCATCTTACGGAGGATGGGATTGTATTTTTTCAATTCCATGCGATCCGGAGTATTCTTTTTGTTCTTGGTAGTTATATACCTGGAAGTACCCGGCATTCCGCTGTTTTTGTGTTCAGTACACTCCAGGATAACCTGTACCCTTGCTTCTTTTGATTTTTTAGCCATGATTTATTGCCTTTATATTTCAGGAGCGCAAAGATACACTTAATTCTTGAAAAAACACAAATCCTGAAGGTGTAATTTTTTGACCGGCAACAAAAACATGACCGGGGTTTTGGGTTCCTCCCCTTTTTTTATATCTTTGCATTTATAAATCAGACAGTTTCGGGATTTTCCTTTATCAAGGGTAATCCCGTTCATTTTAAAACCTAATTCAATTACATTATGACGCAACCCGAAGCCAAAGTAATTGCACTCAGCTATGAGCTGCGCGAAGGAGGGCCAGAAGGAGAATTGTTGGAATCTGTAAGCAAAGAAAAACCCATTGAGTTTTTGTTTGGTGCCGGCCGGTTAAATGAAAGCTTTGAAAATAATGTGAAAGACCTGAAAGAAGGCGAAGAATTTGAGTTCACGATCAAGGCTGATCAGGCCTATGGCCAGGTAAATGACAAAGCCGTTGTAGACCTGCCGAAGAGCATCTTTGTTATTGACGGAAAGCTTGCAGAAGACTTACTTGTTGAAGGAAACATCATCAACATGGAAGACCAGGAAGGCAATCCGCACAGAGGCAAAGTACTTGATATCGGTGATGAAAAAGTCAAAATGGACTTTAACCATCCCCTTGCAGGAATGGACCTGCATTTCAAGGGAGAAGTCCTCAGGAAAAGGGAACCCACACCGGAAGAATTGACCCAGGGATTCGTAGACCCCCATCCAAAGGAATAAGGATCCGGCAACGATTTACAAACAAAAACAAGGGCCTTCTTCAATACAAGAGGGCCCTTATTTTTTTGACAAAGTTCTCAGGGAACTGATATGAATGGTCACCCCGGTGGCAATGACCAGCAGAAGCAGGCGTACCCACAGCAAGTTTGTTGCAAATATGACCGAGATACCAATGGTGATCCATAACAGGGCAATGGATCCTTTTTTGACCTGTGCCGTTATCCCCCTGTGGACTTGGTAGTTGCTTATATGCTCGCCAAGATACCGGTGGTTGATCAGCCAGTAATAAAAACGCTCAGAGCTCCGGGCATAACAATAGGCTGAGAGTAATAAAAAAGGCGTGGTCGGAAGGAGCGGAAGGGGAATTCCAAGCAAACCCAGGCCAAGCGCTAAGGTGCCGGCCACAATCAGCAAAAACCGCTGTACGGGATTTAGTTTCTTACCAAAAGTTGGCCGCGCTCTATCCAAGATGCATAACGAATTTAATACCTTTGACCCTGTGGTGTCATTCAAACAGGATTTTCAAAGATCGTAAAATTCGCCTGACAATGGAAACAAAATCCAACCGGAGAAACATCTTTTACCTGGAAAGTCCGGGGAATAATCATTTTGCGGTAACAAGTTTTCAGCCAGCAGCCAAAACCCCGAAGGGCATTGTTCAAATAATACCCGGGATGGCAGAGCATGCAGGACGCTACCGCGACTTTGCCGGCTTCCTGACCAAAAACGGATATGCCGTCTATGCAGGCGATCACCCGGGACAGGGAAAAACAGCAGGCACCCCGGAGAAGGCAGGGCGGATCAGCGGACGGCAAAGCTGGCAGGTGATGCTTGAAAACATCCGAACCTTATACAACCACATTCGAAAGTCACAGCCCGGGGTTCCCGTATTTATTCTGGGACATAGCATGGGATCTGTACTGGCCAGAAATTTCACCGCCATGTACCCCATCTATATCCAGGGCCTGATACTATCGGGCAGTTTTCATCTGCGCCGTATCCCCCTGCATAATTTTCTTGCTTTTATCAATTTAAAAATTCTCTTTGAGGGCACAAACAAAAAGAGCCGGTGGCTCAACAGGATATTTTACGGCAGCTTCAACCGGCATTTCAACCAACCCCCCACCCTGTTTGAGTGGATTTCTTCCGACCGGGAGGAGGTCGATGCCTATGACAAAGACCCTTACTGCGGATTCAATTATTCCAACGGATTTTACAGGCACCTGCTGAAAGGGATCATTTCCACCCGAAAAGCTGAAAGTTTGCTGACATACAGAAAAACCCTTCCAATATTGGTTATGAGCGGGCAAGACGATCCTGTAGGCCATTTTGGAAAAGACGCACTAATCATCCACAAAGAATTCTATAAACAACACTTTCAGAACCTTTCCCTGAAAATTTTTCCCGGCCGCCATGAATTACTTCACGAGAAAAACAAGCAGGAAGTATACACCTACCTTCTTGGCTGGCTTGATCATCATCTTAACATCAAATAAAGACAGGAAGATACCCTGAAAAACGATTTATCCTCAGGCCCTGAAAATCAGTAAAGGGATGGTGCTTTGGTGGATCAGCTTCCTGGCAAAATCAGGATGGAACAGTCGGGAAATAAGACCGCGCTTCCTGTTGGTCATAGAAAACAGGTCAATCTTGTATTCCTCTGCGAAATCTGATACTTCTTTCAGATTGTCCTCTCCCTCCAGTAAATGACACCGTACTTCAATGCCCTTATGCACCTTCTTGAAATAATCTTTCAGGTTTTGCATTTTTACTTCATCCCAGGTCTTTTCTGCATCTCTGGAAAAATGGATACAGTGGACCTTTACCTTAAAGGCAGACAACAAGGATAACAACCGGCGTATGGCCACAAAATCCGAATCATCAAATTCGGTGGCATAAGCAATATTTTTCACCTCCCTGGCAGCATCATAAGTGGATTTTTCAGGAATGGCCAGTACAGGTACCTTTGTCTGGTCAAGTACACGGTAAACCACGCTGCCGATGATGTCGCTCTGCTTTTCGCCCTTGCCTTTGGTACCCACCACAATGATACCGGGATTATAATCCTTTGCCATCCGCGCAATCTCATCCTCGGTAATTCCTTCCCGCAGGGAATACCCGACTTTTACCTGGTCCATTTTCCTCCCGGCGGCTTCTTTTCTGATGTCATTCACAAATTCCATCAGACTTTTCCTGGCATTTCTTTCAATCTCCCGTAAATTAATATCCATGTCCACCTGTATACTGTATGCATCTGTAATAGGGACAAGGTCTACGATCGGGGCATAATACACATGAAGGATTTTAATATCTGCCTTCAGTTTTTGTGCCAGGTTCAGGGCATACATACATGCATTGCGGGAATATTGGGAAAAATCAACCGGTACAAGTATTCGCCTGATGGCCCTGGGGTTCTTACGCTCGGCCTGTGCCTGCTCATACCTCCAATCATTCATCAGCCGAAGGGCCTTCTCCATATCTTCTTCCTTGATCTGGATCTTAACGCCGTCAGATCCGGCCCCGCTGATGAGGTGAACATTGCTCAGGTAACACTCAATGCCCGCGCTCTCAAGTCGTGCTTTCAGGACTTCTGCAGCGGTATAATGATCTGTAGCCAGGGTGACAAGTTGATCTTCCATAGTCTTTGTTTTGCTTCTGTGAAACTTGTTTATAGATAGGATAAATATACAAAAACAAGCCCGGATGTGCAAAAGATTAATTGGAGAATCTTTGTCAGCAATAAACAATCAGGATGCGGATACTTTACGCCCCAGGACCGCTGCTACCGCCAGGAATACCCCAAGCATGATCCCCAACAGGGCTGCAAACAACACCCGGTGTTCCGGAGGCAGCAAAAAGGTAATGGTATGGGCAGGGATCCAGAATAAAGGAATGGTTTTTTTAAATACAAAATTCCACTGAACCCGCCAGTTAATCCCCTGCATGATCTCCCCCATGGGTAGTTTCCGAAAAAGTGCTTTTATTGCCCCCCCGTTTTGCTCAATATGTGTATCGGTTATTTTGTGGAAAGTCATCATAACAGGGGCATAAAACAGGTTCATGAACACGCTGATTGAAAATGCCACCAATAACTTCTCCGGAGAAAACCCATAAGATGCCAGGATCCCGGAAGCATCAGACATGCCCAGGAAATCCAAAAACACAGGAGCTCCCGTTGCAAAAATCATAAAGGCTGCCTGAATGGTCAGGCCAATCAGGCCCCATACAACAGCCCTGGGCATTAATCCAAAGCCCGGCTGAATGTAGTGACCGGTTTTGATCCTTAGCCCGATGACTTCGCCAATGGGAGCAAGAATTGCAAATTTTATAAAGGCCATCAACATGGGAAACTGAATGTTTGCCTGCATGTAAAAAACAGCAAGCCGGTCTATCAGGATAAAGGGTAAGAAAAGCAAAAGAATGCCGGTGACAAAGTACAAATCCTGTTTTTTCATGCCGCGGGTTACTAATCAGATGTGAACGTGAATTTTTTTGATTGCAGTATCGATATGACACTTTGACCAACAGAACAGCAGGTCAATACTTCTCATAATTGTTCCGTGAAGGATATCGGACTGACTTAAACCATTAACTGAGTTGCCTACTTAACTATTCGTATACGCGCATCCACGGCTACCACACGGTCCGCATTCCCCAACAAGGGATTCAGATCCATCTCATAAATTTCAGGAGCCGCCTCTGCCAGGGCTGACAACCGCACCAACACCTCGGCAAATCCTTCAATATCTACGCCTTCCTGGCCACGCACCCCTTCGAGTATATCCCGGCTTTTCAGGCTGTCGATCATCTCAAGGGCCCCGTCAATGTTCAGGGGTGTCAAACGGGTTGTCACATCTCTCAGCACTTCAATGAAAATACCTCCCATGCCGCACAAGACCATATGTCCGTAATTCTCCTCCAGTTTTACGCCGGCAAAGAGCTCTGTACCTGAAAGCATCGGCTGGAGCAACACACCGGTGGCGTCACTGATCTGCATCATCCGGTCAAATTCCCGGCCCACCGATTCATCATCCTTAATGTTCAGTGCGACACCACCGACATCGGATTTGTGCACAGGTCCGACTACCTTCATCACCACCGGATAACCCAGGCGACCTGCAGCGCGAACTGCTTTTCCAGGTGTATCGGCAATGACCTCTGCTGCCCTGAGGATCCCGGCTGCATCCAGCATATCCTGTACTTGTCGTGGGGTCAGGTAAGCATCCCCGTCAGGAGCCTGATCGATCACCCGGCGAATTCTATCCCTGTCAACTTTTGTTTCGGCAGAGGACACATTGGAAGGAGGCGGGGTATTGTACACACGACCCAGTGCCCTGCCCAGCGTTACCTCGTCCGGGAAATTAACATGACCTTTGGCTATAAAGGCCTCCACCTCTTCTTTTGCGGTAAGAATACTTGGCAGTACCGGATAGATCGGTTTTTTGCAACTTCTGATCTTCTTATCCAGTACATCATACACGTTGAATACGGGAAACAGGCCTGGCGTTCCGAAAATAACGACGATCCCGTCAATGTCAGTGAAATGTTTATCCGCATAATCCAGAATAATCCCCAGTTGCTCTGCCGTTCCCGTAGCCAGAAAATCAACGGGATTAGCCACCGAGGACCCCGGATGCAGGTGCGTAAGCAACTCCTGACTGGCAGGAGAATCGAGCGAAGGAACTTCGAGCCCACCTTCCGACAGTGCGTCGGTAAGCATCACTGCAGGCCCGCCGGCATGGGTCACAATGGCCAGCTTCTTGCCTTTCAGTTTAGGGCACATGAACACAGATGCCACCGAGATCAGGTCTTCCCGGCCATAACAACGAACAATCCCTGCACGGCGGAACAAAGCCTCCACTGCTTCATCCGGGCTGGCCAGCGCACCCGTATGGGAAGAAGCGGCCCTGCTGCCGGCCTCGGAGCTTCCGGCTTTGACAGCGGCGATCCTGCAACCTTTACGGATCAGGGAAGCCGCATGGTGAAGCAGCATCTGGGGTTTTGAGATGTCTTCGATGTATAATAACTTGATTCGTGAACTCAAGGCCGGGTCGAAAGATTCATCCCAGTATTTAACCACCTCTTCCACACCCACCTGGGCACTGTTCCCCACCGAAAATACGTTGGCAAATGAAAGCCCTTTGGGAATACCGGCCTCCATGATAAAACAGGCCGTGGCACCGGATCCGGAAACAAAATCACACCCCTGCGGGTCAAGCTTAGGGATCGGGTAGGTAAACACGCTGTGATGATTCGGGGTCAGCACGCCGGTACAATTTGGCCCGATCAGGGTTCCATCCACACCCTCAACAATATCCACCAGCTCTTTCTCCAGAACCGCACCTTCCTCACTTTCTTCGCCAAAGCCTGCGGATAACACGATAAAAGCCCGGGTGTTTTTTTGCCCGGCAAGCACCCGGGCAGTATCCGGCACAAAAGGTGCGGCAATGGCAATGATGGCCAGATCCACCTCAGGCAGTTCAGCCACATCACTGTAGCTCCTGACCCCCTGGACTTCACTCTCTTTAAGGTTTGTCACATAAATATCACCGGCAAAGTTGCCATCGATCAGGTTTTTCAAAACCTTTCCCCCGGGCTTGGTCACATCATTGGAGCCCCCGACTATTACAATGCTTCTCGGATTGATTAACTGTTCGGTGATCATGAGTTATGGATTTTATAAGGTTTTTATATCAAACACAAGCAGGTAAAATACCGGGGGCTAAAGTACGAAAAAATGTGCAGGCTATGGCCTCCGGACCTATGCCTTTTAACCATACTGACATAAATATTCATAAATTTGACAAATAATAAAAACCAGGCGGATGACCAGGAAAGAACGGTTTGATTTTGTCCTTGAATATTTTACCACCCACCAGCCGGTAGCCGAAACAGAATTGCACTATACTGACCCTTACCAGTTACTGGTGGCAGTCATTTTATCCGCTCAATGTACCGACAAGCGGGTGAACCAGATCACTCCCGCATTTTTCCAGCGATTCCCGGAGGCTGCCTCGCTGGCGGAAGCATCCCATGAGGAGGTTTACAGCCTGATCCGCAGCTGTTCCTACCCCAACAACAAAAGCAAGAATCTGATCGGGATGGCAAAAACGCTCACTGCTGAATTTAACGGGGTGATTCCGGATGAGGTTAGTGAACTTATAAAACTGCCGGGCGTGGGCAGAAAAACAGCCAATGTCATTGCTTCGGTAATCTATCAGAAACCCGCCCTGGCCGTCGACACCCACGTATTCCGTGTGGCTGACCGCATCGGCCTGACCACAAGGGCTAAAACCCCACTGGAAGCAGAAAAACAATTGCTCAGGCACATCCCTGAAAACCTGGTCGCCATCGCCCACCACTGGCTCATTTTACACGGCCGTTATATCTGTCAGGCAAGGAAACCAAAGTGCGAACAATGCCCCTTGACTCCCGCCTGCAAATATTTCCACAGAAAAAAGCAGAAAGAAAGCTGAACAAAGGGGATACATGGTTGTTTCTGCAATACAAAACTATTTAATCATTTACAGCTAAAAAGCAGCAATCATGACCAAACTAAAAGAAGGCGATCAGGCCCCTGGATTCAAAGGAGTTGACCAGGAAGGAAATCCCATCTCCCTGGATGATTTCAAAGGCCATAAACTGGTACTTTACTTTTACCCCAAAGACAGCACACCAGGATGCACCTCACAGGCCTGCAATTTGCGAGACAATTATGATTACCTGCTTGAGAAGGGGTATAAGGTGGTCGGGGTAAGCGCTGACAGCGAGAAATCACATAAAAAATTCATCGATAAACATGAATTGCCCTTTCCATTGATCGCTGACACTGAAAAAGAGATCATCAAAGCCTATGACGTCTGGGCGCCGAAAAAATTCATGGGCAAAGAATTCATGGGCATCATCCGTACCACTTTTGTGATCGGTGAAAATGGAAAAATCGAAGAGATTATTGACAAGGTGAGGACAAAAGACCATACCAATCAGATCATCAGGACCTGAAAAAAACATTATATTTGCTCATAATCGAACTGTTATAACCAAACATAAAACAACAGACCAATATGAGCGAAGTACTGAGCAAGCTGGAGCCCACCCTTTTATGGAAATATTTTGAAGCCATTTGCGGAATCCCGCATCCTTCCAAGAAGGAGGCCGCCATCATTGATTATGTAAAAGGGGTCGGGGAAAACCTGGGATTGGAAACCATTGTCGATCATGCAGGCAATGTGGTCATTCGAAAACCTGCCACACCTGGCATGGAAAACCGTAAGATGATCACCCTTCAGGCACATCTCGACATGGTGCCTCAGAAAAACAACGACACCGTACACGATTTTGAGAAGGATCCCATTTCCGTCTACATCGATGGTGAATGGGTAAAGGCAAAAGGTACCACCCTCGGAGCCGATAACGGCATTGGTGTGGCTGCGGCGCTGGCCGTGCTGGAAAGCAAAGAACTGGAACACGGCCCCCTGGAGGTTCTTCTGACAGTTGATGAAGAAACCGGAATGACCGGTGCATTTGCACTTGAACCAGACCTGCTGAAAGGGGATATCCTTTTGAACCTTGACTCAGAAGATGAAGGGGAGCTCTATATTGGGTGTGCCGGGGGCATCGATACCAACGCATATTTTAACTACGATGAAGAACCGGTACCTGAGGGTCATGTTGCCTTCAGGGCAGAAGTCAAAGGACTGCGCGGCGGACATTCCGGACTGGATATCAACCTGGGGAGAGGCAACGCCATCAAGCTGCTCAACCGACTTCTGTGGAAAGCTAACCGGGAACTGGGGCTGAGACTGGCCTCTGTTGACGGTGGTAGTTTGAGGAATGCGATCCCCAGGGAAGCCGAAGCACTGGTCACTGTCCCTGAAGAACATAAGGAAAAGTTCAAGGAATTGGCAAATTCCCTTCATCAGATAATTGTGAACGAATTGAGCAGCGTGGATCCGGACGTATCATTAAAACTCGATCCCGTTGAAATGCCCGAAAAAGTGATGCAGGCACAAACTGCCACAAACATTTTCAATGCGGTGTACGCCTGCCCCAACGGAGCCATTCGCTTTATTGCGGAAATGCCCGAGGTGGTGGAAACCAGTACCAACCTGGCTGTGCTGAAATCAGATAACGGGGTGGTTGAAGCCGCCACATTACAAAGGAGTTCAGTGGATTCGGCCAAACATGATCTATGCAATATGATGCGTACCGTTTTCGAGATGGCAGGTGCACAGGTAGAACAAAAAGGAGAGTATCCCGGCTGGAAACCCAATGTAAAATCGCCCATCCTGAATACGATGAAAGAGGTATATCAATCACTCTATGGCAACATCCCTGAACAAAAAGTTATTCATGCCGGATTGGAATGCGGCCTGCTGGGTGGCCTTTACCCCAACCTGGATATGATCTCATTCGGGCCCACCATTCAGAATCCACATTCTCCTGACGAGATGGTTAATATTAAAACAGTGAAACGTTTCTGGGATTTTCTCGTAGAAACACTCAGGGAAACACCCAGGAATTAAACGGTCTGAGGCAATAATTAAACGGCCTTAGGCGAAGACCCCCGCTTAACCGGTTGATTTGTTATTGTGTACTGAATTTTGTAAATTGCATATTCACTCAAAACCCATAAATTATGAATACAGAAAAAAAAGAGGGAAAGGAGAATCAAATGAACACACTGAAAACAGTTCTGATCATTGTAGCCGCTGTCCTGGTATTGTCCCTTGTAGGGAACTTCATTTACATAAGCAAGTCCGGCCGGTTGTCTGATGAAAAAGCTGAACTTACGGAAATAAAGGAAGAACTGGAAGTTGAGAATGAAGTACTGGAAGAAGCCAATGTCGTAAAAGACGGGATCATTGAAGAAAAAGATACCCTGATAGAAGAAATGGAGCATGCGCACGATTCAATTGTTTCCGCCAGGGATTCCAGGATCGCCGCCCTCAGCAGACGCGTGAGCACCACAGCGGAGGAGTTGGAGGAACAGGTTGAACTAAACAATCAGCTTACTGCGGCCAATGAAGGCCTGGAAGGTGAGAATGAAGCCCTCCGTGACCAGCTGGCCCAGATGCAGGACGAAATGAATGCCCTTGCCGAGACCCATCAGCGTCTCCGTGGACAGGCCGAAGAGGCAAAAGCCATGAATATCTACAGCATCAACGTGCTTACAATGTGGGATCGCTGGCTGTTTGCCGACCGCTATAATGTATCCAGAGCCAGCAGGGTAGATTATACAACCATCCGCTTTGAGACAGATGGCACCATATTTACGGAAGCCGGCCCCAAGGTGATTCACATGCGGATGCTGAACCCTGAAGGAGATCTCATGTATGCTTCCGCTGATGAATTTACTGAAACCGATTCGGGTGAGGCCATGTCTTACACCACCATGGAAGAAATCAATTATGATCATCAGCCTGTGGAGGTACAATTTACCCTCGTACACGAGGAACGTCTGCAGCCGGGCAACTATACAATGGAGTTCTATGTGGATGGTGAGCTCAGGCGAACCAGGGAAATGGTACTGGAATAATCGTGGAAAGTTTTTTCTTTGGTTGCTTGTGAAGCAAATTTTTTTTCCTAACTTTGCCGTCCTGAAAACTAAGGCCGCAGTGCCGCAAGAAACAGATAGAGAATACTCACAGCATAAAACGTTTAGTAATGAAAAGGACATTTCAACCTTCGGTCAGGAAAAGAAAGAACAAGCATGGTTACAGAGAAAGAATGGCCACGAAAAACGGACAAAAGGTACTGGCTGCAAGGCGTGCCAAAGGAAGGAAAAGTTTAACCGTTTCTTCGGACAAAACACATAAATAGCATACTGTAACATACAGATTTGCACAGTCAATAAAAAGACTGGCCTGCATAATGCAAGCCAGTCTTTTTATTTTTTATATTTGGACGGAAGTTACTGATGAACCAAAACCTTTTTTTATGAAAGCCTGGTCCCGACTTATTGCAATTATACTCCTGGCCGCCGTTTCATGCGTCCCTGCCACACAGGACGAAAAAGCGGAAGAGATTTTTTCTGAAGGGCAAAGCCACCTGCTCCTCATGCATCCAACCGTTCAGAACCTGGAAAGGATACTTTTTCTCATGGATAAAGGAATCTTTCCCCTTGATGATAGTTTCCGGATCGTAGGCGTTTACCATAGTGATGCCAGTTATAACTACAGCAGATCTGCCGATTTCATCGTGGAAGAAGAACTGGGCAATATGGCATTGTACAGGATCGATCATCCCATTGACAAAGACAACCTTTTTACAACCAATGAGTTGACGCCGGTTTTCACTGAACTGTTCGAACAATCAGACGGGATATTTTTTCTGGGAGGCCCTGACATCCCTCCCTCGGTTTACGGAGAAGAATTTAACCTGCTGACCGTTGTCACCGATCCCGTTCGCCACTATCTGGAAAGCTCATTCTTATTTCACCTGCTGGGAGGCGAGCAGGATCCGGATTATATTCCGTTGCTGGTTGACAAGCCCGGGTATCCGGTTCTGGGCATCTGCCTCGGAATGCAGACCATGAATGTGGCCACCGGAGGAACCCTTGTTCAGGACATTCCTACAGAAATTTATAACGCTCATACCGTCGAAGAGGTGGTTGCCCTTGATCCGGACAAAAGACACAGGAACTATTACTCTTACTATCGGCTTGACAGCGAAGTGTCAACGCCCAGCTATCATCCCATTATGACAGTACCGGAAAGTCACCTGGGAGTCATTGCCGGTGATCCGGATCTTCAGCCCTTTGTATTAAGTTCGCATCATCAGGCAATAGATGATATGGGATCAGGTTTCAGGGCCACGGCCTGGTCGGCCGATGAGCGGGTGGTGGAAGCCATTGAACATGTTAATTTCCCCCATGTATTGGGAATTCAGTTCCACCCGGAAGTGCCCTATTTGTACGACCGGGATCATCAAATTGTGATCAGGCCGGAAGAAGAAGGCCGGTCATTCCCTGACAGATACCCTGGCAGCAAAGGAGAGGATTTTCATCGTAGCTTCTGGGTTCACGTAGCTGGTATGTTTCACTGATCACAATCAGCCGCACAGCCCCGACTAACCAGAGCGGCCCCTGCGCCACGGGGCATCAAAGAAATAGGCCTTCTGTCTTTTCTTGGCCTCATCGCTACGTGCCGAGAACACCTTTTTCCCTGAATAAGGGTCAATGCCTGTATAATACATGGTGGTGGACAAGGTCATGGGTGTCGGGGTAAACTCCTGGACAGGTTCCGGCCTGAGCCCGTTTCGCTTCACCGCGGCAGCCAGGTTTTCCATATCTCTATCCCGACAGCCGGGATGACCGGAGATAAAATAGGGAATCAGTTGCCATGACAAGCCTTCCCTGCGGCATATGTCCCTGAACCGGCTGTGAAAACGCTCAAAAGTACTGAAGGGAGGTTTTCGCATCGATTTGAGTACCTGTTTTTCTGTGTGTTCCGGGGCCACTTTCAGCCGGCCTGACACATGCTGCAAGAGTAGCCTGCGGGTATATTCATCCAATCCATATGCCTTATTGACAGAAGCAGATGGTCCTTCAAGCATATCATAACGGATGCCGCTGCCAATGGTCATTTTCTTTACCCCCGGAACAGCCAGGGCCTTATCATAAAGCCGGATCAGGGGATTGTGGTTGTAATCCAGGTTATGACAAATATTCGGAAAAATACAGGAAGGGCGCCGGCATTTCCGGCAAACCGCAAGATCCTTCCCTCCCATTCGATACATATTGGCAGTGGGCCCACCCAGGTCAGTAATATGGCCCTTAAATCCCGGCATCTGCACAATCTTTTCCAGCTCCTGCAAAACCGATCTTTCAGACCTGCTGGAAATAAACTTTCCCTGGTGCGCGGCAATGGCACAAAAACTGCATCCGCCAAAGCAACCACGATGCAAAGTTACCGAGTGCTTAATCATTTCATAAGCAGGAATGGCAGGCTTTTTTTGATACTTTGGATGCGGAAGCCGGGTATATGGCAGATCCCAGGGCAGGTCAGCTCCAGGCTGGTCCGGCAGCGGGAAAGGAGGATTAACCACCACCAGTTTCTCACCATGCGGCTGAATAAGCCGGTCAGGGTCCATGCGGTTGGAGGACGCTTCAATGATACGAAAAGTGTCAGCGAAAACCCGCTTATCTGAAAGGCAGTTCTCATGGGAAGGGAGCACCGTTTCATTTCTCCCTTTCAGCGGAGGAAGCGAACGATCCTTACCCGTCACAAAGGCAGTCTGCAGTAGATTGTGTAATGACGAAAAAGGCACCCCACGTTCCAATAATTCAATCAACCGTATGAATGGCATCTCCGCCATGCCGTATAACAGCATATCGGCACCGCTTTCGACCAACACGGAGGGTCGCACGCGGTCTTCCCAGTAATCATAATGAGAAAAGCGCCGCATGGATGCCTCTACACCTCCGAGCACAACAGGAGTATCGGGGTAGAGTTGTTTTAATATGCGGGTGTACACCACCGAAGCCATGTCGGGCCGGTACCCCGGGCGTCCACCGGGCGTGTAAGCGTCCTCACTTCGCTTTCGCCTGCGAGCCGTATAATGATTGACCATGGAGTCCATCGAACCGGCACTTACGCCGAAGAAGTATTTCGGCGGCCCCAGCTTCTTGAAGTCGCGCAGGTCATCCCGCCAGTTGGGCTGGGGGAGTACAGCTACCCGCAATCCACAATGCGCTGCAATACGAGCCAGAACAGCCGTTCCAAATGCCGGATGATCCACGTATGCATCGCCGGACACCAGGATGACATCTGCCTGCTCCCACCCCAGGCGGTCCATTTCCTCCCGCGTTACAGGCAAAAATTGCTGATCACTTTTGACTAACCCCCCCATAAACGATAACGACACAAGTTAAAAAGCTATAATTTACAAAGGTACGCTTTCTGTGAATCCTTTCAGACCACATATTTTTGTTACTTTTGTGGCAACACAGATCAGGAGATTGTATGCTGAGAATCATTGCCACATTTATAATCATCTATTTAATATTCAGGGTTTTAACCACCGTTATTTTTCCCTGGATCGCCAAATGGTATATCAGAAGGTACCAGAAACGTTTTTACCGCAATAACCCACAGGCACATCAGGCCCGTCGCAAACGAAAAGACGGAGATGTTCATATTTCCCGCATGGGTGACAAAAGAAAACCCGACACTGACCGGCTCGGGGAATATGTAGATTACGAAGAGATCAAGGAAGAGAAATAATAGTTCCGGGTTGAAGAAACCCATCAACTAAACGTACTATCAATGAAAGACCTGCGCCCCAAACAGTTTATGCCTTACCTGGCGGCCATCATTATTTTTTTCATTCTGAGCATCGCTTATGTAAGCCCTGTCCTTGAAGGCAAGCTACTCATGCAACCCGATATTGTCAACTGGCAGGGTATGGCCAAAGAGATTATCGACTTTCGTGGAGAAACCGGCGAAGAGCCCCTATGGACAAACAGCATGTTCGGTGGCATGCCTGCATTTCAGATATCCGTTCAGTGGACCAACAATATTGCCGGCTTCTTTCATGATGCCATGACCCTATGGCTACCAAGGCCTGCAGATATGATATTCCTGTATTTTGCAGGCTTTTTCATTTTCATGCTGCTGTTGAGGGTGAACCCCTGGATCGCCCTGGCGGGTTCCCTGGCATTTGCCCTCTCCTCTTATCATTTTATTATCCTTGAAGCCGGGCACAACTCGAAAGCCGTTGCCATCGGATACATGGCCCCGGTAATGGGTGCCATCCTATATACCTTCAGGGGGCATCTTTGGGGGGGAGGTTTGCTTTTTGCCATTTTCATGGGATTGCAGCTTTTTGCCAACCATTTCCAGATCACTTATTACCTGGGGCTGATTGTGGCCATCTACGGTGCCATTCAGCTTTACGAACATGTCAGGGAAAAACAAACAACTGCTTTTCTGAAAAAATTCGGGGTACTGCTTGCCGGCCTGATAATTGCTGCAGGCATCAATATCGGCAACCTCTGGGGTACCTACTCATATACTTCCGAGACCATGCGGGGAGGCACAGAACTCACCATTGGTGACCAGACGAGCACCGGCGGCCTCAGCAAAGAATACATCACCAACTGGAGCTATGGTATAGAAGAAACCTTTTCCTTGCTCATACCAAATGCAAAAGGCGGTGCCACAGGCCCGCTTAAAGAACATGACAAGGCCTTGGAAGCCGTGGACCAGGGCTACCAGGGTATCGTAGGAAGTGAAAACAGTTACTGGGGTAACCAGCCATTCACTTCCGGGCCGGTATACGCCGGGGCCGTGGTTTTGTTCTTCTTTTTCCTGTCTTTGTTTTATGTGAGAGGCCCGCTGAAATGGGGACTGCTGGCAGCCATCATCTTGTCCGTCATGCTGGCATGGGGGAAAAATTTCATGCCGCTGACTGACTTCTTTATCAATTACGTACCGGGGTATGACAAATTCAGGGCAGTGTCCATGACCCTGGTCATAGCGGAATTCTGTATTCCTGCACTGGCATTCCTCGGAATGTACAAACTATGGACCGATCCATCTGGTTTGAGCATCAAAAGCCAGCCCTTTCTAACCGCATTGGGATTCACAGCCGGACTCTCCCTGCTTTTTTATATTGCCCCGGCGGCGTTTTTATCTTTTACCAGCCGGATGGAAAATCAGGCCTTTTCCGACATGATAGCCCAGCAGCCCAGTATGTCAGCACAAATACAGCAGGTTATCCAGGAACTGGAAAAAGCCCGCATTGCCCTGTTCAGGGCAGATGCCCTGCGCAGCTTCCTTTTTGCGGCCGGGGCCGGCCTGTTTACGCTACTGTTCGCTTATAAAAAAATTGGCCGGGGAGCCTTCGTGACACTGATTATACTATTACTGGTTGCTGACATGTGGCCGGTAAACCGCCGCTACCTCAATGACGATCATTTCCAGCGCCGGCGCGTGGTCGAACGTCCCTACCCCCTTCGTACCGCAGATGAGCATATTCTGCAGGATGAAGACCATTTCAGGGTTTTGGATATCAGTGAAAACACCTTCAACAGCGCCAGGACCGCCTACCACCATCACGCCATCGGCGGATACCATGGGGCCAAACTACAACGCTACCAGGACCTGATCGATTTCTACCTGCAGGACCACATACAGGAACTGGTCACCATGAACAACGACCAGGAAGCGGTCGAACTACTGGCAGATAAACCGGTGCTCAATATGCTAAACACCAGGTACGTGATCTATGATCCGGAAGGACCGCCACTGCTGAATCCGCACGCGTTAGGGGATGCCTGGCTGGTAGATGAATTCAGGGTTGTGGAAAATTCCTCTGAGGAACTCATGGCCCTGGAAGAGCTGGATCCTGCCGATACGGCCATCGTCCATCAGCAATTCGCTGACTTACTGGAAGGCAAAACATTCCGCCCTGACCCGGATGCAAGCATTCGCCTGACACACTATGAGCCCAACGAACTGGTCTATGACTACCAGGCCGACAGTGAGCAACTTGCCGTATTTTCAGAGATCTATTATCCTGAAGGATGGGAGGTTAAGATCAATGATACGGAAGCTGAGCATTTCCGGGTCAATTATATTCTCCGTGGGATGGTGTTGCCGGAAGGGGCACACACCATTACGTTCTCCTTCAGACCCGCACCCTATTATACCGGACGATATATTGCACTGGCATTCAGCATTATTATGGCAGCAGGGATAGCCGCTTATGCCTGGATACAGTTCAGAAGGATCCGGCGCCGGAAGCAGGTGGAAAACAGTGACCATTCCTGACCATGAAAAAAGTTCTTGTCGTCACCTATTACTGGCCACCCGGAAGCGGGGCAGGTGTCTTCCGATGGATGAAGTTCTGCAAATACCTGCGCGGGCATGGTTGGGAACCCGTAATTTATACGCCTGAAAACCCGGAGTCTCCCGGCCATGACCCCACCCTGGAGAAGGAACTGCCCGGCGGAATCCACATAATCCGCCGCCCCATCTGGGAACCATACCGGTTTTATAAATTGCTGACCGGGCAAAAAAAAGAGGAGAAAATTCAGTCAGGATTCCTCAATGAACACCGGAAGCCCTCCCTGGCAGACAACCTTTCAACCTGGATCCGTGGGAATTTTTTTATCCCTGATGCACGCAGGTTCTGGATCAGGCCTTCGGCCCGGTTTCTGCTGCGGTGGCTGGCCAAGAACCCCGTGGAGGCGATCGTAACAACCGGTCCTCCCCATAGCCTCCACCTGATCGGGCTCACCCTTAAGAAAAAAACAGGAATTCCCTGGCTGGCCGATTTTCGTGACCCCTGGACACAAATTGATTACCACGAAAAACTCATGCTTTCCCGGTGGGCAGCGCACTGGCATCAGAGACTGGAAAAAACAGTACTCA
This sequence comes from uncultured Bacteroidales bacterium, assembly GCA_964463915.1. Classification (GTDB taxonomy): domain Bacteria; phylum Bacteroidota; class Bacteroidia; order Bacteroidales; family UBA7960; genus PUPG01. Next base: position 22,147 of record CAYXEH010000011.1, on the reverse strand, counting down.
GCCGGGCAGACAAAGTGACAACCGTCAGCCGCCACTGCGCCCTTGGCCTGGAAGCCATCGGCCGGCGAAGAGTGGAGGTGATCAGCAACGGATTTGACCCCGATGATTTTCCTGAACTGCCGGAATTTAATTATGAGCGGTTCCGGATCACCCATCTGGGCTCCATGAATGCCGACCGCAACCCGCAAATGCTCTGGTATGTTTTGCAAAACCTGGTAAAAGAAGATCCTTTTTTCAGAGACTTTTTGCACATCCGGCTGACGGGAAAAACAGATATCACGGTAAGGAAGAGCCTGGAAGATGCAGGGCTTATGCCCTTTACCACATTTACCCCGCCCCTTCCGCACCGGCAGGCCCTGGCCCATGCGGCTGACAGCGCCATCCTGCTTCTTCCCTTAAACAACACCCCGAATGTTATGGGAATTACCACGGGCAAACTGTTCGAGTATCTGGGGCTCAGGCGTCCCGTGCTATGTATCGGTCCTCCTGAAGGAGATGCAGCCAGGATTATCCGTGAAACCCGCAGCGGTGTGACGGTGGACTTTCATGATACTGAACAATGCAGGAAAACACTTTTGGAGTGGGCTGCACGATTCCGAAAAAAGGAGTTGTCAGCCGTTGATCAGCAAATAGGTCAATATAACAGGAAAACACTAACCAAAGAATTGGCTGCACAACTGGATTCCATGATCAACATCCGGAACCGGCAGAACTAGAAGGGGAAAAAATACGGTATAAGCAACGTGGCCAGAATCCAGAAAATCACATTCAGGGGGATGCCCACCCGCATAAAATCCATGAAACGATAACCGCCCACCCCATAAATCATGGTATTTGTCTGATAACCAACCGGGGTCATAAAACTGGAGGAAGCAGCAAAAGTAATGGCCATCAGCAAAGGCCTGGCATCCACATTCAGCTCAGCTGCAGCAGCAATAGCAATCGGGACCAGTAACACTGCACTGGCATTATTGCTCATGGTTCCAGTCAGGATCATGGTGACAACATATAACATGGATAAAATCGCCATAGGCCCGAGAGAACCTGAAATTTCAATCAGGAAATGGCTAATCAGTGCAGCCGTTCCGCTCACGTCCATGGCCACGCCCAGGCTGAGGGCCCCGGCGAGCAGGAAGATCACTTTCCAGTCGATGGCCAGGTAAGCTTCCTCCATACTGATGCACCTGGTCAGTACCAGCACCATGGACCCGATGATGGCTGCCATCATAATAGGAAGCACGTTGAAAGAGGCCAGGGCAATGACACCGATCATGGTCACGACCACGGTAAACATCTTATCCCTCCTGTATTCGGGCAGATCTACCTCTGAAACAATTAAAAAGGTATTTCTTCCCCGCAGCTCCAATTGCTGAAGGTTCTGCAAATGATCCTTATCGACCTCGATCAGCAGTGTATCTCCCGCCCGCAATTGAGTCGCTGCTACCTTATCCCGCATCAGTTCACCCCGGTGCCTGATAGCCAACACGGTGGCACCGTACTGCTGACGGAAATTCAATTCTTTCACCGTCTTTCCCTCGAAAGGACTATTGGGTGCAATAACAGCCTCCACAAAAACTATCCGGCTGTCTGTTTTTTTATTCCCGGATAACTCATCCAATGATTTAAATTTGGCATCACTCTTCAGGGCAATCCCCTCCCGCTCCTTCAATGCCTTGATCTTTTCCACATTGCAGCGAACCTTTAACACATCACTGCGTTCAAGTATCAGGTCTTCCGAGGGCATAATGAAAGCATTGCCTTTGCGGGTTACTTCAAGTATATCCAGGTCCAGTTTCTTAATAAGGGGCGACTCTTTAATGGATTTACCCACCGAAGCAGAATTTTGCAGCAGCACAATTTCCGTCAGATAATCTCCCATTCCGAATTTTTTCATCAGCCCGTCCTCTGCACCACGGTCAGGTATCAGACGTATCCCGATGAGCATCATATAGAGCAATCCCACGCCGAAAAAAATCAGGCCCATCCTGGTCATCTCAAACATGGAGAAAGGCTCCAGGTTATTTTCAGCAGCCACACCACTGACCAGAATATTGGTGGAGGTCCCGATCAGGGTACATACGCCTCCGAACATGGATGCAAAAGACAGAGGCATGAGCATCTTGGCAATGCTTAACTTAGACTGGGCGGCCGCCCCAACCAGAATCGGAATAAAAATAGCCACCACGGGCGTGTTATTGATGAAGGCAGAAATAACGCCAACCGTCAGCATCGTGACCAGTATTCCTATCCAGAAGTTATACTTGAAAAGTACCGCGATCCGGTTCCCAATGCCCACGACCGCTCCGGACTTAAACAATGCCGTACTGAGAATAAACATGAAGGCCACAGTGATGGTTGCAGAATTGCTGAAGCCCGAAACTCCCTGCTGGGGGGTAAGCACACCGGATACCACCAGAACCGCCATAGCCACGATGGCTACCACATCAACAGGGATGCGCTCAGTGGCAAACATCACCACTGCGCCCAGTAAGACTATCAACACAATACCGATCTCAAGGGTCATTCCGGCGTAAGAATAAGTGGAACGCTACAAAAGCTTAAAAATACAAAGATATTGGGAATAGAAAAAAACCCTGGAAAATAGATCCGGCAACGGATGACAACCAATCGAATAATGAGGAACCTGATCTCTTCCAATCCTGGCAGATTATTCAAATCGTACCCGCTGTAACACAAAGGAACCTGCTACATCCTTAATTAGCAAATACCCCCGATAACTTCCCCCTTCTTCCGTAGAAAGCATTCCGATCACAAACAAAGCACCATCCATAGACGTTCCCCGATAACTGATAAAAAAAGACTTGGGATTGCAATCAGCAAAAAAATCCTTAAAAATGATCTCGGACTGGGACCGGCTGAAAGTCCCCTCGGCCCTGGGAAGGTAAAGATCCACATTGGAGCCGAAATATTGGGCGATCCGGCGGGAACTTCCATCTTCAATGGCAGAAACAATGGCCCTGACTGCCTTCTCAGAATCATCATTTCCGGATTCTACCTCAACTGCCTCCTGGGCGTTCCCCGATAAGGGAGAAAGCCACAATAGCATAAGGACCAATACATTGCATTTTAGCATCATGGTGATGAAAGTCAAAAGCCAGGAGAATACATTTGTGATCAGTAACAAACGCTTAAATGTTTAATGCCTCAAAAACTGATCCAAAGTACCTTAACCATGCAGGCTGTCCCGTTTTTTTGTGGCAATTTGTGCATGAATCAACTACAAACCTACAAAATCAGATCAAAAGACAAAAACGAAAAATCCATACTTTTGTATGTTTCTTCAAGCTCAGTATTCATTACAAGCTCAGTATTTATTACCGGGAAACGCAAATATTCATCACCAGGAAACATAACATTGGTCACCCGTAATATTATCCAGATGAAAATCACCCTGCTGACCATCGGCCAAACAGATGATTTGTGGCTCAGAGAAGCCATTGATACCTACGGGCAACGCCTCAAACGGTACACAAGTTTCGAAACCCACATTGTCACTGCTCCGAAAAAGTGGAATGCACTTCCGGCCGGAAAGCGCAAAGAGCAGGAAGGCAAATTGTTACTTGGACACATAAAAGAAAGCGACTACGCTGTGTTGCTTGATGAAAAGGGAAAGGTTTTTAACTCCGTTCAATTTGCCGGATTCATCCAGGAAAGAATGAACCGGTCTACCAGGAAACTCCTTTTTATAGTGGGCGGGCCCTGGGGCTTCAGCCGGGAGGTTTACCAGGCAGCCCAATTAAAACTTTCCCTCTCTGCCATGACATTCTCCCACCAGATGGTCCGGCTTTTCTTCACGGAACAACTATACCGGGCTTTCACCATACTGAAAAACGAGCCCTATCATAACGAATAACAGTTTCCTGGATTGCGATTATTCAGATGTCGCTGTTGGATGGGCTGGATGGAGACGGAGTGAAGCAGGCAGGCCATCAGACTGCTTGTTCCACCCGAAAAAGAATAACCCACGAAAAAAATCAGCAGAAGAACCACACAGGGTATTACAGGATTTTTTATCTTTGTGCCCTTCGGTTCCGGTACCCTTAAAAGGGGGCGTTAGCTCAGTTGGTTCAGAGCGCATGCTTGACAGGCATGAGGTCGCTGGTTCGATTCCAGCACGTCCCACTTCTTAAAAGGCTGTTTGTGTTTATTGCACAAACAGCTTTTTTTCTAACTGACATGTGATGGCTTTAAGTCTTTCCCTGATCGTCATTTCTGGGATTCTTTTTCACCAATTGTTTGCCAGGATGCAGCTACCGGCATTGGAAAGTGGGCTCATCGGGGCGGGAATCATTCTGGCCGGCCTGCTGGCCCGGAGCCTGGGCGTGATACTGGCCCTGAATAAAACACCTTTTTCGCTTCGGGAAAAGGGCTTTTGCGTACTTTCATACTGGCCCAAGGCCACGGTGCAGGCTGCCATCGGAGCCATACCACTATCACTGGGTGCCCCGCACGGAGAACTTATCCTTGCCATCGCCGTTTTGTCCATCATCATCACAGCGCCCATGGGCGCCATCGCCATCAAACTTACAGGTGACAAAGTGCTGACATAAATGACTTTATCAAAATGCAAAAAGTATTGCTCTTTCTTCCAAAAGGATTTGAAGAACTCGAAGCCACGGCACTTATTGATGTATTGGGCTGGAGCCGCGCCCACGGAACGAATCCCGTTACACTGCATACTGCCGGTTTGCACAATGAAATAACCAGCGCCTGGGGATCCCGGGTAATTCCAACACTTCCCTTCAGTCAGACAGACGCGGACAGTTATGATGCAATGGCCATCCCGGGAGGGTTTGAAGCGGCCGGGTATTATGAGGATGCGTTTGACGAAAGTGTACTTGAAACAATCAGGGAGTTCAACCGGCAGGGGAAACCCATCGCATCAGTTTGCGTAGGTGCCTTACCGCTTGGGCGGGCAGGTATACTGAAAAACCGTCCGGCCACCACCTATGCCCTTCCCCATGGAGAAAGAAGGCAGCAACTCGCTGCATACGGAGCCATCGTACAAGACGTTCCGCTGGTCATCGATCAACACATTATCACCTCAGAAGGCCCGGCCACCGCAATTGATGTGGCATTCAGCCTGCTTGGAATGCTCACGAATGAAGAGAACGTGCAAATGGTAAAAAAAATCATGAGGGTTGGGCGGGGCTGACATTACGCTGGTTGATGGTTTATTCTGGCCAACATCTCCCTTCTAACCTATAACATCTACCCCTTAACCTCTATCTTCTGCCAGTGAGCATAAATTGACCCTGTATTTAAAATGAACAAAACACCTCCGGACCACGTTCTACTGAATATTAACGCATTTGAGTACCTTTTCTATTGCAAATAAAAAAAACATTATTATGAGCCAGTTTGCCCACAGCAACATAATCAACTTCAAAAAAAATATCGACTACGCGGAGAATGGCATTGTCAGCAAGCGTGTGCTGGAAAAATCCACCGGCAATATTACCCTGTTTGCATTTGACAAAGGGCAAAAACTGAGTGAACACTCCGCTCCCTTTGACGCCCTGATACAAGTGGCAGAAGGCAAGGCTACGATCACTATCGATAAAGAACCTTTTATGCTGGAAGCCGGCGAAAGTATCATTATGCCAGCCGATATTCCGCATGCAGTCGATGCCACAGAACAATTTAAAATGTTACTGACCATGATCAAAGGATAGTCTATTGCAGGACATTCTTCCTCCCGTATCGTGTTTTGTCAGGATTTTCTTAAATTCGGGCTGTGTTTAACCTTGATGAAGCATAGTACCCATGTCAATTCTGATTGTAAGTCCCGGGAAAGAACTGGACAGGTGGATAGAGGCCCTGAAAAAAGAAGCCGATCCCTCTGTGCCGGTCTATCTTCCCGGACAGGTGCAAGATCCTGCCGATATCACATTTGCCCTGGCCTGGAATCACCCACCCGGGTTCTTTCGCCAATTTACGAACCTGAAAGCCATCTCCTCATTCGGGGCAGGTGTGGATCACCTGGTAAAAGACCCTCAAATCCCGGCCCAAGTTACCATTACACGGATCATTGATCCATTGCTGTCGGCCGACATGGCGGAGTTTGCCCTGTCCGTGGTGTTGAAACACATGCGCAGGCTTACGCGTTACTGCCGTTATCAGGCAGCAAACCAGTGGAAGAGACACAGTTACCTACGCGTAAAAAATGTAAGGGTTGGCATCATGGGAACCGGTATGATCGGTCACCACGTGGCCAACTACTTGCTGCAGACCGGATTCAAAGTTTCCGGATGGAGCCGGACACCTGGCAAAGAAGCTGCTTACAAAAAATATTACGGGAAAGACCAGCTTGGGCGCTTCCTGGAAGGATGCAATATCCTGATCTGCCTGTTACCCCTCACCGCTGCCACTGGCGGCATCATCGACAAGCACCTGCTGAGTAAGCTTCCGTCAGGGGCCCACGTTATCAACCTCGGCCGTGGCGCCCATGTGGCGGATAATGACCTGATCCAATCCATTGACAATGGTCATATAGACAGTGCACACCTGGATGTATTTGACCCGGAACCCCTGCCGGAAAATCATCCCTTCTGGGATCATCCCAAAATTGACATAACCCCGCATGTGGCCAGCCTGACCGACCCCATGTCGGTGGCCAGGCAGGTGTTGGAAAATTACCATCGTCTGCAGAACGGAGAACCCCTGATCCACACCGTGTCAAGAGATCGCGGATATTGACCGGCACCGCCCCGGGTGGCCAGACCTTGCAATAGAACCACAATAAAGCCGCAATATGCATTGCAATGTAATCAAAACACATATCTTTGCAGGTTGACATTAAACAGCAGGGGCTCGTCAACGTGAGATGCGTCATCATCGTATCCAAATAACCAATGAGGCAAAGCCTACCTCAAACGAAAGGTGCAAAGCCCCCGACAAACCAGTAACCAATAACCAACAACCGCTTTGCCCGTATACCAGGCCATCAGCAGCTTTCCCATTCTCCAGCCCACGAAAACCAACTAACCAACAATCAATAATCAACATGATCTCTTTCAACGGCATTTTCCCTCCGCTTCCCACCTCCTTCGATGACAAGGAAAACTTTTCTGCGGAAAAAATCCAATATAACATTAAGACACTGAGTCGTCACCCGCTGGCAGGATTCCTGGTACTCGGATCGAACGGCGAACTGGTGATGCTATCAGAAAAAGAAAAGACCCAGGCCTTTCATGCAGCCAGGCAGGCCATTCCTGAAGGAAAGATCATGCTGGCAGGCACAGGCGGACAATCCACACGTGAAACCATCCGGCTTACCAAAGAGGCCACCCGCGCCGGAGCTGATGCCGCACTGGTCCTCCACCCATTTTACTATAAAGGGCTGATGGATAAAAAGGCACTGGTGACCCATTACCACGCTGTGGCTGAGTCCTCAGAAATTCCCGTTTTGATCTACAACATGCCGGCCAACAGCGGTATGGATATGGGGGCTGACATTATCCTGGAGATTTCCACCCATCCCAACATCATCGGGTTGAAAGATTCAGGAGGCAACCTGGTAAAAATGGGACAGGTAATCGGGCAGTCAAAGCCGGGATTCCAGGTGTTGGCAGGTTCGGCAGGCTTTCTGCTGCCCGCATTGTCGCTGGGCGCCGTCGGAGGCATCCTTGCCCTGGCAAATATTGCCCCTGACGAATGCATTCACATTTATAAATGCTTTCAACAAGGAGATCTTGAAAAAGCCAGGCAAATACAGCATAAAATGATCCCCCCAAACACAGCCGTCACAAGGAAGTGGGGAGTTCCTGCATTGAAAGCAGCCATGGATCACCTGGGTCTTTACGGCGGACCAGCCCGCCAACCCATCCAAACGCTGGACACAGATACAAAAAACAGGCTTTTTGAAATCCTTCAACACGCCGGCATTCAACCCTTCAACCACATAATCAACTAACCAACAACTAACAACCGCACAGGCCGTTCACCGGATACGGGCTACACCCATTATCCATAACCCATGAGAACTAAAAACCACATAACCTATCAAACCATGACTACCAACAGAAAAACCCTGATGATTCCCGGACCCATTGAATGTGAAACCAATGTACTCCAGGCCATGGGCGCCCCTCCAAAAAGCCATACGGCACCAGACTTCATCAAATCTTTCGGCAACTGCCTGAATATGATGAAAAAAGTGTGGATGTGTCCGTCAGGTCAGCCATTCCTGGTAGCCGGCACAGGAACCCTGGCCATGGAAATGGCCGCAGCCAATCTCATTGAAGAGGACGACCATGCCCTGGTAATATCCACCGGCTATTTCGGAAAACGATATGCGGAGATACTCGAACGACATGGCGCAAAGATTACCATCCTGGAAGCCCCGGTGGGAGATGTGGTAAAAACAGAAGACATAGAAGAGGAACTGCAGCACAGGGATTATAAACTAATGACCTTTACCCATGTGGATACCTCAACTGCCGTGATGGTCGATGCTGCTTCCATGGGCGCCCTGGGCCGCAAACACAATGTACTTACTGTGCTGGATGGTGTTTGCTCAGTGGCCGGTGAGGAGATCCGCCAGGAGGAATGGGGTATAGATGTAGTATTGACAGCTTCCCAGAAAGCCATCGGAATACCACCCGGGCTGGCACTGCTGGTAGCCTCCCCCAAAGCAATGGAAACATGGAAGAGTCGCAAAACCCGGGTACGCAGTTATTATGCCGACTGGAATAACTGGCTACCCATCATGGATGCCTACACGGCAGGAAAGCCCGCCTATTTCGGCACCCCGGCCGTGAACCTGGTAACAGCCCTGGAAACAGGACTGAACAACATACTGCAGGAAGGACTCCAGGAACGCTTTGAGCGACATAAAAAGACTGGCCTGGCTTTTCGCGAAGCCATCCGCGCATTGGGATTGTCAATGATCCCAAAAAATGAAACGGTGGCTGCCAATACCCTCTCAGCCCCATATCTCCCGGAAGATGTTTCACTGCCAGATTTCATGAAAGCCATGGGAGAGGCAGAGGTCATTATTGCAGGAGGGCTGTTGCCAGAGATCAAAGGCCGTTATATCCGGATCGGTCATATGGGATCGGTGGCACACACCGACCTGATGAATGCCATCAGGGGTATTGCACGATCACTGAACCAATGCGGACACAAGACAGATGAGGACAGGGGTGTACTTGCCATTGAGGAGACAATGAAGGAGTGAGCCGGGGGTTTATTTAAGAACCCTCATTTGCGGTTAACCCATCATTTGCGGCAAACACAGATTGTGCACATCAAAACCGGTAGCCAAGGCTAAATCCAATGGCACGGATACCCAGTATCCCGCCACCGATCAGCATATCCACCCGGTCATCACCAATTTTGGCATTCACATCAAGTATGCCGGTATCAATGTCATTGACATCCTGTTCAATATCCCTTTTTTCCTGCTCTGTCAGGTTAATATTGCCATCTCCCCGGGCAGCCACATTGCCCTCAACCGACCCGATAAACGGGCCCAACAGCCACCAGTCAACGGTCATGCGGTTGAGGGTGCGCTGGAACCCCAGCATCAACCCGCCACCATAATAACTCACATCACCTGACATGCGCAGATCAACTGGTGGATCATCCCCGCGGTCAAACTCAACCTGGCTCGTCATATCCCAACTTCCGTAACGAAAGAAAGGAGCAAGATAAAAGCCATGTGGAGCTCCGCTCGATCCGGGATAGAACCGAGCTTCAGGGGTAATGGTCATATAAGAAAACATTGTTTCGTCCAGGAAGCGATTTGCATTCACCTCATCCTCCTCAAGAAAGGCGTTTTTTATAAATCCGGCAAAGGGAAGCTGACCTTCAGGCCGGTAATTAATACCGGCAGTGACAGACAAGCGGGAAGAGATAACCCGTTCATATTGCAGGGAAACCCCTGAAAACAGCAACGAAGAAAGATTGATCTTCATTACATTCTTACGTTCAGGCATTACCGGATCCGACGCTTCATCGCGATCCTGCCCTGCAACAATTACCCCATTGCTTCCGACTCCGTTGGCAAAAGCATTTTCCGGGAAAAAAGAATAAAGCAGAACCAGGCAAATTATAAATATCCTTTTCATGAATCAATGATTAAAGTAAATATAAGTCAACCATTCTCAATCCTATATCACATACAAGGTATGCAATAATTTTAATACAGTCAACAACAAATGCCCACGGGCTTGTATATTCCCTTGGAAAAAATGTATATTTGCTTCCCAATTACAAAACCGGGGGAGTTCCAGAGCGGTCAAATGGGGCAGACTGTAAATCTGTTGGCTTTCGCCTTCGGAGGTTCGAATCCTTCCTCCCCCACGCTTATTCAAAGGTGGACCTGATTCCGGGCCACCTTTTTTTTATCATTCCACCCACTTTCTGATCAATGGGAAGGGTAAAGGCTTTTGCTGAAACCGCCTTCATGGGGATCCACCTGGGCGATATCGCTCCCTCTTTCTGTTCCTCAAAGGCAAATGCCTGCTTGCCAGCCGGCAGGGTTTCCGGATCCCGGAGTTTCATCAGGTAATAAATACTGATCAGTTGCTTTCCGGGAATAAAGCGGGTGGGCTGAAAAAAATCCGTTGTGTAAAAATGAGACAACACCTCGACTTCCCGGCCAAGTTCCTCCATTGATTCCCTTTTCAGGCAATCAATCGTGCCCTCCCCGAATTCCAATCCCCCGCCGGGAAATTTGGTCATATTCGTATCAAACCAGTATTCATCACATACAAGCAAATGCTCCTGATAAATGCATATACCATATACACGAACTACGAAAGGATGATTGGTAAAAGACATAATAATGGCTATTTTACAACTGGCAGCAAACAACCCCTGCCCCGGTTGATTATTTCACTGCCCTGGTCATTTCGCGTTTTCCTTTAGGGCCGGCAGGATGTTCCAGGCAGAACCCACTGGATCTCAAGGCACGTTTAACCGAACCTTTGGCGCTGTATGTAACAAGCATGGCGCCCTTCTTCATGGCTGCGAACATTTTGGAAAACACCTTCTCAGTCCATAACTCCGGTTGCACCTGCGGTCCAAAGGCATCAAAATATACGAGGTCAAAAGTCTCAGACAACAAAGGTGCCTCATGTACTTTATGGGACCATTTTTCAAAAACAAATTCGGGAAATAACGTTTCCTTTTGGAAAAAAGGCAGTTCATGCATCCGGCTGAATGCTTTTTCCGGCATCTCTCCCCCCATCAGTTCATAAAAATTCAGTGCCTCAACCTCCGCGGAAGTCAGCGGATAAGGCTCCAGGGCCAGGTAAGAAATACGGCAATCTGCCTCAGTTGAACGCATCAGGGTGAGTAATGCATTCAACCCCGTACCCAGCCCCACTTCCAGGATATTAAGCGCTGCTTTCTTCCTGGTTTGCATAACCAGGTCAAACCCCTCCCGGATGAACACATGCAAAGATTCAGGCAACGCACCGTGAACCGAATGATAATGCTCATTCAATTCAGGCAGAAAGAGGGTATGGGAACCGTCCCCGGTCTTTATGAGCTTCCTGTTATAAAAGTCTGTCAAGGCAACATTTTTCATCCAAAAGTAAACAAAACCGCGGTTTTTTAATTGTATATATAGTAATATTGCAACACCAAAAAGAGGAAATAATGACTCATACCAATAAGATAGGAACCATACAGGCCTGGCTGGCACAAACAAGGGCCAATTTTCTGCTTCTGGCCGTATTCCTGGTGGCCATTGGGCTGGCTTATTCGGCCAAATACAACCCCGGCGTGTCATTTAACTGGATGCATGCAATACTGATTGCGGCCGGAACAATCTCCGCCCATGTGGCCGTCAATTTATTCAATGAACTATCCGATTATTACACAGGGATCGATTTTAATACCAAACGCACGCCTTTCAGCGGAGGAAGCGGAATGATGACCAGCGGATATCTTAAACCCAGACAGGTTAAAATAGCGGCAGCAATCACCCTGGTCTTTTCCGGTGGCATCGGGCTTTATTTCAGCCTGGTATCTCACTGGTCCATTGCACTGATTTCAGTGATCGGAGCTTTCACCATTGTATTCTACACCAGGCTGTTGTCACGCATGAGCCTCGGTGAACTGTTTGCCGGACTTGTACTTGGATCCCTGGTCGTGCTGGGGGCGTTTATTGCCCAGAGCGGGTCGCCGGGTATGGCCCTTTCAACACTTATCCCCCCCGAGGTGTGGCTCATTTCTTTGCCCCCCGGGATTCTCACCGCTATGTTATTGTTGTTGAATGAATTTCCTGATACTGAAGCAGACAGAGGAGGCGGAAGGAATCATTTAGTGATCAAGCTGGGGAAAAAGAGATCAGCGAAGCTTTATGCCGCCTCCATGATGTTCGTATTTCTGTTTATTCTGCTTCTCCCATTACTGGGGATTGCTTCACCATGGCTATACCTTGCGTTGTTACCCTTTCCCCTGGCAGTCAAAACGTCGCTAACTGCCATCCGGCACGGTGAGCAAACACCAAAACTATTACCTGCCTTGGGGATGAATGTGATGGTGGTGCTGGGAACAGATCTGCTGATTGCCTTGGCTGTGATTATACAGATTTAGGCTTCCTCCTGTTTGCGCAATGCCGCCACATAATGATTGTCATTGCCGCGGTAAATGACATCCGTAAGCAAGCCACATGAGCGGGCAGTTGCCGACAGGTTATCCAGATCCACAAACAACCAGGAAAACGGCTTACCTCTCAGGCCTTTATAGCTGAGCTCATATTTCACCTCTCCATAATAGTGATCTCCCATGGGAAGCAACACGGAACCGTCTTCCTCCCCGAACATATAAACCAGGTCGGTGGATTCCACATACAGGGTACCTTTTGGTGAAAGCAGGTTGGTCGCGTGACTCAGCAGCAAAGGCAAGTTATCAAGACTGCCGGCAATCCCGATGCCGTTCATAAGAAATAGAATGGTGTCAAACCCTCGCTGATCAAACTGCCAGAAGTCTGCACAGAAGGCTTGCTTAACGCCCCTGGCCTGCATCACCTCAGTGGCACCGGGGGAGACATCAATGGCAACCACAGTGTGCCCCATCTCCTGCAATGCAAGCGCGTGACTTCCGGCCCCGGCACCCACATCAAGGATTTTACCTCTGCATTTTTCAAGCACAAGCCGTTCCCAGGGGGGCATCTCTTTATAACCCCTGAAAAAGTAACGCACAGGCAAAGGCTCAGCATCGGAAAGGCTGGTATTTACCATGATGACCTCCTCCGGCCTGCCTGCCATAAAATCTCTGAAAGCTTCTCCAAATATATCCATCATTCAAGGAGCTTTAAATAAAAGGCAGCTGTCGCCGTAACTCAAAAACCGGTAACCCCGGGAAAGGGCATGGTTATATATCCGGCGCCAGTCGCCCCCGGTAAAGGCCGCTACCAACAACAATAAAGTACTCCCCGGTTGGTGAAAATTGGTTAACAGGATATCGGTCATTCGGAAATGATAGCCCGGGGTGATCAGCAGGGCAGTCTCGCCCCGAATCTGTGAAAGGTCGTTCTCCCTTGCCCACTGTAACAACGCCTCAATCGCCTCCCGGGCCACCGGCAATTCCCCTTCCCATTCATAAGGCGTCCACTGTGGCAAATACAACGCCTCCCCTGCGGGTTTTATTCCTTTTTTTACCAGTGCCCCCAGCCAGTACAGACTCTCCAGGGTACGCATACTTGTTGTACCGACACAGGCCAGGGGTCCCTGATGGCCGTAGAGCCGCTGCAGAAAATCCGTTTCGACCAGAAATTGCTCTTCATGCATGGCATGTCCGCCTATGGTTTCTGATGTAACCGGTTTGAAAGTTCCGGCTCCCACATGCAATGTAACATAATTGACGGAAATCCCTTTTTTTTGCAGCCGCTCAAACACCCCGGCGGTAAAATGAAGTCCGGCTGTGGGGGCAGCCACTGAACCTTCATCCTGCGCAAAAACCGTTTGATAAGTATGTTTGTCCCTTTCTTCTGCCTTTCGGGTAATATAGGGAGGCAAAGGGGTCATTCCGGCCACCTCAAGCACCTCCCCAAAACTCATGTCAGCCGGGTTCCATTGGAAACAGACTTGCTGCCCTTCCTCCCGGCTGCCCTCCAGGGTGGCCCGCAACCAAAAACCGGTCTCTGAATCCCGGATCTCCAATGCTCCATCCTTCCATTTTTTCAGGTTACCCACCAGGCATTCCCACCGAACCGGGGAGCCCTGACCCAAAGCTTTTTGCACCTCCTTTTCAGGGGAAAGCGGGTTCAGACAAAAAATCTCAATCCTTGCACCAGTGGCCTTAAAAAACTCCAACCGGGCCTGCACCACCCGGGTATTGTTGAGCACAAGCATGGTTTCGGGGTTCAGAAACTCGTCCAACTGACGAAAGCTGGCATCTGTAATTTGCTTATCGGCGTATACAAGCATGCGCGAGGCATCCCTTTCTTTCAAGGGCCAGGGGGCAATTTGCGATTCAGGCAAGCTGTAAGTATATGCCTCCATGGGCAAGCCTTTCACAATCTCGGATTTTTTCTCACTCATGGTTGAAGGAATGAAATCACTGCTTTGTTACGTGCATTGAACAGGTCCTTGCCATCGGGAGTATAAAGGAAATGAATGGTGTCCTGGTAATAACTGTGTATGGCCGGACGAACGATTTTCATGGTACTGTTCACTAACCCATTGGTCTCAGAAAAGGGGTCCGATAAGAACGCCACAGCAGCCGGCAACCACCTGGGCGGAAAGCGACCTTCCAGCTCTCCGCCGGGAATATAGCTGTCCAATTCAGCTTTCAGGCGTTCAAGAGCTGCTATCTGTCCTTCTTCTGTGCCCGGATCCAATCCCTGCCCGGACAAATACTGCAACACCGCACCCCGGTTAATCACAATCAGGGCAGACGTATAACCCTGCTGGTTGTTGTACAACATTACCTGGTCAAAGAAAACAGAATTCTCCATCATGGCCTCCTCAATTCCTTCGGGGCTATACTTTTCCCCGTCACTGCCTATCAGCAGACTCTTACTTCGTCCCAGCACAAACAGGTAACCCTCATGGTCGAGGTAACCAAGGTCACCGGTATGCAGCCATCCCTCACGGATGGTCTCTGCTGTGGCCTCCTCATTTTTCCAGTAACCGGCCATCACATTGTCTCCGCGGATCACAATTTCACCCTGCTCCCCAATTGGTTTTTCCCGGCCGTCTTCGCCGCAAATCTTCAGGTCCATCCATGGCACCACCTTTCCCGACGATCCCAACTTATGAAACTCAGGGGTATTGGAAGAAATAACAGGGGAAGCTTCGGTCAATCCATAACCCTGGAACATGGGAATTCCCAGGGCATAAAAAAAACGTTGCAACTCAATGTCAAGTAAAGCACCTCCACCGACGAAAAATTTGAGCCGTCCGCCAAAACCCTTCCGCACCTTTTTGAAAAGAATTATATCAAAAAAACGATACAGGGGCATGAGCAGCTCCCTGAATCCCCCACCCTTATTGTATCCCTCACGATTGTATGCGACAGCAACCTTCATCCCTGCGTTAAAGAGCCACCAGGCAAGCCTTCCCTTTTCCCTCACACTCCGCTCAATGTTTTTGCGGAAATTCTTGGCCAGCGCAGGCACACTCAGTAAGAAATGGGGACGAATTTCCTGGATACAAACGGGAATATTTTTAACGGTTTCATTGACCGTCCTTCCCGTTTTCAAAGAGGCAATACTGGCCCCGTTACGGATAAGGGCATAAATCCCCACGGTGTGTGCAAAGGAGTGATCCCAGGGAAGAATATGCAGCGATGTATATTCAGGCGGAACCTCAAAGATGGCAGAGGCCTGTTCCACATTGTGGAGGTAATTTTTATGTGTCAAAACAATCCCCTTGGGATCGGCAGTGGTTCCCGAGGTATAGCAAATATTCGCAAAATTGTCAGGAAGCAGGCCACGCTTCCGCTCCTGCAACACAGGGTCAACAGCATCCCATTGCAATTTTCCCTGTTCCCTGACAGATTCCATTTCAAGAATTTGACATCCCGGTCCCCGGCCGTCATCCGGCAGCTGCTCTTCTATGGGATCAAGCACTACAACAAAGGAAAGGCCGGGCAGTTGCTTAATCAGCACCGGGATTTTCCGAAAGTGATTGCCGGAAACAATAATCCCCTTACATGCTGCATGGTTTAACCGGAAGTGTAAATCAGCTGTTTCCTCAATCTTCACTGAAAGAGGAACACATACCCCCCCACAGAATAAAACAGCCAGTTCACTGATCACCCAGTCATTCCTGCCTTCAGCTATCAGGGCAACCCGGTCTCCTTTACCCACTCCGAGCGTCAGCAATCCGCGCGCTGTGTCACATACCTGCTGATAGGCCTCATTATAGGTCATTGCTTTATACTGTCGTTCCTTTTTTTCCCAGAGAAGGGTACGCTCAGGAAAAGAATTCACACTGCGCTCAAACAGGTGGACAAGACTCCTATTTTTCATCATGACATCCGGAGGTCGTTATTATTTCGCTTAAAAGAACATGCATTGCGATTAAAAAACCCAAATAATCCCCGCAAATAGACTAATTTTGCAAATATTACGCGGTTAATCTACTGCACAAAGATAAGGCCATAACGGGATAAAATAAAAAATGTTGAAGCCGGTATTCTTTTCTACCATACAAAATTACACACGGAAAACGCTGTTTTCTGACCTTACCGCCGGTCTTATAGTGGGTATCGTGGCGCTTCCCCTGGCCATCGCCTTTGCCATTGCCTCCGGCGTACCGCCTGAGATGGGACTGATCACCGCGGTGGTCGTCGGCTTCTTTGTTTCTTTCCTGGGCGGCAGCCAGGTGCAGATCGGCGGCCCTTCCGGTGCCTTCATCGTGGTGATTTTCGGCATCATGCAGCAGTTTGGGCTCCAGGGTGTTGTGGTGGCATCCATCATGGCAGGGATTATTCTGTTTGTCATGGGATTGATCCGTGCCGGCACCATCATCCAGTTTATGCCTTACCCTATCGTGGTGGGGTTCACCAGCGGCATCGCGCTGATCATTTTCACCACGCAGATGCAGGAGTTTTTTGGCATTCCGGGCAACGGCATCCCCGGCGACCCACTCGGTAAGTGGATCTATTATTTCAACCACCTCCCTGAGATCAACCCGATGGCAGGGGCCATAGGGCTGCTTACCGTACTGATTACCATACTGTCACCAAAAATATACCGTAGAATACCCGGATCACTGGTGGCCATCATTGTGGTGACCCTCCTTGTGAATACCCTGGGAATGGAACTGGAAACCATCGGAAGTAAATTCGGAGAATTTTCCGCTTCCTTTGCCCTTGCAGACTTTTCCGGGGTGAACCTGGAGCTGATTCACCAATTGCTTGTTCCTGCCTTTACCCTGGCCATGCTGGGTGCCATTGAAGCCCTGCTTTCAGCAATCGTAGCGGACGGAGCAACCGGCTACCGTCACCGCCCCAATACCGAATTGATGGCACAGGGTGTGGCCAATATATTTTCACCTATTGTAGGAGGAATGGCTGGATCGGGTGCCCTGGCCAAAACCATGACCAATTTGCGTAACGGGGGAAAAACACCCCTGGCAGGCATGTTTCACGCAACCATTCTTCTGCTGTTTATGCTTTTCCTTGGCAAACTCGCCATGATGATTCCCCTTGCCGCCCTGGCCGGCATCCTGGTGGTTGTGGCATATAACATGAGTGAATGGCGTTCTTTCAGAAGTATCCTTAAATGCTCACGTGGCGAGGCGGCTGTATTGCTTACCACCTTTCTGTTGACGATCCTGGTCGGCCTCAACATTGCCCTGCCATTCGGTATTATCCTGGCATTGGTTCTGTTTGTAAGCAGGGTCATGGAAACCTCAGAAATCGAGGTATTGAAGCATGAGGTACAGGATGAAAGATCCCATATATCAGAGGACATGGATACCCTGGACGTTCCAAAGGGCGTAGAAGTTTTCCAGGTCATGGGCCCTTTCTTTTTCGGCATTGCCAATAAGTTTGAAGCAGCTGAAAAAGAGATCCATATAATACCTAAAGTCCGTATTCTCAGGATGCGGCGGGTTCCTTTTATTGACTCAACAGGAATGAAGTACCTGCGTAGCTTCTGTGACCGCTCCCGGAAACACGGCACAAAAATCCTGTTGTCAGGGGTAACTCCCAAAGCCATGAGAGCCCTGATCAAGGAAGGCCTCTATGATGATATCGGAAAAGAAAATATTTGCGAAAATATTGAATGTGCACTCGACAGGGCCAGGGAACTCACGGCTAGCTAATGGTTTTCTCCACGCTGGCCACAATTTCCTGTTCCTTCTTTAGTGCAGCAGCCTCAATCTCCCGGGCTTCTCCAAAGATTTTTTCAAAAAATGCCTTGTCTTCCAGTCCTTCCGCATTGATTTTCACATTCATGAAGGCGCCTCTCACAGCCGTCCTTGCACAAAGGGCACCAACTCCGGCATCTGAAATGGAATTGGGATTGCCGTTTTCTACCATCATCTGCATCACCTCCATGGATTCATAGGCTTTTTTCATTACCCGGAAAGGAATTTCAATGGCATATCTGGTGGCTTCCTGAATGGCCTGATGGCGAAGTTTTTTGTCTTCTTCCGATTTTTTCGGCATACCAAATGCTTCCATGATGCGGTTAAACGCGCGGGTATCTTCATCCACCAGGAAAAGCAACTCATCCTTAATGGCCTGCCCCTTTTCAGCCCACACGCTGAATTCCTCCCAGCGTTCATCCCATCCACGTTTGTGAGACGACAAATTGGCCACCATGGTTCCCAGGGAAACGCCCAGGGCTCCGACATAAGCAGAAACAGACCCGCCACCCGGGGCAGGTGACTCACTGGCGGTCTCATCGGCAAATCCCTGAACCGTCATATCAACCAGCTTCTTCTCGTTCTCATCCTCCAGCATGTATTCAATGATCTTCTCCTTTGGATTGAAAGGTTTTAACTCATCCAGCCCCATGGATTTCACCGCGATCTTAATCAGTTCGGATTCGGATACACCCAGGCTTCGCTCCTGCTTTCGGAGGAAGTATTTACCTGCATCCAGCATGGCATCAAGGGGTACCAGCCCCACAAGTTCTGATCCGGTAACCCTCAGCCCTCGGGCATCCGCTTTCTTACACACCTCATCAAATGCCACATGCACCGGAGTCACTTTAATGTTGGTCAGGTTCATAGATATCTGGGCCACCCCATACTCCTCGATAAACCATCCAATGCCCTTGACCGCTTTCAGGGTGCCGGGAATATACACAGGATCTCCGTTCCCGTCCTTGACAATCTTGCCTGTCAGGGGATGGCCTTCCCGCTTGACGCGACCCTTTTCACGCACGTCAAAAGCCACGGCATTGGCACGACGGGTTGAGGTGGTATTCAGATTGATGTTATAAGCCACCAGAAAATCGCGGGCACCTACTGCGGTAACACCGGCACGGGTATTGAGCTCAGCCGGGCCAAAGTCAGGCGTCCATTCAGGCTGCTGCAGTTTTTCAGCCATCCCTTCATATTCGCCCTTACGGCAATTGGCCAGGTTTTTCCGTTCAGGTTTCCGTGCTGCATTCTCGTAGCAATACACAGATATACCCAGTTCATCTCCAATTCGCCGGGCCAGCTTATGGGCATACTCAATGGTTTCCTCCATGGTGATATTTGACACTGGCACCAGGGGGCAGACATCGGTTGCTCCCATTCGCGGATGAGCTCCCTTGTGTTTGCGCATATCAATTAATTCGGATGCCTTCTTTACAGCCTGGAAAGCCGCCTCCACTACTTCATCGGGGGTTCCCACAAAGGTAACCACTGTCCGGTTCGTATCCTGACCCGGGTCCACATCAAGCAATTTCACCCCCTCAACTGACTCTATTTCCCGGGTGATCTTGTCAATCACCCCCATATCTTTCCCTTCACTGAAATTGGGAACACATTCAACTATTCTTTTCATATCCTCGGTTTTTATACAATTACATAAAATGACAGGAATTGAAAACAGGCGGCAGTGGTGGCATCAACAGGCAAGAAATTTACTCCATACCCAAAGACACAATCAACCCACATGAAACATATCACCCTACACGACACATACCATCCCACACGATACATATCATCCTCACCGGCAAAAAATACAATACCTTATGCGAAAATAAAAAAAAAGCCCTTAATAATAAAGGGCTTTCTATGAATGCGATATCTAAAAACGCCTGATTAGCGCCGTGCTTCCTTGATACGAGCCTTCTTACCACGCAACTTACGCAGATAAAAGATCCGTGCACGCCGCACCAGCCCGCGACGATTCAGGGTGATCTTTTCAATAAAGGGAGAATGCACAGGGAATATCCGCTCTACCCCGATGCTACCGGATATTTTGCGTACGGTAAAGGTTTCCGTCGGACCATTGCCCCTGCGCTGTATGACTACACCTTGAAAAGGCTGGACACGTTCTTTGTTTCCTTCGCGGATCTTATAGTAAACGGTGACATTGTCACCAGCTTTAAATGCAGGCCACTCCCTCTTTTCTACCAGGTTATCCTGCACAAAACGCATTGTTTCCGTCTGGTTCATCGGTATTGTATTTTTATGTGTGCTATTTTGCTGAAATGGAGTGCAAATTTAGGGAATTATTTGGAACTATAATAGCGGAAAGTGATTTTATTTTCATATCACCGGAAAAAGTTAAGCCCTTTGATCAGAACTATCTCACCCGACACCTCCCCGGAAAAACCTGCACATCCCTCACTGCCCTGATCCGGCATCCGGCTATCCCCTTCCAAAAGCCAGGATTAACCGTCCGGGCAGCCAGGTGTTCCCATTTGATAAGCCAGGTATCCCCGTCCGGGCAGCCAGGTGTTCCCGGCCAAAAGCCGGGGTCACTCATCCGGCAAGCCGGGCCTTCGTTCCCTGGTTCGCTCCACCGCTTTTTCATGCCGCCATTCAGCGATCTTCCTGTCATGGCCTGACAACAACACATCCGGCACCTGCCAACCCTTATAATCGGCCGGACGGGTATATACCGGGGGCGACAGCAGGTTATCCTGGAATGAATCAGACAGGGCAGAAGTTTCATCGCCCAGCACGCCGGGTATCAGTCGCACCACCGCATCGGCCAGGACAGCAGCCGGAAGCTCTCCTCCAGACAACACATAATCTCCCACAGAGATCTCCCGGGTAATCATATGTTCCCGTATACGCTCATCAATCCCCTTATAGTGGCCACAAAGCAGCATCAGGTTTTTCTGTACAGACAGCTGATTGGCCATGGACTGCTCCAGCCTTTCGCCGTCGGGAGTCAGATAAATGATCTCATCATACTCCCTTTCCTCCTTCAGGGCGGCAATGCATCGCTCAATGGGTTCAATCATCATCACCATTCCCGCTCCTCCCCCAAAAGGATAGTCATCCACTCTCCGGTGCTTATCGGTTGAATAATCACGGATATCATGCAAGTGGATCTCCACCATTTTTTTCTCCATCGCTCTCTTGATAATGGAATGAGAAAAGGGGCCGGCAAACATCCCCGGGAATAGGGTCAGGATATCAATGCGCATCATGGTCTTTTTTTGCAAAAATACAGCTTTCCGCTGACTCATGCTCACCACTTACCCGGGAACTTCATCACTCAATGAACTCTTCTGCGGAGCGACCGCCAACCCCCATCCCAAAAAGGGCAAAATCATAACGCACCGGATCATCGGCATCGAACTGCCGAAGTGTTGCAGTCAGCTCCTCCACCGCTTTCCAGTCATTTTGTTTCCGGCAAAGCAACCCCAGCCTGCGGGCCACCCTTCCGGAATGAAGGTCCAGCGGACAATACAGATCGCGGGGCTTAAAGGTATCCCAGATACCAAAATCGACTCCGCAGTCATCTTTGCGGATCATCCACCTGAGAAACATATTTAATCGTTTGGCCGCCGAGCCGGCAGCAGGATTACTCACATGCTTCAGGGTTCGTGGAGGGTAAGGAATACCAAAAAACACCTCCCGAAAATAGCAGATGCCATCTTTTAACCCGCTTCCGCGGGATGCCCCCTCGTCAAACACGACCTCCAACCCGCCATGCTTCTGATAAATATTTTGCAGTGAATACAAAAAGAAGCCAAGGTCGGTGGCACAAAGTGTGCGATGACCGAAACCCCTCAAACGACCCAGGTCTTTCTCCC
>CAYXEH010000010.1:47115-54189 GCA_964463915.1 uncultured Bacteroidales bacterium | reverse complement strand
CTTGAAATACTTGAACTGATCAGAGAAGCCAATAAAATTCAGACTATACTCAAATAAAAAATAATCCCAATGGAAGCACAGGTAAAGAGCAAACAATCCCGGCAACGTACCGCTGCCAGACCACAGCCGATAATCATCGCCGGGCCCTGCAGTGCTGAGTCCGAAGATCAGCTCTTGCGAACAGCAAGGAAGCTGGCCGCTGGCGAACGAACAGATTTCTTCAGGGCCGGCATCTGGAAGCCCCGGACACGCCCGGGGAATTTTGAAGGTGTGGGCAACGCCGGACTCCGCTGGCTGCAGCGTGTAAAGGAGGAAACAGGAATGAAAACAGCCACAGAAGTGGCCAACACCACGCATGTTTATGAAGCACTGAAGTATGGCATTGACTGCCTGTGGATCGGAGCCAGAACAACCGCCAACCCTTTTGCCACGCAGGAAATCGCCGATGCACTTCAGGGAGCCGATGTCAAAGTTTGCGTTAAAAACCCGGTCAACCCGGATCCCGCCCTTTGGCTGGGCGCCATTGAACGGATTAGTGAGGCGGGAGTCAAGGACATCATGGCCATTCACAGGGGCTTTTCAAGCTATGGAAAAACGCGATACAGGAATGTTCCTCAATGGGCAATCCCTCTTTGGCTGAAGAAGCAGATCCCCGGCTTACCCATTCTATGCGATCCCAGTCATATTGCCGGAAAACGCGAACTGGTCCTCCACGTCTCCCGCCGCTCACTGCTGTTGGGATTTGATGGACTGATGGTTGAAGTACATCACAACCCGTCAGAAGCTTTAAGTGATGCCGCTCAGCAATTGACCCCCGAAGCTTTTGAAAGGCTTATGGCCGGCAAATTCAGAAATTCGTCCTATCTTTGAGATAAATCACCTTCACATGGAAACCTTATTTGTCAAAGGCCTTTACAGGAACAGCCGCATCCTGGTGGGAGAACCGCTGAGCTCTTTAAAGGAATATATACCCGGCCGGAACGTTTTCATCATTACCGATAAAAACCTTCATAGACTTTACGCCGGACATATCCCGGATTATCCGGCCTATGTCATGGAACCCGGAGAAAACAGTAAAAAAATCAATACCGTTGCAAAGATCTGCAAATGGCTCATGGACGAAGGGGCCGGACGTGATGCATTCATTCTTGGGGTTGGTGGCGGCGTAGTCTGCGACATGACAGGCTTTGTGGCATCAATTTTTTTGCGCGGGGTGGAATTCGGTTTTGTCGCCACTTCATTGATGGCTCAGATAGATGCCAGTATCGGCGGGAAAAACGGGGTGAACCTGAACGGATACAAAAACATCATGGGCACCTTCAAACAGCCGGCCTTTGTCATGTGCGATACCACCATGCTCAGCAGCCTCCCCAAGGCAGAACTCAAACATGGCCTGGCTGAAGCTGTAAAACACAGCCTGATTTCCGACCGCCAGATGTTTAATCTCCTTAAAGAAAATGCCGAATCTGTGCTTAAGCTGGATGAGGATGCTGTATACAAACTGGTGAACCGTTCCATAAAAACCAAAATTGAGATCGTCAACAAAGATGAAGTGGAGCAGGGCGAACGCAGAAAACTAAACCTGGGGCATACCTGGGGGCATGCCGTGGAGAAAACCGACGGTATCCCTCATGGACAGGCTATAAGCATCGGACTTGCATTCGCGGCAAAATTATCGGTACACCGGGGGAAATTGAGTACAGCGGAACATAAAGAGATCGTCAGCCTGCTGATGAATCTTGGCCTGCCCGTAGCATCTGCCACAAGCCCGAAAACCATATTTAAGGCCTTACTTAAGGACAAGAAAAAGGAAACCGATCACATCCATTTTGTGTTAATGGAGGGGATAGGAGATGTGGTGGTAGAGCCCATTCCCATCCAGGAGCTGAAAGATTTTGTCAGGATGCTTTAAAAGCATACAGGAACCCACCATATAATCAGGGGTTCTTTTAAAGTCCGGCAGGCACCCTGGCCTCATGAAATATAAGTATTCACTGAAAATATTCCGGGTATCCCCTACCCGGATCCAAACACAATGAAAAATACCTTCTACACCGTTTTCGGAAGCCCTGTATTGCATAGCAAAAGTCCACAGCTGTTCGGTCCGCTGCTGGAAAAACAACCAAATGCATTTTATACCAGGATTCGCCCGCAATCAGCACAAGACCTTATAAACATTGTCAGAAGCCTGGACATTAAGGGTGCCAGTGTCACCTCTCCTTACAAGGAGGAGATCCTCCCGCTGGTCGATAAAGTACATCCGGCGGCAAGGGAAATTGGTGCGGTCAATTGCATCCGGCAACAAAACGGAGTTATTGAAGGAAATAACACAGACCATGTGGGGGTAACCGGCGCCCTCCGTGAAGCAGGGGTTTCTCTGAAAGGACTGAAGGTACTGGTGCTTGGAGCAGGAGGTGCGGCAAAGGCAGCCATTTATGGCCTGGTACATGCCGGCGCAGAGGTTACAATCAGCAACCGGACGTTTTTAAAAGCCAAAAAACTGGCAGCTTCATTTGATTGCAATACCATTCCATGGGAAGCGAACGGCCCATCCCGCCATTTCGACGCCGTGGTGTCCGCGCTGCTGCCCGAAGCGATCCCTCCTTTCATGGACTCCCTTAACTATGAGATTTTGCTGGATGCCATATACAAGCCATCTGCGGTAACCGCCTACAGCAAAAAGAAAGGCATTCCGGTGATCGGAGGGGAACAATGGCTGATCCACCAGGGAGTGGAAGCCGCCGCCTTTTATATCGGGGAGCGACCAGAACCGGACGTTTTGGCACAAAAGCTTCACGAAAAACCCGACAAGGAGCAGCTGCAGGTTTTTGTGCTGACCCAATCAAGTCTTAAATATTTCCACCACAGCGCTCACGACCTGGTGATTTCCGGGTTCGGACTGGAGGAAACAATCATAACCCAACTGATCGATGAAGAAAAAGAGCTTGCCTTCGGTGGTTGAAGGATACATTCAGGCACCCCCTTCGAAGAGTGCAGCACAGCGGGCCATTGCCATTGCCACCCTGGCAAAGGGCACCTCAATAATCGTCAGGCCCGGGGCAGCTGATGATGTGATGGCAGCCATGGATGTTTCCCGTAAATTGGGTGCCTCCGTGAAAGAAGTGGGAGAAGACGTGCACATCACGGGTGGGATCCATCCTCCTGAAGCCCCACTGCATTGCCGGGAATCCGGATTAAGCATCCGGATGTTTTCAGGGATTGCATCCCTCTTTTCCGAAGAAGTTCAGATGACCGGGCAGGGAAGCCTGCTGGCGCGTCCTATGGAAGTGGTGGCAGCATCATTACAGGCAGTGGGCGTACATTGCATAACCACCGACGGGAAACTACCCCTGTATATTCGTGGGCCCATTAAAGGTGGCAGGGTTAGCATTGACGGCTCCCTGAGTTCCCAGGCCCTTACCGGGATCCTCATTGCCGCCCCGTATGCAAAAGAAGAACTCAGCCTCCATGTCAGCCAGCTGAAAAGCAAGCCCTATATCGATCTCACCATAAATGTGATGAAAGCCTTCGGCGTTGAAACAATCAACGAAGATTACCGGCACTTCACCATTCCTCCCGGCCAGTTTTACAAAGCCTGCGGTTTCACCACAGAAGGTGACTGGAGCGGAGCCGCTTTCCTGCTGGTTGCCGGGGCCATTGCCGGAAAGGTTGTTGTAGACAATTTAATTCCCGGTTCTTTCCAGGGTGATAAAAGAATCCTGGATGCGTTAAAGTCTTCGGGAGCCCGGGTCAAAGGGACCGGCGAGGGGTTCTGCGTGGAAAGAAATAAACTGAACGCCTTTGCTTTTGACGCCACTGATTGCCCGGATCTCTTTCCACCCCTGGCCGCACTGGCCGCACATTGCCAGGGGATCAGCAGGATCAGGGGAGTCAGCCGCCTCAGGGCAAAAGAGAGTGACCGGGCCGCGACACTGAAGGATATTTTTGCCCAAATGGGCATCACTATCCGGCTTGAGAAAGACAGCATGCTGGTGGAAGGTGGAAAACCAAAAGCAGCCTCTGTCAGTTCACACGGTGACCACCGTATCGCGATGGCGGCGGCCGTAACTGCCCTGGCCGGCACAGGCCCGGTAATCATTGAAGGGGCAGAAGCGGTGAACAAATCTTACCCCGGATTTTTTAATGACCTGGAAACCATCACAAAGTGATCAAAAGACCTGCCCCCTGGTGACCATGCCACCCCGGATCTTTATGGACCACACAAAATTTATATACCAATGAACAGCTTCGGCCACATATTCAGAACACATCTGTTTGGAGAATCTCATGGACATTCCATTGGGGTGACAATCGACGGATGCCCTGCCGGGATTGCCTTATCGGCAGATGATTTCCGGAAAGACCTTGATCGCCGCAAACCCGTTGCCAAAGGCACCACCCCTCGCAAAGAAGAGGACAATCCAGAGATCGTTTCCGGCTTATTTAACGGATATACCACGGGTGCACCGCTGACAGTTCTATTCTTTAACAAAAATGTTCGCTCAGAAGATTACAGTCACCTTGCTGACAAACCCCGGCCCGGACATGCTGACCTGGTTGCCCGTAAGCGTTTCCTGGGATTCAATGACCCCCGTGGCGGCGGCCATTTTTCAGGCAGACTCACCCTGGGGCTGGTGGCAGCGGGCATAGTGGCAAAGAAGCTACTGAAGGGGGTCACCTTGTCTGCAAAACTCATCGAAGCAGGCGGCAGGCCCGACATTGAACAGGCGGTCAGTGAAGCCCTGGATGAGGGAGACAGCATCGGCGGGCTGATTGAATGCCGGGCCCGGCATATACCGCCTGGCTGGGGGGAACCTTTCTTTGACTCAGTGGAATCGGTCATCAGCCACCTGGCCTTCGCTGTACCTGCGGTCAAAGGAATTGAATTTGGTTCGGGCTTTGCCGCCGCAGGTATGAAAGGCAGCGTGCACAACGACCCCATTACCAGCAAATCCGGCAAAACCCTGACCAACAACGCAGGAGGGATTACCGGCGGATTAACCAATAGCAATGACCTGGTGTTCCGTGTGGCCATCAAGCCCGCCTCAAGCATCGGTAAGCCGCAAAAAACCCTGAATCTGAAGACCAACAAGGAGGACATCCTGGAGGTTAAAGGGCGTCATGATGCCTGTATTGCCCTGCGGGCACCCGTGGTCATTGAGGCCATTACGGCAATGGCCCTGGCTGATTTCAGCCTTATGTCAAAATCCGGATACATTTAGTTGCCAGCCCGGAAGCCAGGCCGCCTGCCCCTGAATGGTTATGCATGCAACTACCCTGCATGGTTATATACGCGCTTACCCTGAATGGTTATATATGCGCCTGCCCCTGAATGGTTATGAACGAAGGTGTCCCACCCGCTAACCTGGCCCCGAAGAACTTGCCGGCCTCACGAACAATAATAAAATTTTTTTGTTTTATAATAAATTACCCTTACATTTGCCAACGCAAAAACACAAACAATGATTTACACGATCCATCATCTGCACCATCATACAACTCCCCTCAAAGGGTGTTGAACGGTGCTGTCATGGATTTTACATAATTCCAATTAGCAGAAAGCCCCGGGAAACACCCGGGGCTTTCTGCTAATTGGGCCCTTATGAAAAACAACATGAACCAATAAGCCCCGATAAAGGGTTCTTCAAAAAAACCAAACAGCACAAACAACATAATCAAAGCAAAATGACAACGATCCATCATACTCATCATGTACATCATCTGCGCCAAAGGCGGCGGACCGGGTCGGGTATGATAAGCCATTAGCATCGTATCAAAAAAAGACCAGCAAAAGGGACCCGCCGCTTCAGGCAGGTCCCTTTTTTATTTTACAAAAAAATCCAAAAATGAAAAACAACACATTGACAATGGCCATTCAAAAAAGTGGCCGCCTGAGTGAAGACTCGGTCAAGCTGCTGAAACAATGCGGCATCCGCATCCAGAACGGAAACAACAACCTGAAGGCCGTAGCCAGCGGATTTCCCATGGAGTTGATATTTCTTCGTGATGACGACATCCCCCAATATGTGGAAGACGGTGTGGCCGATGCCGGGATCCTCGGACTCAACGAGGTGCTGGAAAAAAACAAGGACGTGGAGATCATTGAGCCCCTTGGCTTTTCACGCTGCCGACTTTCAGTAGCCATTCCCCGTTCAATGAACTACCCGGGGAAAGAATTTTTAAATGGAAAACGAATTGCCACCTCATACCCTGTTCTGCTGGATAATTTTCTGAGGGAGAACAACTTAAACGCTGAGATACATCCCATCAGCGGATCAGTGGAAGTGACCCCGGGCCTCGGTCTGGCTGATGCCATTTTTGAGATTGTCAGCTCCGGAGGCACCCTGCTGAGCAACGGACTGAAAGAGACGGAAACGGTGCTGGAAAGCGAAGCGGTGCTGATAAGCGGGAAAAACCTTCCGGCAGAGGTCAACAAATTGTTGGAACAATTGCTGTTCCGTATAAGGTCGGTACAGAAAGCCGCCAATAACAAGTATATTCTGTTGAATGCCCCGAAAAACCAGCTGGACAACATCATCTCCCTGATCCCGGGCATCAAGAGCCCCACCATTATGCCGCTGGCCGAAAAAGACTGGTACTCACTGCACTCGGTTATCAGCGAAGATGATTTCTGGGATGTGATTGACAAGTTGAAAGAAGCCGGCGCCCAGGGCATCCTGGTGGTCCCCATCGAAAAAATGGTCACATAAGTAGCATGCGACCACCAATAACATACGACCCTGTTGGGGTCGGAGTAACATGTGACCCCAACGGGGTCGTAAAAGCAAACGTCCAATACAAATAGTCACGAAAATGAGCCCCCCGGGGGTCAGAAAAACAAACAACCAACAACCGCTTCGCCCGTTTATCAAGCTATTGGCAGCTTTCCTGCCCATGGCCAATGGGTACCAACAATCAATTAACCAACAAGCGGAGGGGCCCAGCACCCGATAAACCAGAAAACCACATAACCATGACCCAACAATCCAAATCCAAAAACCTTACGACCCCGAAGGGGTCTAACGCCACTAACACCGGCCAGCAACCACAGAGCCCTCAGACCCCCAAGGGGTC
>CAYXEH010000010.1:43905-47015 GCA_964463915.1 uncultured Bacteroidales bacterium | reverse complement strand
CACTAACACCGGCCAGCAACCACAGAGCCCTCAGACCCCCAAGGGGTCGCACATCACCGTCCTTCCCAACATCACCCGCAAGGACTATGAAAGACTACTCAGCCGCCCTTCCCCGGATGCAGCCGGGCGGGAGGAAAAAGTCAGCCGGATCATCCGGCAGGTGGAAGAAGGCGGAGACGAGGCCCTGCGTGAAATATGCCTGGAAATCGACGGACAGGCACCCCCGGAATTTGAGATTTCCCACCGGGAGTTGATACAGGCAGGCATGGATGTGGACCAGCATCTGAAAACTGCTGTAAGGCAGGCCATGAGGAACATACGCAGTTTTCATGAGGCACAACTGCCAAAACCGGCAACAATGGAAACCATGCCTGGTGTTAAATGCAGCATCCGTTATGCTCCCATAGAAAAAGTGGGTCTCTACATCCCCGGAGGAACTGCTCCTCTCCTCTCCACCGTCCTTATGACCGTCATCCCGGCCACACTGGCCGGATGCAGGGAAATTGTCGCCTGTACCCCTCCCGGGGCCTCCCCGGAACTGCTCTTTACTTTAAGCCTTTTTGACATCCGCGTTTTCACCGTGGGCGGAGCCCAGGCCATTGCCGCCATGGCTTTTGGTACAGAAAGTATCCCAAAAGTGGATAAAATATTTGGTCCGGGCAATGCCTGGGTCACCAGTGCCAAAATGCAGCTTGCCGGCCGGGGCCTGGCGATTGATATGCCCGCCGGCCCGTCGGAAGTTATGGTAATCGCTGATGATACAGCCAATCCGGCCTATGTGGCTGCCGATCTGCTGTCTCAGGCTGAGCATGGTTCTGACAGCCAGGTCATACTGCTGGCAGACAGTATGGACCTGATCCGGCAAACCATTACAGAAACAGACACCCAGCTAGCAAATCTTTCGCGCCGGGAAACCGCCAGCCAGGCATTGAAGCATGCCCTGGCTATCTGTGTGACAGATATCACCCAGGCCCTGGATATCAGCAACTATTACGGACCTGAACACCTCATTCTATCCGTAAGGGATGCCCCGGCAGTAGCAGAACAAGTTACCAATGCCGGCTCTGTTTTCCTGGGCAATTACAGCCCGGAATCTGCCGGAGATTATGCCAGCGGAACCAACCACACTCTTCCCACAGGGGGAGCCAGCAGGGCATGGAGCGGGATTACCACCGCAGCATTTATGAAAAGCATTACCACACAGGAGATCAGCAGGGAAGGGCTGATGGGGCTTGCACCAACTGTGTTGCAGCTGGCCCGGGCTGAACAGCTGGATGCCCACGCAAACGCTGTTCTTCAACGAATACAAACAGAAAAATAATTCACCAAAAATCCATCCTCATGCGATTTAATCTGAAATCAATGATCCCGGAACATATTGCGGCATTCACTCCCTATTCCTCAGCCAGAGATGAATTCGAAGGAAGTGGTTCAGTTTTTTTGGATGCCAATGAGTTACCGGAAACTTTCCCCGGAATGCCCCCCGGTATAAACCGCTATCCCGGCAAGGAGCCAAAAGAGTTCAAAGAAAAACTCGCTGCGGTTAAAGGAGTGAACCGGGACAACATCCTACTGGGAAACGGCAGTGACGAGATCATTGACCTGATTATGCGTTGTTTTTGCCAGCCCGGTGAAGACCAGGTTATGGTCTTTCCTCCCACCTTCGGCATGTATGCGGTCAGGGCAAGAATAAACAACCTGGAGGTGATCTCCGTTAACCTTGATGAGCATTTTCAGATCAACCCTGAGAAGGCTTTGCAGAGCGTTACCCCCGCCACCAGGCTGATGTTTGTCTGTCATCCCAATAACCCGACGGGCAATGCGCAGGCAAAAGAAACAATCATCGAATTGCTTGAGAATTTCAATGGCATCGTGGTGGTTGACGAAGCCTACATCGACTTCTGTCCTGAAAAAAGCCTGCTTCCCATGATCACAGATTACCCGAACCTGGTTGTGCTGCAAACCTTTTCCAAGGCATTTGGGCTTGCCGGAGCCCGTATCGGGGTGGCTTATGCCTCCCGGGAGATCACCGGGGTGATGCAAAACATCAGTTTCCCTTACACCCTGGGAACACCGGCCATAAGGCTGGCTGAAGAAGCGCTTAACAGTTACGCCGTTTACAAGATGAACGTCAAACGGATCACCACCTCCCGTGATAAGCTTGCCGGGATATTCGGGGAATTGCCGCTGACTGAAATGGTTTACCCTTCGGATGCCAACTTCCTGCTTATCAAAACCAAAAAGGCCGATGAGCTTTACAACCAACTGGCACGTAACGGGATCATTGTCCGCAACCGCAGCAAGGAACCTGGGTGCAGCGGTTGCTTGCGCATCACAGTCGGTACGGAGGAAGAAAACCGACAGCTGGTTGAGGCCTGGGCCAGTTATGATCCGGCAATTTCAGAGAAAGCAGATACTGATGCGGTTTCAACAGCAGGGCCAACAAAAAGTGCCGGACAAAGTAAACGGAGTGATGCAGGCAGCCCGGCAGAAATCCGCCAGGCCACCATACGGAGGCAAACTTCCGAAACTGATATCACCCTCAGGATTAACCTGGAAGGAAGCGCTTACGCCAATATTCGTACAGGCATCCCGTTTTTTGACCACATGTTGGAGCAAATTGCCCGGCACGGCATGATGGACCTGGAAGTGGACGCCAGCGGGGACCTGGAAGTGGACCCCCATCATACCATTGAAGATACGGCCATCTCACTGGGCAGGGCACTTCAAAAGGCTTTGGGTGAAAAAAAGGGAATGGAGCGCTATGGGTTTGAATTGCCCATGGATGAAAGCCGCGCCAGGGTGCTGATAGATCTTGGCGGGCGCAGTTACCTCAAGTGGGATGTTCGCCTTTCAGGAAGACAGATCGGAACGGTACCTGCGACCCTTTTTAAACATTTCTTTAGGTCATTTTCTGAATCCGCTGCATGCAACCTGCACATTGAAGCCTCCGGAGAAGACGACCATCACATGATTGAAGCCGTATTCAAAGCTTTTTCCAGGGCCTTGAAGATGGCCGTTGCCAGGAACAATACAGATACCATGCCCTCCACCAAGGGCACATTATGAAACTTAAAAGGATGGCGTAAAGCTCAGATATGGCCGGCCGG
>CAYXEH010000010.1:37551-43805 GCA_964463915.1 uncultured Bacteroidales bacterium | reverse complement strand
TAATCTGTCATGAAACAGACAATCAAAATCGTACATTACAAAGCCGGCAATATTGCCTCGGTTCAAAATGCCCTGAAACGGCTCGGCATCAATGCCGGGCTGGCTGCTTCCCCCGAAGACCTGGAAGATGCGGATAAACTGATCTTTCCGGGCGTGGGACATGCCAAACCCGCCATGGAAGTGCTCAAACAACAGGGCATGGACGAGGCCATCAAGGGGTTCAACGGACCAGTACTCGGAATTTGCCTGGGCATGCAACTGATGGCAGCCTCTTCCGAGGAGGGAAACATGACAGGGCTGAGAATATTCCCGGAGCAGATCAAACGTTTTACGGGTGATCTCAAGATCCCCCATATGGGGTGGAACAGCCTGTACGCACTACATGGACCATTGTTCAAAAAGGTTCCGGAAAACAGCCATGCATATTTCGTTCACAGCTATTACATGCCTGTCAGCGACCAGGCCATTGCCCTTTGCCACTACGATCAGCCTTTTACAGCAGCCATCAATCACAATCAATTTTTCGGCCTGCAGTTTCACCCGGAAAAAAGCGGGAAACCAGGTATGCAAATCCTTAAAAATTTTATCAGCTTATGATTGCCATACCAGCCATTGACATCATGGACGCCTCCTGCGTCCGCCTGGTTAAAGGACGTTTTAACCAGCAAATGACCTATGACAGAAGCCCCCTCGACACCGCACGGGCCATCGAGGCGGCAGGGATCACCCATTTGCACCTGGTAGACCTGGACGGAGCCCGGCAGGGCCAACCCGTCAACCTGCCGGTACTTGAAGCCCTGTCGGAGGGAACATCCCTGCGGATAGACTACGGCGGAGGTATCCGGAGTATGGAATCGATCCGTAAAGTATTGGAGGTCGGGGCCCGGAAAGTGAACCTCGGGACCTTCCTGTTTTCTGATCCCGACATCCCAAAACGCTGTATTGACGAATTTGGACCGGAAAAACTGATCGCTGCCGTAGACATTGACAAGGATCGGGTAGCTGTAAAAGGATGGCAGCAGTCCACGGAAACAGATACACACACAGCCATCGAAGCTTTGCTGAAAGCAGGGTGGCGCTACCTCTCAGTGACCGATATCAGCAGGGACGGCACCATGCAGGGTCCGGACCCCGGCTTTTACAGCCCCCTGACAAATAGCTGGCCACAAGCCAGTTTCATCGGCGGAGGCGGCGTAGCCTCCATGGAAGACCTCGAACTGCTGAGATCTTGCGGACTCTATGCAGCGGTAACCGGCAAAGCCATCTTCGAGGGAAAAATCTCTCTCAAAGACCTCAGTCAGTTTAACTACCCCCCCTGATGCCGGACTTCCGCTGTCCCTGCACTGACCTGCCAGGCTCAGGCCGCATGCCCCGGTATCCGGCTTCAATGTCAATGCCTTAAAACGGTCAACGCTATTTAGGCATTGACACCATGAAAACTAACAACCAGCCAGGGCCGTTTACCGAACCATTGGCAGCTTTCCCGATCCATGGCCCATGAGAACCAATAAATAACTAACCTTTTTGCCCATGCTTACCAAACGAATCATCCCCTGTCTTGACATTAAAGAAGGACGCACCGTAAAGGGTGTCAGCTTCGGAAACCTTCGTGATGCCGGCGACCCGGCAGAGCTGGCCGCCAGATACTCCGACGGGGGGGCCGATGAACTGACCCTGCTCGACATCACCGCCACCCTTGAAGGACGTACCACCTTCCTTCGCGTGGTAGAGGAAGTGGCCGCGGCCACTTCCATCCCTTTCACTGTCGGAGGCGGCATCGGCAGCGAAGCAGAGGTCGAAAAACTGCTGTCAAAAGGGGCCGACAAAGTGTCGGTCAACACGGCCGCCCTGCGCGACCCGGAACTCATCACCAGGCTCTCGGATGCTTTTGGCAACCAGTGCGTGGTAGTGGCCATTGATGCGCGACTCATTGATGGTCGCTGGCAGGTGGTCAGTCATGCCGGTACTAAGCTGACAGACATTGATGCCACAGAGTGGGCAAAAGAAGTCTGCGATCGTGGTGCCGGAGAAATTTTGCTTACCTCCTTTACCGCTGACGGTACCCGGGAAGGTTTTTCCCTGGATATTACCAGTGAAGTGGCAACGGCTGTGCCGGTACCGGTAATTGCTTCAGGCGGAGCGGGGAAGCCGGGCCATTTTTTGGATGTATTCACAAAGGGCCGGGCCGACGCCGCCCTGGCCGCAGGCATCTTCCATTATGGCGTCATCAGCATCCCCGAAGTAAAAACATTTT
This sequence comes from uncultured Bacteroidales bacterium, assembly GCA_964463915.1. Classification (GTDB taxonomy): domain Bacteria; phylum Bacteroidota; class Bacteroidia; order Bacteroidales; family UBA7960; genus PUPG01. The sequence goes on along the minus strand of CAYXEH010000010.1, from coordinate 41,551 downwards.
TAAAAAACCAAAATATTCCTGTCAGGCTATGAAGTTCTAAACCCTTTCCACACCCATCACACAGGTGCCGGGCCTCAAACCTTCACCTTAAAGCTTCCAGTTTCCAGCTTCGAGCTTCTAACCTCTAACTTCAAACTAACCCTCTAACCCCTAACCTTATGAACCTAAACAATCTCAATTTCGAAAAAACCGGCGGGCTCCTGCCTGTAGTTGTACAGGATGCCGCCACCAACGTGGTCCTGATGCAAGCATGGATGAACCGGGAAGCCCTCTTACAGACCCTTGACAGCGGCAAACTGACCTTTTTCAGCAGAAGTAAAAACCGGCTATGGACAAAAGGCGAAAGTTCGGGCAACTTTCTCTATCTGAAAGAACTGCTGCCCGACTGCGACAACGACTGCATCCTGGCGAAAGCCGAACCCGCCGGTCCGGCCTGCCACACGGGACAAGACACCTGTTTCGGGGAAGGAAACCTGTCTGCGAAATATCAACAGATCGTTGCCGAAAGCGAGACAGGAAACACCGGGTTTCTGGAAGAGCTCGAACAGTTGCTGAATAACCGGAAAAACGCAGACCCTTCAAAAAGTTATACGGCCAGGTTATTTGAAGCAGGGCCAAAACGCATAGCCAAAAAACTGGGCGAGGAAGCTGTGGAGTTGGCCCTTGAAGCAGAAAGCGGAGATCCGCAACGCTTCATTGAAGAGGCCGCCGACCTGATCTATCACCTGAATGTATTACTGATTTCCCGGGACACAGGCTGGGAAGCGGTGATCAGGGAATTACAGAACAGATATCATCCGGGCCGGTAATGCCCGGCTTGCCGGTGTACCCGAACCCCGTCCGCTACGCCTTCATCTGTTTGAAAGCGGCCTGTACATCCTCCACCGGGGCTTTGCAATAACCCATCCCGCATACATAAATCATGGTTTTGCCGGGCACAAATCGCTCATAAAAAACCGGTGGCAACTCAGGCCCGTCATTCTTTCGGGCAGCAAGCAATGTATCAGGCAAGAAACGTTGCCTGATTTCCCCGGCCTTTTCCGGGGCTTGCTCCCCGGTGATCACAATGGTATGGAAAGGAGCGGTGTGATGCAGCAACAGAACACCCCAGTTGGTCATGCTATGTCCATGGCTTCGCAAAAGATCCATCATGTCGCGCAGCATGAGCGAGCTTCGTTGCCCCCATTCCGCTTCCCCGAAATAATTGGCCAGATAAAATAACACCCTGGCCATCACACTATTGGATGCAGGGATCACATTGTCAAAAAACTCATAAAACGGAGAGGCCAGCTGTTCCGATTTTTTCGAAGAAAACGCAAGTAAATGGGTGCCTTCGGCGGTAAAGTGATCCAGGACATATTCTGTCAACTTTCGCGCCGCCTCCAGGTAAGGCAGGTGCATACTCACCTCGTAAAGGCGCAACAAGGCTTTTGACAAAAGGGCATAATCCTCCAGAAATCCGTCGATGGAAGCTTCTCCTCCACGCAGATAGCGGTAAAGACGGCCGTCTTTCTGCATGGCATGATCAAGAATAAAATCCGCTGCTCTTTGGCCCTGGCGCAAAAAACCTTCCTCCCCGAACGCAGCGAATGCATCGGCCAATCCTTCGATCATCAAAGCATTCCATGCCACCAACACCTTGTCATCCAACCCAGGCCTGACCCTATGGCTTCTTACATCCAGCAACTTTTTCCTGCTGCGTGCCACCAGATCTCGTAAAGCCTCCACATCCATATCCTTTTGGCGGGCAAAAGCCTCATCATCCGGAATCCGCAGCAGGATATTTTTTTCACCTTCCCAGTGGCCTTTCCCCCCCACCTGGAAATACTCCCTGATCAACGGGGCTTCATCGCCAAGGGCTTCATCAATTTCCGGCTCCGTCCATACATAAAACTTACCTTCCTCTCCTTCACTGTCGGCATCAAGGGCAGCATAGAACGTACCTTCCGGGGATGTCAGTTCGCGTTCGGCAAAAGCAGCGGTATCATACACCACTTCCCGGAACAACGGGTCAGGATTTGTTTTCCAGGCAGCTGCATATAATGACATCAGTTGCCCGTTATCGTAAAGCATCTTTTCAAAATGGGGAACTTTCCATGCTCCATCGGTAGCATATCGGGCAAACCCGCCGCCTACCTGGTCATAAATACCTCCCAAAGCCATTTTACGCAGCCCCAGTAACACCTGTTTCAGGGCTTTTTCTTCCCCGGTCTGTTGGTAATAGTGAAGTAAAAACAGTTGATTCACAGGCAGGGGAAATTTCGGCGCTCCTTTTATTCCCCCTTCCGTAGCATCCATAATCCCGGTCACGTCCCGGTAAAGCTTTTCGGCATCACCCCTGTCAAAAGCAGCTTGTTCTTCTTTCACCGGCACAAAAGCAGCATCTGCGAGCCCTTTGGTGATGTTCTCAGCTTGTTGTTCCACATCGCTGTATTGGTCATTGAAAAGTTCAGCCACCCGGCCCAGGACCTCCAGCCAATGTTCGCGGGGAAAATAGGTGCCACCCCAGAATGGCCGTCCATCAGGCAAGGCAAAACAATTCAGCGGCCAGCCGCCTTTTCCTGACACCAGCTGTACAGCATTCATGTACAGGTGGTCAATGTCTGGCCGTTCCTCCCTGTCAACTTTCACACAAACAAAAAAGCGGTTCATCAACTGGGCCACTTCCTCATCTTCAAAACTTTCCTTCTCCATTACATGACACCAGTGACAGGCGGAATAGCCGATACTGACCAGCAAAGGTTTGTTTTCCTTCCTGGCTTTGGCCAGGGCTTCTTTGCCCCATGGATACCAGTTCACCGGATTATCGGCATGTTGCAGCAGGTAGGGACTGGTTTGATCCTGCAAATGATTTTTTTGAGACATCGGATTTCGTTTTCATTTAACCATTGGGGTTCTCAGAGGCTACCAGGACCGGGCACATGACCGGCCACGGAATCCTTATTCTGCATTGTGGTTCCTGGCAAAAGCACGCCAACAGGCTGACCACCGCTCGCTGACGCAGGTAAATGGTATGCTGCCATGGCTCCTGACAGGAGTGTTTTACCCTGTGATCTTTTGCAAGTTAATCTTATATTCCCACATACTCCCTGCTGACCTCCCAGAGTTTCTCAGCCACATCCATGTCCCGGGCATGGCGTGTGGTTTTGGCAATCTTCTTTTTGGCAAAATATGCCCCGGTTACATCCTCTACTTCCGGTGAAACGGCCAGGTAAATACTCGTCTGCGCCCCCTTTTCCGGTGATATCATAAATAATCCGAAAAGCCACCGGAATAACCCGGACATTTTATCAAACAACCGGGTTTCAACCACGCCGGGGTGCAGGCAATTGACAGTTACCCCCCTGCCCTTCAGGTCCCTGGCCAGCTTCCGGGTAAAGAAAATATTGGCCAGCTTGCTCTGGGCATAAGAACGCATACTTGACCAGTGCTTTTCGCCCTCCAGGTCATCGAAGTTCATGGTAGCCTGCTTATGCGCCGCGCTTGACACATTTACGATCCGTGCCGGGGCACTGGCTACAATGGTATCAAGAAGCAAATTTGTCAGCAAGAAAGGAGCAAGATGATTCACGGCAAAATTCATCTCGATACCGTCTTCAGATAACTTCCTTTCGGTTTCCCAGGTACCGGCGTTATTCACCAACAGGTGCAACCGGTTATATTTTCTACTGAAAGATTCTGCAAATTGACGGATGGAATCAAAAGAAGCCAGATTGCAATGCATCACCTCCACCTCTTTGTTACCAGTCAGTTCCGCCAATTCTTCCCTGAAAGCCTTTCCCTTGTCCATATCCCGAACCGGCAACACCAGTCGCATTCCCTTATTGGCAAGCGCAATGGCTGTTATCCGACCGATACCCGAAGTGGCACCTGTCACAATAGCCGTTTTTCCATTTAAATCCATAATGTGATAGATAATTAGGTGTATTTTCTCCTACCTAAGAGAACATTTATTTCCAACCTTTGTTTACTTTAATAACCATCAGGCGCGTTAGCGCCG
>CAYXEH010000010.1:0-37451 GCA_964463915.1 uncultured Bacteroidales bacterium | reverse complement strand
CGTAAACCGGAGACACATCAGCACCAACAAACCACAAACTCCATGCAACCTCCCGCAGACAACATCCACCAACCACCAGCCCCAAGCTTCCAACTTCCAGCTTCGAGCTTCCAACTTCCAGCTTCGAGCTTCCAACTTCGACCATTCGAGCTTCCAGCTTCCCCTTCCACCTTCTAACCTCTAACCCCCAAATAATGACCCGCACCATGGCCTTCCTCCTGTTCTTCGGCATCGTACTCACCATCTACCTCCTGGGAAATTATTATGTATTTGCACGCGGGATGCAGGCATTGCCCGAAGGCAGTTCCTTAAAAACCCCCTTTATCTGGATCTTCTGGATGCTTGCCGCCACCTATATAGCCGGACGAATCCTGGAGAAGATATACCTGGGTACAGTGAGCGATGTCCTTATATGGACGGGCTCATTCTGGCTGGCCGCATTACTCTACTTTTTTCTGGCCGTGCTGCTTTTCGATTTGTTCAGGCTTATTCACCACTTTCTGCCATTTTATCCGGCCTTCATCACCGGCAATATGGATAAAACACGTTACCTGTTGTTTACGGGAACAATTGTCACAGTGGCATTCCTGATCACCGGGGGGTTTATCAATGCCCGCAACCCGGTAGTCAGAAAGATGGATATTCAGATCGACAGCAAACAACAAGGAGAAAGGGATCAGATAAAAGCAGTTTTACTGTCAGACATTCACCTGGGGACTGTTATCGGAAACGGGCACTTAAGACACATCATCGGGCAGGTCAACAGCCTCAACCCGGACATCATCCTGCTTGCAGGCGACATTCTGGATGAAGACCTGGAGCCCCTCATTCGCCAAAACACAGGGGAAACATTAAAACAATTGAAGGCCCCCCTGGGAATATATGGCATCATGGGAAACCACGAACATATCGGCGGGGCAGCTACAGCACATACATACCTTGAAAATCATGGAATTCAGATGATACGGGACACTGTACTGAATATCGAAGACCGTTTTTATCTGGCAGGAAGGGACGATCGCGACAAAAAACGTTTCAGTGGGAAAGCGCGTCTTTCGCTGGAAAGATTATTGCATAATACCGACATGGATTATCCGGTTATCCTGATGGATCATCAACCCCTGGAACTGGAAAAAGCAGCAAAACTGGGTGTCAGCATGCAGCTATCCGGACACACCCACCACGGGCAGTTATGGCCCCTGAGTTATATCACACAATCCGTTTACCAGCTCAGTCATGGCTACAGAAACATCAACGGGATGCATGCTTATGTATCCACCGGTATCGGCACATGGGGCCCACCCGTACGAATCGGGAACCGACCGGAGATTGTACAGTTAAATATAAAATTCGGTGAGAAATAACGGGGGAAGCTTTTCAGCCGGGTGTATCAATCAGCCAGACGTATCAATCAGCACCGTCAGGTGTATCAGTAAGAAACCACTTCAGGATCCGGTCCCTTCCCGGCCTCTCTTTTTTTGGATTTTTTCCCGAAAAGACCACTGAGAAAACCCGACAGCCGGGAAACAATTCCGTATGCGTAACGCGCACCTCCGGCAGCGCGCCGAAACAAAGAGAAAAAGGTAAGGATTTTATCAATGGCCCGGAAACTATCGGTCAGATCCTTTTCGGCCATCAGTGCCTCATAACGCAGACGTGCCTTCTCTACTCTAAGATCCTGCATCGTCCTGACATTCCTTAAACGATCAATTGGAATCATACCTTGCTTTTATCTTTTGGATCAGGAGAGTCATCCCGGATAAATAAATTTTGCAAAATACGGATGGCTGCCCTTCCGAAAATATTCCTTCGCCTGGCATAGAATATCAATGCCAGCAACAGGTAAAAGCCACCGACAATGAGCATCCCATAGCCATAAGAATCCAACAGACCACCCAGAAACCAGACAGCCGCACCCGAAATGAAAAAAAGTGCGAGCAGCAAAATCGCCGCCACAAATAAATTGGCCATCAAAAGGCTCAAGGCCTTTGCGGCCTTTTCAAACGTCAGGACCCCATAATAGGAGAGCCTGGTTTCAAGGTACCTTTGGATGTTGTCTTTCAGTGAGACAATGTGTGCCAGCAACTCCTTGCCTTCCATGGAAGAAATTTAGGGTTCTTATTTGTTTGTTTCAGCAACTGATTTCTTCACCTTTGCCCTGGCATCATCGGCTAAATCACCAACATAGTTCTTCAACTCGTCAAATTTTGTATTGACCTGTTTGGTGAGCTCATCCGTGTACTCCTTGCTTTTTTCCGTCACTTTTTTCCTTGTTTCTTCACCTGAGCTGGGGGCAAAAAGAAGACCAGCTGCCACACCTACTGCGGCTCCAAAGATAAAACCAAACAACACTTTTCCGCTTGAATTACTCATAATATGGATTTTTTGGGTTAAACAATCATTTCAAAAAAATCTATAATCAATTTTTACCTCTGTTCTGCAGGCATACAACAAATATAGCCAAAATTTGATCAAACTGCAACGTTTTTAGGTATTTTCCAGGTCATGCAAACATTTTATCCTGGTTTACGTATATTCAGTAAGGGTTACTCCACGGGAATATGCTCCTTATGACTACTTTTACATTATAATAAAGCCTGATTGCCATCTGATTAACAAAAACCATCAGAGGAAAATGCTGTGATCGTTTATGATAAAAAAACAAGAAATCACCTTACAATACCTTGAAGTACCAGACATCCGTGATTTACCGGGTGATGAACAAGCACTGGTAAAAGCAGCCAGGGAAATGATCGGAAAGGCCTATGCTCCCTATTCTTCATTCTATGTAGGGGCAGCCATTTTGCTTCAGAATGGTGAAATGATCCGGGGGTCCAACCAGGAAAACGGGGCTTATCCAAGTGGATTGTGTGCCGAGCGGGTGGCTGCTTTTGCCGCATCATCCATATTTCCCGGGGTAGCCATGACGAAAATCGCGGTCAGTGCAGGCTCCCCGAAATTCCATCTTGAAGCGCCCGTTTCTCCATGCGGAGCCTGCCGGCAGGTGCTGCTCGAATATGAAGCATCCCAACAACTTCCGATGAAGGTGCTCCTTTCCAAAGAAGACGGTAAAATCATCATTGTTGAAACAATCAGAGACATACTTCCCCTCTCATTTATTGGGAGTGAATTAAAAACATGATTCAGATGATAAAAACCATTCTCACCACAGTCATCGTTTTGGCAATAGGACCACTTAGTGTTCCGGCACAGGAGAAACCGGCTTACCGGATCTTCACAAACACTGGAGAACCTGCAACTTACGAAGAAATGCGCACGGCAGCCACCCAGTCAGAAGTGGTTTTATTCGGCGAGTTGCACAACAGCCCCATTGCACATTGGTTGCAACATGAGCTGGGCATGGACCTGTTCAGAGAAAAAGACAGCCTGCTAACCATCGGAGCAGAAATGTTCGAGGCGGACAATCAACTTTTACTGGATGAGTATTTTGACGGGATCATCCAGGAACGGCACTTCACAGCGGAGGCCAAAATCTGGAGCAATTATCAGACAGACTACCGGCCCCTGCTGGAATTTGCCAGGGCAAACGAACTAAAGTACATTGCCACCAACATTCCCAGGCGCTATGCCGCCCTTGTAAACCGTGCGGGACTCGAAGCCCTGGACACATTAAGCCCGCTGGCAAAACAATATATGGCTCCCCTGCCAATCCCTTATGATCCGGATCTTCCCGGCTACAAATCCATGTCAGAGATGGGTGACATGCCTGCCCACATCAACGAAAACCTTCCAAAGGCACAAGCAATCAAGGATGCCACAATGGCCCACTTCATCCTGGAAAACCTGACAGAAGGAGGCACATTCCTGCACCTGAACGGCACCTATCACTCCAACAATGACGAAGGAATTAACTGGTATCTCCGATATTACGGGGAGTCACCATTGGAGATCATTACCATCAGCACCGTGGAGCAGGAAACGTCAGAATCAGTTCATGAGAAGAACCTGGATCTGGCCGATTTCATCATCGTGATCCCTTCCACCATGACCAAAACCTACTGAACTGTCGCGCAATTACCCTGGTTGCATTACCTGGTCTCCAGGGCTTAACAAACTTCGTAACCGGAACCTGAACCGAACCAGCCTGGTCAAATTATCCGGTTTTCACGGTTTAAGAAAAGCCGTACTTTTCAGCCTGAATCCGGACAGGATCATTGGTCATATACACGCGTCTGGCCTTCCGGCAGAAAAAAATGACCTCACGCCGCATCAGGCACGGAACTGCAAGGCAGGTACTTCCTTTTGGTATATTTTTACCTTTATTTATATGCCATGGAAGAAGCATTATTATACCAGATCGCCCTCACCCGTATTCCGGGAATTGGTGGCATAACCGCCAAAAAACTGATCAGTTATTGCGGAGACGTCAAAGAGATATTCCGGGAAAACCAAAATTCCCTGAAAAAAATTCCCGGGATCGGCGACAGCATCGCGGGAAAAATCAGTCAATATAAGGACTTCAAACGAGCGGAAAGGGAAATAGACTTTATCCGCAAACACCACATCCGCCCCCTGTTTTACCAGGACAAAGAATACCCTTACCGGTTAAAACAATGTGAAGACGCCCCCCTGCTGCTGTTCGTCAAAGGAAAGGCCAACCTGAATCACCCCCGCATACTGGCCGTGATCGGCAGCAGGAAAATGACCTCTTATGGAAAAGAAATGTGTGAACAGGTCATTTCCGGGTTAGCGCCATATAATCCAATGATTATCAGCGGCCTGGCTTACGGAGTAGATGCCTGTGCACACCGGTCGGCACTTAACAACGGCTTACTCACCGCGGCCGCCCTTGGTCACGGCCTTGACCGGATCTACCCGCCACTGCATGCCTTTTTGGGAAGAAAGATCACGGAAAACGGGGCTCTTCTGACAGACTTCCTCTCCGGAAGCAAGCCGGACCGGGAGAACTTTCCCAAAAGAAACCGCATCATCGCCGGAATGTGTGATGCCACAATTGTCATAGAAGCAGCCGTAACCGGCGGCGCCCTGATCACTGCCAACATTGCCAACACCTATAACCGGGATGTATTTGCCATCCCCGGACGGATTAACGATCCTTACAGCCAGGGCTGCAATAAGCTGATCCGCATCAACAAGGCTCACCTTCTGGAAAGTGCAGCAGACATCCAATACATTATGAACTGGGAACCAGGGAACACAGAGAAGCAGGCAACCCAACCAGGGCTGTTCGTAGTCCTTACAGAAGAGGAAAAAATAATGACCAGCTTCCTGGGGGATAACCCGGATGCTCCAATAGACCGGATTATTGCAGGAACAGGATTCAACCTGAGCAAGTCATCCTCAGTGTTGCTCAGCCTTGAGTTTAAAGGGATAGTCAGGTCTCTGCCCGGCAAAGTTTTTACACTCAAATGCGAAGCAGCCCTAAAGGAGCAATAAATGCGGGGCAGGCACAGAAAAAAAACAAATTTTTTGTGCCTATATTTGTTCCCGGAAAACACCCAGGTGACCATGCATAAAGAACCACATAACTCCAGGATCAGAACGGCTGCCCTGCTGCTGCCCGCGGTATTTATTTTGCTATGCTTTTCCGCCCAGGGCAAGGATTACCGGATGAGTGCCCTGGACATGGAGCTTCGCCTGAATGAGGACGGGTCAATGCAAGTAAGGGAGGACCGTGAATTTACCTTTGACGGTGATTTTTCTTTTGTTTACCGGTCCTTTCCACTGGACGGAAAAGCCAGTTTCAGTAATCTCCGGGTATTCGAAGGAGACCAGGAATATACAGAAAGCGACTCAGAAGCTCCCGGAACCATGAAAATTACTGAAAACGGGACCAAAAAAGAATTGCGCCTGTTTTTTGAAGCCAGTGACACCACACGCACATTCACATTCCGCTTCACGGCTGATGGGGCCACCGAAAAATACCGGGACAACGCCCTTTTTTATTACCAGCTCATTTCGGACGAATGGGACCAATCCATCCATCATATACGTGCCCGCATATACCCCCCGGAGCCCTTGCCTGAAGGGGAACCCGCGCACTGGGTCCATGGCTCCCTGGATGCCGTCTCGCAAATACTTGAAGATGGGATCATCCAGGTAACCCTGGATCGTTTGCCGGCCAACAGCTACCTGGAATTAAGGGCCTTATACCCGGCAGGGGTTTTCCCGGGCCTGCCCGTCATAGAAAAAGAGATCCGTGAGGAGGTCATGGAGGAAGCAGCTGCACTTACCGAAGAGGCCAACCGGCTCCGACGCGAGGCCATGGAAAAAAAGGCCAGGGAAGAAGCCCGCCATCAAAGGGGAAAGCAACTGGTCCTCCCTGTATCACTGCTGTACATTCTGATCTGGGTCACCCTGCTGAGGAAATACAGCAAAAAGCCCTCCCTCAGCGAAAAGCCCGGGGCTTTTACCCGACTGCCAGCCAAAGACAAACCCGCCATTGTCAATTACTTAATGAACCGCACGGAAGTCAACGGCAATGCCATGGTTTCCACCCTGTTTCACCTCGCTTACAGGGGCTTTGTCCGGCTCGAAAGTACAGAGGAAACCAAAAAGGGATTTTTTGGAACCCGGAAACTCACCAAAACATCCTTTATTCTGAACCGGACATACTGGGAAACCCACAAGGAAAACCTCTTGCCATTCGAAAATGAGTTGCTGCATTTCCTGTTTAATGAGTTAGCCGAAAACAAAGACCAGTTATCCCTGCAACGCATGAAAAAGAAGAGCACCCGCATGCAGAAATTTTTTACAAAATGGAAGAAGAAAGTAACGCAGGAGGCAAAGAAGAAAAGCTGGTTTGACCAGCAAAGCAAAAAAGGGCAGCAGATCGGATTGGTGATCAGCATCATAGCCATGCTGGGATTCATAGGGATGGCCATTTTTTATGGTCCCTGGATGCTTTTCCCGGCCGGGCTTTCATTTATTTCTCTCATTGTTGCCTTTTTGATGCTGCAACGGACTGCAGAAGGAGAAAAAACATACCGGCAGTGGAAATCCTTGCGTCAATATCTGAAAAGATCTCATTTTCAATCAGAAATGGATAATCTGGATGAAGAGACAGTCAACGAATACCTGGTTTACGGACTGGCACTCGGCCTGGGAACTAAATATTTCAGAAACCTTACCGAAGGCCTGGAATCTTCCGGCAATACCGGTTATATTGCCTGGATCGTGTTGCACAATGCCCGGTTACAATCTATAGGAGATACCATCAACACGGTAATCACCACCACCAGCACAACCATGAGTTCTGCCAGCGGGGCCGGGGGAGGCGGCACTGCAGGAGGCGGAGCAGGCGCATCCTCGGGCGGAGGGGGAGCCGGTTAAACCTCTGACAACATGTTGTCCAGGTTCTCAAATTTCATCTGGTAATCCACCACCGACCGGCGGATCACTTCCCTGGCATCCTTTGCGTCATAGGTCTGGGTGATCTCAATATCAAGCCGTGTGTTAGGAAGGTCTTTGTACGTAAGAAAATAATGCTTTAACCTTTCCAGCACTGCCGGCGGACAATCCACAATATCGCGGATACCCCCGTAAACGGCATCATCCTTTAACACAGCAATGATCTTGTCATCGGCCTGGCCACGGTCAATCAACCGGAACCCACCAATGGGATGGGCATCCACCAGGATATTCCCGTGAGAAATGGATTTCTCAGTCAGTACCACAATATCCAGCGGGTCATTATCCCCTACGATATTCTCACGGCCACCCTTTTCAATGGCAAAAGCAGCCACTTCAGCGTCACATAAGGTCTGCGGGACAAAGCCATACAGTGCGGGCAACACATTTGAATATTTCTGAGGCCGGTCAATTTTCAGGTATCCGCTGATTTTGTCCACCTCGTATTTGACCGTATCCGTCATCACCATTTCAATAAAACAAGTGATCTCATCCGGGGCATTTTTACCTATTTCCACACCATGCCAGGGATGCGATTTATAACGTAAACCCATCAGCCGGCCAATGGGATCCATGATTCTGTTTGCCATAATTGCGCCGTTTCCCGCAAAATTACAGATAAATTCTCTTTCAACAATTTTTATTAATTTTGCTCGCAGGATAAACCGTTATTATGGCAAGGAAAGAAGACAAAATCATCGGCAGGCGTTTAAAGTCTTCCTACATTTCCACCGTCGTGAGCATTACGCTGGTGCTGTTTGTCCTGGGCCTGCTCGGCCTGATCATCCTCCAGGCACAAAAACTTTCAGACCACATGCGTGAAAGTATTGCCGTATCCCTTTTCATCGAAGAAGACACTGCAGAACAATCCATCAGGCAACTGCAGGATAAACTGGATCACATGCCTGCAGTCAGCCAGACCCGGGTTATTTCCCGCGAGGAAGCAGCTGAGGATCTCATGGAAGAACTTGGCGAGGATTTTGTGGAATTCCTGGGCTACAACCCGTTGACTGCATCCATAGTGGTCAATCTTACCGCCAGCCATGCAAACCCGGACAGCCTGCAGGTATTCGAGGAGGAGATTTCGGCAGCCCCCATTGTCAGCGACATCGATTATCAGCGATCACTGATACACCTGGTCAATCAGAATGTCAGGCGTATCGGGGCCGGATTGCTCGTATTCAGCATCCTTTTATTGATGATTGCCTTCGCACTGATCAACAACACCATCCGGTTGAGCGTTTTTTCCAGACGCTTCCTGATCAAAAGCATGCAGCTTGTAGGCGCCACCCAGGCCTTTATCCGCCGTCCATTCATCGTTCGCGGCATATTACAGGGCATTGTCGGGGCAGGCATCACCATCCTGCTGTTGATTGCCACGCTGTACGCTGCCCAACGGCAAATACCGGAAATGACAGCTTTTTATGACACCCGCATGCTGCTCACTTTATTTGCGGTGGTATTGTTGCTCGGCATTATAATCAGCTGGATCTCCACCTATTTTGCTGTCAGAAAATACCTGAAAATCAAAACCGACTTTTTATATTTATACTGATGCATAAAAAACAACAGGGCGACGCCCTTTTATTCGACAGGCACAAATACCTCTGGCTCATTATTGGCCTGGCGGTTACGGCTTTTGGTTTCCTGCTGATGATTGGCGGAAGCAGTGAAGATCCCGCAACATTCGATGATGCCATTTTCAACTTCAGGAGACTGACCCTCGCTCCGCTGCTGGTTTTGGCAGGTTACGGGATGCAGATCTACGCCATTTTAAAGAAAACCACCAACCTTTCAGGCAAGGAAAAGGAAAAGCGGGAAAACCCCACCAGGTCAAAACCTGCCAAAAAGAAATAATTAATGAGCTGGTTTGAAGCACTGATACTGGGCCTGCTGCAAGGCCTTACTGAGTTTTTACCAGTCAGCAGCAGCGGGCATCTGGAATTGAGCGGTGTTTTATTCGGACTTGAAGACCCCCAGGATTTTTTCACCTTCAACATCATTGTGCATGGGGCCACCTTTTTAAGTGTGGTGGTGGTCTTCTGGCGCGACATTGTTCGCCTTATAATGAATTTTATTCGTTTCCGGTGGAACCCGGAAATGAAGTTTATCCTCCTTCTGATGGCTTCAGCCATTCCCACAGCCATTGTCGGATTACTTTTTGAGGAACAGATAGCGCGTATTTTTGAAGGTCGGGTGGTCTTTGTGGGGTTTATGCTGCTTATTACCGCCACCTTACTGATTCTAACCCGTTATGTCCCGAAGAACAAAAAGGATGTCACCCTGAAAAGTGCCCTGGTGATCGGCCTGGCACAAACCCTGGCCGTGTTACCGGGCATCAGCCGCAGCGGAGCTACCATCAGCACCGCCCTGTATTTTGGCATAGAAAGAGGCCAGGCTGTTCGTTTTTCCTTTTTAATGGTTCTGATCCCGATCTTTGGGGCAAACTTCCTGAAACTACTTCAGGTTTCTGAAGAAGCAGGCACCGGAAACCTGGATGCCGCACCGATGATCATCGGAGCCGTCACAGCGTTCATTGCCGGAGTGATTGCATGCCGCTGGATGCTCTCCATTGTCCGACACGGGAAAATTGAATATTTCGCCATCTATTGCCTGGCTATCGGCCTCGCCGCAATTGCCACAGGCAGCATGTATTGACAATGAACAAGGAAGACTCTTTACGCGAAAAACTTCTGGACGGACACGTGATGCTCGTCGACAAGCCTTTTAGGTGGACCTCATTCGACGTGGTAAATAAAATCAAGTCGATGCTGCGATACCGGCTCAGCCTTAAAAAGATCAAGATCGGTCATGCAGGCACATTGGATCCGCTGGCTACCGGACTGCTGATAATATGTACCGGCAAGGCGACCAAACAAATTGATCAGTACCAGGGCCTGGATAAAACCTACACCGGAACCTTCATGATGGGCCAGGTAACTCCCTCTTACGACCTGGAAACCAGCCCGGAAAAAGACCTGCCTTTCCGCCACATCACCCCCGAACAGATTGACGAGGCCATGCAACAGCTGACCGGGGAACAGCAACAGCTGCCCCCCATCTATTCGGCCAAAAAGATCAAAGGAGAAAGGGCTTACCATTACGCAAGACAGGGACGGGAAACAACCCTGAAAACCAACACCATCCGGATAAAAAGCTTTGAAGCCATCCGGACGGATCTGCCAGAGGTAGATTTCAGGGTTACCTGCAGCAAAGGAACCTATATCCGTTCCCTGGCAAGGGACCTGGGCGAGCTCCTTGGCTGCGGCGCTTACTTAAGTGCCCTTAGACGCACGCATATCGGCAATTATTCCGCAGACAACGCCTTGAGCATGGAAGCGCTCATCCGGGAATTTGATCAATTCCGGTAAACAGGTCCCTTTTGACCGGAAAGACAACATTAGTGTAAAAAACTGTTGACAAGGGCGTTGTAATTTATTACCTTTGCACTCCTCTTAAATGACCCGCATATACTTACTGAATCATCCAACATCTTGTCCATGAAGCTATCCCATTTTAAATTTAACCTTCCGGCTGAGTTAATTGCAGAACAACCTGTTCCGAACCGGGATGAAGCCCGGTTAATGGTGCTCCATAAAAAGTCGGGCACCATCGAACACAAGAAATTCAAGGACATTCTCGGATATTTTGATGATGGTGATGTGATGGTGGTAAACAACACCAAAGTGTTCCCTGCCCGCTTATACGGAACAAAGGAAAAGACCGGGGCACAGATAGAAGTGTTCCTGCTCAGGGAGCTTAACAAAGAAGCCAAGCTATGGGATGTGCTGGTTGACCCGGCCCGCAAGATCCGCATCGGCAACAAACTTTACTTTGGTGAAGACGACAACCTGGTGGCTGAGGTGATTGACAACACCACCTCAAGAGGACGCACATTGCGTTTCCTGTTTGACGGCACTTATGATGAATTCAAAAAAACCATAGAGTCACTCGGAGAAACCCCGCTGCCCAAACAAATCAAACGAGCGGTAGAAAAAGAAGACAAGGAGCGTTATCAGACGGTATTCGCCAAACGGGAAGGAGCTGTTGCTGCGCCCACAGCCGGAATGCATTTCAGCCGCGAACTGGTAAAGCGCCTGGAACTGAAAGGGGTTGATTTTGCTGAAATTACCCTGCATGCCGGCCTGGGCAATTTCAGAAATGTGGATGTGGAAGATTTGAGCAAACACAAGATGGACAGCGAAGAGGTGCTTATTGACGAAAAAACCGCCAACATCGTTAATAAAGCCAAAGACAGAGAAAAAAAGATCTGCGCCGTGGGAACGACCACCATGCGTGCCATGGAAACTTCGGTATCCATCAGCAGACACCTGAAGCCTTACCAGGGATGGACCAATAAGTTTATTTATCCGCCGTACGAATTCAGTGTGGCCAATGCCATGGTATCCAATTTCCATCTGCCCCAGTCTACCCTGATGATGATGGTAGCTGCATTTGCGGGATTTGAACAGCTCATGAATGCCTATAAAGTGGCTATCAAGGAAAAATACAGGTTTTTCACCTATGGTGATGCCATGCTGATCCTGGATGACTAGTGCCATGTCAATGGAAAAATACGTAGTGATTACAGCCGGGGGTAAGGGAGAACGTATGCAGTCATCCGTCCCTAAACAGCTGATGGAAATTGCAGGGAAACCCATTTTGCTCCATGTCTTCGATCGTTTCCTGGCTTATTCCGACAACCTGCACTTTGTCCTGGTTTTACCCAAAGCCCACCTCGGCACATGGAAAAGCATCTGTCACCGGTATCACCTTACCACCCCCCACACGGTGACCGAAAACGGCCCGACCCGCTTTCATTCCGTCAAAAACGGGCTGAGGCATGTTCCCCTCAATGTATTGGTGGCCATCCATGACGGGGCACGCCCCCTTGTTTCGGTGGAAACCATATCTACTGCCTTCTTTTTTGCTGAAAAGATGGGCAATGCAGTACCGGTAACCACCATCAATGAGTCAGTCAGAATCAAAGACAACGCCCTGAGTACCCCCTTTCCCCGCGATCGCGTCAAAGTGGTTCAGACCCCCCAGGTCTTCCACTCTGCACAAATCAAAAAAGCATACGAGCTCAGTTACCAGGAATCATTTACCGATGATGCCACTGTGCTGGAAGCATCAGGAGAACGCGTATATCTTACCGAAGGGAATGCAGAGAATATCAAGGTCACCTTCCCACCCGACCGGTTAATCGCCGAGGTCTTGCTATCAAAAAACACCAGGGCCTCTTCCGGGTCACCCCCTGACCCCGCTGATCGGAATATTTCCCCGGATCCATTTTCACCGTAATCAGCACATCCTGATGTAATCGCCTCAATTTACGTTACCGCCTCACCTTTCAATGTGGCCGCACTGCATGCGGTGATCTTCACCTGCACATAATCCCCGGGCTTAAATCCCTGGTCAGGGAATACTACTACCTTATTATGTGAAGTACGTCCCATCATCATCTGAACAGAGCGTTTGGACGGGCCCTCAACCAATACCTCCATGGTTTTCCCCCTATCCCTTTGATTGCTCTCCAGTGACAATGCCTGCTGTTTGTCAATAACGGCCGTGAGCCGCCTGGTTTTTACCTCTTCAGGCACATCATCGGCAAACTTTTTTGACGCCAGTGTGCCGGGGCGTTCCGAATACCTGAACATAAAAGAAAAATCAAAGCCTGCCTGGTCCATCACATCCAGGGTATCTTTGAATTCCTCCTCTGTTTCCCCGCAGAACCCGGCAATAATATCTGTAGACAGCCCACATCCGGGTAAAATTCGTTGAATGGCCGCAATTCTCTCCAGGTAATCTTCACGGGTATATTTCCGGTTCATCCGTTTAAGCACCGAGGAGCTGCCCGATTGCAGGGGCAAATGGATGGCTTTACAAATATTCGGGTAACCGGCCATCCGGTGGAGCAACTCATCCGACATGTCTTTGGGATGAGAGGTGGCAAAACGGATGCGCAAACGGGGGTCCACGGAGGCGACTTCTCCAAGTAATTCACTAAAGCCGGTGACCCCCCCTGAATTGTCTTTCTTCCAGCGATAAGAGTTCACATTCTGACCCAGCAGGGTTACTTCACGGTACCCGTCTTCTACCAACCGTCGTGCTTCAGCCACAATGGAGCGGGGATCCCGGCTGCGTTCTTTTCCACGGGTGAAGGGCACCACACAATAGGCACAAAAATTCTCGCATCCGCGCATGATGGAGATAAATGCCGACACCCCTCCCGGGCTATAGCGCACCGGACTGATATCGGCGTAGGTCTCATCTGCAGAAAGCATCACATTGATGGCTTTCTGCCCGGTTTCTGCATCGGCCATCAGTTCGGGTAATTGACGGTATACATCCGGACCGGCTACAAGATCCACACGCAACCCCAGTGTTTTTTCTTCCAGCAAGTCCTCTTTCAGCCGTTCAGCCATGCATCCCAGGACTCCTATCAACAGGCCGGGCCGGCGCTTGCGCAAATGTTGCAAAGCCCGCAACCGGTTAATCACGCGTTGTTCTGCATTGTCACGTATAGAGCAGGTATTCAGCAGGATTACATCGGCCTTTTCAGGCGAATCGGTCACTTTCGCATCGTGGGAGGTCATGACGGAAGCCACGATCTCGCTGTCAGAAAAATTCATCTGACAACCATATGTCTCTATATATATCTTTTTACTCACAAACTGTATTTCAATGAATAAGGATAAGCCGTATAAATTTTTTTTGCAAAATTAATCAAAAATATGGGCATTGGTGTTAAAACAGGCAGCTGTGTTTTTTCCCGCACTACAATCCGCCTTCGTGACGCATTAATTATAATTTGATTACTTTTGGCCCCCAAAACGGAGCATATGACAAAGAACCTCGTAATCGTTGAGTCGCCAGCCAAAGCCAAAACCATTGAAGGTTTTCTGGGAAAAGACTATACTGTCAGGTCAAGTTTCGGTCATGTCCGCGACCTCCCAAAAAGCAAGCTGGGCGTTGAGATCGAAAAGGATTTCTCCCCCGTTTACGAAATCCCAAAAGACAAAAAGACAGTTGTCGCAGACCTGAAGAAAATGGCCAAAGAGGCTGAGACCGTCTGGCTGGCAACGGATGAAGACCGGGAAGGAGAAGCCATTTCCTGGCACCTGGCAGAAAGCCTGAAACTCACGGAAACAGATTATAAACGCATTGTCTTCCATGAGATCACCAAGGGAGCAATCACCAATGCCATCCAAAATCCGCGAACCATTGATCACAACCTGGTTAGTGCACAACAAGCCCGCCGTGTACTTGACAGACTGGTGGGTTTTGAATTGTCGCCCCTGCTGTGGAAAAAAGTAAAACCCGCATTATCTGCCGGCCGTGTTCAGTCAGTAGCCGTCAGGCTGATCGTGGAACGTGAACGGGAAATCCAGCAGTTTAAGACAAAGGGAAGCTACCGCATAACCGCTGTGTTCATTGCAGAACATAAGGGCCAGATGGCACCCGTCCGTGCCGAACTCCCCAATCGTTTCAAGACCAAAGATGAAGCCCTGGCCTTCCTGGAGAAATGCAAGGGAAGTACTTTTTCCATTGAAAACATAGACACCAGGCCCGCCAAAAAATCTCCGGCGCCACCTTTTACCACTTCTACCCTGCAGCAGGAAGCGAGCAGGAAGCTGGGATTTTCGGTCGCACGCACCATGACGGTGGCCCAAAAGCTTTATGAATCCGGGAAGATCACTTACATGCGTACCGACTCGGTGAATCTTTCCGGAACTGCCATGGCCATGGCCCGTGAAGAAATTGAGAAGACATGGGGCGAGGATTACGTAAAGCTCAGGAAGTATTCATCCAAAAGCAAAGGTGCACAGGAAGCGCACGAAGCCATCCGGCCCACCTATATTAATGCACACAGGGCAGGTAATGACACCTCCGAACAGAAACTGTATGAGCTGATCTGGAAACGGACTGTCGCATCCCAGATGAGTGACGCGAAGCTGGAAAAGACAACCATCACCATCGCCCCCTCAAAAACACCGGAAAAGTTCAGTGCCACCGGCGAGGTGATCAGGTTTGACGGTTTTCTCAAGGTTTACCTGGAATCCACTGATGAGGAGGAAGAGGAAGCCGCTGGAGGAATACTGCCACCTGTAAAAAAGGGGCAGCAACTCCCGCTTGAGGAAATGACAGCCATGGAGCGTTTTACAAAACATCCGCCACGTTACACAGAGGCCAGCCTGGTAAAAAAACTGGAAGAGTTGGGGATCGGACGACCCTCCACCTATGCCCCCACCATCAGCACCGTACAGAAAAGAGCTTACGTGGTAAAGGAAAGCCGTGAAGGGGTAAAACGTGCCTATGATGTGATCACTTTGAAAGAAAACAACATCACTGACCAGAAGAAACAGGAAATCACCGGGGCCGAGAAAAACAAGCTGTTCCCCACAGATATCGGCATTGTGGTGAATAACTTTTTGATGGAATATTTTACAGACATCTTAGACTATCATTTCACAGCACGGGTGGAAAGAGAGTTCGACGAAGTGGCCACCGGACAAAAGGAATGGAACAGTGTAATCAATGAATTTTACTGGCCTTTCCACAAACAGGTGGAAGACACCCTGGAAAAGTCAGAAAAACGCAGCGGGCAGCGCCTCCTGGGTAAAGATCCCAAAAGCGGCCGCAATGTCTATGCAAGGATCGGACGATTCGGATCCATGGTGCAGATCGGAGATGCCGAAGAAGAAGAGAAGCCCCGCTTTGCCAGCCTGCAAAACGATCAGACCCTGGAAAGCATTACACTGGAAGAGGCGCTGGAGTTGTTCAAACTGCCACGCACAGCAGGAGAATACGAAGGGAAGGAAATGGTGGCGGCCGTCGGCCGGTTCGGACCATATATCAGGCATGACGGCAAATTCTATTCCATCCCGAAAGAAGAAGACCCCCTGACCATCTCAGCTGAAAAAGCCATTGAAGTCATTGAAGAAAAACGGGAGAGTGACAGAAAAAAGATCATCAAAGAGTTTGATGAAGCCCCTGATATCCGTATTCTGAAAGGACGCTGGGGACCCTATATCTCTTATAACAAGAAAAACTTTAAGATCCCCAAAGACAAGGATCCGGAAAAAATCAGCCTGGAAGAGGCAAGAAAAATCATCGATAGCGGAACCTCAGAGAAAAAACCACGTAAAACCAAAAAAACAACCCCGAAGAAAACCCAAAAGGGGAAATAACTTTTTTGGAATTACATGGAAATTGCTGATTTTTTTGAACCAATAAGCAAAAGTGAACTGCTGAAAGGCAGCCCTCCCCACCCCCTGCTTTTGGGTCGTTCTATCATGCCCAATGACTCCCGGACAGGATTCCCTGACCTGGAAAAGGCTGACATTGCCCTTATTGGAGTAAGGGAAGACCGCCATGCTGCCGGTAATGAAGGATGCTCCCTTGCCCCCGATTACGTCAGGAAACATTTATACCGGCTATTCAGAGGGCCCGCTGATCCACGAATTGCGGACCTGGGGAACATCAATGCAGGAGACCGGGTCAGTGATACCTATTTTGCGGTGAAGTCAGCAGTGGCGGAGTTGCTTAAAAGAAACATCACCCCGGTAATCATCGGAGGCGGCCAGGACATTACCTATGCCAACTACCAGGCCTATGAATCGCTCGGGCAGATCATCAACATCGTATCGGTCGACTCCCGTTTTGACATCGGCCTGCAAAAAGACGAAACGCTGAGCAATACGAACTTCCTGAGCACCATACTGACCCATAAGCCCAATTACCTGTTTAATTTCACCAACCTGGGGTATCAGACGTATTTTGTTGACCAGGATGCCATTGAACTGATGGAGCAGCTCTTTTTTGATGTGTACCGCCTGGGCGTGGTGAGAAACAACATGGAGGAGACAGAGCCCATTGTCCGCAACGCGGACATGTTCAGTTTTGACATTTCAAGCATCCGGCAATCCGATGCCCCGGCCAATGCCAATGCTTCCCCAAATGGCTTTTACGGGGAAGAGGCCTGCCAGATCGCCCGCTATGCCGGGCTGAGTGACAAACTCAGCTCAATTGGTTTCTATGAGATCAACCCGGCTTACGATCATGGCGAACAAACAACCCACCTGGTGGCCCAGATGATCTGGTATTTCATCGACGGATTCTACAACCGGAAAGCAGACTTCCCGGACAAACACATCAAAGACTCGGAAGAGTTCATCAAATATGTGGTCTCCATCAAAGAATTTCAGAACAAGATCAATTTCTATAAAAGCAAGAAAAGTGACCGGTGGTGGATGGAGGTACCCTGCCCCCCCAAGTTACAGAGCAAATATGACCGGCAGTTCCTTGTGCCATGTTCATACAGGGATTACCAGGAAGCCTGCCAGAATGAAATTCCGGAGAAATGGTGGCAGGTTTACCAAAAATTCGTATAATACATTGATTCATTGAACGAAGCAGCTGTCTTATGTACGCTGTTACAAATATTAATTGTATTTTTGAGCTGTTTTTTTGACCCAATAAATAATCCGGTATTTTTTTCGTTACCAACTTAGCAATCCGGAAACAAACCGAATAGATGATAAAAAAAGGCCTCATTGTATTCTTGCTCTCGTTCATGATCTGTGGGATGGCTTTTCCGCAACAGGAGGCCCAGTTCAGCCATAACATGTTCAACCATATGGGGATTAACCCGGGCATGGCAGGGATGCGAAACTCCATATGTGCCACCGGGATAGCCCGCCAGCAATGGGTCGGTTTTCAGGACCAGGAAGGAAACAAGATCAACCCGGAAACATATAGTCTCAATGTGGATTCACCCATTCCTTTCCTCAGGGGAGGAGTCGGCCTGGGATTCATCCAGGATCAGCTGGGCCCGGAAACCAATGTTGGAGTAAAAATTTCTTATTCATACCACCTTGAACTGGGAATGGGAAGATTGGGGATTGGCGCCCAGGCAGGATTCCTTGACAAAAGCATTGACTTCTCTTCACTGAATCCGGTAGACCCGGGCGACCCGGTCCTCATAGGAAATGAGGAGAGCCATATTTTTACTGACTTTTCCATCGGTGGATTTTATATGCTGGATGACGAAGCCTGGGCGGGTCTTTCTTTTTCACAGCTCAGACAGGCAAGGGGAGGACTTTCGGAAAGCGATTACGCCCTGAGGCGACATACATATGTAAACGCAGGCTATAATTTTTCCTGGCCCACCAACCCGGATTATGTAATTAGCCCGTCAATGCTGGTAAAGTCAGACTTTTCTGCAGTCCAGTTTGACCTAAACACATTGGTAACGTACAATAACCGCTTTTGGGGCGGCGTTAGTTATAGACCTCAGGATGCCATTGTATTCATGCTGGGTGTTAATATAGAACAGATAAGCATTGGCTATTCGTACGATGTGACCGCATCTCCGATGGGGAGAATGGGGCGGAGTTACGGAAGTCACGAGGTAATGCTGCAGTATTGCTTTGACCTGGGGCTGGAAAGAATCGAAGAAATACAAAGGAACATCAGATTTTTGTAATTTTGCCCCTCAGGCCGAGAGAATAAACTTTGCTGTTGTTTAAACAAGGGATAGAAATATAGGAAATGGCCACAATAACCTGAAGCCACCATGAAAAGAATACTAATTGTTGTTTTCGCTGCGTTTTTATTTACCAGTTGCGGTTGGTTGGACAGAAGTGACCGGGGTCACCTTATCGGTGTACAGAACAGACCGGACGCATTCTATGCCGATCCGCCCGGAATGGTATACATCCCGATGGGAAGTTTTACCATGGGGCCCTCTGACGAGGATATCGCCTACACACAGAATGCAGGATCAAAAACTGTTTCACTGCCTGCATTTTACATGGATGAAACTGAAATCACCAATAACCAGTACCGTCAATTTGTTCACTGGGTAAGGGACTCTCTGGCCAGGAGTCTTTTGGCCGACTTCAATGAAGACTTTGCCACGTATGAGGATGAGTACGGCATGCCCCTGGACCCCCCTATGTTAAACTGGGATGAACGGATCCGCTGGGATGGGGAAGAAGAACGCGACATTCTGTCAGAATTGTACCTGCCGGAGCAGGAACGTTTTTTTCGCCGCCGGGAAATTGACACCAGGAAGCTGATATATCGTTACTTCACGGTAGACCTGCAAAGAGCTGCAAAAGACAGGGAAGGAGACATTCCCCGCGGAGAACTGGTGATGGAACACGAAACCCATATCTACCCGGACACCCTGGCCTGGATCAGAGATTTCTCCTATTCTTACAACGAACCCATGACCAAACAATATTTCTGGCATCCCACATATGACCACTACCCCGTGGTGGGGGTCAACTGGGTACAGGCCCGTGCGTTCAATGTATGGCGCACCCAATACCTGAACAGCTACCTCGCCGGAAGAGACCTGCCTTTTGCCATGGATTTTGAACTTCCCTCCGAGGCACAGTGGGAATATGCCGCACGCGGGGGTCTGGAGCTCAGCCCATACCCTTGGGGTGGCCCTTATATGAGGAACTCGGAAGGCTGCTTTCTGGCTAACTTTAAACCATTAAGGGGAAATTATACCGATGATGGCGGACTGTACACGGTCATTGGAGGCTACTTCCCGCCCAACGACTATGGCCTGTATGACATGGCAGGAAATGTATCAGAATGGACACGCAACGCTTATGACGAATCATTTTACAGCTTTTCAGATGACCTGAGCCCCGATTACCAGTATGAGGCCGCTGAAGATGATCCCCCTTCACTGAAAAGAAAAGTAGTCCGGGGCGGATCGTGGAAAGATATCGGGTACTTTCTGCAGGTCAGTAACAGGGCATATGAATACCAGGACACGACAAAATCCTATATCGGATTCCGCAGTGTACAGACCTATCCGGGACGTGACAGGGATGATGGCCGCGGTGCCTCCAATGTCTATTAATGCAGCAAATAAGTAAAAAACAAAATCAATAACAGATGAAATTCGCAAGAACGAAAGTATGGAAAACCTTCATGTCCAGGCTTTATGGATGGGGAGCCTCACTGGTTATTCTCGGGGCACTTTTCAAGATCATGCACTGGCCTTTTGCCGACTATGCCCTGGTTATCGGAATGGGCGTAGAAGCCATGGTCTTTTTCTTCTCCGCTTTTGAACATGTGCATGAAGAACCTGACTGGAGCCTGGTATATCCTGAACTTGAAGGGATTGAATCCGACATTTCTCCCGAATCAAGGGCCCTCAGAACAGGAGCTCCGGTAACCCAGCAAAACATCACCCTTTCCAACCATCTCGACAAGCTCATGGAAGAGGCTGACATTGGCCCGGAGCTGATCAATAACCTGGGTAAAGGACTGCGCAACCTGAGCGACAATGCAGCCAAACTGGCGGACGTATCCAATGCAACAGTTGCCACCAACCAGTATATCAAGAACATGGAAAATGCTTCCCAGTCAGTACTTGAACTCAGCCAATCATACAAAAATAAGTCAGAATACATCAAACATGACCTGAGCCTGGCTGAAGAGTATAACAGCAACTTAAAGCAGGCTGTGGATTCCATGAGTGAAATGAGTGATGCTTACAAACAAACAGCATCCAATGCCAGGGAAACCCTGCATGCCACCGAAGGCCTGACAAAAAGCCTTTCAGCACTGAACACTGCCTATGAATTACAAATGCAGGCGGCATCCAACCAGTCGGAGGCATCCAAAAAACACCATGAAACCATGAATACAGTGGTAGAGAACATCAGTGCTTCTGCGGAAAGCGCAAAAGAGTACAAAGAAGAAATGGGAAAGCTGACCGAAAACATCAAATCACTCAACAGCGTCTACGGAAACATGCTTTCGGCGATGAATTTTAATGTAAACCGATAATAAAATTTTGTTTTCTTAAGCAAAATTTCCAGATATAAAACAGTATTATGGCAGCTGGAAAACAAACCCCCAGGCAGAGATTGATCGGCTTGATGTATCTGGTCTTCCTGGCCCTCATGGCACTGAACGTGTCGGTGGAGGTACTTGACTCCTTCCCCTTGATCAACAGGGGAATTGAGGAAACCAACAGGAATTTCGAGAATAAGGTGGATATGGTGTACGATGATTTCCAGGAGCAGCAGTTGCTCTTTTCAGAAGGACACGTACAGCCCTATTATGGCCAGGCCCAACATATCAGGCAGCAGGCAGACTCCCTGGTCGACTTTATTTTAACACACCGGACACAAATGCTGGCCGAGGTGAACGGCATCTCTTATGAGGAAGCAGACACCATGGATCTGATTGACTCGCGCAGGAAAGACAACTACAGCATTTCTTCACGATACTGGCTGATTGAAGACAGCACTGACCCCGAAGCGCGCGACGGTGGACCCGGCACCCGGGCTCATCGGCTTAAAGAAAATATAATCAACTTTAAACATTCCATTGACAGCATCCTGGATTTACATGACCAATCGATACAAATCGGGCTGGACGTGGAGGGATCCTTTCAGGTCCAGGATCACACGGTAAACTGGCAACAGCTGAATTTCGACCGGGTTATTTCTGTAGCGGTTGCCACCAACCTCCAGCGAATGGTCACAGAGGTGCGCAACGCCCAGTTTGATGCGGTGAATATGTTGTATGGTATGATCCATGCAGGTGATTTCAGTTTCGATGAGATCGCCGCACGCGTTGTACCCCAAAGCCAGATTGTGATGGAAGGTGATCATTACGAAGCCGATGTGTTTGTAGCCGCCTATGACACACGACAAGATCCGGAGGTGATCGTTGATGGTATCGGCAGAATTCCTGTTTCCGACGGGGTAGGCAGGCTGCGCGTTCCGGCTTCGAGTCCGGGAACCCACAGCCAAAGCGGGGTCATTCGCGTGACTTCCCCGGCAGGAGTGGTGGAAGAACATCGCTTTGAAACGGAATACACCGTGGAAAAACCGATGGCCACTGTGTCCGCAGATAAAATGAATGTTTTTTATATTGGGTTGGACAACCCGGTATCCATCTCCGCACCAGGCGTTTCGACCGATAATTTGCGCCCCAGCGTTTCATCAGGGGCCGAACTGATTCGCCAGGATGACGGAAGTCATGTGGTACGCGTCGAACCCGGGACCACAGAAGTGACCGTGTCGGTGAATGCCATTATGGATGGTGAAACAATGAACATGGGTGTAAGCGAGTTCCGTGCCCGCACAGTACCCGACCCCGTAGCCTATATCGCAGGCAAAAGGGAAGGCCGGGTTGACCGTCAGCTCCTGGTTGCAGCAGGAAGAATTACCGCCACCATGGATCGTTTTGAGTTTGACATGAGTTTCGATGTAGGCAGTTTTGAAATGACCACGGTGGTCGCCGGGGAATTCCGGCGTATTCGCCAGGACGACGGAGCTGCACTGACCGATGAAATGATTCGCGTAATCAACAATGCCCGCAGCGGACAGGAAGTCACTTTCCGTGGTATTACAACAAGGCCCGGCCCGGATGGAACCACCAGGAACCTGGGAGCCATCGCACTTACAATTAATTAATTACTCATCAAACTATTCGGAGGCATCGCAATGGCAAAATATTTAATTCTCCTTTCGGCAATTGGATTGCTGTTTGCCCTTCCGGGCAACGCACAGGAAACTGAAAGAGAAAAGCCAAATGACAGTTTTTACCAACGCCGTTCGGTAGAAGAAAGAAAGCCTATTGAGCTTCCTTTTGTCAGGGAGGCCGATGTGCTTTGGTCAAAAAGGATCTGGCAGAATATTGATGTCCGTATGAAAATCAATCAGCCCCTTTATTTCCCTGAAACGCCAAAAGGAGGGTACCGCAGCCTGATGCAGCTACTCATGGATTCCATTGAGTCCGGCGCCATCAGGGCTTATAGCGTAGATGACGACAGTTTTGAGGGGGAACCCCTGGATCCGGAACAGTTATTCCGCGAACTGGGCAGAACAGAAGATTTCATACCTGAGGGAGAGACCACCCCCCAGACTGTGGTTATCGACTTCAACCCAAACGAAGTATTTATTTTCCGCATCAAAGAAGAATGGTTTGTGGATGCAAGACGAGGTGTGATGGATGTCCGTATCATCGGGCTTGCACCAGCCAGGCTGGTAAGGGACGAAGAGACGGGCGAGTTCCGTGATGTTTTTGAGACACTTTTCTGGATCCCGTTTGAGGATGCGCGTGAGTCGCTTGCCAGCGCTCCTGTTTACAACAGGCAAAACGACGCCCAAAGAATCTCCTTTGATGATTTCTTTATCAGGCGTTTTTTCAGTGCAACCGTTTACCGCGAACAAAGGCCGGACGGACGTGTGATCAGTGAGTACTTCGACGATCAGCTTGACCAGTTGCTGGAAGCAGACCGGATCGGGGAAGAGATCAGGAACTTCGAAATAGACCTGTGGCACTACTAGGGAGGTAAAAATCACCCTGGCTATAACCAATCACCCTTGCGCCTAACCTGAGAAAAGGCCATAATGGGCGCAAAATTATATCATCTTTCCGGGATCAACCCAACGGTCAAAATCTTCCGCTGAAACAAGGTGCATTTTCACTGCAGCTTCTTTAAGGGTGATCCCCTCTTTATGGGCTTTTTGGGCAATAGCCGCAGCTTTGTCGTACCCGATGTGGGGGCTCAGTGAAGTCACCAGCATAAGGGAGTTACGCAAATGGCCCTCTATTCTTTCGTAATCCGGGGTAATTCCCTTGACACACTTATCGGCAAATCCAATCGTGACATCCGCTATCAAACGCGCCGACTGCAAGAGGTTATAAATCATTACAGGCTTGAACACATTCAGCTGAAAATGCCCGTTCATCCCACCAACCGCAATGGTCGTATCATTGCCCATCACCTGGGCCGCCACCATTGTAAGGGCTTCGGCCTGTGTCGGATTCACCTTCCCTGGCATAATTGAACTACCCGGTTCGTTGCCAGGCAGGATGATCTCTCCAATTCCGCATCGCGGACCCGACGCCAGCAAGCGAATATCGTTGCCAATTTTCATCAGGCTAACGGCCAGGGTTTTTAATGCACCGCTTGCATGAACAATTCCATCGTGAGCAGCCAATGCCTCAAACTTATTGGGAGCAGTGACAAAGGGTTTCCCGGTAATTTCGGCGATCCGTGCGGCCACAGCCTGGTCAAAACCTTCGGGCGCATTGAGTCCTGTACCAACAGCCGTACCTCCCAGGGCAAGCTCCCTGAGGTGCTCCAGAGATTGCTCAATGGCCCTCATTCCGTATTCTACCTGCGCAGAAAACCCTGAAAATTCCTGGCCCAGGGTCAGGGGAGTGGCATCCATCAGGTGGGTACGTCCAATCTTGACCACTTCCTTAAAACGGGTCGCTTTTTCCGCCAGGGCCCGTTGGAGCTGGTGGATTCCAGGCAGGGTTCTGTCTGCTATCTCAATATAAGCGGCCATATGCATGGCCGTGGGAAAAGTGTCATTGGATGACTGTGATTTATTCACATGGTCATTGGGGTGAACAAGCTTGTGCTCATCATCCAGCCGGCCTCCGAGTATCTCATGTGCCCGGTTGGCAATCACCTCATTAAAATTCATATTTGTTTGGGTCCCGCTGCCTGCCTGCCAGATCATCAGTGGAAAATGATCATCCAGTTGTCCGGCCCTTATCTCATCGCAGGTCTGTACAATGGCCTGCATCAGCTCAAGCTGCAGTACCCCTTTGTCATGATTGATCATGGCAGCCGCCTTTTTCAAAACGGCAAAAGCATCAATGACCTCACGAGGCATTCTTTCATCTCCGATCCGGAAATTATCAATCGCTCTCTGTGTCTGTGGTCCCCAGTATTTGTCAACAGGGACCTCCACAGGTCCCAAAGTGTCATGGACTGTTCTGAACATACAATCGGATTTAGTGAATAATAACTACTCTTTCAAACCGGAAAAAACGCAAATGGCCGAATAAAAGGGGCCTGCCGGCAATGAAAAGGCCCTGGCCTGAGTTTGTTTCCACCTGTAATATTCAACATGTAAGCCGGCACACATGTTCACTTCCGGAGATCACATGCTCACTTCCGGGGATCACATGCTCAATTACGATGGGGCACATGTTCACTTAAACAAGGTACCATGTTCATTCACAAAGAACTGTAAAAATCATTTCCTTTGTCATCCACAAGGATGAAGGCCGGGAAGTTCCGGACCCGGATGCAGTAAATGGCCTCCATCCCAAGTTCAGGGTATTCCAGCAATTCCACTTCCTGAATATTCTCCTGCGCCAGCAAGGCCGCCGGCCCCCCGATGCTTCCCAGGTAAAATCCTCCGTGCTTTTTGCAGGCATCAGTCACTACCTGACTGCGGTTGCCCTTGGCGATCATTACCATGCTTCCCCCGTGCTGCTGGAACAGATCCACATAGGAATCCATCCGCCCGGCAGTGGTTGGCCCGAAAGAACCCGATGGCATCCCCTCAGGGGTCTTGGCCGGCCCGGCATAATAAATGGGATGGTCCTTCACATATGAGGGCAGTTCTTCCCCTGCATCAAGGCGCTCTTTGAGTTTGGCATGGGCAATATCCCGGGCCACAATAATGGTCCCGCTTAGCGAGAGCCTCGTCCCGACCGGGTGAGCGGATAAAGTTTGCAGAATGTTTTCCATGGGTTGATCCAGGTTCACCTTCACCGCCCCTTTTTCATCATCCGTTTCACGGTATTGCTCCGGGATGAAACGACCGGGGTTGTCTTCCAGCTTCTCAATCCATATCCCCTCCTGGTTGATTTTGGCCTTGATGTTTCTGTCGGCTGCGCAGGACACGCCCATTCCGACCGGGCACGAAGCACCATGCCTGGGCAAGCGGATAATCCGCACATCCAGGGCAAAATATTTGCCGCCAAACTGGGCCCCTATACCGAGCCTGAAGGCTTCCTCCAACACCTGTTGTTCCAGCATCCTGTCTCTGAAGGCCTGCCCCCCTTCATTCCCTGCATCCGGCAGACCATCCAACTCTTTGGCTGTAGCCAACTTTACGGTTTTCAGCGTCATCTCGGCCGAAGTCCCGCCGATCACAAAAGCCACATGATAGGGAGGGCAGGCCGCCGTGCCCAGTGACTTGAGTTTATCTACCAGGAAAGCAATCAGGCGTTCAGGCTTCAACAGCGCCTTGGTTTGCTGATACAGGGCAGTCTTATTGGCAGACCCCCCTCCTTTGGCCATGAACAGGAAGCGGTATTCATTTCCGTCGACCGCAGCAATATCGATCTGGGCAGGCAGGTTTGTACCGGAATTTTTTTCCCTGTACATATCCAGCGGAATGGTCTGGGAGTAGCGCAGGTTTTCCCGGGTATACACCTGGTACACACCCTTTGAAAGGGCCTCGGCATCCTTTCCCCCCGTCCATACCTGTTGCCCCTTTTTACCGACGATGGTAGCCGTGCCGGTATCCTGACAGAAAGGCAATTGTCCTTTGGCGGAAATCTCTGCATTCCGCAGCATCGACAGGGCCACATACTTGTCGTTTTCACTGGCATCCGGATCATCCAAAATGGCGGCTACCTGTTTGATATGGTCGGTGCGAAGCATAAAAGCAGTATCCCGGAAAGCAGTCTGCGCAAGTTTGGTAAGACCTTCAGGCCCGACCTTCAATACCTGCATCCCATTAAATTGGGATACAGACACATGATCTGCAGTCAGTAAGTAATATTCCGTATCGTCCGCTTTCAGCGGGAAAGGCTCCTGGTAGTGAAAACCGGGTGTTGACATAGCTGGATGGATTGGTAAGACAAATCAGGTTGACATGCATAAATTTACAATATTTCGACTAACATCCAAAATAAACATCCCTGAAGTTAAACGGGGGTACCGGCGGCACCCTTACAATCCACTGCATTTATCCGATTTATCGTATCTTTGCACATTATGGAAACAAACCGACAAAACCGAATTTCCCGGCTGATCCAGAAAGATATTGGTGAAATTTTGCAACAGGGCGCACAGGAGTGGTTCCCGGGTGCCATGATCACGGTAACCAAGGTTTATATAACCAGTGACCTTTCCGTCGCCAAGATTTACCTCAGCATTTTCGGGAAAGATGCGGAGAAGGTGCTTCAACAGGTGAAGGCAAGGAATAAGGAAATTCGCAAGCATCTTGGGATGCGGGTCAAAGACCAGCTCAGGAAGGTTCCGGAGTTGCGCTTTTATATTGACGACAGCCTTGATTATATCGAGAACATTGAGAAGTTGCTGAAAAAATAGCCACATGCAGTACGAACCCGTCAAACAAACCCTGGGCAGGCTTTTCGGCCACAAACTCTATACACGCAAACTTTTTTACCGTCTTCTTGATATCCTGCTGCTGCGCACCTGGCATATTCACAAAAGCCTGAAAAATTTCGCCCGATCCAGAAAAGGAAAATCATTGCGTGTACTGGATGCCGGAAGCGGATTTGGTCAGTACAGTTATTACATGGCCAGAAAATTCCCGGACTGGCATGTCACCGGGATTGACATCAAACAGGAAGAAACGGAGGCCTGTAGCCAATTCTTCCGCCAGGCAAAAATTCCCAATGCCCGCTTTCAGCAACAGGACCTGACAGCCTTTGAAACGCCGGACACTTACGACCTGATCCTCTCGGTGGATGTGATGGAACATATCGAAGACGACAAAAAGGTGTTTTTTAATTTTTACCGTTCTCTGAAACAGGATGGCATGTTACTGATCAGCACCCCGTCAGATAAAGGAGGCAGTGATGTACACCACGATGACGACAAATCTTTCATTGAAGAACATGTACGCGATGGATACGCGGCAGAAGAAATTAAAGAAAAGTTGACCGAAGCCGGCTTCAGTCCGGTGGAGACAGGCTATACATATGGCTGGCCCGGAAGCATTTCCTGGCGAATGTCGATGAAATACCCCATCCTGATGCTGGGAAGATCAAAGGCATTCCTGTTAATTTTGCCTTTTTATTACCTGGTGACCATGCCTTTCATCCTGGTGCTGAATATGGCCGATGTGCATCTGAAACACCGTTCAGGAACCGGGTTGCAGGTAAAAGCCTGGAAACCATACAATGCGTCCTAAATTTGCGATTCTCTCTCTACATAGCGTGGCGATACCTGTTTGCCAAAAAAACCCACAATGCCATCAATATCATTACGATGGTCTCCGTGGTGGGGGTAGCTGTCGGAACGATGGCCCTTGTAGTGGTATTGTCTGTATTCAATGGGTTTGAAAAACTCATCATGTCGCTGTACAATGCCTTCCATGCCGATATGGAAATCACCCTGGCAGAAGGCAAAACCTTCCCCATGGAGGAACTTCCCATGGAAGAACTCAGAAACATCGAGGGGGTAGCAAGCTACAGTGAGGTGCTGGAAGAATCGGGCATGCTTTCCTATCGCGACAAACAACACCTTGTTACCCTTCGCGGTGTGGATGACACCTACAAAGAGATCACAGGTCTGGATACGCTGTTGTCAAGAGGAGAATATCTTCTCCGCGACGGAAACCAGGATCAGATACTGCTTGGTCAGGGAGTGTATTATATCCTCGATGTGAATATCAAGGATTTCAGACACCCGCTTAATATTTACATTCCCCGCAGGGGACAGACCACGGGCATGCTTCCTGCACAGGCCTTCCGGTCCTCTTCGAATTTTGCTTCAGGGGTTTTTGCCATACAGACCGAGTTTGACCTGGAATATGTGGTGGTACCACTCCGACTGATGCGTCGTTTGCTTGACTACGACAACCGCGAAGTAAGTTCATTGGTAGCAGGCCTGGAGCCCGGGGCAGACAACAAGAGGGTACAACAAAAGATGCAGGAAATTGCAGGGCCGGACTTTATTGTAAAAGACAGGCTTCAGCAACAGGACTTCCTGAACAAGATCATGCGCTCAGAAAAATGGGCCATATTCTTCATCCTGACTTTTATATTGATCATCGCGGCCTTCAATGTGGTCGGCTCCCTCACCATGCTGGTCATTGAAAAACGCCCTGACATTTCCGTACTGCGAAGCATGGGTGCTTCAAAAAAGCTGATTCATCGCATTTTCATGACTGAAGGCATACTGATCAGCCTGGGAGGTGCACTGGGCGGCATTCTGTTGGGTGGTCTGCTATCCTGGATACAAATGCGCTTTGGCCTGATATCGCTACAGGGAGAAGGGGTATTCATTGTTGATGCCTACCCGGTGGCCGTACAATGGACCGATCTGCTGATGGTGGCTGTGACTGTTTTCTGTATCGGGCTGCTGGCGTCACTGATCCCTGTCAGGAACATGTGGAAATCCACGGAAAAAGCCCCCTCATAACGGGAGGTCTTAACGGATGGACGCCCCGAGCTTTTTCTCGTAAGCCCTGGCCAACTTATTCATTACTTTATCCACCTCCTTGTCGCGCAAGGTTTTCCCCTTATCCAGCAAAGTGAAACTGACAGCATAGGATTTCTTATTCCTACCCAGTTTTTCATCCTGGTACACATCGAACAGGTTCACATCCCGCAGCAGCTTCTTCTCGGTCTCACAGGCAATTCTTTCAACCTCCGCAAAGCTAACCTCCCGGTCGACGAGCAGCGCCAGGTCACGGCGCACCCCGGGATAACGAGGCACTTCTTCATATAGCAATTCCTGTGCAGCAAGCAATGGAAGCAGGGCTTCCCACTCGATCACGGCGTAAAACACCTCATCTTTCAGGTCAAATCTCTGCACGGTCTTCTTGTCAAGCATTCCAAGGGTAGCTACCCGGTCATTTTCTGCAAACACATCCATGGAATAGGCAAAAGGAGCCGGGCCTTCCTGTTGTTTTACCCGCAAGCCATCTTTGTCCGTTCCCAGCCTTTGCAACACAGCAAAAACCGCATTTTTCAGGTCGAAAAAGTCTGTCGCCGGAAAAGGCTCGTGCCAGTTTTCCGGCTGACGCCGGCCGCTCATGAAAAGCCCAAGTACCAAGCGTTCACTGTACGCCTCATGAGGATTCGCAGGATTGCCGCCGGCATCCCTGGAATAAATGTTGCCGAACTCATAGAGTTTCATATCCTCTACCCTGCGGTTCTGGTTATAACGGATCACCTCCAGGCCGCCAAAAAGCAATGATTGCCGCATCACATTAAGATCCTGGCTCAGCGGGTTAACGATTGAAACGGATTGTCCGGGCTTAAACCCTTCTTGCTCATAATAGGCGGCCCGTGTCAGGGAGTTGTTCATGATCTCATTGAACCCCCTGGAAGAAAGCAGGTCAGCCACCACATTCTGCAATTGTTCATTATCCGGTTTGGGTGAGATCACAATGGAGGAGCGCATTTTGGACGGCACCCCCACATTGTTATATCCGTATATGCGCAGCACTTCCTCGATCACATCAGCCGGGCGCGTCACATCCACCCTGTAGAGAGGAACGGTCAACCGGTACCCTGTGTTGCTTTCAGAAAGGATCTCAAAATCCAGGTCCTCAAGAATGCCCCTGATCTCTTCCGGTGTCAGTGTTTTCCCGATCAGGGTGTTCACGTGATGAAAGCCCAGATCGATCTGCGGCCGTGGAAAAATGACAGGGAATACATCGTTCACAGGGGAACTGATGGTTCCCCCGGCCACTTCACGAATCAGTAATGCTGCACGCTTCAGGGCAAACACCGTCATTTCAGGATCCGACCCCCGCTCAAAACGGAAAGAAGCCTCTGTTTTCAGGCCGTGATGCCTCGCGGATTTTCGTATCGTTACCGGGTTGAAGCAGGCACTTTCGAGGAACACCCTGGTGGTTGTTTCGGTGACCCCTGAATGAATTCCGCCAAGTATTCCCCCCATACACATGGGATCCTGTTCATTGCAGATCATGAGGTCTTCCCCGGTCAGTTCCAGTTTCTCCCCTTCCAGGGTTTCAAAGAGTTTCCCTTTCGGAGGTTTCCTGACAATCACCTTTTCCCCGGTAATGGCTGCCACGTCAAAGGCATGCAAGGGTTGCCCCAGTTCATGCAACACAAAATTGGTCACATCCACCACATTGTTTACCGGCTTCAGCCCGATGGATAACAGCCTTTGCCTGAGCCAGTCAGGCGAATCCTGCACCCTGACTCCTGATAAGGTCAGGCTGCTGTAACGCGGACAGGCTTCCGGATCCTCAATGCGGACTTCCACCGGCATCTGATCGTTGTCGGGCTTAAACCCGGACACATCGGGCCACAGCACCCTGTAATCCCGCTTGTTATGCTTATGATTCAGCACCGCCACCACATCACGGGCCACCCCGATATGAGAGGCAGCATCGATACGATTGGGGGTCAGTCCGATCTCAAACATCCAGTCCTCTTCCAATGCAAGATATTCTGCCGCAGGCATGCCCACGGGGGCATCTTCGGGAAGTACCATAATCCCCTCATGTGAGTCACCCAGGCCCAGTTCATCTTCCGCACAGATCATTCCCTCCGAATGCTCTCCCCTGATTTTTGCCTTTTTTATTTCGAAAGGACCCTTTTCAGAATACAGGGTAGTACCCACAGTGGCCACCAATACTTTCTGTCCTTCACGCACATTCGGCGCACCGCAAACAATGGGCAGGGGGTCATCTCCACCGGCATCCACACTGGTCAAAACCAGGCGATCCGCATTGGGATGTTGCACGGAAGAAAGCACCTTTCCGACCACAACTCCTTTCAGCCCCCCCGGAACCGCTTCCACTTTTTCCAGTCCTTCCACTTCCAGTCCGCAATCAGTCAGTAAAACAGACAGTTCTTCCGGGGTTTTCCCGGTATTCACATAATTTTTCAGCCAATTGTATGAAATGTGCATCCCTAATATATTTGTCCAATAAAGAAAATGGTCAAAACCCCGTTTTGACCCTTTGTGTAAAAAAGCATAGAAGGGAGGGGTTTACTCCCCTCCCGGTTTGCATCACATTACCTGAGTTCCAGGGCTGTTTCACCAAGACGATGCTCGTCGGTGAACAGGGAAATGGCATATACCCCCGGTTCAAATTCTTCCGTCCTCTGCCAGGTAAGGCATGTATTCAGTTCTTCGTTTTGGTAGTCTATCACTTTTGACACTGAATACTGCAATGTGTCTTCATTATGCAGGAAAGCGTGTTCCATGGTATCACTCAACCGCAAAATATTACCGTCGGGATCGGCAATACGCATATATATATTCAATTCACCCGCAGGTACGATAGGGTTTTCACCAAGCAGAAAACATACCCTGATCTGCTCTACCCTCCTGGCCCGGTCGGTCTCAAATTCACGTCCGCGTCCGCGAATACGGAAGGAGAAAGGGTCAATCTGGTATGCCCGTAGTTCGGAAGCCATTTCAACCTGGGATTCCAGTTGCTGCTTGTCCTCTGTCAGCTCGGTGGTTCTTCGGGTCACTTGCTCGATCTCGTCCCGCATTTGCACGTTCTCGGATTTCAATACCCTGTTTTCGGTATGCAGACTGTCAATTTCATGCACATAGTTCTGGGTAATCTCCCTCAACATATTCAGCTGACGGCGAATCCTGTAATAATCTTCCTGGCGACGGATCAGATCCTGAATCTCTTCCGCATTGGCCTGAATGACACTGTCTTTATCAGCCAGCACACTGTCATACTCCATCTTGAAGTCGTAATAATCATCCAGCACAGAATCCAGCTCATGCTGCAGCCCACGGTTAAGCTCCTCGGTAATCGCTCTTTCAGTCCTGACTTTCTTTAATGACTGGCGACTGGTGAACCAAAGGATCCCAAGCAACAGCACCAGCAAACCCAAAACAAGAATGGCGATGCGGTATATTTTCTCATTGTTTTTCTTTGCCTCCGGCTTTACACTCCCTTTTGTTTCCATAATGAATCTGGCACCTTAATTAATTGGTTATTGAATTGTTTTGACTATCGGCTTTTAAGGCAAAAAGACATCTTAACCAAAAAGAATGACCCTTTGCCGGCATCGTGTATTTTCTCATCCGGATCTTTGTTATCTTGTGTAACAACACAGTCTCAAATCCAAAGAAAAGAGCATCCACAACCATGCTTTGCAAATTTATACAATTTTAAGAGATTATTCCTGTAATATTTATGTTCCCCTGCACATACCTGAAAAATTTTATCTCGCTGATATACCCCGACTTATGCTGTGTCTGCCAGAAGCAGCTTTTCGGAGGCGAACTGCATATTTGCAGCCATTGCCTTGCTGCACTTCCCCACACCGGATTTCATACACACCCGGAGAATCCGCTTGCTGAAATATTCCGGGGAAGAATCCCGATTGAAGGGGGTACTGCCTTATTGCATTTCCAGAAAGGAGGGATGGTGCAGCGCCTGATCCACCAATTCAAGTACGGAAAAGACCTGGCCCTTGGCTTCTGGCTTGGACAAAGGCTGGGAAACACCCTGAAACACTCCCCCCTTTTTGCAGGCATTGACTGTGTCATTCCGGTTCCTTTGCATCCTGACAAAGAAAAGAAAAGAGGATTCAATCAAAGCCGGGTGATCGGAAACGGGATCGGGGATATGCTGGGCATCCCCTGCCGGGATGATTTACTGGCCAGGAAAGAGGTAACTTCCAGTCAGACAAAGAAAACCCGCTTCCATCGCTGGGAAAATGTATCCGGGGTTTTTGAATGCCCCGATACGCAACCCCTGGAGGATTTGAAGGTGTTGCTCGCTGATGATGTGGTCACCACAGGAGCCACCCTGGAGGCATGTGCACTAAAGCTTATGGAAGCAAAAGGCATCAGGGTATGGGTCGCCACCCTGGGTATAACGACCTGAGGTGGTAAACCCATGGGTCGCCACGCCGTGGCATAATGCCCTGAGGAGGCAAACCGGACCGGATTCAACAGCCTATAACTGCCCGGCCAGCACCACGGGAAGTTTTGCGGTTTGCACCTTGCCACGGGCATTGAACACTTCCAGGAAGACCACATACATGCCCAAAGAAGCCCTTTGCCCGTGATTGGTCGTTCCATCCCAGGTAAAGGCTCCTTCCACGGCCATTGCCTCTCCGTTCACAAGCTGTTTCACCTCCCTTCCGAAACGGTCAAACACAAGCACATTGGCCACATAGCCCGGCTCTTCCATCCGGTAAAGAATTTGCACCACATCATCCGTGCCGCTGCCGTCAGGCGCAAAAAGCGGGGAGCTCAATTCAAACACAGCCCCGGCATCGGACAGGGAGGCCTGTTGTTGTGCATTCCTGTAGCCGGGGGTTCCGAAACCCGTGGACGCCGCGCCTGAATGCCAGTTATGACTGTCTTCCGATGGTCTGCCCGGATGCAGCCGCTCCAAGGCAACCCCTTTCCGGTCAACCAGCAGGGGCAGGTGCATTTCTTCCGAAAATGTCAGTTCATCAATGATCCCATGCCCCCTTCCGGCCAGGACCACCATCCCGCCCCTGTTGGTCATTCCCGGCAGACGTTCCACTTCTGCAAAGGCGCGTGCGTTGGTTGTCTCAAAGGTTTCCAGCACCCCTTCCACATCCTGGCTCAGCACCACATAATCACCGGGAAACACCAAAAAACTTTCCTCCCTGATAACCTGGGGCTTCATAAGATTGCCGGTAAAGGTATCTTTTGAAGCCACCAGGTAATCTTTCAGGTCATGCGTGTTTTCACTGCGGTTATAAATTTCCACGTAACGTGATCCGCCCGGGGGTGGATTGAAAAGCACCTCGTTGATCACCATGTCCGAAGGCCCGGCCTGCACAGGGACCGCAACAGGGACCACAAAATTCTCCAGTCCGTTGCCGGCACAATCTGTGATTTCCTCCGCCACTTCCACTTTATATAAAACCCCTTCTGAAAGCGGACGCGAAAGCGACAGACACACCGACGAAAAAGCAGGCCCCTGCGGATCAACCGATTCAGGAGGCCCAATCCCTTCACTGACGAGGTAATGGCTTGTTTGCTCCAGGCTGGCATCATCCATGGGCTGGTCAAAATGCAGCAGGATCGTCTGACTGTCCACGTAACCCGCCCGCAACAATTCAGGCACCGAAACATTGGGGTTCTCAGCCAGCACAGAATTGGGGGCACCCGGTGTTCCTCCCCGGGAATCGACCGAAGCCTGCCAATTCTCCGCACCCTGGCAATAATTAAAGGGATCAATCTTTTCCAGTGACCATCCGCCACCTGCCTTAGACTGATCCCTGTACCACGAATCTGAGTAGCTGACATGGGAGATCATTTTCCCGGCGTCATCATACAGCACAAGGGTGGAACCACCCATGGGCAGGGCATTGACCCCAAGCCCGGGCACCCCCACCACGGCCCCCTCTTCTTCCCTGAACAGGTCTTCCAAAAAGGGGTAAGCTGCTTCACTGGTCAGTAACAGGCAGCCTTTGGCGGGGATAACTGCCTCCGGCAGAACCTGTGAACTTTTCCCGTATTGCAACGTCCAGCCTTCCAGGTTAACCGGCACCGGGGTGGTGTTATACAACTCCAGCCAGTCGTGCGGAGGAAGCTGAACCACAGGGCGGCTGTTGACCATCAGTTCATTGAACACCACATCGAAACGTGCGGACACGTAATGTACAAATGTTCCGGAATAGTCTTCCATCAACTGTCCGTCAGCCCCTTTGACCCCTGATACATTCAGGGTGTACAAGTGGTTTTCCAGGAAGTTACGACCAAACAAAAGCTGCACCACATGAGGTTTCTGCGGATTGACGGCAGCCACCAGGGGATGCCCCGCTTCCCCATCTGCCAGATAATTAGTTACGGAACCGGCGCTGGTTTCATCCAGCACCCGGCTGAAATATACATCCAGGCTCCCGGCCGATACCACTTCCACTTTTTCCACCCGGGGAGGTTTTCCCGGAAGAATCTTTCCCACGCGAAAGTCATCAAAATAAAAGCGACGGCTGTTGGTGGTGGTGTGCGTGCAACTGATTCCGAACCACGCTACCGTGGTAAATGTGTCATCACAGACTGACCCCTGTGGAAAAAAAAGATGGCCCCCGGAAGGGTCTGCGGATAACTCCCACATCCCTTCCGCGTCACGGGTGACCCTGACACGTATCCGGTTATTGGTGGTTGTGGCAAGATTCATGGAACCTTCCAGCAGAATGGTTACCTCTTCCCCGTTCTGGCGGCAGAGATACAGGCGCTTATTGTCTGTGCCCGTTTTACCGATCTGGATAAAATACCCCCGCAGTGCCCCGGACAGATCAGGCCGGTCACTGACCAGGTAAATCCTGGGATGGTTATTGTCTGAAGGCGTAAAGGCCATCCGC
Organism: uncultured Bacteroidales bacterium; assembly: GCA_964463915.1. Taxonomy (GTDB): domain Bacteria; phylum Bacteroidota; class Bacteroidia; order Bacteroidales; family UBA7960; genus PUPG01. The sequence continues at coordinate 974 of CAYXEH010000010.1, read as the reverse complement.
ACCCAAAAGTCCCACTGTGTATCACGCATTTCCCGGCTGGGGGTGGACAACCAGGCAACTCCTGCTCCCTCACTGTTAAGCCGGAGCATGCCCTGGTCCACAATAAAACGGTCATGGTCTCCTGTCCACGGCGGGTCATGTGTAAAATTCCCGTTGCTGAAATCATCCGCAAACTGGCCGGAAACCACCAAAGGCCATAATAATAAGATATAAAACAACACTTTCCGCATGACATTTTTTTTACCCCGGTCTAAATGTAGTATTTTTGCATTGGTGAAAGTCCCGAATGCCGGGCATTTTTGACAAACGGTTATAAAAGCGATCTCTATGGTAATTGCATTGATTGGAGCCACCGGCCTGGTCGGAGAAATGATGATCCGGGTGCTGGAAGAACAACAGATCCCCTTTACAGATTTTATCCCCTGTGCATCGGAACGCTCTGTGGGGAAAGAGATCATGATCGGGGGGAACCCCTATAAAGTACAAAGTGTGGAAGAGGCCCTCAAAGCAAAACCTCAGCTGGCCCTTTTCTCCGCGGGAGCCGCCACTGCCCGCAAATATGCGGCAGCTTTTGCCGAAAACGGGGCTTATGTCATAGACAACTCCTCTGCATTTCGTGGTGAAGAGGCGGTGCCCCTGGTTGTCCCGGAAGTGAATGCCCACCACATCACCCAATCCACACGCATCATTGCCAACCCCAACTGCAGCACCATACAGATGGTCCTCCCCGTCTCGTCCATTCATCAACAATACGGCATTCGCCGGCTTGTGATCTCCACCTACCAGTCGGTGACTGGCACCGGGGTAAATGCGGTAAGGCAACTCTTCAACGAAAGAGCAGGGAAAAGCGGGGAAATGGCTTACCCCCACCCCATCGACCTGAACTGCTTTCCTCACGGGGGTGATTTTGACGCGCACGGAGATGCGGCCGAAGAGCTGAAACTGGTCAATGAAACCCGGAAGATCCTCGGGGC
>CAYXEH010000009.1:0-63363 GCA_964463915.1 uncultured Bacteroidales bacterium | reverse complement strand
CAGAATGACGATATAGTATCAGTATTTACATAGGTAACTGAAAGAGCGTCCGTTAGCGAATACAAAGTGTTCGTTGACGGACACTTTTTTGCGTTTTTACCTTTTGGCTTAAACCAGTCTAACCTTTTTATTTTCAGCTTGTTATAATTATTGGCACAAATATGGTTCGTATTTGGTTGAGTTCAACTGAGACCTGAAAAATTAACCGATAAAACCCCATCGTCATGAAAACAAGAATGATCATCACCGCCGCCATGTTGCTGAGTTTCTCCTTCGTATTTGCCCAGGAAAACCAGGAATTCCTCACCTTTAAGGGCCCCAATGGAGAAATCCTCATCCAACCAGTTAAAACAGAAGTTGTACCGGATGCTGTTCCTTTCACAGTAGAAGCCTACCGTTTACGCAAACGTTTCGAAGCAGCCAATGAACCCCTGGACCTCTCTCTTTATTTCAAGCCGGAGATTGAAGAACCACTGCCCTTTGAGTTGCGCAAACCCGAAAGAATTGCTTTCAAATTCTCTGGTATCACTCTGGCAGTCAGATAAAAGCTTTTTCGGGGCTAAATGCCCGTCTGTTTTGTGTTGGTTCATGTCCGCTGGCCGCTGCCGGCGGGCATGTTTTTTTACAGTAGTTCCGAAAGGTCATAAGTTGCACTGTGAAGCAATTCACCCTCATCAAAAATAGACTGTAGCTAAATGCGGAAACCTTCTGAAAGCTCCACACACCGGACTTCGTTACATGCCGCAGGATTAAAAAGCACCATCAGCGGTTGGACCGGAGTCGATTCTTATTTACCTTTATCCTGCAGATACTAAACATGCAATAATGCTGACAGCCGACTATTTTGTGGAAAAGCTCCGCATGGAACCTCACCCGGAAGGAGGATATTATAAAGAAATCTACCAGAACCCCATTGCAGTTGACAATATCTGTTTGCCACCGGGTTTTGAAGGAAACAGAAAACTATCTTCTACCATCTATTTTCTGCTCAAAGCGGGGCAGGTGTCCCAACTGCATAAGCTCAGGTCGGATGAAGTGTGGTTTTTTCATTATGGTTCGCCACTGGAAATGCACCTGGTTGACGAAAGGGGAAGTCATGTGGTCAAAAGGCTCGGGCTCAACCCGGAGAAAGGTGAATCTCCACAATTACCGGTGCCCGCGGATATGATTTTCGGAGCCCGCCCCAGCGAAAAAAGCGGGTTTACCCTGGTCAGCACCATGGTATCACCCGGATTTGAGTTCAGGGACTTTGAGCTATTTAAAACTGAAGATGTTTGCAAGATGTTTCCGCACCTTCGCGATACCCTGTCAGAGATATTTCCATGAGCAGGCCCCTGTTAGATATTTTCCCCTGACTGATCCGGACTATCTCCCTGCCGGTTCTCCTGTTTTTTCCCCTTGAGGATTTTATCAGACACAAGGAATACGGCAGGTTTATGAGACACAGGATTCGGCTGCACGACTACCACCGTTTTATATCCTTCCTCTATCACCCGGTAATTCAGGACCTCGTCAGGCAATCCTTGTTTAAAGGGTTGGCCATCTTTCAGCATGACCAGGTAATCACAGTATTCTCCGGCCAGGTTCAAATCATGAATGATCATCAGTACGGAAAGCTTCATCTCCTCATTCAGCTTCTGGATAAGGTTCAGGATCTGTACCTGGTGGGTAATATCCAGGTGAGAGGTGGGTTCATCCAGGAGCAACAGCTCCGGCTGCTGGGTCAGGGCCCGTGCAATGTTGGCCAGTTGCTGCTCGCCCCCGCTGGTTTTCGACATTAATTTATTGCGCAAGCCATACACATTGGTCAGCTGCATGTAATGATGGGCAATCTCATAATCTTCCTTGGTTTCGAACAATTGAAATTGCTTCCGGTGTGGAAGCCTTCCCATCAGCACATACTCCTCAACCGTCACATCTGTGGCATAGATGTGTTGTGCAACCACCGCCATTGAGCGAGCCCTTTCATTGTAAGACATCTGACCGATATTCCTGCCGTTAAGCAACACCTCCCCGCTCTTTGCCTGCAGCTCACCGGTTATTCCCCGGAAAAGCGTTGTTTTACCAGAACCGTTTGGACCAATAATTCCTGATATTTCACCCTGGCCAGCCTGGATGTTAACATCGCGGAGTACAAACTTATCACTGTACCCGCAGGAAAAATCACGAACCGTTAATACTCCGGACATGGTTAATTGACTTTCAGTGTTGTTTTTGAACGGCTTAGAAAAACAATAAACATAATTCCGCCGGCGATACCCGTAATAACCCCGATAGGCAGTTCATTCGGCGCAATAATGGTCCGTGCAATGGCATCGCAGATGATCAGAAAGACCCCTCCTCCCAGAAAAGAAGCCGGTAGCAGGATGCGGTAATCGGATCCGGCCAGTATCCTTACCAGGTGAGGAATCACCAGCCCTACAAAGCCTATTACCCCGGTAGAAGCCACACACACGCCGGCCACGAGGGAAGCCAGCAGAAACATTATCCGGATTGTCAATCCTGTATTGATCCCCAGGTGCCAGGCATTCTCCTCCCCGAGACGTAAAGCGTTCAGGGGCCGGGAAAAAAAGCTGGCGAGTACAAGGGAGCTGACTGATACAACCAGGGTAAGCCGGATCAGTGTGGAGTTTGGTTCATCGAGTGAGCCCATCATCCAGAAAATTATGCTGTGAAGATTCCGGGCTGTGGCAAGCGACATCATCAACATCATGACAGATGAAGAGACGAAACTTACCATGACCCCGATCAACAACATGTTATTGACATTGGCCTGCCCGAATCTTGCACCTAACACATATACAAAAACAATGGCAAGCAACGCACCGGAAAATCCTGCCACCGGAAGGGCATAAGCACCAAGAACCGCAGGTAGGGTAAACACAATGGCGAATGCGACCCCCAAAGCTGCTCCCCCAGATATACCAAGGGTAAATGGTTCCACCAGCGGGTTTCGGTAAACACCCTGAAGCACAGCTCCCGAGAGGCTGAGACCTCCGCCGGCCGCTATGGCAAGGATGATACGGGGCAGCCGTATCCGGGTCAGTACCACGTACTCAACACCTTCCTTTTCTGCCAGGATACGTGGTATATCCCATACAGAAATATTCAGTTCACCGGCAGATATCCCCAGCACAAAGGCCACCACTGTTAATACGATCAGTGAAAGCAGGGATATCCCCCACCGGAAAAGCTTTTTTTGCCTGGATGCGCTTCCTGAGGGGGTGTTCATGGTATCATTAAATGGTTAAACCTTGGTCACCGGACCTGCAACCCGTAGGGTCATGAGCCGGATCATAAAATTAATAATATATCCGTTCAATGATCTCTTCAAGAATATCCAGGAAAATTTCAGGAGTGGGGCTGGCTGTATTGTCTTCATCGAGCAAAAAGATTTTGCCGTTTTCTGCGGCAGACAGCCCAGGATAGGCCAGCCAGTTGGCTTTTTCCTCTTCCCCGGCGGCTCCCCGCATCACAATGAAGATCGCCTCCGGATCCTTTGCCAGCACGCTTTCACGGGTGATACTGCCATGCGTCATCCCGGCAGCAATATTCTCCCCCCCTGCCAGTTCAATATAATCATTCAGAAAGGTATCCGGAACCACAGAGAAGAGGGGGTTGGCCCCCAACTGCATGAATATCAGGGGGTGCTCGTCATCAGGGACTTTCTGCTGCAACCGCGCAAGGCGGGTTTTCTGGGCCCGGACAATTCCGTTTGCTTCATTCTTTCTTCCGACCAACTCCCCTACATCAACCAGCTGATCACACAGGGCCCCGAATGACCCGGGCATTTCCAGTACAACGACCTCTATCCCCAGTGCAGTCAATGCCCTGACCGAGCGTTCGGCGGTCAGGCTGGTGGTTATTACAACATCCGGATCCAGTGACAGTATTTTCTCTGCATTGACATTCATCTGTGAGGCTACAATGGCTTTGTCATCTGCCAGCACCCTGTCACAGTAATTGGTATATCCAAGCAATTGTGCGGACCCTTCCACCTCATAGATCATCTTTGTCACCGAGGGAGACAGGGAAATGACAGTCGGATCCTGAACCCCGCTGCCGGGAAAAGAGATCAAAACCATCATTAAGAAAAGCAATGTCCGCATCATCCGGCTGGTTTAAGCTAACTCTTTACGGATTTCCTCCCATCCGTCCAGGCTGATCTTTGCTCCCATCCCTTCAATGACCTTTCCGGCCATCAGGGAGGCGATACGCCCGCACTCTTCCAGGGGGCGGTCACCGGCCAGCCCGTAAAGGAAGCCGGCTGCATAGGCATCACCCGCACCTGTTGTATCCAACACCAGGGCATAAATCGCAGGTATCCGGTATACCTCGCTGCCAGCCCTGACCAAAGATCCATTTTTGCCTGTTTTTACCACAGCCACTTCACACACTTCTGCCATTTCCTCCAGCGCCTGCTCAGGTTCTTTCCCGGTAAATGCTTTGGCCTCTTCCTCGTTGGCAAAAAGAATATCCACGTAATCACGCACCCATTCTGTCAATACATCTAAATTCTCCTCCACCACGTTGAAACTCGCAAGATCCAGGGAGACTTTCAGGCCACTCTTGCGGGCTTGTGTAAGAATCGTCTTCAGCAACGAATGGTTCTGCAACAAGTAGCCTTCTACATGCAAATAATCAAATCCTTCAAAAAAATGATCCTGAAGATCTTCCGGGCATAGCTCAAGGGCAGCCCCCAGGTAGGTGGTAAATGTTCTTTCCGAATCAGCAGTCACAAAAGCCAGGGCGTGTCCGCTGTGGCTTTTTCCCTGCAACAGGAAAGGACGGATGTTATTGGCGTACAGGTCATCAGCAAAAAGATCTCCAAGTTCATCTTTTCCGACCTTTCCGATAAAGGCAGTTTCAACACCCAGGCCTGCAAGCCCGTGAATGGTATTTGCAGCAGACCCTCCACCCGACATTGATTTCGCAAGGCCTTCACATTTGCTTTCAATCTCTATAATATCATCCTGGCTGACTAGTTGCATACTGCCCTTGGGAAGCTTCATCTCTTCGAGGAATTGATCATCCTCCAGTTTCACCAGGGTATCTATCAATGCATTGCCAATACCCAAAACTTTCTTCATAACAAAATCATTATTCTGAATTTACAAAACAGCCCGCTGCGCAATACGATCCATATTATCACGTACACGCATTGCGCAGCGGAATTCTATTCAACGACCGGAAGCGGCCTGTCAGAGGTTGAACTCTTTTTTTATGGCATCTACATAATCGAGCTTTTCCCAGGTAAAAGTTTCCACTTCTTTCCTGCTGCCGTTAAGGTATACGACTTTTTTTCCGGGCTTTCGACCCATGTGTCCGTAAGCAGCAGTTTCCTCGAAAATGGGATTTTTCAGACCGAAGCGTTGAATGATGGCACTCGGGCGCAAATCAAACAATTTTTTGATTTTTACACCGATCTCTTCATCTGATAACTGGATTTTCGGTCTTTTTGTGCTCACAAACACTCCCACCGGCTCTGCCACACCAATGGCGTAAGCCAGCTGGATCTCCACCTCATCGGCAATGCCTGCGGCCACCATGTTCTTGGCCATATGCCTTGCTGCATAGGCTGCTGAACGGTCTACCTTTGAGGCATCTTTACCGGAAAAAGCACCACCGCCGTGACGTCCGAATCCGCCATAGGTATCCACAATAATTTTACGTCCTGTCAGGCCGGTATCACCATGCGGGCCTCCAATCACAAATTTACCGGTAGGATTAACGAACAAACGGTAATCCCCGTCAAAGAGCTTCTGAATTTCCCTTGGATAAGTTTCTTTTACCCTGGGGATCAATATGTTCTGCACGTCTGTTTCCAGGCGTCCCAACATCTCCCTGTCCGCTTTTGTCTGGGCTTCCTCGCCAGTTCCGATCGGTTTCACAAATTCATCATGCTGTGTGGAAACGACAATGGCTTCAATGGCCACGGGCTGATCATTGTCATCGTATTGAAGCGTGACCTGAGCCTTTGAATCAGGACGCAGATAAGGCATTTCCCCGCCCGCTTTCCTGATATGAGCCAGCTCTTTCACCAAACGATGGGAAATATCCAGCGCCAGGGGCATGTAGTTCTCGGTCTGATTGGTGGCAAAACCGAACATCATCCCCTGATCCCCTGCTCCCTGTTCTTCTTCAGTTTTGCGGTCAACCCCCCGGTTAATGTCTGGAGATTGTTCATGAATGGTGGTCAGCACTCCGCATGAATCAGCATCAAAGCGATAATCAGGCTTTGTATATCCGATCCGGCGGATCACTTCCCGTGCCAGGTCCTGAACCTCCACATAGGTATTGGTTTTTATTTCTCCTCCAACCAGACACAAACCAGTGGTTACAAAAGTCTCAGCTGCACATTTCGCATCGGGATCATTCTTCAGCAAAGCATCAAGCACGGCGTCTGATATCTGGTCGGCTACTTTATCCGGATGTCCTTCTGAAACAGACTCCGATGTAAAAAAATAAGCCATGATCTATATTGAGTTTAAGGGTACTACAAAAATGTCAGAAATACTAATACCTGTAATGGTGCGATTTATACGGACCTTCCACAGGAATTCCGAGGTACTTCGACTGTGCCTCATTCAACTTCGTCAGGCTGACTCCCAAATGATCCAAATGGGCAAGAGCCACCTCTTCGTCCAGTTTTTTTGGAAGCATATACACCCCGGGCTCACGCTTGTTCTTCCAAAGATCGATCTGGGCCAGCACCTGGTTGGCGAAAGAATTGCTCATGACAAATGAAGAGTGTCCGGTGGCACAGCCCAGGTTCACCAGGCGGCCTTCGGCAAGCAAAATAATGGAATGTCCTTCACCAAACACAAACTCATGTACCTGCGGTTTGATCTCAATCTTTTCCACATCTTTCTGCATTTCCAGTTTCTCTACCTGGATCTCATTGTCAAAATGACCAATATTGCAGACAATGGATTTGTCTTTCATATTGCGCATATGGTCCACGGTGATTACGTCACGGTTGCCTGTGGCTGTCACATATATGTCGCCGCGGTCAAGTACTTCTTCAATGGTTTTCACTTCAAACCCTTCCATGGCAGCTTGCAGGGCGCAGATTGGATCGATTTCCGTAATCACCACCTTGGCTCCCATCGCAGCCAGACCCTGGGCGCATCCTTTACCGACACCACCAAAGCCGCAGACAACAGCTGTTTTCCCGGCAATCATCACATCGGTTGCGCGCTTGATCCCATCAATGAGGGATTCACGGTTGCCGTAATTGTTGTCAAACTTCGATTTGGTGACCGAATCATTCACATTGATGGCCGGGAAAGGCAAGGCATCTTCCTTCGCCAGCTGGTATAAACGATGCACCCCCGTAGTGGTTTCTTCAGACACCCCTTTCAGGTCTTTTACCACACGGTGCCACCGGTCTTTGTCCTGTTCCCGGATCAATTTTAAACGTTTTATGAGCGCGATTTCATCCCATGCTTCTGCTTCCGCATCAAGCAGTGAGGGATCTTTTTCTCCCTGCAGTCCCTTCAGCACCATTAAAGTCGCATCTCCACCGTCATCCACGATAAGTTCGGGTCCTTTCCCACCGGGAAAACTAAGTGCCTGCGCCGTGCACCACCAATACTCATCCAGGGTCTCCCCTTTCCAGGCAAACACGGGAACGCCGGTAACAGCAATCGCTGCAGCTGCTTCATCCTGGGTAGAAAAAATGTTACAACTTGCCCAGCGCACATCGGCACCAAGGGCTTTCAATGTTTCAATCAACACAGCGGTCTGGGTGGTCATGTGAAGAGAGCCTGTGATTCTTACTCCTTTCAGTGGCTGCTCCTTCCCGTATTTCTTTCTTAATTCCATCAGGCCGGGCATTTCATGCTCCGCCAGGCGAATATCTTTACGGCCCAATTCAGCCAACTCAATGTCCTTCACCTTGTATGCAAGGTTTTCATCAATTCGTTCCATGCTACTCATAATCTATTCGTTTTAAGTATTTTTATTGTTCTATTGTGTTTGTTTTGCTCAAAAAGACTCGCAAAATTACAGAAAATCAACACAATATAGAAGATTTAATTCATATATACCGCGGAATCTTATTATTTCAGATGAAAAATCCTGCACCAGACTTCCCGTTTCCTGAGGCTTTTCAGGATATGTACCTGTCCCGATTCTCGGTGGGGTCATTCCGCCTGTTTATAATGTCACAGAAACACAGAATGGTCAGCCGTTATTACAAGTACTGCCCGGCAACCAGGTATGGCAGCGGAAACAGATCAGGGAAAATGCCTGTTTGGTAAGTTTGGCCCTTTTTCGTAGTTTTATCGCCATATCAACAGATGACAGCCGGAAGTTGCCAATTTATCATTCCGAATTTATCGATATCTTTTTATAAAACCCAACAACTAACTAAACAAATGATGACAAGAATCAACAAAAATGGCGTTAAAAAATTGTATGCGGCTGTTATGGCCATGTCGGCATTCCTCATCTTCCTGGCGACGGGTCCGGAGTTACTCGCACAGGAAGTAACTGAAGAAGACTATCAGCGGGCGGAAAAGTTCCTTGCGACCCACACCTCCCCCCTGGTGCACAATGCCCCCTCCGGATTCCAGTGGCAACAAGGTGACTTACTGGTATACAGAAACTCCATAGAAGGTGGCACGGAGTTTATTCTGGCCAATCCTGCAACCGGAAACAAAGAGCGTGCGTTCGACCACCTCCGGATGGCCAATGCCCTTTCTTCAGAGCTTGAAGATGAGGTGGAACCGCTGAACCTCCCTTTCAGAAACTTCCGTTTTTCGGATGACATGGATAGCATCACATTTCATATCAGAAACACTGAATACACCTGTTCGCTGGATGATTACAGCATTGAAAGCAAACCTGCAGACACCGAAGCAGGCCTGAACAACGAATCTTTGTCTCCTGATCGCACAAAAGCAGTTTATATCAAAGACCACAATCTCTGGTTGCGGGACCTGGAAACGGGCACCCATACCCAACTAACTTTTGACGGTGAGGAGGACTATGGCTACGGAACCAACAATGCCGGATGGTCCAGACGCAACAAACCGGTTGTCAAATGGTCACCCGACTCACGCCGAATCGCCACATTTCAACATGATGCACGCGGCGTAAGGGAAATGTTCATGGCAACTACCGAAGTGGGCCACGGCTCATTGCATAAATGGAAATACCCCCTTCCCGGCGACAGCCTGATATTTAGAATTGAACGGGTGGTTATAAACCTGGGAAATGAACCCGACCTGGTCAGGTTGCAAATGGACCCGGACATGCAACGGTCCACCCTGACTGACCATATTGCTGACAGGGCGGGCGATCTGTTGGATGTAAAGTGGAGCCAGGATAGCAATTACCTTTCATTTGTTTCTGTATCCCGGGATTTCAAGGTGGCACAACTCAGAATCGCTGATCCGGACAATGGAGAGGTGCGTGATGTACTCCGTGAGGAAACTGAGACTTTTTTCGAATCAGGCCATAACATGATCTCCAACTGGCATGTGTTTCCTGAAACAGATGAAGTAGTTTGGTTTTCTCAGCGTGACAACTGGGGGCATCTGTACCTTTATGACCTGCAAAGCGGAGAATTGAATCACCAGATAACCAGCGGCGACTGGAATGTCATGACGGTACATCATATCGACATCAATGACAGGAAGGTCTATTTCACCGGCTCCTGCCGCGAAGAAGGCAATCCCTATTATGAATACTTCTACCGGATCGACATGAGCGGAGAAAATCTGACGCTGCTTACCCCGGAGAAAGCCAATCATAGCATCAGCCTGTCTGATTCCGGTGAATATTTCACCGACGCCTGGTCTACCCCGGATACCCCGCCCATCACCCACATCCTTGACAAAAACGGTGGCACAGTCATGATGCTGGAGGAAACAGACATCACCAAATTAAAAGAAACCGGATGGCAGCCCCCCATTGAGTTCACGGTCAAAGCCCGCGACGGAGTAACGGATCTATGGGGCATCAAGTACAAACCCACCAATTTTGATGAGTCCGCCTCCTATCCCATACTGGTTTATATCTATCCCGGACCGCAAACAGGGAGTGTGGGCAGCCGTTCCTTCAGTGCGTCCCGCTCCGACAAGCAGTCATTGGCTGAGCTTGGATTTATTGTCGTCGAAGTGGATGCCATGGGCACCCCGGGGCGCTCAAAAGCCTTTCATGATGCCTATTACGGCAATATGGGAGACAATGGACTGCCGGATCATATCACCATGATCGAACAAATGGTTGAACGTTACCCATACATGGATATAGACCGGATCGGGATATTCGGACACTCTGGCGGTGGCTTTGCCTCCACCAGGGCGTTGCTGGAGTATCCTGATTTTTTCCATGTGGCGGTTTCCGGTGCCGGGAACCATGACAACAGGAACTATACTGACTCCTGGGCTGAAAAATGGCAGGGCTTACTGGAAACCAATGAGGATGAAGAAACAGGTGAGAAAACGACCAATTATGACAACCAGGCCAACCAGCTGCTCGCTGAAAACCTGCAAGGTAAGTTGCTGATTACCCATGGGACCATGGACACCAATGTACCGCCTTACAGCACATACCTGGTAGTGAATGCACTAATTGAAGCAAATAAGGATTTTGACATGATCATGTTTCCGAACAGAAGGCATGGTTATTATGGTGAAGCCTATATGATGCGGGCACGCTGGGATTATTTTGTCCGTCATCTTAAAGGAGTTGAACCTCCTGAAGAATATTCGTTCGGAGAATTGTAACACATTAAAATCCGAACCAGGATCTATCCGGTTGCGGAGTTTTCTCCGTAAATCGGAAGAGGGCTGTCTCAAAACATGAGACAGCCCTCTTTCACTCAAACCAACCATACCGATCAGTATGGAAAAAGATCATCCGTAGTAAGCCGGATCACTTCGCCGAATTCCCTTTCAAGTGCTTCAAAATCAATAGCCTTCTCGTTACCCAGCACAATGTAAGTTTTCGGGCGGTTTCTGATGAATTTATGATTAAAAGATTTCACATCATCAAGAGTCAGATGAGGGGTTTCCTCAAAAATCCTCCGTCGTGTGTCCACCGAAGACCCCATTTCCCTGTCATTCAAATATCTGATTATTATAAGCCCGCCGCCGAAACGTTCGGTGCGGATATTGGAAACAATACGATCCTGTGCCAGTTTAAACGTCGACTCAGTCAATGGCATGTCATTGAATAATTCATTAAAAGCATGAAAGGCTTCTATTATCTTGTCATTCTGGGTAGCAATTACGCTGGTATTTGTATAGTGCCCGTTTTTCCTGGAAGATCCGGAAAAGTTCGAATGCGCCATGTAGGCCAATCCACGCTTCTCCCGCATTTCCTGGAACACAATGGCATTCATCCCTCCAGAAAAATACCGGTTATATAAATTGACCAAGGGTTCAAGTTCCGGGTCATACACATCGCTTTTGCTAATTGTTTGCAGGTAGCTCTGGGAAGCATCATAATGGGCAAAGTATACTTTTTCCTCCTCTGTATCCAGAGGTTCAAAATAAAAGTTTTCTGGAGTGTCTTTCAGTGTATCCGAAGCCCGGTGGTACACCTGCAGCATTCGAATCACATCCTGCATATTATGCGGGCCGGTATATGTAACCTGGTGTTCATAGTCAAACAGGCCATGTAACAGATCAACCAGTTCCTGCGCAGTGATCTCATCCAGCTCTTCATTGGTCATGGTATGTGTGGTGGGGTTATGGGGACCATATGTGGCATAGTTTTCAAGAGCTGACAATATCGACTGTTGACTGGTAGGTCTGTTTCTGCGGCTACGCTTTTCACTGGCAAGATGGTCGGCCAATGCTTTATCGTCGGCATGGACATTCCAGATAAAACGATCAAGCAATTCCAGACTTTGTTCAAAATTTTCTGTCAACCCGTGAAGGGTAATGCGGGTTTCGTTCCCCGACACCCTGATACTAAAATTGCTGGCCAGAATATAAAAAGCATTGCCGACATCCTCCACTTCCATATCATCCGCTCCAACCAGGCTAAAATACCTCCCGAAATGGTCCATCATTGGTTCATGGTTGCTGCCTTTCTCCCAGCTGAAAGCCAGGTGAAATCTGGGTTCCTCATCATCGTGTACATACAGAAATTCTGAACCGTTAGGCAGATATGTCCTGACCAGGTCACGCTCGTAATCAAGAAATACCGGCTCAATAGGAGTTACTTCCGCTTCCTGCATTTCAATAAGCAAATCAGAGCGTGCATTACGATTGATATGTATGGGAGTAATAGCGGGCTTCTCAACCAATTCCACATCCATTTCTTCTACCTGTCGTTTATAAACCACGGCATAAGCATTTACAGAAAGATGCTCCCTTGCGAACTCCACAACCTCTTCTTTGGTTATTTCCTCCAGGCGTTTTAGATAATCGACAGTCTGTTCATAAGGCACATCATACAGAAAACTCATGGCCATATCACGTGCCCTGTTGGTCAGCCTGGTGTGGCGCCTCTCCCGGTTAAGGCGAATATTGTTTTTAGCAGCTTCCAACATCCAATCGGGCCAATCACCACTTTGAAGCAATTCAACCTGTTCAAGCAATAAATCCCTTACTTCTTCCATGGTCTGACCATCTTTTGGGCGGCCAAACATTTCCAACCTGGAATAATCCGCCTGTGTCGTTGTCTTGGCTGAAACACCCCCTGCTTTCATTGGTTTGTTAATATTCTGGTCAACCAGGCCGGCACGTCCGTTACCCAAAATATTACTCATAAGATCCAGGTAGGGCAATTGCTCTGAAGACGGACCATTAAATCGCCACCCCAGCTGCAAAAACTCAGAACCAAGCCCTTCCACTTCCTTAACCACCGGTTCAGTTAAAGGAGTTTCTTCCGGAAAGTCAAACTCCGGAACAGGAGAAGGCTCCATATGGCCAAAATACCTATCCACGATCTGTATGGCCTCATCGGGATCAAAATCACCCGCAAGTATAACGGCCATGTTATTGGGTACATAATAATCTTCATAAAACTGTTTGATATTGATTATAGACGGATTTTTCAGGTGTTCGGGCTCACCCAATGTGGTTTGTTTTGCGTAGGGATGATTTGGATAAAGTGCTTCATTCAGGGCCTGGAAAGTCATACGCCGGTCATTGGTCTGTGACATATTCAATTCTTCATAAACCGTTTCCAGTTCTGTATGAAACAAGCGGATCACAGGATCGCTGAATCGTTCGCCCTGAATTCTGGCCCAGTGCTCCAGCCTGTTTGCCGGAACATTTTCCACATAAAAAGTATAATCATTGGATGTGGCAGCATTGGTTCCGTTTGAACCAATGGAGGTCATCAACCGGACATATTCATTGGGAATGGCATAGGTAGATGCCACATAGGAAATACTGTCAATTTTTGCATAAATTTCAGCCCGCTTTTCTTTATCTGTTTCTTCCCGGTAAAGCTCAAACAGATCCTCAATCTCATCAAGTAAAGGTTCTTCCTTCTCCCAGTCGATGGTACCAAACGTGGATGTGCCTTTAAACATCAGGTGCTCAAAATAATGGGCCAGCCCCGTAGTTTCAGCCGGATCGTTCTTGCTGCCCACGCGAACGGCTACATAAGCCTGAACACGGGGTTCTGCATCCGTCGGAGACAAATAAACCTTCAACCCGTTATCCAGGGTATAAATCCTGGCATCTAGCGGATCGTCCGGAAAACTCTCGTATTCGTAAGAGCTTTGGGCTGGCAGAATAACTGGCAGCAAAGTAAAAACAAAAAGAAATACAAAATTTTTTTTCATTGTTTGGTGGCTCATAATGCTGAATATTTAAGAAAAACTTAACGAAATCTGAGCTTGTATGTTAAGGCAAATTTCCTTATTTTGCATCGGTTTAATGCATCATATCTTTTTGATAATCAAAAATAAGCAGATTTCGGCGACGGCACAACAGGCAGGCTGTTAATTGTTCGTTAAACCACAGTTATTTACATATATTCATTCCGGTGAGCAAGAAACAGTTCATATTGATTATTGTCTTTTCTGCGGTTGTTCTCAGCGGACTGGGTATCTCACAGTTACGGTGGATATCCAATGCCCTTGACCTGTCAGAAGAACAGTACGACCATCGGGTAACCCTGGCGCTGAATGAGGTGGTTGATATCCTGGCATCCTCCACAGAATCCTACAGGGGCTGTACCAATACAGAATGTGAGAATTATGACCCTGAAGTAAGCCACCTGGAACATGTCATTAATTACGACTTCCTGGAAGTCACCCTCGAAAATGTCTTTCGCAACTACGACTTGCTTGAGAATTACGAATACAGTTTGATCAATGTCAATGATGAAAACGTAAACCGGGGGATTTTCAGCAACACCATCTCCCTGAAACCACATGAAAATTGTTCTTCATGGCAAACGGAGAACTATCAGCTGGGCGTCTTTTTTCCAAACAAACAGCAGTTTCTTCTCCGGGAAATGTGGTTTTGGCTGACCTTGTCTGCGATTTTACTGATTTCCGTCGGTTGGTTACTTTACTTTGTAATTTTTCGTTTTATGCAACAGAAAAAGGTCGCAGATATCAAAAATGATTTCATCAATAACATGACGCATGAATTCAAGACCCCCTTATCCACCATATCCCTGGCATCTGAGGTGTTGTTAAAATCTGATCCAAAGGCCGCAGAGGAAAGAGTCAGGCATTATTCCCGAATTATACAGGAGGAGAACAACCGCATGAAGACCCAGGTGGAGTACATTCTGAAAATGGCTTTGCTTCAAAAAACAGAATTTAAACTGAAATTTTCTTATAAGAATATCCACGACCTGATCAATGAAGCCATCAATTCTTTATGCCTCGAGCAGTTTGAAAAACGCATCTCCCTGACGTATCAATACAATGCAACAGACCCGATGGCATTTGTTGATGAAATGCATTTTTACAACATCGTGACCAACTTGATCAGCAATGCGTCCAAATATTCAAACAACGATGTGCATGTTACCATTGGCACAAAGAACACCAACAATGGCATTGTCATCTCTTTCCGGGACAATGGCATCGGCATCAAAAAAGAATACATCCCCCATATTTTTGACAAATTTTACAGGGTTCCTACCGGCAACCTGCATAATGCCAAGGGATTTGGCTTAGGCCTGTATTATGTAAAAGAAATGGTGAATGCCCATCAAGGGAACATTGAAGTGGAAAGCGACCTGAATAAGGGCACGACCTTCAGTATTTTTCTGCCATCAATCGATAAAAACTAATCCAATACTGTTAACTCTTATGAAAAAGACCAAGGGAAGGATCTTACTGGTTGAAGATGATCGCAACCTGGGATTTATTGTAAAGGATTTCCTGGAGATGT
This sequence comes from uncultured Bacteroidales bacterium, assembly GCA_964463915.1. Classification (GTDB taxonomy): domain Bacteria; phylum Bacteroidota; class Bacteroidia; order Bacteroidales; family UBA7960; genus PUPG01. The sequence goes on along the minus strand of CAYXEH010000009.1, from coordinate 48,034 downwards.
CCGGTTACGAAGTGGTACACATTGAAGATGGGGACAGCGGGCTGGAAACCTTCAAAAGCGACAATTTTGATCTTTGCCTGCTTGACATCATGCTCCCCAATAGAGACGGATTTAAATTATCGGAAGATATCCGCAAACTGGACAGCCTGGTTCCCGTTATTTTTCTTACATCCAAGACCATGACCGAAGACAAGCTGAAAGGATTTAAACACGGCGCAGACGATTACATTACCAAACCTTTCAGCACCGAAGAGTTGGTTCTGCGAATTGAAGCAATCCTGAAAAGGATTAATATTTCGGGGCTTGACAGCAGTCACAATGTGTTCAATATCGGCAGGTATGTATTCAGTTATTCAGAAAAAAAACTGATGCTCGGGGAAAATGAAATTCCTTTGACAAACAAACAGGCTGAGTTATTGCGCCTGCTATATCTGAACAGGAACAAATTACTGAAGCGGGAAACAGCTTTGCGTACAATCTGGGGCGAGGATGATTATTTTATGGGACGAAGCATGGATGTGCACATTGCCAAACTACGTAAATTACTCAGGGAAGATCCCAATATTGCCATCATAAATATCCATGGTGCCGGATTTAAGCTGGAGCTTAAACATGATTAGATTCAGCCTGCCATGCTGCATGGGGTTAAAGACCCAAATTAGATAAGTCAGTTGCGAAACAGCAATACATCTTAGAAAACCAAACCGAAAGATACCTCTAACATCCTATCGTAATTATTTTCCTGCCACTCCGGGATGTGTAAATAAGATCCTGTAATGTCCAGATAGGTCTCCCGCAACCTTCCTATGCGCAAAGACCGCGAAAGTTTCACGCCAAGATCCACCTTATAGTAGTCGGTGACGAGGTACCGGAAATCGGTTTCCGGGATCTCCGGATTAAAACGGTCCTGATCCTGTACCTGGTAATTCTGTGAAAGCGCATGTCTTGAGGTCAGCCTGACAGAAGGATCCAAATCAAAGTGCAAAAATCGGAAATAATGACGATACTCCAAATAGGGTGTGATAGTCTGAACATTATAAGACCCATAAAGATGTACCGGGTAATGATTGGCCTCATAACTACGAAAACCTGCCCCGCCTTCAATGCGGTATGTGAAAGGACGGCCACGCCTGCCCAGCCGGATCAATTGATAACTCAATCCGGCATCCATGTCATACACAATATGTTTGTCATCGATCCATCTGATGGTCCTTACTTCAAACCACCTGAGGTGCCCCTCTCCGACAGAATAGGTTTCCTGACTGATTTCGGACCCGTTCAAACGGAGATATGACGCGTTGATGTTCACATGATGCAAATACCGTTCTTTTTCCAGCAAAATTTTCCCTTTATAGGACAACTCATCACGATGGGTAATTCCGGCCAGCAGCCGATAATGGCTTCCCTCCAGTCGCTTCATGTCAGATCCTGAATAACGAATCGTGTGAAAAGTACCAAAACCCGGCTTTTCCAGTCCAAACTGAACAGATCCATGAAGCCCGAATTTGTCAAATAAATATGATTCATTGCTAATATTACGGGACAGGTTATAATATCCCATACCCATCATATGGAACAGTGAATGACGCTCTTCCAGCATATTTTTGATGTTCACCTGGTTTCTTTCCCAGACGGGTCCGCCGCTAAGACCAAAAAAAAGCTGACCATGCCGGAAAATGACTCCCGGAATAATGTCCAGGCGGGATTGATCATTCAAATTCCTGGGATCCTGCATCTTGGCTCCAACTCCTGTACTGTAGTCAAAATCCAGTCCGACGAACCAGTTATCTTTCAGCGCAAGACCCGCTCCTGCAGTCATCAGATAACCCTCTTTGCGTTGTGGTCCGCCCAGGGTATCGCCGGTGGTATAAATGTTCCGGTTATCAAAGACTGAGGTATTATTGAATAGAATGTCACGGTAGTGACTATTCTGGTAACGAAAACTTCCTTTGGCAACAACACGTCCGATCCTCCTTATCCCCTCTGTTTCGGCTGTATAACTGATCGTGCTTCCCGGGGCCTGGGCCCATCGGAGGTTATCGTTCTTATTGAAATACCCTAGTTGGATGCGATTGATATTATTTGCCGGATAAAACACAAACCCTGCAGGATTTTTACTCAAATGCCAGGGATTCATCATATCAATCTGTTCAAAAAAATCTGCCGTTTTCCTGGAAAAAATCGTATCCATTTCCTGGGATGCCCACAAAGGGAGTGGTCCAGCAACAATAAGCAGTAAAATAACCACTATGATTTTTTTTGTATTCATTCCAACAAGTAAGTTGATTGGGATAAGCAGTGCAGGCCTTAAATGCCTGCACTGCAATCCTTTATTAATAATTAATCATGTTTTTAATCTACGCTTGCCGGATGCTCATTCGGTTTAGGGGTTCTGTCGCTGATCCAGTCTTCAGTGGAGTTGTTGGTGTCTTTGTAAATCACATTTCCGTCCAATATGGCTTCAACCAAACGGCGAATGCTGGTTCCTGCACCCGTTCCTTCTTCTGTCATCACATGACCTGCATCAAGATTGGTGGGTAGTCCTTTATGAACCACATCTCCAGGTCTTGCAATCTCAACAGCATCGATCACCCATTCAGGATCAACCATCAAATATTCAAAGCTTCCTACACCATCCAGACGTTGCATGAAATTGTCCGGATCTGATACAAAGGCTTCATAATCGGTACCCGTAGGTAACCTGAACAAAAGCATCGGAGCCCCACGGGTATCCAAAATCCAGTCAGGAACCATCGGGCTGACCGCATTGTATACCTGGATCATATTGGTTACATTAGGATTGTCCACATCTCCCCGGTCATTATCCATAAAGGTTTCAAAATCGGCATCAGATAAATCAACAGGCGAAAGTGGATTACCGGCAGGATCATCCTGGTGGTTAATTGCTGTCTTAGCTATGACGACACTTTCCCGGGGCTCAAGCGGGTAATCTTCTCCATTTCCGGGAATCATCCAGGTCTGCCAGGTGATTGGGAGCCGCGAATAAAGCTCGCCATCTTCCTGCCAGCGCGATTCATTGGAGGTAAGATGATCCAATTGGCCTATACAAAGACCATCCAGATAGATTACCTCATCACTGTTATTGTAGATCTCAACAAAAGAGTCACCGGAATAATTCTTACCTTCAGGGTTTTCTGAACCGGTATGGTAGATTTCACTATACAGCAGTCCTCCTCCAACAGCTGTCGCCACGAGGTCTACTTCAAAACTCTCTGCTGAGGCCACGGAACGGTTTGAATCAATGCCACTAAAGTTATAATCTTCCGTAGCATAAGTGGCAGAAATGTCATAACTGCCTTCTTCAACCGCGAATTCAGCAATGCCCTGGGCATTGGTTTCAGCAGCCGATTCAATACCAGTGAGGTTGTTGGTCATACGGACATCCACACCGGAGTAATCCGTAATATCCAGTCCTTCCATTTCAGGGAAATTCACCTGAACGGTGACATCATAAATCGTGGCACCATCATCTTCACAGGAGTAAAAGATAACTCCTGAAATGAGTGCCAGGGTGAAAATCATTACTAATTTCTTCATAGTGTTTGGGTTTTTGATGATTAAATGGTGATTGTTAGTTCTCCTCCGAAATATATCGATTGGTTACGCCGGGTATAACTCCCCGTCCGGCCCCGCTGCTTTTGCAATGGCCGGTAATTGGTCAGGTTATTCACAAAGAACGACAGAGTAGCTGCATCTGATATTTCCTTGGTTATCCTTGTATTAATCTGAAAAACCGGTGGTGCTACAATAGGGATGAACAATTCAGGGTTGGTATGGTGATCAATCAGGTCATTATAGGGTCGCACCCCGGCCATATGATCCTCCCAGGGATGGAAATTCATTGCCGGGTCATAAAACCCCAGTGGGTAAACAAACTTCCGCTGGGTACGGTCACCGTAAGGATCATCTGTAGGTTGTTCAGTCATTACCCATGGATTTCCGTTTTTATCTTCGTATATTTTTGTCCTGCTCTCTCTCCAAATAACCTGGGCTGTCATAGAAACAACCAGACGCAATTGGGGTATATGAGTGGTGGTACGGATATTTGTATTAAACCGTTCATTGATTTGCCCCTGCCCTCCTGGGAATAAGCCTACGAGTTGAAGCCGCTGCCCCTCCCATGTAGTGGTTGGTCTTTCCAGGTAATCTGTCATATCCTGACGTTGTACAATCATGTATGCCCCATTCAGCTGGAAAGAGGTTTTCAATCCGGGCACATTTCCGAAATCAATACTATATTCAATCCCACGCTTCACGGTGCGCTCTGAATTTTCCGGGTAAGAATGGGAAACAAAGGTGGTGTCCGGCCTGGTAGGAACAGTCACTTGATTTCCCGTGTCAGGATCATTGTAAACAACTCCTACCCCCGGAAGGTATTCCGGAAATAAGCCACCTCTCTCCAGGCGTTCGTAGCGGTCGAAAATAAAAGTTCCATATTCACGGTGGAAAGAAAATCCATCTTCCATTTCTTCGAAATAACCAGTAAGCAACACCTCAACGCGACCCAATTTAAAATCTACACCTGTCTCAAATTTGGTGTTTCTGGCCGGCCCCAGGTCATAATTACGAGTATCCTCTATTACATCCGTATTTGTAATAACCAATGTATGAGGCGGGGAAAGCGAGGCATCATAATAGTTAAATGTTACCCGGTCGGTATATGCTTTATCCGGAAAGTAGTGTAAAAGAGTTGGCGCTGTAGAAAAAACACCGTAGCCAACCCTTAAACTGAGATCTTTCAGTAACCCGTTTCGTTTTTCAAAGATATTATATTTCAGATTCAAACGCGGGTCAAGTATAGTGGTATTTACCTCAGATTCTAACATTCCTTCAGGCTGCATATTGGTAAAACGCAAACCGGCTTCAAATTCCAGTGTGGTAGCACCTAATGGCATCATTACCGCCTCTTCGATGAACATCGCAAGTTGCGACAGTGAAGGGATGTCGGTAAAAGGTCTGGGCCTGGAACCGTCCCGGGGCGGACTATCCATGTCATAAATACGACCCCGTCCATTGTTGCCACTAATCCGGTAAGAAAAACCACCTGTGATTGTATTGGTAACATCACCCCAGCGATTCACTTTCCGCCCACTTACATTTGCATTAAAATAGTAGGGCTTTCCATAATAATTCACTTCCGCCACATATCGGGAGGGTAAAAACACTGACTCAAACTCACCTGGTTCCATTGCAACGGGACGAACTTCGGGCTGCGATAAAGAACGATGACGAATATCTTTACTGTGCTGGTCCTGATAGCGTCCGGAAAAATTATACCGGATATTGGTCAGCAGGGCACTGTTGATGATCCATCTGCCGGACAAGGCAAGATCTAAATTATGTTCCTGTGAGGAGAATTCCTCTATATCCAGCATGTCCGGATCACTCTCCCTCACGTCGCTTGTATTCGCGTAGCGCAGTGAGAAATTATAAGTAAGCGGTCTGGAATCAGAAAGAATCGTGTTATTATAGGTTACGTTACCGCTCAGCCGGTTATAGGTACGATAAGGAAAGCGAATATCGGCCTGAGTCTGGGCATAATCCAAATCCAGGTTCAGGGTCCCAAGATTGTCAGAAAGTCGCAGGCCGCGACCCATGTAGAGCTGTTTGATATTGGGATCAACTTTGGTCCTGAGACGCAGTGGACTTTCACCCTTTTTAGTGGTAATCCGAACCACTCCACTGAGTATATTCCCTTCCTCTGCGCCAGGAATACCCCTGACAATTTCAACTGACTCAATGTTATCTACCATGAACTCACGCACATCCACCCCTGTGCCGGCTGTGGAGGCAAAATCTGTATCAAGCCTGCCCAGGGCCCCTACGGTGGAAGTGGATGGTGCCTGCAGGTTGGCAGAGTTCATAACCGGAGCTCCATCAATGACCAGGCCTGTACCCAGACCAGCCATTGGGTTAGACCTGGGATCACCCAGGTCTCTTAATGAAAGCTGGCTCTCTCTCGAAAGATCCGGATTGGCAGACACCTGCCCTGGAAGCAGCTGAAGGATATCAGAAATGTCAGAGGGCTGAACATGTTCAATGGCTGAGCTCCCGATGACAGTAGAACTGCCTATACGTTCTCCCTCCCTGGCAGTAACTTCAACTTCATCCAGCGCAAGAGAGGTTGGTTTCATTGAAACCAGAATTTCATGTTCCCCCGGAACATTGATGGGCTGTTCAAATCTTTCAAAACCCAGACAACTTGCCTGTACGGTATATTGACCGGACGGCACATTCCGCATTGTAAACTTCCCTTCCATATCTGAAACAACCCATATATCCAACTCCTTAATACCCACAGCCACCATCGGCAGGGTAATACTATCGGTCGTCTCTATGACCAACCCGGAGACTTCGTGTCGCTCCTGGGCGTTTGCTCCTTTGAACAGCATCAGAAAAAGAAACAGAGTAAAAAGATAGCTGCTACGCATTAAACCCACTATTTACTGGTCAATAAAAATAATTGCTATTAACTATGTCGGCTTTTATAAGGAATACTCTTAAACTGATCCCGGTATTCCTTTAAGACCTTCCCAATATACAAAGCAAATGACAAAAAATCTACAAAAACTTTTACCCTTAACAACTAGTTAACAGCTTAACCAACAGTAACTTATTACAAATCTGCTATTTGTAAAATTTATTGGGAAATATCCGGGTGGAAACAAACCCATAAATCCCAGTCACTAGAATGAGCAACAGGTCGATTGCATTGTCTTTTAACGGCCGCTTTTTTCGCCGCAACAACCATATGGCAAGGCCCGTGAGTGCCACATGCGTTAGCAACCACATATAGTGGGATCCCCAAAACAAATCCATAGTGACATAGTTGCTTTCGGGAATCTGCAGACTAAGCTGAAAAGGAAACAACCAGCTGAAGCGTTTATGATCAGAACGTGTATGGGGGGGGTCCCAATGATCTTCATACCTGTTTACGACTTCATAATCATAGTTCACCACAACAACATCGAGATGGTCATCTCCGATGACAGCGATGGTTTTGTTAAGCAGGTCTTCGCGAACCCTCAGGCGATGAATATGGCGATCGTAGTTATCAACCGGCAATTTTTGTAAATGATATCCGTCCTGCATCAATAAAAATACCTCATCATTATCTGTAAACAGGAATGCATAATATTCACCCGTAACCTTGTCAACGCATTTAATATGGATAATGTTAATTTCATCCGGGATATCGATCCGGGCCACATAGGGTTTATCCTTTTTTTGCATCAAATGAAAAAGATCACCCGCGTCATCCTTGATGAAATATCCCTCTTCTTTGTTTTTTTTAGCGGTAGGTAACCCACCGATCAGTCGCGCCGGAAAACGGAAACCTTCTTTGATTAAGGCATCATTGAATTTTTTGCTTTTTTTACGATCCACTTCATTGGTTTCTGCCACAATAAATTCAATCTGCTCATCGAGGCGAAAAAAGTCTTCCGGCAAATAGAGGGTTACCCTTCCACTTTCTGCTTCAAGTAAAGGCCATAAAGGAGGCTGGGGCGTATTCAGCTCTGCCGGGCGAAAGGTAAAATTAGACGAATACTGACTAAGTGTTGCATGATCCATCTCTACCCCCTTAATTGTGTCAGGCATATCTCCCGAAGCATATAACTGTCTGAAAAACAACATGGGTAGTCTTTCTTCAAATTCATCGCGTGTATACACATTGCCTGATGCATCTTTTCTTATCAATACTCCATCCTCACGCTGAACCATCATAAAGTCATCCAATATCCGGCTATAGACCACATTTGGGGCTGACGGTACTTCCCTGAAAATTGTCCAGTAGATCTCCGGAATTGCTATGGCAGTAACAATGATCCCGATCAGTACCAATACATACCTGCTTATCTTAACCATGATGCATCTCTCCTTTCCTGAATCTGTATCCTGAAAATAATTGAACAATTACAGTGGCTACCGAGAACAAAGCAAATACCCACATAACCCGGGTATAAGCCATCGGAACCGCTTCTATATAATACTGAGACACCAGACCATAGGCGATTACCGCATACAACACCCGGTAAAGCCAAAGGGGCTCGAGCATGATCAGGGCCACAAGCGAATAAGTGGCCAGCCCGCCAAGAAACCAGGGCAGAATCGTTTGACCAATCATCACAGTCACCTCCGCTGGAAAGTAGAGCCCACTGCCGGTAATGAAAATAACCACGTAAACCAGGTAAACAGCCAAAAGGCACACCAGTCCGAACCCATGCTGCAATAGCAATACCTTGTTTTCCCGGATGGGCAGATGAAAGGTCAGTTTAATCCGCTGATCCAGAATCTCAGGATAATACTGGGAAACAGCAAGCCCCAACCCGGCAAATAAGGGGATATACTTAAAGGATGCCGCATAGTTGCCGCCCTGGATGATTATCCCGTACCAGAACTCATGGGCATCCATAAAACGTATACCGTAACGCACGTTCAGAAAAATATTCACCAGTGTCAGCAAACCGGCAACCAGGAATAAGGCCAGTGCCCAACGTATCTTTAACCATTCCTTGTAAATAATTGATTTATACATGGCAACGTTATTTTATCCTGTTTGGATTAATATTTTCCTGTCAAACCGATGAAGGCGTCCTCAAGATTCATTTTGACCTCCTCAACTGACTTACATGATATCCCCTGCTGTGAAATAAAGCCCTTCACCTCCTCAGGTGTGATATAACCGAATAAGCTGACTTTATCACGGATCTGTTCCACGTTGACAGCGATTTCTGTCTTTGGAAACTGAATATCAGGATTCTCCAGCACAATATCATAACGGCGGAATTTCCCCATAAACTCTTCCACAGGTTGTTGAGCCAGGATACGATTATAATCCATGATCAACACATCATCAATCAACCGCTCCATATCCTGAATAATGTGCGAAGTCACAAAAACTGTCTTATTGTTGGCTTTGGCGTACTCACGCAAATAATCAATAAACAGCCTGCGGTAACCCGGATCCAGACCCATGGAAAAATCATCCAACACCAGCAGGGAGGGATCCTGGGCAAGAATTAGCCCAAGTGCAACCTGTGAACGCTGGCCGCAGGACATTCTGGATATTTTCTGTGTCGGGGTGACCTGGAGCTTAGACAACAATTCCCAGTATGGATCACTGTTCCAACGCCGGTAACATCCGGAATAAAACTTTTCAATCTGGTGTACATTCATAAAGGCATACTGAATATGCCCTTCAATCAGAAATCCGATTCTTTCTTTTGTTGCCGGGCTCAAATGCTGGGAGTCCTCCCCGTAGATCAGGCACTCCCCCGATGTCGGATGAAGAAATCCATTCATAATATTGATGGTGGTGGACTTGCCGGAACCGTTTTTTCCAAGCAACCCAAGAATCTTACCCTCCTCTACCCGAAAGCTCAGATTCTCGTATACCAACTTTTTCCCGTAATAATGCGTCAGGTTGTTACATTCAATGGCGTACATACACATTAGGTTTTAATGGATCATTTAATCATAAAATCTATTTGGGAAAACCCGGACCGCAATAAATCCAAACAGTCCTGTCAGCAAAACAAGTACCAAATCAGGGATATGTTTCCTGACAGGCTGCTTCTTTCGTTTAATCAACCATACAGTGATCCCAAGGAGCAGGATGTGGAAAATCCCCCAGTAATAACCGGATGTGAACTGAAGGAAAAAGCCGATATACTCGGATTCTGGTTTTTCCAATCTTAGTTCAAAGGGAAACAGATATGAGAACATTCTATAGTCAGGTCGCTCATGCCTTGCCGACCAGGAAGTTTCATATTGATCAATTTGCTCATAAGACTTATTGATTCGTTTTACAAATAGCCGATCTTCTTTGATGTGGCTAATGGTTTTGCCGAATAAGTCATGACGGATACGAAGCCGGTCAGCCCGGAAGTTAAATTCTGAAATGGGCAACTGCTGCAGCCGGTAATCCTCCTGCAGCAGCATGAATACATTATTGGAAGCGGTATACACATAAGCGAATAATTCTCGGCTACTCATATCCACACATTCGATAAAAATAACATCCATCTCATCAGGTGTCTCAATGGAAGACACATACGGTTCTCCCTGGACCATTTTTAAATGAAACAGGGCTCCGGTGTGATCAGTAATAAAGTAACCATCATCCCGGCTTTTCCTTGCTGTGGGGATTCCTGCAACCAGGTCGGCAGGAAACACAAAACCTTCACGGAGCAGAGCCTGGTTAAATACCCTGCTCTTTTCCCGGTCTACCTGGTTGGTTTCTGCCACAATAAATTCAATGCTCTCATCAAGCCGGAAAAAGTCTTCCGGTAAAGAAAGACTGGCCCGACCACTTCTGGACTCCAGCAATGGCCATAACAATGGCGAAGGAGTCTGAAAGTTTCGCGGATTAAACATGTAGGAAGCCCTGTGGGTACTGATGGTCTCATGATCAAGAGGAACACCTTTTAAACTATCAGGCATTATACCATCCGCGTAGAGTTGTCTGTGAGACAATAACGGCAACTTCTGCTCCGCCTCGTCTACAGTATATGTATTGCCGGAGGGATCTGAATAGATTGTACCCTCATCACCGGGTTGTGCAAGAATGAAATCATCAATCACCTGGCTATACATTACACCGGGCAGCCTGTAGGTTCCCCTGAAAATTGTCCAGTAAAGCTCCGGAATTGCTATGGCAGTAACAATGATCCCGATCAGTACCAATACATACCTGCTTATCTTAACCATGATGCATCTCTCCTTTCCTGAATCTGTATCCTGAAAATAATTGAACAATTACAGTGGCTACCGAGAACAAAGCAAATACCCACATAACCCGGGTATAAGCCATCGGAACCGCTTCTATATAATACTGAGACACCAGACCATAGGCGATTACCGCATACAACACCCGGTAAAGCCAAAGGGGCTCGAGCATGATCAGGGCCACAAGCGAATAAGTGGCCAGCCCGCCAAGAAACCAGGGCAGAATCGTTTGACCAATCATCACAGTCACCTCCGCTGGAAAGTAGAGCCCACTGCCGGTAATGAAAATAACCACGTAAACCAGGTAAACAGCCAAAAGGCACACCAGTCCGAACCCATGCTGCAATAGCAATACCTTGTTTTCCCGGATGGGCAGATGAAAGGTCAGTTTAATCCGCTGATCCAGAATCTCAGGATAATACTGGGAAACAGCAAGCCCCAACCCGGCAAATAAGGGGATATACTTAAAGGATGCCGCATAGTTGCCGCCCTGGATGATTATCCCGTACCAGAACTCATGGGCATCCATAAAACGTATACCGTAACGCACGTTCAGAAAAATATTCACCAGTGTCAGCAAACCGGCAACCAGGAATAAGGCCAGTGCCCAACGTATCTTTAACCATTCCTTGTAAATAATTGATTTATACATGGCAACGTTATTTTATCCTGTTTGGATTAATATTTTCCTGTCAAACCGATGAAAGCATCTTCAAGGTTCATGCTGACCTCCTTAATTGACACCGATAATATCCATTTCCTCCAGCAGGTAGCCTGCCCCGGCATATTTATCAATCATAAATAGCACGTAACGAATATCAACACTTATGGCCCTTTGAAAATCAGGAGAATAAGCAATATCAGAAGACATGGCTTCCCAGTTGCCGTCATAAGCAATCCCAACCAGTTCCCCGCGACTGTTCAGCACAGGACTTCCGGAATTGCCCCCGGTAATATCAAGATTTGAAAGGAAAGAAACCGGGAGGATACCATCAACACCATACGGGCCGAAGTCTCCTGAAGTAAGTAACTCAATATGTTCATCGGGAGGAGAATACAGGTCAGGATGGCGTGCAACTTTCTCTATAATCCCTTCATGGGTTGTAAAAGGTTCATAAATCACAGCATCTCTTGACTCATAACCTTTTACGCCCCCATAAGTAAGTCGCATGGTGAAATTGGCATCGGGATACAACTCCCTTTCGGCAATCATATCATTGAGGGCTTCATACCAGAGCCTTTTCCCCGGAATCAGAAAACGACGTGTAATCGCCGTGTTTTGCTGCCTGAGCTCCACTGCTTTATCAAACACCGAATTGGTAAAATGAAAACCAGGATCATTCTTCAGTCTTTCTGCATCGGGATTCCGCAGAAAATCCTCTATTCGTTCTCTGTCAGTCATTACAGAGGTTTCAAACAGGTATGCAATAAAGTTATCCGTTGAACCATCAAACTCCTCCTCAATAACACGGAAATAATCCGGTTGATGCTCCTCTGGAAGTTCCTGCATCACGTAAGGCAGCAATTCTTCAAGAACAGCACGTTCAGTAGGCATATGATAGTCATAAAACCTGTCAAGTGCCTCCCGAAGGCGTTGAACACGGCTGTCAAGATCATGACGGTCATATTCATCGTCAATAAGCCGGGAATATAATGTATGTATTCGCCGTCCATAGGGGAAATAACACTGACTTCCGATCAGGGCTTCCATAATCAATTGATGACTGTATGCCCGTTCTCTTCTCTCATTTATGCTGTGTTCAATGAGCGTTAATGCCTCTCCGTACGATTCCTCCCTTTCAGGATCCTCCCTGACCCATTGACGGAAACGATCTTCCAGTTTTCGGGCATCATCAATCACTTCCAGGTTCCTGAGTGCTTCATTCTGACCGATTGAATATTTCCAGTAATTGCTGGAATTAAAATACCTGGATGCATACTGCAACCGGACCTCATCGTCTTCTTCCATGGCTTCTTTCCAAATTTCCTGCCTCTTCCCCCGGATATCCGCACGAATCTTGTTTCCCACTTCCATTTCTTCTTCAATTTCGTAAGAAGTCAGGTAGCGGCTGGTAATGCCCGGATACCCCATGGCCATCACAAAATCACCCTCATCCAGGCCGGTAAGGGCAACCGGAAAATAATGAGCCGGCTCATAAGGTATATTCTGCTCGTTGAAAGATTCAGAAGGTTGTCCGTCAGATTGCATATATACACGAAACAGGGCAAAGTCGGCATTGTGATTTGGCCACTCCCAGTTGTCTTCATCGCCGCCAAATTGACCGATAGAGTTAGGCGGTGCGCCAACCAACCGTACGTCAGCATAATCCTGATACACAAAAAGCAGATATTGCCCGACATCTCCCACTCTGAAGAGTTCCACCGATCCCCTGTAAGGACCTTCCTCAGAAACTTCCTGCTGAATCCTGCTTCGCTCCTGACGAATGGCACGGCTCCTTTCCTCATCATCCATATCACCGGAGGAGGCAGACAAAACCCTGTCAGTCACATCCTCAACACGTACCAGAAATGAAACAGAAAGACCGGGAACCTGCAACTCTTCTTCCTGGCTCATCGCCCAAAACCCTTCTTCCAGGTAATCGGTTTCGGTATTACTTAATGCCTGAAACAAGTCCACCCCGCAATGATGATTGGTCAACAATAAGCCCTCTGGTGAAATAATTTCACCGGTACAGCCACTGCCAAAAATCACCACCGCATCTTTCAGACTGGAATTATTGACAGCGTAGATTTGATCTGCAGACAGTTCTAGTCCGAGTTCTTCCATGTCTTCCATGATCAGGTCTTCGAGATAGGGAAGTAACCACATGCCCTCGTCCGCTTTCAGTGTTGGTTTGAATGCGAACAAACAGATCACAAAGAAAATAAACGCAAAAAATCCGTTCCGGCTCCTTAATATATAATTCATGGATGCATGATTTTGTTAAGGGAATCTGTTGATTTATCTTAATAAATGATTTTCAGCTCATTCATTATATGTGAAGCCCCTGCAAACTGATCCGTGATAAAGAGCACATACCGGATGTCTGCATGAATGGCCCGGTTCAGATCAGGAAGAAAAACCACATCTCCGGCCAGCGATTCCCAGTTGCCGTCAAAAGCCACCCCTTTCAGGCGTCCGTCCGCTCCAATGACAGGGCTGCCGGAATTTCCTCCCGTAATGTCATTATCCGTGATGAAATTTACCGGCATCCGGTCCTTTTCCCCATAGGAGCTAAATCGCTTACCGGAGTATAATGACTGAAGTGTAGCCGGAACAGTAAAATCAGGGTCTTCTGCATCCATCTTTTCCATCACACCCCGCAATGTTGTTTCATGTTCATAAAACACCGCATCGCGGGGGCTGTATCCAATCACCTTCCCATAACTCATTCGCATGGTGAAATTGGCATCCGGGTACATGGATTCATCTGTATTCATTTCACGGATTGCCTCCATATACAGACGGGAGCCAGCCCGTTCCCCTTCCGACAACTCCCGGTTAATGTCACGCAGTTCAATGGCCTTATCATAAATACTGGCTGAATAACGGATCACCGGATCGTCTTGCATCACTTTCAACCGGGGGTGGTTGATAAAATGCTCAAAACGCTCCGGACAAGTCAGGAAAGAGTTCTCAAACATATATGCTGCGAATTCCTGGTAATCTCCGTCAAATGCACTATCCGCATAATGAATAATGTCAGGCTGGTGTTCCCGGGGCAATTCCTCACTGACCAATTCCATCATTGCAGCCACCACACGACGATCAGCAGGAGGATGATAATCCTTGTAAAACCCGGATTGCCTGCCTGAAAATCCGGAAACAGCCTCGGCAAACTCCGCCCCGGTGACATCTTCATCCAGATTACGGTAAAACACATTGGCACGAATGCCCGCCACATAAACCTCGGTCCCCATCAGCATGGCTTCATTCAACAAGTGATGGGCATAGGCAGTGGGACGCTTTTTCTCAACAGATTCGCGGATTGTTTGCAGGACTTTGCCGTATTTTTCCCTCCTGTCGGAATCATCCTCTACCCAAGCCATGAATGCTTCTTCTTCGGCGCGTTTAATGGCCGGAACGTTATGCTGTTTAAGTTGCTCTAACTGTCCTTGTGATAGCTGCAATCCATTCGTGGCATTGAAATATTTCGACGCATATTTAATCCTGACTTCATCACTGGCTTGCATTTCCTCCCGGATGATGTCAAGTCGTCGTTTACGGGCCGCTATGCGTCCGGGATGTTCCACCTTCATCAGATCTTCCACCTGGGATGCGGTCAGATACCTTTGGGAACCCCCGGGATAACCAATTACCATAGAAAAATCCAATTCATCGATTCCTCCCGCATCAATTTCCAGGAAACGATCAGGCACATAGGGCACATTGTCCGGGGAATAATCTGCCGGTTGTCCTTCTTTGTCAGCATACACGCGGATAAAACCAAAATCGCCCGCGTGCCTTGGCCACATGAAATTATCCTCATCGCCACCAAACTTTCCTATGGAAGAAGGGGGAAATCCCACCAAACGAACGTCCTCAAACACTTCATAAATGTATAGGTAATATTTCCCTCCCTTGTAGTGATTGGACAAAAACCCCGAGTAACTTGTACCTTCTGTGTATTCAGATGAGAGGTTCCTGCCAATCATCAGCATGGAGGCCCTTTCACCACTTTCCCTGCGGGAAGCAATTTCAGCCTTTACCTGGTCGGTGACATCAATGATCTTCTTCAGGAATGTCACACTCAATCCTTTCGCCGGGAGTTCCTCCTCATGAGAAGAGGCCCAGAACCCTTCTGTGAGGTAATCATTCTCCGCAGTGCTTAGACGCTGAATATGATCATAAATAACATGGTGATTGGTCAGCACCAATCCCCCGGCGGATACCACTGACCCTGACCCCATATTGCCCACATTAACCACTGCATCACTGAGGCTGATCTTTTCGTTACTGAAAATATCTTCTGCCGACATATTGCCTCCCAGAAGGCGGATCTGCTCCATATTATCGGAACCTATTACCGGCAGCAACCACATCCCCTCATCGCTCCTTGCCGGGTTCACAGTAAATAAAAAGACAAGCAGCAAAATTATGATCCGTATTCCCGATATTATTTCAGCATTACCATGTCTCAGGTTTTGCACTTCATATCTATTATCAGCCAGATATGACAAGAATTTGGTACTGGATGTTTTCAGGGTGTTTCGGTCCATAAATTGCATCATTTGGATTGCTGTCAGATTTCAATAAAAAAGGTCCATTTCGCCAGCAGCATATTGTCATAGAATGAATTGTCGGTAAAATGATTGTATTCCAGGCGCAATCGGTGGTTATATACAGGGAGGTAAGTTAAACCGACTGTATAAACCTGCTCTTCAGTGACATTGATTGCACCGGATTCAAAGTCCGGCAACTCGAGTTGCTGATACATAATGCTGCTGCTGATCTTATCTGTGTGATTCAACACTAAAAAAGCATAACCTCCGAAGAAATTATCATTGGCAAATTTCCGGTTTACCCATTCGGTTTGAAAGAATACAGAACGATCTCCCGGCCTATCCCAAAGGAAATTGGCACCTCCTCCCCAGGCATTCATCCCAAGTCCGTCATTCAGCTCCACGGCGTCAACAAATGGGGCATCACTGGCCGGAATATTATTAAAAAACGGGTGATCATTTGCCTGGTGATCAAAATACCCGAATCCCCTCAGGCCCATATCAACGTTTCCCATATCAAAGGCGAAATCTACTGTAGAGGTGAGCATTGTATGCTCCGACTGGTATCCGTTTCTGGCTGCCTCTACCAGAAAAGCAGTCCTGGTACGACCAGCATCATATTGCCATTTTATGCTTCCTCCATCCAATGCCAACCCGTGATTGTCACCCCAGTATTCAGTAAAAATCCGTGGTTTCATATTAAACTGAAAATCGGACATGTGTAACTGATTGGCATAGCTAATTACAGAAAACATGCGGCCGGCCGTAAATTCAAGATTTGCGATATCCGGCTTCCAGGTAATAAAGAATTCTTCAACCTCCATCCCGATCTCATTATTGGAATTCTCTTTTCGAATGTACGCAGGTTTATTCAAAAAATCATGCCACAAGGAAGAATCAAAATGCAACGCTCCAAAAAATGTCATCTGCTCACTGAGGTTTCCATCGAGGTCAACCATTATGCCAGCGAGTCCTCCAATCCCGTCACCGGCTTCAGGGCTATATTTGGAATAAGTTTCCCCGCCCATTTCCATTATCAGAAAAGGATAGCTTTCGCTGCTCCTATCCCTATCTCCTTCCGACTCCCCGGATTCTTCATCATTGGTCATTTCCTTATCTTCCCGGTTAGTGTCATTCTCATTCGCAAACGCCGTAACGGGCTGATGTATAAATAATCCAATTACGGCACACTGCAACAATACTAAAATAATCTGTAAACCTTTCATAAATAACGCAATTTTATTTTTTTTGAATTATGCGTCATTTAGACCTCTCAAATGTAGAATGGTTTAAGCAAAACCCTATGAATGAACTTGTTAATAATTTGTTAAGCTATTTTTGCCAGGCATTTACTTCTTCACTACCTGATATTTAGACAAGAAATATATTCGGCAGAATCACTTTATTTTTATGAATAATGGGATTGTTTGCCAGAAATCATTTTCTTTGCCTGAAAAAAACAATCTGAATCATGGAAGGACTAACGGGCGTATTTTTCAGTTTTTGTATTCTATTACTCTTTTTGCTGGCAGGAAAGGTTTTGCGGGCCAAAGTAGGGCTCCTACAACGGATCTTCCTGCCTGCTTCAATTATCGGGGGGTTTCTGGCTCTCTTATTCGGCCCTTACCTTCTTGATGTACTTCCGGATTTCCTGTATATCACCTGGTCGGACATCCCGGGATTGCTGATCAATATCGTTTTCGCCTCACTGTTTTTGGGCGTAATGATACCGGGGGTCAGAACGATGTGGACCCAGGGCGGGAGTCAGCTTTGTTTCGGGATGATTGTAGGCAGTGGCCAATACCTCGTAGCCATGCTTCTTACCGTATTATTGCTGACACCACTTTTTGGCGTACCCCCGATTTTTGCCACACTCCTTGAAATTGGTTTCGCCGGAGGGCACGGGACAGCAGCAGGGATGCAGCCGGTATTCACTGAACTTGGGTTCCCGGCAGGATCGGCCCTGGCACAGATGTCTGCCACAGTCGGGATTATTACTGCTGTAGTGGGCGGGGTATTTTATATCAATATTGCCATTAGAAGAGGGTATTGCGTGAACCTCGATCAATCCAAAGGCATCCCCCGCTATAAAAAAGTAGGCCTGATCCCTGAGAAAGACCGGTTTCCTTCATCCAATGCCACTGTGGCTTCTGAATCCATTGAGCCGCTGGCGTTTCATTTTGCCATTGTCGGGATGGCAATTCTGATCGGATGGTTGTTGCTCGCCGGGGTTCGCCAGTTACATCCCATTCTCAGCGGCTTTCCCTTGTTTCCGCTTGCCATGGTTGGTGGGATGATCGTACAGGCGGTTTCAGCCAAAATTAAAGTCAGCCAGTATTATGACCGCCTGACTTTTGAACGGATACTGGGGCTCTCACTGGATATTCTGGTTGTTGCAGCCATTGCCTCCATTAGACTGGATCTCTTCATTGCTAATTTCTGGCCTTTTGCCATTTTGATGCTAACTGGTATTGCATGGCTTTTCTTCTGCCTGGTCGTGCTGGCTCCCCGGATGTTCCCCTACAACTGGCTGGAACGCGGGGTAACAGAATATGGGATGCAAAGCGGGGTAACAGCCATGGGATTGTTGCTGCTTCGCCTTGTAGACCCCCATTACAAAACTGATACAGCCCAGGCATTCGGGTTCAAGCAAATGCTCTATGAGCCCTTTCTGGGTGGAGGTTTCATCACAGCCACTGCGCCCTTTATCCTGATTGGATTGGGCATCTGGTGGTCTATCGCAGCAGCGGCAGCCATTGTATTGGCATTTGGACTGATCTCCTTTCTTAACGGCTGGACCACACTCAATCCCAGAAAAAAAGCCCGTTAATCAAAGATCAACGGGCTTTTAATGAAAAGGATTTCCTGGATTATCCGGGTTGTTTGGTTTTTCCGAAACTGGCTGTAAGCCGGTCAAGGATGATGGCCAGTATAACAACTACCAGCCCTGCTTCAAAACCTTCTCCGACCTGCAGGCGCTGTATACCGCGTAACACATCGGTACCAACTCCACCGGCACCAATCATGGCCGCAATAACAACCATTGAAAGACCCAGCATAATCGATTGATTCACCCCTGCCATGATGGTAGGCTTGGCGACCGGAATCTGAACCTTCAACAGTTTTTGCATCGGGGTGGCCCCGAATGCATCTGCCGCCTCGATCAATTCATGGGGCACCTGCCGGATACCCAGATTGGTTAGTCGGATCAAAGGTGGCAAGGCGAACACAAAGGTGGCCACCACACCCGGCACAAGGCCCAACCCGAAAAACATCACTGCCGGGATCAGGTAAACAAAAGCCGGCATGGTTTGCATAAAGTCAAGCACAGGTCTGATAATCGAATTAAATCGGTTGCTCCGGGCAGCATAGATCCCCAGGGGTAAACCGACGATCATTATCAGTATCTCAGCCGTTAATACCAGGGCGAGGGTTTCCACGAAAGGCTCCCACAACCCGATGTTTTCGGTAATCAACAGACCAACAAGGGCGAAAATACTTATTTGCCATCCTGCCATTTTCCAGGTCAGTGCAGCAATAAGCAAAATCAGGATGATGGGATGCAAATAAAACATCCCGTCTTTCAGGTTATCTACCAGAAAATAAATGATGGCACTGAAGCCGTCAAATACCGGTCCGAGTTCGCTGACCAGGTAATCTACCGCAGCAGACACCCAGTTTTTAATGGGTATACGAAATGGAAACATTAATTGTTTGCTTTAAAGAATACTTAATCTGCGTTTTTCTCGCTCTGACCAATCGCTTCGTCATCTTGTTCTGAGAGGGCCGAAATAATGTTGCCTTTTGCAATCACTCCCTGCAATTTGTTGTCTTCATCCACGACAGCCAGGGGTCCGAATTCTGTATTGTTATAGATATTCATCACCTCGGTCATAGACATATCCGGGGTCACCACAGATGGCTGGTGTACCAGGGAGTCATCAAACGGCACTTTTTCCTCTTCCTTATGCTTGTTCAGATAATCCACAAGCTCCCGGGCACGAATGTACCCTTTCAGATTTCGCTTTGTATCCGTCATTAATATGCCGGTCAGGTTGTTTTTTCTGATCTTTCGAAGGATCGTCCTGGGTCCGTCGCCGGGAAATGCCCTTTCGACGGTAGGCTGCATGATCGCTCCGGCGGTCAGCACAGCTGCCCGGTTCATGTCCTCCACAAACGCCCTGACGTAATCGCTCGCCGGTTTGGAAATGATCTCTTCTGCCGTACCAATCTGCTCAATACGGCCATCTTTCATAATGGCAATGCGATCGCCGATCCGGAAAGCTTCATCCAGGTCATGCGTCACGAAAATGATGGTTTTCTGCATTGTATCCTGGAGCTCCAGCAACTCATCCTGCATCTGCCGCCGGATAAGTGGGTCAAGCGCACTGAAAGCTTCATCCATCAACATAATTCCGGCATCCACCGATAATCCCCGGGCCAGTCCGACCCGTTGCTGCATTCCGCCGGAAAGTTGGGACGGATAACTGTGCTCATTACCGGTAAGACCCACCTGTTCGATCACCTTCATGGCTTTTTCGCGACGCTTATCCTTATCCACGCCTTGAAGTTCCAGGCCGAACTCTACATTTTCAGCAACTGTCCGGTGGGGCAAAATACCAAAATTCTGGAAGACCATCCCGCAAAAATGCTTGCGCCGGAATTCCCGAAGATCATTGGTATTCAGCTTGGTGATATCTGTTCCATCAATAAGGATCTCTCCGGTGGTGGGTTCATGAAGACGGTTCAACAAACGCTCCAGTGTGGATTTCCCGCTGCCGGAAAGACCCATGAGCACAAAAATTTCTTTTTCATGTACTTCAAAGGACACATCGTAGACACCCACCACCTGATTGTGGTCATTCAGGATGTCTGCTTTGCTTTTTCCTTCTTTTAATGCATCAAGGGCCTTTCCGGGATGGCGGCCAAAAATTTTTGTCAGATTTTTGACAACAATTTTTTCTTTCATAAACAACTACAAAAAATTACGGAAGCCATTGGTCTACCCTGTCGCGATTCTCAGCAATCCAGGTTCTGGCTGCTTCCATGGGTTCCATTCCTTCTTCAATAAGAATCATTACTTCAGCCATCTCCTCAGGTGTCCAGTAAAAGTTATCCAGGAAAGTGTAAACATCAGGTGCCTTTTCCTGTAAATCAGGATGCACGATGGTGGCAATGTGTTCAGCTTCCCCCAGGGTCTTTTTAGGATCCTCAAGGTATTTCAGGTCATGGGCGGCAAATTTCCAGTGTGGGGTCCATCCGGTAACGATGATCCATTCCTCACGATCAATGGCACGCTCCAAAGCGGCGGTCATTGCTGCATCCGAGCCTGATACCAGTTCATAGTCCAGATCGTATTCTTCAATGGTTCTCTCTGTGGCAGCCATCAGCCCTGCACCAGGATCAATACCGATGATTTCACCGTCAAATTCATCCACGTGGTCATTCAGCTCTTCGATGCTGTTCACGGGAACATACTCAGGAACGACAAGACCCAGACGTGCACCCTCGAGATTGGCGCCGAGATTGATTACATCATCCTTGGTTTCTTCAAGGTAAGCCTCATGGGTAACCGGAAGCCAACCCGCAACCATTGCATCGAAGTCGCCTCTTGCCACACCCATCCACATGGGGCCGGCATCTACAGAAGTCAGGTCAACTTCGTAGCCGAGGTCGTCCTGAATAACCGCCGCAACTACGTGTGTGGAAGCAATTTCGGAGTCCCACAACACGTAACCGAGTTTGATTTCTTCAGTCCCGGATTGGCATGAGCTCATGCTAAAAAGCAATCCTGCAGCAAAAACAACCGAAGCTGCAATTGACAGAGATTTGGTAAGTAATGTCTTTGAAATTTTCATTTGGTTTTCCTCCTGTTGTTTTGTTTCTAAATTAGAAAAAAGTGGGGGTACATCTAAAACCCCCACTTGTAAATATACTCATTCTAGAAATAATATCCAACATTGATGTTGAAACGCAGGTTCCAGTCCTGTTCATCTACGGGAATTGGTCTGCCCTGGTTGTCAAGTTGCCCGGCACCCATTCCTGTACCGAAATTATCGGTCAGCCAGGGATGGTTTTTACCCATGGCAAAATCGACATAAGTCCAGATGTTACCGGCTGTGACCAGGAAACCGGGAACCAGCATATGGCTGTCTTCAAAATCAAACATCTGGCCGTCTACCTCCATCTGCCCGTCTTTGGTCATCAGTGCGTAATCCACATAAGGCATGATGTTGGAAA
Organism: uncultured Bacteroidales bacterium; assembly: GCA_964463915.1. Classification (GTDB taxonomy): domain Bacteria; phylum Bacteroidota; class Bacteroidia; order Bacteroidales; family UBA7960; genus PUPG01. Next base: position 25,822 of record CAYXEH010000009.1, on the reverse strand, counting down.
TGGGGCCCAGGTCCACATCGATGCCTTTGCCGATGCCCATGGAAAGGATGTTGGCCCTTGCAGCCACGCCATCTCCATAATAGGGATCACCATAAGCACCCATCTGTACACGGTCCATTGTTTCACCGTCATCATTTCTGGCTGCGTAATCGTAATTAATGAACTGCCCTTTCACACTCCAGTCACCGAAAGTTGCCGCGCCATGAGCTGCAAGGGCATGCCCATAATCAATCTCATCCAGTACGGAGTTGTAAAGGCCCTGACGCTGGGCAGAAAAACCGACCTCTACGCCCGGGGTGATCTCATAACCAAGACGTACATTAAGCTGATTCATTTCGCGAATGTGGGCAGGTGCTCCTGATAAAACCCCGTCAGGGTCAGGAATGACATTGTAGGAATAGGTTCCTGCGCCCGGACCGCCATAGGGAGCTGTGTTATGTGCAGGTCCCGCGGGTTCCTGCTGACGGAAATAAGCCATCATCAGGTTCAGCCGGTCACTGAGATCGTAGCTGAATTTAACACCCATATCGAAGTCATCCTCCAACCCGACATAATAGCCGCTCATGAACCACCAGCTATGTGAGTTATACGTCAGGTTACCAAAAGGTACCTGCGTAACACCCAGTTGCATGTTCAGGTTCTCGGAAAAATCATAACCAAGATAACCCTCCTTGATAAAGTGGGTGTTGAAAGTGGGATAAAAACGGTATTCGAAATTCAGCGTCACATCGCTGTACCTGGCTGCAACATTCAGCCGCCACGTATCCCAGGTGGCATAGGTACTGGTAGGCATTGCATCACTTTCGTAATGCTGACTCACAAAATTATAGCGGACAGCACCGCCAAATTGCACAAAATCCTCCTCGTCCTGGGCAAAAGCGTTGGTTGACCAACCCATACCCAGCAACATCATCAATACTACAAATCCTGTTAAGCGTAAAAATTTCATAAATCAATAATTTGGTGAATACTAAAAATAAGTAAGAGTCTGAAGAATCTCTTCATTCAAAGCTTTTGATTTAACAATTCTATTTGATTCTATTCCAGAAATCAACAAGTCAGATAGTTTGGGTTTATCCTATTGTTGAGCAGAATGGGTTCCGAAAGAAACCACAAGCAGAATACCCCCGTGGGGCACATAACATGCAAAAGTAGTAATTTTTTTTACTTCGCGCAAGGAAAAGCCTGATTATAGAGACAGGAAAGCAGTAATTCACTCCCTAATTACCTGTTTGTCTGAGTATTTCAAGCGCTTCTTCAATGATATCATCCCGCCCCTGCTCAATGCTTTCGGGGGAAAGATGCCGTGTAACATGCGGGTCAACACCTGCCTCAATGCTGTTTCCATCCGGATCCAGGAAACGGCTGCTGGAGAGGCGCAATATCCACCCGTTAGGAAGATCCCTGAAGGCAGGAAGCCCTCCACCCCCACCGGTTGTATCACCCACCAGGGTAACATTGGGGAGCACTTTCATGTATTGGGCAAAAAAAGTAGTGGCACTATAGCTTTTCCGGTTGGTTAGCACCACCACTTTCCCGTCAAAGCGGGGGCCGTCGTGGGGACGAATATGCACCTCTTCTTCCCGGAAATCCTCGTGCCCCGGTCCGTTTTTAATGTAATTGGTTCCTGCAAAACGCTGCTCGCCGGTAAAGCGGGCAGCGATATCACGGGCATTGTCCGGGCTGCCACCTCCGTTGTTACGCACATCAATGATTAAACCAGTGCGTCCTCCTGCAGAATTAAGGGTATTGATCAGCATATTCAGATTGCTCTCACTGACCGTGTTGGCGAAACTTCCATAATACACGTAATAGATATCCTGCTCAAGCTTCACGAACTGCAAGGGACCGATATACCGCTGCCTGTTTTGTAAATAATGCCGTTGTATGATGCTGTAATAAAAATTCTCAGGGCTGTCAAGATACCATTCCCAGTAACGGGAACGGTCAAAAGAACTCACCAGGTTGACATGCCCGTCGCGGAGTTCATATAACATGTCTGCACAAAGGTCGAACAATTCTACCGGCCCCATATCAAATCGTACCTTTTCATGGTATTGGTCATAAACCGCATCCCAGTCTACCTCCTTCTCCATGAAAAAAGAATAGTGCCGGTCAGCGAATGTCCATACCTCATCAAATATCGCTTGCGGATCATCACCTGCCTCCTCCTCCATAAAGACTTTTTCACAGGAAGGAAACAACGGAAGCATTGCCAGCAATCCGATTATTATGTATTTATTTTTGTTCATACCTGGTATTTTCAGAAGGACCTGTCAATTTAATTTGGTTTCAAATGTTTTACAGGATCTGTATCAATTTAACAGAAAGTATAATTCCAAAACCAATTGATGACGTACATTATACAAACGTAGGTCATGATTTCCATTTACACGTAAATAATCCCAGTTATATCCGATTCTGCACCAGTTGGGGTTGTATTCATTGCCAAAAGAATGCCGGTAGAAAATGCCGCTACTGATCTGCGCAGTATTTCCCGGATGGGTCAGAAAACTTTCAAAGTTTTGCAGGCTGATTCCTCCGTCATCCCCGATACGATAACTGCTTCCATAGTCAGGAAACCCCATATTATAACCAATCAGGGATGCTGCGAGCGAAAAGTCAAAGTTCCATTCACGATCAAACATTAATAACGCATAAGAAATATCCACCCTGGGTTGCAAGGATCCCATAGCGTTGGCAAACAAAGATGAATTCCCCATGGCCGGAATAACCCGGAAATCACTTGTCAGATCTACTTGCCCGCCTCCATAGAAACGGAATGCCCCGCGCGGTTCCAGGCGACGCAGATATACAAACCTTGTGCCACCAGAGAAATTATAAAGCAGTGTACTTTCGTGGTGGGGCCGGGAATACTGGAATGTGGCGCGGGCTAAATGCCATTCGGAAATATGGGTGGCTGAACGGCGGTGAATGGCAAAGGAAAGAATTCCACCGGGGCCATCATAATATAAATTTGACATTTTCTGGTCAAACAAAAGCCCTTTGGAAAAACCCTGATCAATTTTCAGGTAAGTCAGCTGGTCAGGCAAATCTGATAAATAACTGGCACGCAGTTGCCCCCGGTCGTCCTTTCGAAAAGAGCACTCCTTCCCGGCAGGATCCTGGGTGGCAAATCCCTGCAAGGTAATAAAGGCAAATAAACAAATGAATGGAAAAGCCTTCCCCCTGGCCAAAGAGGAGGAAAATGCTTTTAAAACGGAATGCAGATTACGTTGCATTGTTTTGAAGTAATTTGGATACGCTGGCAAAGATACAAAAATCCATAATTTTCGTACTTTTGCAAACCTGCAAATACCCGTAAAAACCCATGGCACAAGAACCCCGGCAATCCCTGACAGGGAAAACCCTCGAAGAACTTCAATCACTGGTCAGCGCGCACAACTGGCCAACCTATACTGCCCGGCAGATTGCCGAATGGATCTACAAAAAGCGCGTACGGCACATCGACCAAATGACGAACCTCTCTGTGAAAATTAGAGAGGAGCTGGCCAGGGATTACTGTATTGAATGGAGGGCCCCGGTGGATGTGGAAACAGGATCGGACGGAACAAAAAAATACCTGTTTCCGACCCATCAACATAACGGGTTTATTGAATCTGCTTACATTCCGGACGGAGAGCGCCACACCCTTTGTATTTCATCACAGGTGGGATGCCGGATGGGTTGCAGTTTTTGCATGACCGCCCGCCAGGGACTCCAGGGCCAGCTGACAACCGGCGAAATACTCAACCAGGTTCACAGCCTTCCTGAAACAGGGTTGTTGACCAATATCGTTTACATGGGGATGGGAGAACCATTTGACAACATGGATGCCCTCATGAAGAGCATCGAGATACTTACTTCTGCGTATGGTTATGGAATGAGTCCGCGACGGATAACCGTTTCGACCATCGGACTGGTCCCCGGGATGAAATCCTTCCTGGAAAACACCCGCTGCAACCTGGCTGTCAGCCTGCACTCCCCCTTCGATGAAGAACGCCGTAAACTGATCCCCATGCAGAAAATACATCCGCTGGAAGAGGTGATTGCTACCATAGAAAGATTTCCCCTGGAAAAACAACGAAAGGTATCCTTTGAATATATCGTATTTAAAAACTTAAATCACAGCCCGAAACACATTAAGGCCCTGACGCGCCTGTTACACCGCATCCCCTGCCGGATCAACCTGATGCGGTTCCACCCCGTACCGGGGAGTGACCTGCAATCGCCCGATGAGGAAATAATGCAATCTTTCAAAAAGGCGCTGGAGATGAAGGGAATTACCACCACCATCAGGAAATCACGGGGAACAGATATTCAGGCGGCCTGCGGCCAATTATCTACAGATAAAAGAAAAACCGCAAAGTGACGAGTCGAAAAATATTAAATTATTATAAATGTATGTGACGACAGTAATTTTCGTTGTATCTTTAATAATACGCTTATACAAATATCGAACAGTCTGATTATCAGATACTTAATTAATTAACAGAATCTATTAATGGTCTTACTTGGAAATATCATAAAAGCTGCCCTTGGAATCACGGATTTCGTATTACCGGATCATGACCCGGTGGAGTCACAAAAAAACATATTGAAGGATTTACTGGAAAAGGGAGCATCCACAGAATTCGGGCAAACATATGCATTCAATAATATACTAAAGCGGGACAATCTGGCTGCTGCTTTTGCCGAAGCAGTTCCTTATCATGATTACGATGCGATGAATTCCCGTTGGTGGAATAAACAGAGAGAAACGGATGCAGCCAATGTTACCTGGCCCGGGAGGGTTAAATATTATGCCTTAAGCGCAGGTACCACCGGCAAGGAAAGCAAAAGGATTCCCATAACCGCAGAGATGCTGGACGCAATTCGAAAAACCAGCATTTACCAGATACTGGCCACCTCAAACTTTAATTTTCCGGCCAGTTTTTTTGAAAAAGAGATTATGATGCTCGGCAGCACCACAGACCTGAAAAAATCGGGACATTACCTGGAGGGAGAAATCAGTGGAATCGCTGCAGGCAATATTCCTTCCTGGTTTGAACGTTTTTACCGCCCCGGGAAAAAGATCGCTTCAATAAAAGACTGGGATGAGCGGGTTGATGCCATTGCCAAAGAAGCTCCCAATTGGGACATTGGTGCCATGGTCGGTATCCCTTCATGGAATGAGTTGATGCTGAAAAGGGTCATTGAGTATAACAAAGCGGATAATATCCATCAAATATGGCCCAACCTGAAAGTCTTCGCCTCAGGGGGGGTGGCATTCGGACCCTACAAAAAATCGTTTGAGTCATTAATGGGTAAACCCCTTACCTACCTGGATACTTACCTGGCCTCAGAAGGCTTCCTTGCATTCCAGTCCAGGCCCAACAATGATATGGCAATGGCTTTAGCCACCAACAGTGGAATATATTTTGAATTTGTCCCGTTTACCAGCAACAATGTTGATGAAAACGGCCGCATTGTTCAGGGTACCAGGGCATTGTCACTTGAAGAAGTAGAAAACGATACAGACTATGTACTGGTCATTTCAACGGTTGCCGGTTCCTGGCGCTTCACGATCGGAGATACCATCCGGTTCACTGACAAGGACAAAGCAGAAATTGTCATCACCGGACGAACCAAACATTTTCTTAACGTGGTGGGATCACAACTTTCTGTTATTCAAATGAATGACGCTGTGAAACAACTGGAGGATACCTTCGGGCTGCGCATTCCGGAATTTACAGTTGCGGCTGTACGCCCCGGGCAAGACTATATGCACCACTGGTATCTCGGAGCCAAAGGCCGTGCCAGTGAAAAAGACCTGGCCAAAGCCCTTGACATAGCATTGAAAGAGGCAAATAAAGCCTATGCGATGGCCCGGACAAAAGCCCTTAAAGATGTGAAGGTCACACTGACCAGCCCTGACACATTCTATGCATGGGTTGAACAAAACAAAGCCAAAGGCGGACAGGTGAAAGTTCCCCGTGTAATGAAGGCCAGTGAATTCACAGATTGGCAAAAGTTTGCGGATAAATACAAAGATTGATCCGTAAGCCGTTGACCACTTAGCTCAACCTGAGAACCCTTCCTCAATATTTTCTATTTTTTTGTTTTGTTTTTTATACGAAGCGTTATATTTTTATGACGTATTAACACATAACAAACAAAACAGATATGGAAACAAAAACAATCGGAGACGGAATATGGGTTCGGGAACCCCGACGCCTGCGGCTGATTCCTTATGTGAACATCACACATGTCCATTACCACGACGGCTTATCGGTTGTTTATATGGGGAAAGAAATACTTAAGAAACTCCACACTCCCCTGAACGGCCTGGAAAAATTAATGCCTGAAGACCTGTTCTTCAGGACACACAGAAACTATATTATTAACAAAACATTCGTCAGTGCTTATGCCCCTGAGGGCATCGTCCGCCTTTTATCAGGGAGGGAAATCGTGCCGGTAGCCCGCAGAAGAAGAAGGTCCCTGGAGAATTTTCTCTCCTCCCGATCAATCCAAATGCAATCCTGATATTTTTGTCAATATATTAAAAGAATGAACCATGGATACTCCAGATGAATTAAGAGAACTGATTACTGATAAGCAAGACATTGACTATGCTTTCTTGTTTCACGGCTATACCATTCTGGTAATGAAAAACGGCTCAAATGAAGTTGTGGACTTACCTCTCTCCACAATCGAGACTGCACTCACAGACCGGTTATTTTTTCGCATCCACCGCTCATACCTGGTAAACCTCAGGCGGGTGCGTGAAATGGAAATCAAAAATAACCGTCTGCTAATCCGCATCAGAGGGCATGAACTGCCGGTAGCCCGGCGACGCAAAAGGCAACTCCTTGAATTATTGGGCGCAGTTAATTAAGGCAACACAATCATTCCAGCGTACTGAAAAATCAATTCTTTTGTGTTTTAACTTGTTTATTCCCTGATTTATCAATAAATTTAGGGTGGGAATAAGGTTATACCCGCCCGGGAAGACCTGGTTTATTAGGTGTTATTATTTGAGAAAAACGGCGGATTCCCCCTGTAAGACAACATTTTATATCTACATAAAGACAGGAGGGTACCACCATGAAAAATTCACCAAAACACAACAAAAAGGTCCGGAAAAACACACTTCCAAATTTCAGGGTTTGTCTCTTGCTGGTTTTTTGCTTTCAGTGGGCACCCCTTTCCCATGCAGGATTCTCATCTGCTGAGAATAATATTAAAGTACACAAAGACACCTTTAGCGGTTTTTATGCCCCGGCCCAGGAAAAAGAAGTTGATACCGCGGCACATAATGACCAGTGGCCAGAGAATGAGTCAATGACGTACGATATTGATGCCAGGGCTGCATTGGGAACGGCTACTGCATTGATTGACCGCTACCTGCAGCATGCTTTAACCTCCCTGCGACTGATCGCCGGAAATCCGGCCACGAGAAGCGGGATCTGGCCCGAAATCCGGCCGGGACTGCAGACACTGCGTAATGCCATTCCCGGAGCCGCACTCTATATCGAACCTGACGGAGGGTATTACAGTGTTGATGGGGGTTACACAAAATTCAATCTTTCTGACCGTGAATACTTCAATGCACTCTTCAATGGGGCAGAAATTCATGGATCACTGATCTACAGTCGCTCAACCGGAAAACAATCCGTATTGATGGCGGTCCCTGTCTTTGAAGGTGAAGAAGTCACCGGCGCGGTGGCCATTTCCATTTTTCTTGATGAATTCCAGCAACTGATCAGCAATGCCCTGAACCTGGATGACGACTATCTATGGTACGTGCTTGATGAAGAGGGGACCACGGTTTTGCATCCGCGCACTGATTTTGTTTTTATGAATCCTACTGAAGAAGGCAGCCCTTCTCTGCGTCATGCGGTTGAAACAATGATGGCCCACTCTCAGGGGTATACCTCTTATATCTTTGCAGGCAGAAACACACATATTCTTTTCAACCAGGTACCTTTCAATAAATGGCGTGTGATACTGGGGAAGATCGGGGAAAGATCAGAGGATCATTATATGCCTGAAGCCAGTGAGATCCTGGAGAACCTCAGGCAAACCCTTTCTGATGAGTTACACAGCATGGACCGGCAACTGGACGATGCAGTGACTTCCTTCAACGGGCAAATCCCACCGGAACACGTGGTCAGAGACACATTCAGTAAGCTATACGAGGATAACCCATATATCGTGACATGCGCCCTGATAGACACCAATGGGGTACTGGTATATGTGGAGCCGCCTGAATTTCACCCTTCGGAAGGGGCAAATATCCGAGACCAGGAGAATTATTTTCTTATGCAAAGAAACAAGGCTCCCATGCTCAGTAATTCCTTCCTGTCTGTAGAAGGATTTGATGCAGTAAGTTTGCAACACCCGATTATAGATAGTGATGGCAAGTTTCACGGTTCAGTAAGCCTGCTTATCAGGCCGGACGTAATGGTCGAGGAACTGGCTACTCCCTACATCGCTGAAACCAAGTATGAACCCTGGATCATGGAACCGGAAGGTCGTATTATTTTTGACAAGGCTTTTGAAGGAACCGGCAAAATGCTTTTCCTAGACTACCGGTATGAAGAATTGCAAAGCTTACTTGAACTGGGCGATGAAATTGCAGAAAGTCCGAGCGGTACGGGAGATTACGTATACCAGGATCCCGGGAATGGTAACCGAATGGTCAGATTGGCTGTCTGGGACACAATTCGCCTGCATAATGCAAGATGGAGACTGATCATCTCATATGCACCCTACTAAACAATTACTTCCAACTATAATTTTCTGCCACTAACAATGAAAGCCCTGCCCAGGAAGTTTGATTCTACGGCAAATGTCAGGAATCAGTTTCGCCGTTTATTTTTGATTCTCCCCCTTGGTTTATTACTGCTGCCCTCATGTATGTGCTTTCTCCTTTCAATTGACTACTCGGAGGTAAGCACCCGAAAAGTAGCAGAGCGACATCTGAGCAATGAAGAATATGCCGCCAGGCTGGAGGCTGACGGATGGCCGGTCAGTGAATTGAATACTGCCGCCGGGCATCAATACATGGATGATGAAGAGATGAACCTGATTCTTGCCCATAACCTGGTAAGGCATGACCCGGCGATGTTTGCACGGCAATATGTAACAGAATATATTACCTATTTTAAGGGTACCGAATTTCATTACCCGGGAAGAGACCTTGTTATGCTGACCGGGGAAGGGAATAAACCCGCCACAGAACTTTACTGGGAATTACTGAACACCAAACCGGTTGGTATCTTGTTTCCCTCGCAGGGTTTGCATGAAGCGGCAATATCCCATGCCGATTACCTGGTCCGGAATGAAACCAGGGGTCACGACGGACAGGGTGGCCTGATAGCAAGGATTGAAAGAGAGGGTGAATGGGAACAACAAATTGGGGAGAACATCAACTATGGCAGTTTTTCCCCCCATGATGCCCTGATGTACATGCTTATCAATGACAATGTGGCTGACAGAACTCACAGAAAAAATATACTGAATCCAGGATTCAGGTTTATTGGAGTGGCCATGGATTATCATCCGTTATTCCCGGATGGAGAGATCTATGTCATCAACTATGCTTTTTATTTCAGGGAAACCCAGCCAGACATCCAAAAGAATCAACAAGACAAAAAAAGCCGGCCGATTCACCTCTGGGATTAGTGCCGTGTCAACGCTAATTCAGCCGGCCCTCGAATATTGATGCGGAACTAGTATTCCAGCAACTCACGGGCCGCGGCTTTAATTCCTCCCATCGACGGCAAAATGGCAGCCTCAAGGTTTTTATGAAACCCTACTGGTGTAAAGGCAGACCCAACACGTTTCACCGGTGCATCCAGGTACTCAAACCCCTCACTGGTAATTTGCGCGGCAAGTTCTCCGCCAAAACCGCTGAAAACTTTATCCTCATGAACCACCAGCACGCGGTTGGTTTTTTTAACGGATTCCAGGATGGTCTCTGAATCCAGTGGTATCAGGGAACGTATGTCTATGACTTCAATCTCTTTACCGGTTTCTTCAGCAATTTTACCGGCTGCCTGCATGCTCAGGTGGGTTGTATTGCCATAAGTAATAATGCTAAGGTCACTGCCCTTTCTTCTTACCCTTGCTTTGCCAAAAGGAACTTCAAAATCATCGGGCACAATCGTTTCAGCCATTTTGGCATTGTAAAGGGCCTTGGGTTCGAGAAACAATGTGGGGCCTTTGGATCGCATAGCTGTCCTTAACAGGCCTGCGGCATCATCAGCAAAAGAAGGATATACAACCCTTATACCCGGGAAAGTGGCCAATGCGCCTTCTGTGGTCTGGGAATGATACAAGCCTCCCCCGATGTATCCTCCTGAGGCAAGCCTGATGGTTACATTCGGTGCAAATTGTCCGTTACTCCGCCAGTAATCATGGGTCATTTCCACATACTGCTCCATAGCCGGCCAGAAATAATCAGCAAATTCGGCTCCTTCAATCACCACACGGATTTTCTCATCGAAACGGGTCATTCCATTGGCCGTTCCCACAATATAATCTTCAGCAATGGGTGCATTAAACACACGCCCGATCCCAAATTCCTGCTGCATCCCCTTGGTCACGTTAAATATCCCTCCTTTCTCCTTGTATGCCACGTCCTGACCCCATATATAGGTGTCCGGATTGTGCCGGAACTCGGCTTTCAGTGTTTCATTCAGTGCAGTGATCAGTTTCTTCTTCTCCCCTTTTTCGTCATGAATCCCTTCGGGATATTTCTCAGGCTTATAAGACTCCGGGAGTACGTGATCATAAATCGATGCGGGATCCGGATCAGGTTCTTTCAGGATTTTTTTATGGGCATCGGTGATCATCTTCCCCACCTCCCTGTCAATTTCCTTTTGCTCCTCTTTCGACATGATTTTATTGTCCTCAAGCAACTGCTGAATCTTTCCGACAGGATCATTGGCTCTCACACAGTGCAACTCTGCCTCATCCCTGTAGAGGTCATGCCGGTCACTGTTTGAATGGGATCCGATACGAACCACACTGGCGTGAACGATTACCGGCTCTCCCTCTTCAATGGCATGCCGGCGGGCTTCCCACATCGCATTCATGGAACTCAGCACATCCTTACCATCACAGTGAATGATTCGAAGGTTTTTGAATCCGCTGAAGTTGTCAGCCGCCTTCCTGTTGGCTGTCTGGTCTTTTTTGGGCACTGAGATCCCATATCCGTTGTCCTGAAACACGAAAACCACCGGTAATTTTTCATTGCTGGCCCCGTTGATGGCTTCATACACATAGCCTTCAGACACGGAAGACTCACCCTGCGAACTGATGGCCACTCCTTTATGTCCGTAGCGCTTCATGGCCCGGGCCACACCTACCGCATGCAGCGTATGATTTCCCGTAGAAGAAGACACATTGTGAATATTCCATTCCGGTTTGGCAAAATGGTTTGACATATGTCGCCCGCCACTGGCCACATCAGTGGCTTTTGACAACCCGTTACGAAGGATTTCTTCTGTGGAAATTCCTGCCGATATAGCTACCAGCATATCGCGGTAGTAAGGGAAAAGGTGATCGGTTTTCCGGTCAAAAACCTGTCCAATGGCCAGCTGAATGGCATCGTGTCCGGCATAGGGCGCATGATAAGACCACCCCAGTGCCTGTTTAAGGTAATTGGGCGCTTTTTCATCAAGTTTACGCCCCAGTGCCATCAACCGGTACCATTCCTTAAATTGTTCGTGCTTAACGTTTTTGAGCGTGTATTTTTTGGCCGGCTCCTTTACGGATTCTTCCTTTTTACTGGTTTTATTTGTTTTGCTTGCCATATGTTCCTGGTATTTATTCTGAAAAATGACCATCTGTTTGTCGGGAAGTAAACAGCAGGAACAATGCTTTTGTTTACTGTCTCATGGTGGTTTTAATGGCCGTGGGCAAATTCGCAATAATATCACTGGCAATCAGGCCTTCATCTCCCTTACGTACCCCTGCCAGGTCACCGGCCCCTCCGTGCAGATAAACGGCCATCAGGCAACTGTGCAATGGAGAGTAATTCTGTGCAAGCCATCCCAGTACCATCCCCGTCAGCACATCACCACTCCCTCCGGTAGCCATTCCTGGGTTGCCCGTTGAATTGAAAAAGCACCTTCCGTCCGGTGAAACGACCACTGTATGGGCTCCTTTCAGGATGATATGCACCTGGAAACGATGGGCGAGTTCAATGGCTTTCTCCAACCTGTCATGATCGTCTGTGGTTTTCCCTGCCAGGCGATCGAATTCCCCCGGATGCGGGGTAAAAACAGATCCCTTGGGTAAAAAACCACACCATGTAAGATTGTCTGCCAGGATATTCAGGGCATCGGCATCAAGCACCATGGGAACCGTGGTATTCTGGATTAGTACTTTCAGGGCACGGGCGGTTTGATCATGCGTACCGATGCCCGGCCCGACACCCACAGCATTGAACCCTTCCAGGTCTCCCATCCCGGATAAGAAATGAGGATGCTCGTCCGGTACACACATTGCCTCAGGCACACTGGCCTGCAAAACTTCGTACCCGCATTTGGGGATTTGCACTGTCAGCAAACCAGCCCCGCTACGCAGTGCTGATTCTGCAGCCAATACGGCTGCCCCGGTCTTTCCATAGCTCCCGGCCATCAGATAGGCATGTCCGAAGTGCCCCTTGTGCGCAAACTTACGACGAGGCCGATACAGTGACCTGATATCAGAAGCCTGCAGATAATGGTATTTCGTTTCTGCCTGTTTAATTGCATCAGGGTGCAATCCGATATCCATCAAATACCATGACCCCAAATATTTTTCATTGGAAGAAAACATAAAAGCCAGCTTCGGGAGTTGAAAACTCAGGGTACAATCTGCCTGAATAATCCGTTTAGGGTCATTGTCCCTGTTATCCTCACAAAACAAACCTGTGGGAAAATCAATGGCCACAACAGCAGCGCCGGAACCATTGATATGCTGGACTACTTTGGCCAGCATACCCTCCAGCGGCCGGGTCAGGCCGCTTCCCAGTATGGCATCCACCACGAGGTCATTCGCTGACAAAGCAGGAAAATCATCCTCCTCTCGTACCTCTGTTAGTCTGGCATTGGTCACTCCCTCCAGCCTTTTTTCATTGGTGGAAAAATCTTCAGATGGATGATCCGTATGACAAAGTTTAAAAATACGTACATGATATCCTGCCCCGGCAAGCATTCGCCCGATTACAAGCCCGTCTCCGCCGTTATTTCCCATCCCGCAGAAGATCTTCACCTCCTGCTTCTTTTTTAAGTGACGTCTGATCCAGTCATAACATTTTCCGGCTGCCCTTTCCATCAGGTCAAGGGATGAAACGGGCTCATTTCGGATGGTATAGGCATCCAGTTCTCTGATCTGCGAAGCGTTGAGTATCTTCATGGCCTGGGTGTTTGTCGGTCGTAAGCTTATGTGTATTTTTGAGGATCACTTATTTACAAAAATAAGGCTATATTCTATAAAACACAATGGGTGACACAACTCCACGCATAAAACAGGAAGCCCGGCAGGTTCTTTTGCCGGTAGCGTATCTCCCGCCCCTGGAATATATGGTCTGTATGGTTTCGGCCGGGAGAGCAGTAATTGAGCTGCATGAAACCTATCAGCGGCAAAGCTGGCGAAATCGTTGCAACATCTATACCGCAAACGGAGTCCGCAACCTGATCATACCTGTGGAATGTCCTTCAGGAAATCGTTCACAGACCAACGAGGTAGTTGTCTCTACACATGAAAACTGGCGTAAAAAGCACTGGCGGAGTATCACCAGTGCCTACCGCAACTCACCCTTCTTCATTTACTACCAGGATCTTCTGGCTCCATTTTTCCTCCGGCCAACCTCCACTCCGGAATTTTTGTGGGAATTCAACCTGAAGGTTTTGCAGTCAATCATGGGAGAACTTTCCATCCCGGCTGATATCAGTCTTACCAGATCGTATGAGCGTGAACCGCAAGGAATGATCGATCTCAGGGAGAAACTGACGCCAAAGATCCACCGCAGGGAATATCCACTGATCAGCCACTGGCCGTTTTATCAGCAAACATTTACAGAAAAACATGGGTTTATCCCCAATCTGAGTATCGCAGACCTCATGTTTAATCTTGGCCCGGCAAGCAATGACTACCTGACTGAAACGGCAAAATACCTGGAGACCTACCCCAAAGAGGGATAAGCAACCCTCACGTGATAAATGTTCAAAAGCATCCGCTTGAATATTCCCTTGACTGTGGTGATATCCCTGAGGGTAATATCCGCATTATCAAATTGCTTCTCTTTAACCTGGGTATCAATGATATTGTCAACAAGTTCGTTGATCTGCTTCTCATCAGGTTTACCGAGGCTTCTGGAGGCTGCCTCCACGGAGTCTGCCATCATCACCACGGCCGTTTCTTTGCTGAAAGGACGAGGCCCCGGATAAGTAAACTGGACCTTGTCGATTTCCTCATCGGGACGCTCCTTCATCTCCATGGTATAGAAATACCGTGCAGTGGTTGTTCCGTGATGGGTCCTGATAAAATCTATGACATATTCCGGAAGATTATTTTTGCGGGCCATCTCTATGCCATCAATCACATGATCAATTATAATTCTAGCACTTTCTTTGTAGGAAATTTCATCATGTGGATTGTATCCTGACGTCTGGTTTTCCGTAAAATATAAAGGGTTGTTCATTTTTCCAATATCATGGTACAAAGCGCCGGTTCTGGTTAGCAGGCTACTCCCGCCAATTGCAATTATGGCCTCTTCAGACAGGTTGGCTACCTGGAGTGAGTGCTGAAAAGTTCCCGGGGCCTGCATACCCAGGTTACGCAAAAGCTGGTTGTTCGTATCGGCCAGCTCCAGAAGAGAAAAGTCAGTGGGCATACTGAACAAGCGCTCAAATAAAAATATCAGCGGATAAGCAAACAGCGTCAGGAAGGCACCACCTGCAAAATAGACAAAATCTTGCCAGACAAGATTTTCAAATGAACCGGTATGAGCCAGTGAAAGACCAAAATATACGGCCGAATAAGTAAAAAAGACCAAAATAACTGTGACGAAAAGCTGAGAACGTCGCCTGAGGCTGGCCATACTAAGTATGGCGATGATCCCGGCCAGAAACTGCAGAAAAACAAATTCAAAACTCCTGGGGATCAGAAAACCAATCATGATAATCGTGGTGATATGGACATACAAGGCAAGCCTGTTATCGAAAAATGCCCGGATAATCACGGGAACCATTACAACAGGAACCAGGTAAAGATAGTCCACATTATACCGGATAACCAAGCTTGTCAGGGATACCATCAGTAAGACTGAAAGAAGGATAAGCAACACACGCCGGTTATCAATAAATACATCTCTTCTGAAAAAATAAAGAAACAGCAACAGTACGATCATGGAGATGCTCACCAGAAGAAACTGACCGGCATAAAGCACTGCCAGCATGGAGGCATCCCCAACCTGTCGCTGATACTCGGCCCTGAATGATTCGAGGATCTGATAGGTGTCTTCGGTAATGAGTTCACCCTTGGACACAATTTTTTCTCCCTCCTGAACCATCCCTCTTGTCCGGGAAATGCTTTCCATTTCAGCGCTGAGGGCCTGGCTGGTCAGTTCATCATCATAAAACACATTATGGCTCAGGGTGCTCTCCAGCAAGGGTCTGAGTAACTCCGTGTCAATACGCCCCTCCATTGCCTCAAGTTTATCGATCACATAAAGAAACGCTTCCTGAATGGTATAAAGATCTCCGAGTTGCATTCCTGTGGCTATATTGTCTTCCAGGAGCCGGATCTTAAAATCATCTCCCTTGTCCCGGTATTCCTCATCGAGGTATACAATACCGTGTTCATACAAATGTGACAATATTTCTTTGCCTGCAGCCCTGGTGGTATCTTTAAATGTTTCCCTGGTACCCAGGTATTTCTCCTCCCAGGCTTCTTCAAAGGAGCGCTCAAACTCCTCCATCATGGATTCTTTTACAACCGGGCGCCGGGAAAAAAAAGGCCGGAAGTCATCTTCAACTTCGTCTTTCTCACGTTCAAATTCACGGGGAGACTTAAGTACGGCAAAATTAAAAGGTGCAATCAGGTCTTCATACATCCATGGACGTGCTCTCTGATACTCATATTCAATTCCCGGCTGACGCGGAAAAAGCTGAACGAGCAGTACAATACTCACTAAAACAAGTATAGTTTTGTATATATGAGAATAATTCCGCTGAAGAAAATGAATTAGCTTAATCATCCGTTTATTATTAATTGTAGACTTTCGTGGGTTACCGTTCAATCATCTCATAATTCATCGTAATCATAACACAAAAAGAGATCAATCAGTTCACAGAACCCTTTCATCAAGTAACGAATTTAACAAATTTATCTGAAGGAGTCCGTTATTTGGTTCACAGGGAAACCACAACTGCACGAAAGCATTCAAAAAAAATTCCTACATTTATTTTTTAAAATAAACCACTGCAGATGACTACCGGTATATGCCTTATTGCCTGTATTCCACTTCGCTCTGAACCAGACCATACAAGTGAGATGGTCAGCCAACTGTTGTTTGGAGAAAGTTTTGACATACTTGGAACCCAAAACGGCTGGTTGCACATTGAAATGCATTATGACCATTACAGGGGTTGGATATCCGGGAGCCAGGCCCATATTTTTGAAGCGCCCACCCGTGATATTTCCAGTACAACGCCTTCCCTGGTTACCGCCGACAATCTGGGATCAATGACAGACACCATTACCCGGATTAAATTCCCGGTTAGTGCCGGAAGCACCTTCCTTCCGGGTGAAGACCACAAAATGGTTGTCGGAGGACACCGCTACTGCTACCACGGAAACCTGGCTGCAGGCAATAAACAAAAAACCTGCGAACAGATTTCTGCCTATGCACGCAGCTTGCTCCATACACCCTATTTATGGGGAGGGCGCTCCGCCTTCGGCATTGATTGCTCCGGCTTTGTTCAGGTTGTTTTTAAAATGGCAGGAATATGGCTTCCGCGCGATTCCCGCGATCAAGCCAAAGAAGGTGAAAGCATTCACCTGATCCATGAAACAAAACCGGGGGATTTGTTGTTTTTTGACAACAAAGAAGGGGAGATCAATCATGTTGGACTTATGCTTAACGAGGGAGAGCTCATCCATGCCCATGGAAAAGTTCGTATTGACAGGATTGACCACCATGGAATTTTTAATGCAGATCAAAAAGCCTATACCCATAAACTGCGACTGATGAAACGGATCTGCGCAGAATAAATCACCCCCTCTTTAAAGCAATATTTTCCTTACCTTTGCAGGCTGAAAAACAACACAGAAAAGCGATTTCAGATGATTAAAATAACTTTACCCGATCAAAGCATAAAAGAGTTCAACCCGGGTATTACCGGCCTGGAAATTGCCAAAAGCATATCGGAAGGACTGGCCCGCAATGTACTGTCCATTTCCGTAAATGGTGAAACCCGGGATTTGCACAGACCCATCCAGGAAGATGCGCGGATTAAACTGCATACTTTTGATGATAAGGAAGGGAAGGCAACCATGTGGCACTCGTCTGCCCATCTGATGGCGGCAGCCATTGAAGAACTGTACCCTGGCACCAAATTCGGCATAGGGCCTGACATTGATCAGGGATTTTATTATGACATTGATCTTGGCGACAGGTCCATTTCCAGCAATGATTTTGAGAAAATTGAGAATAAAATGCTGGAAATAGCCCGGAGAAAAGAGCCTTTTGTCAGAAAAGAGATTCCAAAGAAGGAGGCGCTGGAGTACTATTCCAAAAAAGGAGATGAATACAAGGTGGATTTGATTAATGACCTGGAGGATGGCACCATCAGTTTTTATACCTCTGGTAATTTTACCGACCTTTGCCGCGGACCTCACCTTCCTGACACCGGGCCCATCAGGGCTGTGAAACTGCTGAATACAGCAGGAGCTTACTGGCGTGGTGACGAAAGCCGGAAACAGCTGACCAGAATATACGGCATCAGTTTCCCCAAGCAAAAGATGCTGAAGGAATACCTGGACATGCTTGAAGAAGCAAAAAAACGAGATCATCGAAAAATTGGCCGCGAGATGGAATTGTTTGCTTTTTCCGCCAAAGTGGGGCAAGGTCTTCCTCTATGGCTGCCCAAAGGAGCTGAACTCAGGGAAAACCTGGAAAAGTTCCTCAAGCAGGTGCAGCGACAGGCGGGTTATAAGCCGGTTATCTCTCCGCATATCGGTCACAAAAATCTGTATGTCACCAGCGGACATTACGACAAATACGGAGAGGATTCGTTCCGGCCGATCACCACACCATCTGAGGGGGAAGAGTTCTTTCTGAAGCCCATGAACTGCCCCCATCACTGTGAAATCTACAAAAACAAGCAGTACTCATACAAAGACCTGCCCGTAAGGCTGGCGGAATTTGGTACTGTATACCGGTATGAACAGAGCGGGGAACTACATGGACTCACCCGCGTCAGGGGCTTCACCCAGGATGATGCCCATATATTCTGCAGGCCCGACCAGGTTAAGGAGGAATTCATTTCCGTCATTGACATCGTGCTTCACATATTTAAAGCACTGGATTTCAGTGATTACAGCGCCCAGATATCTCTAAGGGATCCCGACAATAAAGAAAAATATATCGGCTCGGACGAGAACTGGGAAAGGGCAGAAAAAGCCATCATTGAGGCCACAGAAGAGAAAGGCCTGAAAGGAGAGATTGTGACAGGAGAGGCTGCATTCTACGGCCCCAAGCTGGATTTTATGGTACGCGATGCCCTTGGTCGTAAGTGGCAGTTGGGAACCATACAGGTGGATTACAACCTCCCGGAACGTTTCGATCTCGAATACATCGGCCCAGACAACCTGAAACATCGCCCGGTAATGATTCACCGTGCACCATTTGGCTCAATGGAAAGATTTGTCGCAGTGATGATAGAGCATTGCGGCGGCAATTTCCCGCTGTGGCTGACTCCCGATCAGGCTATCATATTGCCTATCAGCGATAAATACGAAAATTATGCGAAAAAAGTTTTAACTTTGCTGAATAATTACGAAATTCGCACGCTGATTGACGAGCGCAGTGAAAAAACGGGAAAGAAAATACGCGACGCTGAAACGCGCAAAATCCCCTTCATGCTGATAGTCGGAGAAAAAGAAGAGGCCTCGGAAACCATTTCCGTACGCAAACACGGGGAAGGTGATCTCGGGGTATTCTCTGTGGAAGCATTTGCAAAGCTGGTGGAAGAAGAAACGAAGAAAATGATACAACCCTGAATTAACCAAATTTAATAACAAAGTAAGGAGGACGTAACATAGCAACACCATTTAAACCAAGAGGCAGAAGACGTTTCGTAAAGAAAGAAGATCCTCACCGCATCAATGAACGCATCACAGCACCGGTGGTTCGTGTGGTGGGAGACAATGTGGAATCCGACATACACCCAGTCCGCGATGCCCTGAATATGGCCGAGGATATGGGACTGGACCTGGTGGAAATTGCACCGAAAGCCAATCCGCCGGTGTGCAAGATCATGGATTATAAAAAGTTCCTTTACGAACAAAAAAAGAAACAAAAAGAGATCAAGGCCAATGCCGCCAAGATTGTTGTCAAGGAAATCCGGATGGGTCCAAATACCGATGAGCATGATTTCCAGTTTAAGTTGAAACATGCCATCAAGTTTCTTGAAGAAGGCGCTAAACTGAAAGTCTTTGTTTTCTTTAAGGGGAGATCCATTATTTATAAGGAGAAAGGCGAAATGATACTGCTTCGTTTTGCACAGGAAATTGAAGAATATGGCAAAGTGGAGCAAATGCCAAAAATGGAAGGTAAGCGGATGATTATGTTCGTCGCTCCCAAAAAGTCGGGAAAAAAGAATTAATGTTCAATGCTTCATAAATCATAAATTGTTTGAATAATGCCTAAAATGAAAACCAAATCCGGGGCAAAAAAGCGGTTTTCTCTTACCGCTTCCGGACGTATTAAGCGCAAACATGCTTACAAGAGTCACATCTTGACCAAAAAGAGCAAAAAAAGGAAAAGAAATCTGACCAAAACCTCACTGGTTCATAAGTCAGATGAGAAAAACATCAAGGCGATGCTGGCTATGTAGCCACTTTTCCGATTAGTATTCACCTTTGTTAAAGCAACACAAGTCTTTCCCTGAAACAACGGAAAGCGCTTAACGAAAAAATCACACATTATGCCAAGATCAGTCAATAAGGTTGCCGCAAGGCACAAAAGAAAGAAGCTGCTGAAGTTGACCAGAGGTTACTTCGGTGCCAGGAAAAATGTTTACACGGTGGCAAAGAACACCAGAGAAAAGGGCCTGACTTACGCCTACCGTGACAGACGCAATAAAAAGAGGGAGTTCAGAAAACTCTGGATACAGCGTATCAACGCTGCCGTACGCCAATATGACATGAATTACTCCCAGTTCATAGGCAAACTGAATGAAAAGAACATTCAGATCAACCGTAAGGTACTGGCCGATCTGGCCATGAACCATCCGGATGCCTTTAAAGCCATTGTAGAGTCAGCTAAATAAGCATCATAAGAAGCAATGAACAATGAAAGGGAAGCCATGACGCTTCCCTTTTTTATTTGTCCGGGCCCATAGTGGGGGAAGCTGTATCAATACACCTCACCGTACCATAGCTCAGTCTTGAGTTTTCCTTCGTCATTGTAATGATAGTTACGATGCCACTCCACATTTCCGCGGCCATCGTACCATGTCCACCCGGTTCGTTGTCCATGATCATTATACCGTATCAGGTACCGCATCTCCACATTACCCAGGCTGTCGTACCAGACATAATCCTGCAAATAGCCATCCCGGGTGTACCCGTAATTCCTTCGCCACAAAAGATTATCGTAATTATCGTAAACCAATTCTTCGATCTGTCTTCCCGCCTCATCATACCTGAACACAAAACGGTAAATCAGGCGATAGGTCCACCGACCGAAAAAGAAAGACCTGGAAGGTTCATAGCGTCTCTCCTCTACCCTGTTCCCCTTTTCGTCATACACATACCTTCTGATCCATTTCAGCTGGTCATCATCATCATACCACAACACACCGATCCGGTTGCCATGTTGATCATGCCGGTAAAGGTACCTCCACTGTATTTGCCCTTGCGGGCCATACACATTCTGTTCGGTCAGATACCCGTTGCCATCATAGGAAAACAAATACCTCTGAACCAGTTCTCCGCTTCCGTCATAGCGACGCTCCTCCATTCTCTGGTCTTCCCCGTTATATTCATAGATTCGCTTCCATTCCAGTGAATCCTTATCCACATAACTCTTCCACTCTGTCCGGTTCATCCGGTGGTCATAGGCATAGGTCTCGCGTGACTCGAACACACTGTCCGGACCAAGTGTCGTTTGTTCCATCAGATTGCCATAGTCATCGTAAAGGAAACGGGTCTGCTGGTTTATCTCTCCCTCACCATTATATTCGGCTTCCAGTATCCGGTGTCCTTCATCATTGTAATTATAGACCTCCCTGGCATATTGGTTGCCTCCGGGACCATACCTGACCGTTCCGGTCTTTTTTCCTTGTTCATTGTAGAGGTATACAAACATCCGGGAATAATCCGACGGATAATCATCAATAAAACCGGATTCATTCTGCCCG
Source organism: uncultured Bacteroidales bacterium (assembly GCA_964463915.1). Taxonomy (GTDB): domain Bacteria; phylum Bacteroidota; class Bacteroidia; order Bacteroidales; family UBA7960; genus PUPG01. The sequence continues at coordinate 4,196 of CAYXEH010000009.1, read as the reverse complement.
TTAATGGCAGGTTGAGAAAAGAAAAGATACAACAATGAAAAAAGGCAAAATTTGTACATCGTTGTTTTGAATACAATAATACCCGGACACTATTCATCCATAAATATATAAAATATTTCGAAATATAGGTAAGATTCGGCCGGGATAAAAAACGATTATTCCCGGCAGGGCCTGAATTCGACATCAATTGAACCAAGCAACAAGGGCTTTATAAAGGCTAAGAATTCAGCCATAATCATCGCAGTGGCCCCCCAGATGATCTGTCCGTTCATATCAAAACAAGGGGTCGGAAGGCAATTACCCCCACTTTGCCGGATGGGTATCTCACGGATATTCTCTGTGTTAAAAAAGGAAGCCATTCTAACATTGAAAACATGCTCAACCTCTTTTGGATCAGGCATAAATGAGGGTTCCGAATGAACCATTCCCACATAGGGGCTGACGATGTAATTACTGGGAGGAATATACAGGTCGGATAACTTACCGGCAAGTTCAACGTCGGAGGGGTTAATGCCCACCTCTTCTTCTGCTTCCCTGAGGGCAGTATATTGCAAATCAGGATCCTGCCTCTCCTTCCTGCCGCCCGGGAAAGCGATCTGTCCGCTGTGCACCCCATCATAAACAGGCCGCTGAATAAATACTGTACAAGCCTGGCCCTTGCTGTCGGGAAACAACAGTATCAGCACTCCGCTGCTTACCGCATTCATCCCCTTCCCTGAACGGATGACGTCGTCACGGCGCAAAGCAGGTGCCATGGTCAGTTGAGACCTTTGGCCGGGAAGATTGGAAAAGTCTGCTTCTCTCAATTTCTCTGATACCCAACTAAAAGGAATTGAATCAAAATCAGTTACAGCGATCATTGGACAGTCTTTCTTATTATTTATTGCTTTTCAGAGCCCGTTTATAGACCTGCAGGCATCTTTCCCTGGCTTTTTTATGCACCACGATTTCCCTGACGTAATCTTCTGAATCTGCTTCGGGAACCCATTGTCTGACGAATTCATCCTGCGGGTCAAATTTCTTCTGCTGGCTGTAAGGATTGAAAATACGGAAATACGGGGCGGCATCACAACCACTTCCGGCACTCCACTGCCAACCTCCATTGTTGGAAGACAGTTCATAATCGAATAGTTTTTCTGCGAAATAACCTTCCCCCCAACGCCAGTCAATGAGCAGATGTTTGGTCAGAAAACTGGCGGTGACCATACGCAGCCTGTTATGCATAAACCCGGTCTGATTCAGTTGGCGCATGCCGGCATCCACCATAGGATAACCTGTTTTGCCTTCCTTCCAGGCAAGAAACTCCTTTTTATTGTTACGCCATTCAATCCGGTCGTATGCCGGTTTAAATGAGCGGGCCACCACGGCGGGAAAATGCCAGAGGATCATGGCATAAAATTCACGCCATATCAGTTCCTCCAGGAATACTTCATTAAGTGCTGCGGCGGTTTTTGCCAGTTTGCGAATACTCAATGTACCAAACCGCAGATGCACCCCCAGTCTGGATGTGGCATCGGCCGCAGGGAAATCACGAAGACGGTCATAGGCCCGTATCAGGTCTTTCGATATATCAGGAGGGGGTGCTTTCAATGAAGACCGGCTAAAACCAAGTTCTTTGAGATCCGGTATGAGCAAGGATTGCTCCGGCATAAGCGAGGATTGCTCCGGTAGAATGTGCTGCAGCAATTTTTCTGAGGCATGGTATTCCAGGTCACCGGATTTGAGTTTTTGCTTCCAGCGATTGCTGTAGGGAGTAAACACCTGATAAGGCGTTTCGTCCTGTTTGAGAACTTTTCCCGGGTGAAGTATCAGATGATCAATGAAAGAGTGAAAGCTTATTCCATGTACTTTCAGCATTCCGGCCACTTCATTATCCCGTTCTCTGCCATAGGGTTCATGATCCATATTACAGTAAACCGCCTCTACCGGGTAGTCTGACAGCAGACCCCGGAATATTTCCATGGGCTTTCCTTTTTTTATCAGCATCCCTCCCCCTTTTTCCTTAAGGGATTCATGGATGGAGGTTAACGACTGATGAATAAAGGATACCCGGTGGTCATCCTCAGGCAGGGAATCAATGATGGCTTCATCAAAAATAAACAGGGGCAGGACTTTCCGGCCATGCTTAAGGGCCTGGTAAAGTCCTTTGTTATCTTCAAGACGCAAATCACGCCTGAACCAAAAAACAACGACCGGATTCCTGTTTGCTTTCATCACCAAATCACTTCGTATATCGTCCTGTAAAAATATAACAACGGGAATATTTCATGAAACCAAAGAAGCATTAATTTTGTAGTTTCGTATGCTCAACCTGATTTTTAACTGATTGTTCAATTCCCGGATCCATGGCTGATTTGATTTATGAGGGCTATTTCGCATTGTTTCTGATTATTACACTGGGAATTATGCTTGGGGGAATAAAGTTTCGGGGGTTTTCCCTTGATCTGTCAGCGGTTGTCTTTGTAGCCCTTGTCATGGGTCACTATGGTATCATGGTGCCTGAGGCCTTTCAAACCATCGGCCTGATGTTTTTTATATTTACTGTTGGCATACAGGCCGGGCCTGGTTTTTTTGATGCGTTTAAGAAAACCGGAAGGCAGTTTCTGGGAGTATGTTTTTTGCTTGTAAGCATCGCTGCCCTGTTGAGTTTTACCCTTAGCCATTTGTTTGGTCTTGACCCGCATCTGGGGGTGGGAATTTTTAACGGGGCCCTTACAAGCACCTCCGGCCTGGCAGCGGCCATTGATGTATCAGATTCTACCCTGCCCTCTGTCGGTTATGGCGTCGTTTACCCGGCAGGTGCCATCATGGCCATACTGATCATCCATCTGCTTCCCGTTTTTCTGCGGATCAATATGAAGGAGCAGGAAAAGCAATACCTGGACAAGATCCACGAAGAACACCCGGATGTGCTTGAACGGAATTTTATCGTGGAAAATAAAAATATTGATGGCAAAACCATCCGTGAGCTGGAAGTCGGAACCATGACCCATGCGGTGATCAGCCGTATTCGCCATAGGGATAAGATTTACACACCAGGTGAGAATACCCGTCTTTACCTTGGCGACATTGTTAAGTTTGTCGGTACGGAAGAGGCCCTGGAAAAGGTGGAGCTGATGATCGGCCCCCATACCGACAGGGCTGTTCCGAGGGCAGCAGGGTATAAGGTTAACTGGGTGCTGGTTACCAACAAGGATGTGATCAATAAAAGCCTGAATGCGCTCAATCTCACCGCTTATTACAACTCCACCATCACCCGCATCCGCCGCAGCGGCATAGATATCTCACCCAGGGGAAGTACCACCCTGCGTTTCGGAGACAAAGTACTGCTTGCTTCAGACAACGAAAACATGCAGAAGGTGATGAAGTTGCTGGGAAACAATGAAAAAAGGCTTAGTGAAACGAACTTTCTGCCCATCAGCCTGGGCATCATTATCGGCACGCTTTTCGGGGCCATTACTTTCCCGGTATTCGGCTTATTTGAATTCTCTCTGGGGATTACAGGCGGTGTGCTGACTACTGCTTTGGTCCTCAGTAAAATCGGAAAAACAGGACCGATTATCTGGACCATGTCGGGCGGAGCCAACAACCTGTTGCGTAAACTCGGACTGCTGATGTTCCTGGCCACTGTCGGCACACACGCAGGGGCCCATATTGCCGAAGCCCTGATGAAATACGGATGGACATTGCTTTACACCGGTTTGGTCATCACAACCATTCCTATGGTCATAACGGCCCTGATTGGGTATTACGGGCTAAAAATCAATTTCGCCACACTTCTGGGGGTTGTCGCCGGCAGCATGACCAGCACCCCTGCACTGGCTGCTGCGGACGCCAAAACCGAATCGGATGCAGCCTCGGTGGGCTATGCCACGGTCTATCCCCTTGCCCTGGTACTGATGATCATTTTCTCACAAATACTGAGCGTAATATAAAAAGAGGGCTGCTCCCCCACCCTAATTGTTCGTCATAGTTTCTGACGAAACAGCCGGGTGCCGGCAGCAGCCCCAAAAGCCGGGCATGTTCCCCTTATTCTTTGGGAATAATCACAATCATCAATTCATGACCATATTTTTTCATGGCTGTCTGGGCCTTTAACGGTTACGTATATGAAACGTTTGGCATTCCGAAGCACGTTCATGTCAATTTACCACTACTTTTGATACGGGCTAAAATGATCAATAACGCACTGACTG
>CAYXEH010000008.1:16909-75342 GCA_964463915.1 uncultured Bacteroidales bacterium | reverse complement strand
CAACAACCTTCTTAGCGTTTCGTCGTTTCTATTTGCTGTAATAATGAACGATCAATTCCTTCGTGACTATTTTCCGAGCCACCACTGGCTAAATAAGTTACAACTCCCTCAGGGTTCACTATTACATATTTGGGAAATGATTCTCCAAATATCTCGGTTGATTCTTTGTTTCCTAATGATTGTAAAAACTTAAACTCTTTTTTTTCCAATAATCCCTCAACTCTTTCCTTGCTGTCAGCAGCGATCGCTATAAACTCAACATCCGGGTGATCTTTGTATTTTGTTACCAACTGATTCAATCCTGGTATTGCTGCAACGCAAGGCCCGCAACCCGTATGCCACCAGTTAATGACAACGTATTTGCCCGACAAATCATTGATTTTAAAGGCCCCTTCACTCAATAAGGAGACTTCTAGGTCGGGAAAAGGGTGATTAATCTGGATTGGGTTATCTATGTTCATTATTTGTGCATGATTAATTATTTCGCCTTGTTGAAGCCAGGTATAAAAGACTTCGTTTGTATCCGGATTGTGCATAACGCATAATGAAATTCTTTTTGTGTCGTTATCGAAATTCAGGTCGACATTGTTAGATGGGAATTCAAACGTATCAGTGTCCAGGAGGACAACAGTACTCCAACTCAATATTGAATCATTAATTGCTAAAGAAATCCAATGTCCCGGATTGTCAAACTGTTTCATTGAACCAAAATAAATACTGACTGAATCTATTCCTGTCTCTAAGGAAGCATATTTTAAATCACTCAGACTCATTTGACTTGCAATAAATTCCATTGTAGGTTCAAGGGATTTCGGAGCTTCTGAAGTAAGGTTGGTTTTCAGAAATATCTCCTCCGTATTATTTTCTTCCGACATTTGCTTGCAGCCGGGCAAAATTGCAGTAATACTCAGAACAATAAAAAGTATTATCGCCAAATGTACATCAAGTGGTTTTTTCATTATCATCAGATGTTTATTATCAGGCATCCTGCCCGCATTAAGCTTATACAACACTTTTTATGCAGGTGTTTTTAACTGGTTCAGCAGCATAGATGCCTCCTTTTCATATTCCAACTCTATTTGCCGGATTTGAAGGTCAGCATTGGTCTCTAACAAATTTATTCTCTGTTGGAATTGAGTAGTTAGTGAATTTATTTTCTGTTCATACTCTGTCTCCAGATTTGAAAGCAATAATTCATACTTTATTTCAAGGTCTTCAAACTTTCTTTCAAAATGTCTCTGCCTAAGGTGCCTGTTTATTGGATTGTTTAGAGCTCTTTTTTTCAACTCAAAATAATCTGTCTCTGCTTCTGATTTCAGAACGAGTATTTGTTCTTGCCCCTGATTAATTATCAAAGTCAAGGTATCCTGACCATGGGATTCAATTTGAGAGATCTGAAGTGCAGTTTGTAGTTTCACGGTCTCAATGTCATATTGAGCCTGTGCCTTAAGTTTCTCAATTTGCCTTTCCAGGCCACACGTGTTATCTGCCTGTGCTGCAATTGTCAGTGAAAGTCCTAAAATTAAAAGGACTGAAAGAGCTGAATTTTTCATAGTTTTTATAATCTATTGGGTTTTGGTTCTTTAAACTTGCATACAACTCTTTATAACACACGCCATATTGTTTTTGCCCGATCCCTTGATTACAGAAGAGGTGAAGCCTTGTTTTGGGACAGGTTAATGATGTATTTAAAAAAGACAAACATACAAAATATTTCTACATGCTTGGATTAAGGAGTTTTTTTGTGGCCCATGAGAACAAATGACCAACCATCATCTAAAACCTGTCTTCCCGGACGTCTACGCGGAAAACTTTATCCCCGCGCCGTACAAGTTCAGGTACTTTTACAGAACATTGGTCTCCTTTGTGTGTAGCCGGCACACTACTGTCTTCTACCCGGATCTCTTGTGGTTCAATCTCCAGCACACCTGTGGTGGGGCCGGTAATCATGAGAATGTCACCGGCAGAAAAACTGCCGGTTTCCATGGTGATCTCGGCCACTTCCAGCCTCGAAAAATAATTCGTGACCCGTCCGATATAATGTTTTTGTCGTGTAGCCTGCGAGCCATATCGCTCTGACCATTCACCCATGGTACGACCCAGATAATATCCGTCCCAGAAACCACGGTTAAAAACTCCCCGCAGGCGTCTGGTCCATTTATCCACTTTCTCTTTAGTGTAACTTCCTTCCTGAATTGCCTCCACAGCTTCTTTGTAGCAAGCTGTTGCCGTTTTGACGTAATCCGGTCCGCGGCCACGCCCCTCAATTTTAAAAACCTGCACGCCGGCTTGCATGATCTTGTCCGCAAATCCGATTGTGCATAAATCCTTGGGAGACATGATATATTGATGATCCACTTCCAGTTCATAGCCTTCATCCTTATCAGTTACCGTATAGGCCCTTCTGCAGAGCTGGAGACAGGCACCCCTGTTGGCCGAATAATTCATATTGTCAAGGCTGAGGTAGCACTTGCCGCTAATAGCCATACATAATGCCCCATGTACAAAGATCTCGAGTTTTACCTGGTCTCCGTAAGGGTCACGAATATCCTCTCTTTCTATTCCCTGTGCAATCTGGTGCACCTGTTCAAGACTCAGTTCTCTTGCCAAAACCATTACACTGGCATATTTTGCGTAGAACCTGACTTCTTGAAGGTTGGTAATGTTGCACTGGGTTGACATGTGGATTTTCATGTCCCGGCTACGGGCATATTCGATCACCGACACATCCGATACTATGACGGCGGAAATTCCCGCCTCCTTGGCCCGATCTATTGTTTGCCGCATTGCCGGGAGTTCCTCATCGTAAATGATGGCATTGAGGGTCAGATAGGACCTCACATTGTGCTCTCTGCAGATGCCGGCAATTCGTTCCAGGTCTTCCAGGGAGAAGTTCTGTGAGGAGCGGCTGCGCATATTCAGTTTTCCGACTCCGAAATAAACGGAATTGGCCCCGCCTTGTATCGCAGCCATTAATGACTCGTAAGATCCGGCCGGAGCCATGATTTCTATATTTTGTTTTCCGAAATCCATACTTGGGTATTATGATGTACTTTTAATTAATACTTGGTCTGGGTTCTGGTGAAGTTTGGAACCCGTATGGTTGAATTATAAAATGTTGTTTAAAGGCCATTCCGATGATAAAGATAGTGGTTTTGTGAGTTTCTTCAGGGGGGGTATAGTCAGTGGGATAAAGTGACCTTGTGGTATCCTGGTTTTGTTTCTTGTGTATTGTTCATTGCCCTGGGTGATTCAGGGTTTGTTCTATGGGTGAGGGAGCCTGACAGGTGTTTTTACATATTTCCGGGAGCAGGAAGTAGGGTGTGGGCTGGGGGTGGTGCCACATTATTTCATGAATGTTAGATTGAACATGCTCAATGTTGCAAGGATATAGGATTGCAAGTATGAATGGTTGCACGGATGTGGGATTGCACGGATGAATGGTTGAAAACTTATATGTATTTTTGCAAATAAAAAACATGGCTGCGAAAAACAATACCGTCTTTTTTGAAGACCTGAATGTAATCGATTATAAGAAGGCCTGGGATTACCAGGAGGAGCTTTTTGATGGCATTGTAGCGCAAAAAGTATATAATCGCAACCATCCGGAAGATGCCGCACCTACAAACAATCACCTGTTGTTTTGTGAACACCCCCACGTCTATACTTTAGGTAAAAACGGGTCAGAAAATAATTTATTGGTGAATATGCTGGAACTTCAGCAGAAAGAGGCCACTTATTATAAGATCAATCGGGGAGGGGATATTACTTATCATGGGCCCGGTCAAATAGTGGGATATCCCATCCTCGACCTGGATAATTTTTCACCTGATATTCACCAATACGTGGCCAACCTTGAGGAAGCCATCATCCGTACCATTGCGGAGTATGGGCTCAAAGGGGAGCGAATGAAGGGGGCTTCAGGTGTGTGGCTTGATCCGGATCAGCCGTCAAAAGCCAGGAAAATATGTGCCATAGGCATCCGTAGCAGCCGATGGGTGACCATGCATGGGTTTGCTTTCAATGTAAATACGGATCTGAGCTATTTTGAGCTGATCAATCCCTGTGGATTTACCGACAAAAAAGCCACCTCCATGCAAGCTGAGCTGGGAAGATCCTACCCGATGGATGAAGTTAAGGCTAAGGTTAGAGGCCACCTGGCTGAAATTATTGGAATGAAGCTGCCCTAGTTTGGTACTTATGTATTTCTATCCCGGTGTTTTTCCTGATAATGAACCCAGGCTTAACCTGACAATAAACCCAGGCTCAACGTTACAATAAACCCGGGCTCAACGTTAGAATAAACCCGGGTTATTTGATTACGGATCATGTTACTTTTCCTCCGGCATCCTTTTAAGTATTTCCAGTGTGAGATCCCAGAATTTTTTCACGGTCCCGATCTCAATGGCTTCATCCGGTGAGTGTGCTCCTTTGATCGTAGGGCCGTACGAGATCATGTCCATTCCCGGGTATTTTTCACCAATAATCCCGCATTCAAGTCCTGCATGAATGGCAAGTACCCTGGGATCCTCCTGGAAAAGATCAGTATACGCCTGGCGGGATACAGCCAGTATTTCAGAGTTCATGTCCGGTTCCCATCCCGGATAGCCATCACCTTGCTTTACTTTTGCTTCGGCGAGCTGAAAAACACTGCTTACCATATCGGCAATATCCTGCTTTGCTGTGTCCAGTGAGCTGCGCTGACTTGTTACGACAATGATTTCCCGGGGGGTCATTTTCACAGATGCCAGGTTGGTTGATGTTTCAACCAGGTTTGGAATGTCTGATGACATGGCCATTACTCCATGTGGGCATCCATAAAGGGAGTTCAGCAGTTTACTTTGGGTAAAATAATCGATCAGGCCCTCCGGCATTACAGCCTCCCTGTAATCAATTGTCAATCCTGGTTCATTGGTCTTGAATGCCGCTTTGATTTCGCTCCCCAGCGAGTCAAATAACTCTTTCAAGCCGTTTTTGTGGCGTTTGGGTACCGTCAATGTGGCAAAGGCTTCCCGGGCAATGGCATTGTGCAGGTTGCCCCCTTTGAATTCTGCCAGGCGGATTTCAAACATTCTTTCAGCATTCCATAGCAAGCGATTCAGTATCTTTATGGCATTTCCCCGCCCTTTGTGAATATCATCACCTGAATGACCTCCTTTAAGCCCTGTAACGGAAATCTGGAAGCCTGTGTGGTCAGCTTCCGTATTGACTTTTTCATAGGAGAATGTAACCAGGGTGTCAATACCGCCGGCACAACCGATAAATAGCTCACCGTCATCTTCGGAGTCCAGGTTCAGCAATGTTTTGCTGTTTATAAAATCTTTCTCCAGGTTGAAGGCCCCGGTCAGGCCGGTTTCTTCATCCACGGTGAATAAACACTCCAGCGGACCGTGTTCGATGTTGGATGATTCCAGGATGGCCAGCTGGGCGGCCATCCCAATACCATCGTCCGCACCCAGGGTGGTGCCGTTTGCTTTTACCCAACCATCATCCACTTGTGGTTGAATGGGGTCGTTGTCGAAGTCATGTTGCACACTTTCATTTTTCTCGCAAACCATATCCACGTGGCTTTGCAGTACTACTGAGCGACGGTTTTCATAACCCGGCCGGGCTGGTTTTCGAATAATCAGGTTACCAATTTTATCCTGCTGATATTCGAGCCCGTGCTTTTTGGCGAAATCAATCAGGTAAGAGAGGATGCGTTCTTCTTTTTTTGAGGGACGTGGAATCTGGCAGATTTCTTCAAATAGTTCCCACACACGTCCGGGCTGCAGTTCTCCCAGTTTTTTCTTCATAAGTTTTGTTTTTTGAGGCCGGTCATGTTGATCGTATCGCAGACGATCAGGTCATTGCAGAAATCATTGCAGGAAACCGGACCGGTTAAGGTCAATATACGAAGATACAAAAATAAAGATGATGTAAGGTCACCGGGTGGTGCAGAATATGCCCGGTGATTAACCTACCGGATACCTGGTCGTGGTCAACAGCACCTTTTAAGGCGAGGGCCTTGTAAGGTGCAAAATCCCAGGCTAGCTGGGGGAGCAAAAGCACCTTTCAGGGCGACGGCCTTTTACGGTGCGCAGCCCGCAAGCAACCTGGTTGGGGTCAATGCTCTATGGTGTGATGATTTCCGCCGAAGCAGGCATGATCCTTTTAGTATTTGATCGGATCGAACCCCTGTCCGTAAACGCCCATTACATTGGCCACGGAAATAAAGGCTTCGGGATCTATTTCCTTGATGGTCCGGAACACGGTGTTTGTTTCATAACGTCGTACCACAACCATCAGGACTGCACTTTCTTCCTTGCTGTACCATCCCTGCCCGTTCAGCAGTGTAACACCCCGGCCGATCTCATTGGCAATATGTTCGGCGATTAATTCGTATTTCGGTGAGAAAATGAATAACTGTACACTTCGCCTATGCCCCATCAACAGCATATCAATGGAATAGGAGGCCACAGCCATGGTTACATATCCATACACCATCACCTCGAGCGACTGGAATAAAAAGTAAGATGAGGAAATGATCACCAGGTCAAGGTAAAGGATGATCCTGCCATGGCTGATGTTCCTGTATTTATTGATGATCATGGCGATAATGTCCGTACCGCCTGTGCTGGCTCCCTGCGTAAAGACAAGGCCGATAGAGGCTCCGCCCAGTATGCCGCCAAGGATGGCCGACATGAACCGATCGTCCACAACCGGTTCAGGGATCAGGGGTTGAAGAATGGCAAAAAACAGGGCCAGTACCACGGCACTGTAGATCGTTCGTACCCCGAAACCCAGCCCGAGGCTTTTAACGCCGAACAATAGCAGAACGATATTCATCAATATCAGGGTAATGGCTACGGGAATGTCTGTGGCATAATAGATCAGGGCGGACAGTCCGGTTATCCCACCACCTACAATTTCTGAAGGAATGAGAAAGGCGGTCCAGCCCAGGGCATTGGCAAATAGGGCAATGGTAATGATCCCATAGCTCTTGATGACTCCCCAGAAGGGGTGGGGTGACTTTTTCGCGGGCATATCGATGGGTGCTGGTTTTCTGCAAAAATATAAAGAAAAAAGCAGCGAAGGGCGGGTCGCTGCTTTTTTCTTTGTGTTCCGGTGATCCGGACAATAAGTGTTTTTTCTGGCCCCGGATTTACTTGTTTTGCAGTTCATAACGATACACCGGACCGCTCAGGTCAAACACAATGGTGTATTCGCCGGCATTATTGACCGGGATGTCATTGCCGAATCCTGCGTACATGAGTACACCCTCTTCTTCGGCATCCTCATCAATACCCATGTTAAGTCCGGCAGGCGGATCCCATGCCTGGTTGGCACGGAACTTAAAGTCGCCTTCAGAGAGTTCATAAGTTAAGGTGTAGCGAACCTTCCAGGTTTCATTGAAATGTTCCGTGTCAAGGTTCAATGGGACATCCGTATCCCAGTCCTCAATGGCATCTCCAATAACAGCCCATTCGGTACGGTAAACCTCATAAGTCATCTCGTTCATGTCAACATTGACCTTGTATACACCCGGGTCTTCAACCACAATGTTTCCGCCGTCAGGGTCCAGGGTGCCGTCACCACCGTCACCCCAGCTTTCGTCCCAACCCTGGGCTGTGGCGAATTTGATTTCTGTATCAGGCTCTTCAAAATAGAGGTAGCCTTCGTACAGCCCATCTCTGTCCGGAGAGTAGAGCACCGTACTGCTGTTTTCAACATCCCAGTCTTGCCAGGAGCCTGGAACAAAGAGGGTGTCCGGCTCAGTAATCTGTTCATAGGTGGTTATTTCTAAATCAACAGGTGCTGAATACAACCAGGTTTGTTCTGAGGCTGTTGTCAGGGAAGCCCTTACTCGAAACGAAACCTCCCCGGTTTCAAATGGCTCCACACCCATTTGCGTGATCAGTTGGTTCATCTCGGAAACAGTAGTTTCATAAGAGGTATCTCTTGTATCCGTAATATCACGGATCGAATCGGGATATTCCCAGTTATTGGCCGTTTTGTCTGCCTGAAGGAGATAGCGTATATCAGGCAAGTTCTCCAGAGGGTAGCTGGTTGCTGCCCATTCAAAAGCAAATAACACGTCTTCCTCCTCATCTGCGGTCAGGGTATAACTGCTGCCACTTGCCGGGTTTGTGAAGGAAGGTGCGGTGGCTTCATCCATGTGCAACACCGGTTCTTTCTCATCTTTTTCGCAGGAATGCAGAAAACTGATTCCTAAAATGAATACAAGTAATATGGCTGTTCTTTTCATCATAGTCATTTTTTTAGGTTTTTAATACCCCGGGTTTTGCACCAGGTTCGGGTTTGCCGTTATATCTGCATCCGGAATCGGAAACAGGTTGTACCTGACGTCGGTGGGCAAACCATCACGTGACTCACCTTTCCAGGACCAGAGGTATGTATCGCCGGCAAATTTTCCAAAACGGATGAGATCGGTGCGGCGGTGGCCTTCCCAGTAAAGCTCTCTGCCTCTTTCATCCAGAATAAAGTCCAGTGTAAGCTCATTGGCCGATATATTTCCTGAATCATCGCCCCACGCTCTTTCTCTCAGCAGATTAACATATTCCACGGCAGTATTTTCATCACCGCCGCCCCCTCTGAGCACTGCTTCTGCATACATCAGGTAAACATCAGCGAGCCGGAACAGCGGGAAGTCGGTATCAGGAAACTCCAGGTTGGAGCCTGGTGTACCGTCTCTGCGCATATTGGTGAACTTTTGTACGGCATATCCATTTTGAAAATCAGACAGACTGGTGATCTCCTTGGTCTGACCTTCTGTAAAGAACAGGGCCCTTGGGTCGTCTTCCTCAAAAAGGTCCACAAATTGTGGTGTGGTGCGCAATCCGCCCCAGCCATCGTCGACACCCATATCGGAAGTGCTCATGTCTCCGCCAATAGCGGCTTTAATCAGAAAGGTGGTCCCACCGTAGGTCTGGGTTTCGATACCATCATAAGGTACGCGCATGATGATCTCATCCTCGGCCAGATAGTTGTCTGCCATGAACAGATGTTGATATTCATTCTCCAGCGAATAACCTGAATTGAGTATCTGGTTGATATAGGTCAGGGCATCACTGTACCTGGGTTGACCAATATAAACCTCTGCGTTCATGTATAGCTTTGCCAGCAGCATCCAGGCCGCAGCCTTATCCACCCGGCCGTAATCATTGGCCTTGGGTTCTGCCATCATGGGTGCAATTTCCTGAAGTTCTGTTTCAAGATATTCAAAAAGGGCGGTTCTGCTGATCTGCTCCGGGAGAAATGCCCCAATTGGGTCCTCATCAGTAGTAAATGGCACGTTGCCAAATATATCCAATGCATGCCAGTAACTGAAAGCCCTCAGGTAGCGTGCTTCGGCACGATATTGCTGAATCTCTTCCCTTAAGGCTGCATCCACATTACGGTCATCCAGCCTGGAGTCAGAGGTTTCCCTGATGTATTCATTGGCCAGTGATATCTGGTAGAAAATCCGGTAATACATGGCGGAGATGAATACATCGCCGGCTCCCCAGTTTTGATACACAAAATCCTTGATGGTCTGGTCATCCCATCCGATTACCATTTCGTCGGTGGAAAGGATCTGGTGGTGAAACATGCCACGCAGATACTGGCCAAATCCTTCATCAATGCCGCTGATGTCAGCCATTCCCTCAGGGCCTTCCTGCCCGGATACTGCCAGACCCGCGTATAATTTCGCAAGTACTTTTTTGTAGTTTTCAGGGTCTTCGTAAATCTCTGCTGCGGTAACCTCCGTGTCATCCAAAGGAACAGTGTCCAGGTCTTTCATGCAGGATGAGAAGGTGACCAGAAGCGCTGTGGTTAATAAGGCTATATATTTAATGCGTTTCATAATCAAAGTGGTTTAAGGTTCTTAAAACTGGAGATTGAGGTTGAGTACATAGGTCCTCGGACGCGGATAGATGTTGCTGTCGATTCCGTTATCAATCTCAGGATCCAGTCCGTCATATTTTGTAATCATAAAGGCATTCTGCACAACGCCGGATAAAGTCATGGTTGTTCCGGTGCCTACCAGGTCGTGGAAGCTGTATCCCAATGTGATATGATCCATTTTAAAGAACGTCCCGTCCTGTATATAGTAATCCGACAGGTAACGTGCCTGGTTGAACCGCACATCCAGTGCATCAGTGGTGATATTGCTCAGGTAGGGGCCTTCAGACCGGTATAATCTGCTGAGCTCTCCGTTCATGGAGCTTACGTTGTTATACACATAGTTGTCAAAATTGGCCCGTCCGGCAAATGAGAAGCTCCAGTCTTTGTAATTAAGATCTGAATTGATACCCAAAAAATAGGTCGGCATCGGATTTCGGTGGTGGTACAGGTCTGATGAATTGATCTGCCCGTCACCGTTGCGATCCACATAAACGCCTTCAATCGGATTGCCGTCCGCATCATAGACCTGCTCATACACAAAGAAGGAACTGGGTGTATGTCCAACGCTGTGGATCTGGATGTTGTTTCCAACGCCACCCTGGATTCCTCCGGTCTGGACACCAAGGTATGTCGGATCATCCACGGCCGTGAGCTTGGTAATTTCAGTTTGATTATAGGTGGCGTTTAAACCAATTTCCCATTGGAAATCATTACGTGCAATGGGTCTTGTGAATACACTGAATTCAACCCCATAGTTTTCCATGGAGCCGATATTGGTCAGAATGAAGTTGGTCAGGTTGGTTCCTGCCGGGATGGGGATGAAGTTGATCAGGTCATCGGTTTTACGGAAGTAGAAATCAAGTGAACCATAATAGCGATCCTCAAGCAGGCCATAATCGATCCCTGCGTTATAGGTAGTGGTTTCCTCCCACTTGATATCCCTGTCATAGCCCTCAGGCCTCCAGGTGTTCAGATAATTGCCGACACCAAAGGGGTAACGGGCGCCCTCGCGGCTGCGAGTATACCTGGCCAGGTAAGGATAATACCCTTCACCGATGTTTTGCTGACCGGTCATACCGTATCCGAGCCTTAATTTCAACTGATTGAAGGCTGGAACTGCATCCATGAAATCCTCCTGGTCAATCCGCCATGCAAATGCGGCTGAGGGAAAGATCCCAGAACGGGTTCCCGGCGAGAATCTTGAGGTGTGGTCATTCCGGAGGGTAAAGGTGAGGGTGTAGCGATCCATCAGGTGATAATTCATCCGTCCGAAGAAAGAAATCAGGTAATACTCTGATTCGTATTCGATATCTTCAAATACCCGGAAGTCTGTTCCGAAAGGATTATCTTCAAAATTGGTGACATATGACATCCCGGCATTCCAGAAATGCTGCCAGGAATAACCGGCCATGGCGTCTATCCGGCTGTTAAGAGAAGAAATCTCTGTTTCATAGTTTAAATAGAAATCGATCAGTTCATTTTTTCGTTCTTGTTCGTAAACTCCGTCTGATCCACCGGATACATACGCCCAGGCAGCGGTAGGAGGAGTGACGTCGGTCCCCTCAGATTTTGAATAGTCATAAGCCACGTTCAGGTTCGCCTTCAGGTCCGGGAACCAGTGAAGGCTGTAGTCGAACTGGGCATTACCGATGAACCGGTTCACGGTTGACTGGTTGTTGGTCAGATCAAGCAATGCAAGCGGGTTGTCGGTAGCCACGTCTTTGGGGATCTTATTTCCTTCATCATCTTCTTCATACCAGGTGAAATAGCCTCCAAATATGTCTTCTCCTGACATGACCGGCTTGGTGGGATCAAACATCACAGCCGCACCGATTGCACCCTCGTTGGCAAATTGATTGTCAATGTTGACCCCGCGAAGGTTCAGGTTAATCTTCAGGTGGTCATCAAGCAGGGTAGGGTTCAGGTTCAGTGCGAGTGAAGCCCTGTCCATCTGGTCGCGTTGCAGGACCCCTTCTTCAGATTTGTATCCTAATGATAACCGGTAGGGTATATTCCATTGGGCCCCTGATGCACTGATCACATGGTCGTGGGTGAGTGCATCACGAAAAATCTGATCCTGCCAGTTGGTGCTGGCATCGCCCAGCATATTGGTCACGCTTTCCCTGTCGCTATAACGCTCCTGTACCAGGTCACGGTATTGATCTGCACCCAGCACGTCTACCGTCCTGATATTCGAGGAGTAAGAGTAGGTGCCTGAATAGTCGAGTCGAAATTGCTGTCCTGCTTCACCTTTCTTGGTGGTAATGAGAATAACCCCGTTGGATGCCCTCGAGCCGTAAATGGCTGTTGCCGAGGCATCTTTCAGTACAGTGAAAGACTCAATGTCGTTGGGATTGATGGATGAAAGCGGGTTCCGGAGCCCGCTAACGCCTGCACTTTCAATAGGTACACCATCAATAACGATCAACGGGTCGTTGTCGGCTGAAAGCGATGAACCGCCCCTGATACGGATGGTTTCTCCGCTTCCGGGCGCTCCACCCGCTGAAGTAATTCTTACGCCGGGCATCCGGCCGCGAAGCAGCTCCCCGGGGGTGGTGATATTCCCCCTGTTGAAATCACGTTCACCGACAACCGATACGGAGCCTGTGGCATCCTCCCTTCGCTGGATACCATAACCGATCAGCACAAACTCTTCAAGTAATTCGACATCGGGCATGAGTTCAATATTCAGGGTGACCGTTTCCCCTTCACCCACTGTAATGGTTTGGACGGTCGGATCATAACCGACAAAGCTTGCTTCCAGCGTAACTTCACCGGCCGGAACCGGCAGTGTGTATTCTCCTTCAGCATCGGTAATTGAACCAGTGGTTGTACCCTGAACTACAATACTTGCTCCGGGTAGTGTCTCTCCTGTCTCGGCATCGGAGACGACGCCTGTAACTGTTCCCTGCTGAGCAATGGCTGATGCAGCCGTTATAAGCAACATCAGCAAAGGCAGCATTTGTCTGAATAGTTTCGTCATATTTTTACGGATTAAGATTTAGACTTGATATGTTTATCATGTTAAGACAAAGTTAACAAAAAATATGATTTTTTGTTCTTTTTAACGCTGAGTATCAGTTTTTTCGGGATGGATAACCGCAAACGTTTGCGGAAAGGTTTGCATGCTGTTTTTGCCCGTTAATTATTATTGTTTAGCTATTTCGTAATATGGATTCAATATGGGATAACAAGTGAAAAGCTGAATGGTTTTCTCCGGCAGTTATATTTCTTAAAAAGATGCAGGTTTTTTGTTTACTTTTAACAAAAGTAAAAGAGGTATTGTTTTTGTCAGATCAACCCTGTCATCATTCCTATCCTTAAAAACTCCCGTCCATGAAATCCGGACCGGTTTCCATATCAGATATTGCCCAGGCGTTGGGTGTTGCGGTGTCTACGGTTTCACGTGCACTTAAAAATCATCCCGACATCAGCCTGGCGACCAGGCAACGGGTGCAGGAATACGCTGAACAGGTACATTACCGTCCCAATGTGTTGGCACTGGGGTTAAAGAAACAGCAATCCAACACCTTGGGGATTATTATTCCGGAGATTGTTCACCATTTTTTCTCATCCATTATCAGTGGAATCGAAGACCTTGCATATGGCAACGGATACCGCGTGATGATATGTCAGTCAAATGAAGATTATCTGCGGGAGGTGATCAACCTTCAGGCCCTGATGGATCACCGGGTAGACGGGTTACTGGTCTCAATCAGCAAAAGCACCCTGGATGTCAATCATTTTCAACGGGTTGCCGATAGCAGCGTTCCCATTGTATTCATGGACAGGGTGTGTGCGGAAATACCCACCGACAGGGTGGTCACTGACGATTATGAGGGTGCGCGTATGCTGGTGGCCCACCTTATAGACCGTGGATGTCAAAGAATCATGCATCTTTCTGCCTCACAACATCTGACCGTGGGCAGGGAACGATTTGCAGGCTATTGCAGGGCGTTGCAAGACGCGGGAATCGCCGTGGACGAAGGACTCGTAATACATTGTGATACTCCCGAGAGAGTCATTGCCCGGAAAAAGGAGATCCTTCATGCTGCCAGGCTGGCCGATGGTCTCTTTGCTGTCAATGACTTCACAGCGGTGGCGGCCATGCGGTTATTACGAGAAAATGGTTTTGATGTGCCGGGTGATATTGCTGTTGGAGGGTTTGGCGATGACCCGATCGCCAAAATGGTCTCACCGTCTCTGACCACTGTCGAACAAAAGGGGTATGAGATGGGCTATGAAGCCACGCGCCTGCTGATCGAGCGTTTACGATCAGCAGACGGTAGAGACTTCAAAACAAAAACATTTTCGGCAGCTTTGAAAATCCGGGAGTCAGCCTGATTCCGGGAGTCAGTTTGATTCAAGGGTTCCACTCCTTTTTATTTCACCAGGATTTTTCCTTCCATCTCTTCCGGGGTGTCCAACCCCATAATATGCAGGATGGTAGGAGCCAGGTCTGCAAGTCGCCCTGGTTGGATGTCTTTAAAATCATTGTCAATCAGCCAGCACGGTACCGGGTTGGTGGTGTGGGCGGTGTTTGGTGACCCGTTTTCGTTGACCACATAGTCTGCATTGCCATGGTCGGCGGTAATGATCATGCTGTAATTTTGTGTCAGCGCGGCTTCTACCACTTCCTGCAGACAACTGTCGACGGTTTCAAGCGCTTCTTTTATGGCGTCAACAACCCCGGTATGTCCTACCATATCCGGATTGGCAAAGTTCAGGCAGATAAAGTCGTGTTTGCCACTTTCAATTTCATTGATCACGGCATCCTTTACCTCAGGAGCACTCATGGCAGGCTGTAAGTCATAAGTTGCCACCTTGGGTGAAGGAATCATTACCCTTTCCTCTCCCTCAAATTCATTTTCCCTTCCTCCGCTAAAGAAAAAAGTAACGTGAGGATATTTCTCCGTTTCAGCAATGCGTAGTTGGGTTTTGCCAGCCCGTGCAAGGACTTCTCCCAGGGTGTTTTGCAGGTCTTCTTTCTCAAATGCGACTTTTACATTCTTAAATGATTTATCGTATTCTGTCATTGTTACGTAATGAAGAGGCAGGGTTTTCATGCCCTGTCCGGGCATGTCTTTCTGGGTGAGTACGGTAGTAATTTCCCGCAGGCGGTCGGTTCTGAAATTAAAACAGATCACCACATCATCTTCCTCGACCCGGGCAAGTGGGTTTCCGTCTTTATCAGTGATTACTTTTGGTTTAATGAATTCGTCGGTGACTTTTTTGTCATAGGATGACTGGATGGCTTCCTCTGCATCTGAGAACTTTTCCCCTTCTCCTTCAAGCAGCATGTCATAAGCCATTTTTATGCGTTCCCATCTTTTGTCACGGTCCATGGCGTAATACCGGCCGCAAACAGTGGCAATCTTACCCTTGGATTGCTTCATTTTGGTTTCCAGCTCTTTAATATACCCCTTTCCACTGTAAGGGTCGGTATCTCTGCCATCAGTGAACGCATGAACAAAAAGCCGGTCAAAATCCATGGCTTTGGCCATATCGCATAGTCCGAACAGATGATCCATGGAAGAATGGACCCCTCCGTCAGAGACCAGGCCGAAGAGGTGTACTTTTTTCCCATTATTTTTTGCATAATCAAAGGCCTCCCTGAGTGCTTTGTTTTCCTTGAATGAGCCGTCCTGTATAGCCTGGCTGATCTTTACCAGGTCCTGATATACAATCCTTCCTGCTCCCATATTGAGATGGCCCACTTCAGAGTTGCCCATTTGTCCCTCCGGCAGTCCCACATCCTTGCCAGAAGTTTTCAATAGGGTGTGTGGTACTGACTTGTATAACGATTGGGTGAAAGGTACATTGGTGTGATGGATGATATCAGCTTCATCTCCATTTCCTTTTCCCCATCCGTCAAGGATTACCAGTATTGTTTTTTTGTTATTCATTTTCTCTGCGTATTTGATCCCCTTCGGGATTGGTTTATTAATAAGATGTGACCCTTGTCGGATCGTGGATGTCTACTTCTTTCAGATAGATGCTTATAGCCCCTGCAGTTGTGTTACGTTCAGGAGCTTTTGAGCCATAAGTGGTCTGTGGCGGATATTTGCTTCCAGGAGATTATCCCGTGCTCCGGATTGCCTCAACGGGATCCAGCCTTGCGGCTCCCCAGGCAGGGATAAACCCGGAAACCAATCCTATTATAGCAGAAACGTTTAACCCCAGTAAAATGTTGGAAAGACTAAGCAGAAAATCAAATTCAAAGACATAAGTTATGATGGCTGTCCCGGAAAAAACAAGGGCGATACCTACAGCACCTCCGATTATGCTCAGTAAAACAGCCTCAAACAAAAACTGCCAGAGAATAAAGTATTTTTTTGCCCCAAGAGCTTTCTGGATGCCAATAATACTGGTTCTTTCCCGAACAGATACAAACATGATATTGGCAATGCCAAATCCCCCCACCAGAATAGAGAATCCGCCGATGATCCATCCCGCCATTTTAATGATCGCAAACAGGTCGTCAAATCCCTCTGAAAGCAGACTCGCTTCATTCAGGGAAAAATTATTTGATGCCCCTGGTGGCAGTCTCCTTAGGGAGCGCATAACGGCTGTAAGGTCATCAATAAGTTCAGCGTTGCTAATTCCAGGGTGTGCTTTGGCCATGATAAACGGACCATATTGCTCCTGGTTGATGTTGACAAACTGGGCCAGGTATTGGGCCGGAATGACCATTGCGTCATCATGGCTGTCGCCGAATCCACCCAGTCCTTCTTTCTCAAAAATACCAATTACCACGGTATTGGTTCCGAATACCTTAATGGTACGCCCGATGGGGTCTGTGTCAGAGAAAAGGTTTTCAGCAAGATCGCTGCCGATCACTGCCACATTTCTTCCCCCCATTCCTTCAGCAGGAGTGAAAAACCGCCCATCCTGCAGTTCAAAATTTCGTACCTGGCCATAATCGGGTGTTACCCCGATCACACTTACATTATTCACCGAAATATTCAGATATTCTACCCTCTTGCTGGTGGAAGCCAGAAAAGCTGCCGCTTCAACCGTGGTTGACCGGCGCCGGATCTCTTCCAGTTCTCCATATTCCGGCACGGGCCGTCCCACATAATCCCACCATTGAAAATCGGGGTCAAAATTCCAGGGCCATTTCTGGATATACACCACGTTGTCGCCCAGTGAGGCAATGCTTGACCTTATTTGTCTTTCCAGTGAATCTACAACAGAAAAAACAGAGATGATGGCGAAGATCCCAATGGTGATCCCCAGCAGCGTGAGTACTGTACGCAACTTGTTTGACACAATGGAATCCAGGGCAAACAAAGCACTCTCTTTTATCAGTTTAATGAATAATATCATTTTATGCGTTTTCTGTTATTGCCTGAGACACCGCATCAGTTCGGTGGCATAAACGAAATTGTTGAGTTGCTTGTTACCGGTATAAAGAATCTCACGGTTACTTCCCGTCCACCAAAGATTCCCCTGGTGGATGAAAGCTACGTTGTCACCAATTTCCATCACGCTGTTCAGGTCATGTGTATTCACGATCGTCGTAATATTCAGTTCCCTTGTAATCTCACTGATCAGTTTGTCAATCAATATGGCCGTGGGCGGGTCAAGTCCTGAATTTGGTTCGTCACAAAACAGGTATTTTGGCCCGATTGCAATGGCCCGGGCAATGGCTACCCTCTTCTTCATTCCTCCGCTTAACTCTGACGGGTATAAATGACCGACATTATGCAAATTTACACGATCTAAACAAAAATCAGCACGTTTGATTTTTTCCCCTTTGCTTTTTCTGGTGAACATGTTGAGAGGAAAGATGACATTGTTGATTACGTTCATTGAATCAAACAATGCACTGCCCTGAAATAACATCCCCATATCTTTCCTCAAAGCTTTTCTTGACCTGGGATTCATGCTGCGGAAGTCAAGTGAGTCGTAGAAGATACTTCCGCTGTCTGCTTCCAGTAAACCTACCAGGCATTTCATCAATACAGTCTTTCCTGAACCGCTTTTCCCGATGATCAGGTTTGTTTTTCCCTGTTCAAAACTCAGGGAAATGTCTTTCAGTACCTGGGTTTCTCCGAACTTTTTATTGATATGTGCGATTCTGATCATGCCAGCAGGATTTGGGTCAGGATAAGATTGAATAAAATGATATTGATACTGCTGTACACAACGGCCCGGGTGCTGGAATGACCGACCTCAAGTGCTCCACCCCGGGTGTAAAATCCGTAATATCCGGATACCGATGCAATTATAAAGGCAAACACGAGGGTTTTTATCATTGCGTAAAATACATCAAACCCGGAAAATTCGAAAATGATCCCATACACGAAATTGTTCAGCGGTACCACATCGGTAATGGCTGAGGCCATCCATCCTCCATATATCCCCAAAAAAATGCTGATGATTACGAGCATAGGGTTGATGACCATAGTCGCAATGATTTTTGGCAGGATCAGGTAACTGGCGGCATTGATCCCCATAATCTCCAGTGCATCAATTTGTTCGGTAACCCTCATTGTACCTATCTCTGAGGCAATGCGGGATCCGACTTTTCCGGCCAGTATCAGGCTGATAACTGTGGGTGAAAACTCAAGAATAATGGCCTGCCGGGTTGCGAAACCGATTGCATATGCCGGTAGCAAAGGGTGATCGGTATTAAAGGCAGTTTGGATGGTAACCACCGCTCCCATAAAAATGGAAACGATGGCGACAATTCCCAGGCTGTTCAGCCCGAGGTACTCCATCTCAACAAGAATCTGCCGTCGATAAACAGATAATTTCTCGGGCCGCTGCAGTACAGCGGCCGTAAGCATAAAATATCTACCCACGTGATAAAAGAGCTGCATGGCGTTTAGTTGACCGGACTAAATTACAGATAATTTGACTTCCGGGCCGGATAAAAAGTATACCGGAAAGCTTCCAGCCCTTTTTATTTTACTATTTTTGAGGTTCAAAATCGATTGAGATTATCTCACATCTATACAATAATCCGTTCTGTGACCAAGAAAACTTTTGTCTATGAGGAAAACGGTGACTGAATCCCTGGCGCAATTTCTGCCGTTGGAAGCCGTGGATTACATAGCTTTTTTATTGGAAAAAGATAACGTGCAATTACAGGTAAGCAGGGAGCGTGTGAGTAAGCTTGGTGATTTTCGCCCGCGTAAAGGTTCGGGGATGCATCGTATATCAGTGAATGCCAACCTGAATAAGTATGAGTTTCTCCTGGTTCTTCTGCATGAATTGTCGCACCTTATCGTTTACCGATCCCATGGCCGTTCGGTGTTGCCACACGGAAAGGAGTGGAAAGCTGTATATGGGGGGCTGATCAGGGAGTTTGCAGAAGCAAAGATGTTCCATCCCGTATTGCACGATCAGCTTGTAAGTTATTCGTATAAGGTGAAGGCAGCGGGTGTTGCAGACATCTCTCTTGCTATGGCACTGCGCATGTTTGATAAGGATGGTTATGCACAGGACTGGCACTACCTGGAAGAGATTCCGCAAAGGAGCCTGTTTCGGGTTCGCAGTGGAAGAATATTCCGCAAAGGCGAGAAGATCAGGAAACGCTTTCGTTGTTTTTGCCTGGAAAATAACCTCTCATACCTGATCCATCCCATGGTACGGGTGAATCAAACCGATGAAAATGAATGTTAGATATATATAATAAAATTTTTTAAATATGTCCCATAATAATTATGTAATGATAATGGCCGGGGGTGTTGGTGAGCGATTCTGGCCAATGAGCCGGGAATCCAGGCCTAAGCAGTTTATTGATATCCTGGGCACCGGAAAAACATTATTGCAGCAAACCTATGACCGTTTTCTGGAAGTTTGTCAGCCGGAAAATATCTTCGTGGTAACCAACAAAAAATACCGTCAACTCGTTCAGGAGCAAATTCCTCAACTCAGTTCTGAGAGGCTGATCTGCGAGCCCTCCCGTAAGAATACAGCTCCCTGTATTGCTTATGCGGCCTATAAAATACATGAAATGGATCCGAAAGCTAAGATGGTGGTGGCGCCCTCTGACCATATTATCCTGAAAGAGGATCTGTTCACGGATATTATTCGTTCTGCACTTGAGGCGGCTGCCGGGGAGAACCGGCTGTTTACCCTTGGGATCACTCCCAGCCGGCCCGATACGGGTTATGGATATATTCAGTTTGAAGATGGCGATGCCTACCCGGAAGACCCACGGCTAAAAAAAGTCAAGACGTTTACAGAAAAACCCGATATAAAAATGGCGGAATCATTTTTGGAGAGCGGTGATTTTCTTTGGAATAGCGGAATTTTTATCTGGTCAAGTGAAGCCATCATAAATGCTTTTGAACAATATCAGCCTGAGATCAGCTATATCTTCCGTGAAGCAAAGGATAAATACAATACGCCGGAGGAACAGCCCTATATGGATGTGGCTTATGCGGCCTGCAAAAGTATTTCCATAGACTATGCCATTATGGAGAAAGCAGACAATGTGTATGTATTTGTATCTGATTTTGGCTGGTCTGATCTTGGCACCTGGGGGTCTTTGTTTGATGCCAGACCAAAAGATGAACACAACAATGCGGTTGTGGGGAAAAATGCCATGTTGTATGACTGCGAGGATTGCGTTGTCAATATACCGGATGAAAAACTGGTGGTTATACAGGGGCTGGAAGACTATATCGTTTCAGAGGCTGACAACACGTTGTTGATCTGCAAGAAGTCACATGAACAGCAGATCCGGAAATTTGTCAATGATATTAAACTACAAAAAGGTGATGCCTTTATTTGATAATGGCATATTTGCAATTTTACTTAACTTAAATACAATTAAAATGAAAAAAATCACATGTGTATTGTTGCTGTTTTTAGCAATTTGTCGTCTGCCGTTAAAAGCCGACGAGGGGATGTGGCTCCCTTTCCTGATTGACGAAGCCCTTTATGAGGAAATGAGTCGGATGGGTTTGAATCTTGAGCCTGAGGAGATTTTTAGCTTTAACGAGCCAAGTATCAAGGATGCTATTGTTAGTTTTGGTGGATTCTGTACAGGCGAGATCATCTCTGATCAGGGGTTGGTACTGACTAACCATCATTGCGGACGGGGGAGAATACAGTCTCACAGTTCCGTTGAAAATGACCTGCTTACCGATGGTTTCTGGGCCATGTCAAAGGAAGAAGAGTTGCCTAACGAAGGTTTGTTTGTACGCTTCCTGGTGAACGTAGACGATGTGACCGAAGATATTCAGTCAGTTATTCAGCCAGGGATGAATGAGGTGGAACGGGCCCAGGCCATCCGGGCCAAAGGAAAGGAGCTGGCGGAATCCGCCACAGAGGGAACCCATTATACGGCCGATGTCAGTTCGATGTTTGCCGGTAATTATTTTTACCTCTTTACCTATGAAACATTCCATGATGTACGCCTGGTAGGTGCCCCTCCACAATCCATTGGTGCATTCGGCGGCGATACGGATAACTGGGAGTGGCCCAGGCATACAGGAGACTTTTCCCTGTTCCGTGTTTATACAGCTCCAGACGGCAGCCCGGCTGAATATTCAGAAGAGAATATTCCCCTGCAGCCCCGTCACCATTTGCCGGTCTCTTTAAAAGGCGTAGAAGAGAATGATTTTGCGATGGTGCTCGGATATCCCGGCAGTACGGAAAGATACCTTACCTCCTACGGGGTTGACTATCGCCTGGAAAATATGTATCCTGTCCGGATCGACATCCGTCGCCGCAAGCTTGATATTCTTGAAGAAGCCATGGCTTCCAGTGATGAGATCAGGATTCAATATACAGCCAAACATTCCAGTATTGCCAATTACTGGAAGAATTTTATCGGGATGAGTGAGTCTCTTAAGCGACTGAATGTAGCTGATTCCAAACGAGAACTGGAAGATGAATTTGCGGCATGGGTAACAGGGAATCCAGAGCGGCAGGAAGAATACGGACATGTGATTGACGATTTTCGGAAAGTGTATGAAGGCCTGAAAGCGTTTAATTCTCATAACTATGTGTTTGCAGAAGCCATGCCTTCCGGCCCGGATGTCATAGGCATTGCCAACAGGTTTAACAGGCTGAATGCCATGCTTGGGGCAGAGGAGGTCAACCCTGCAAACATCACGGATGAAATTAAGCGACTCAGTGAGATGGCCGATGCCCTTTATAAGGATTATAATAAAGGCGTAGATCAGCAACTCTGGGCGGCGATGTTTGAGGTATATGCTGAATATATTCCTGAGGAGGATCTTCCGGGGATTTTTACTCAGCTAGCCACAGATTATGGGAATGACTATGAATCGTATGCCCATGATGTATATGAAGCGAGCATTTTTGCAGACAAGGAGAGTATGCAGGCTTTCCTTGAGAACCCCGATGCAGAGGAGCTTGCCGCTGATCCGGCTTTCAGGGCGGTCAGGTCCGTTTACGATAAATATAGAGAGATTAACCAGGGACGAGCGGAATACAATACCATGCTTCGCCGTGCCGAACGTGATTTTCTAAGGGGGTTGATGGAAATGAAACCGGAAGATTATTTTTACCCGGATGCCAACAGTACCATGCGGTTTACCTATGGCAGTGTAAATGGGTATGAACCCCGTGATGCGGTTTATTATGATTATACGACCACCCTGGAAGGAGTGATGGAAAAGAAAGATCCCGAAGATTCTGAGTTTGTGGTTCCTGAGAAGCTGGAGGAGTTGTATAAAAAAGAAGATTATGGTCCATACGCCCATGAAAAAATGATAGTAAATTTCATCTCCAATAATGACATCACCGGGGGTAATTCAGGCAGTCCTGTGATCAATGCAGACGGTCACCTGATTGGTGTGGCTTTTGATGCGAACTGGGAAGGCATGAGTGGGGACATCTTGTTTGAACATGACCTTCAAAAATGCATCAATGCGGATGCCCGCTACATGTTGTTTGTGATTGATAAGTTTGCAGGTGCCAGTCACCTGATTGAAGAAATGACTATTGTCGAATAACTTATGAGTAAAAAAATTAAAACGCTGCAAGTTATCAGGAAGCATTTGCCGACCGGGGGGGATTCTGCCCCGGCGGCTTCTTCCGATATGGCAGAAGTATTGGTTTCAGAAACCCATTATCACCCTGAATGGGAAAAAGTGACCGGGGAAAGACAGTTCGCCCCTGACGGCACGCTTGAACAGGAAACAGAATACGAGTATGACGGGCAGGGGTTTCTGATCAGGGAGACCCTGAAAGAGGGAGATGGAACCGTAATGGAGGAGAAGTCTTTTGAACCTGATGAAAAACAAAGAATTGCAAGAGAGTATCTGCACTATGCTGACGGATCAAAAGATACGATCACCTACAGGTATGATAATGAAGGTCGATTGGTTGAGAGAAAAACAGAAGATGAAGATGGCGTTTTGGAACAGGTAGAAGTTTTTGAATACAAAAACGGACTTCTGGCGAGAAAAGCCGTCCATGAAGAATCACCGGCCCCGGAAGATGAAGAAGCTCCGGCAGAAGAAATTCGCTATGCTTATGACAATGCAGGAAGAATCCTGGAAGAAGAAATCCTGAATAACACTGATGGTGTTTTCAGGCATAAAATCCATGTTTACAATGATGATGGACATCGCATTGCTGTCAAAGTGTATGATGAAGACGAGGAGCTTATTGAACGGATTCTGATGGAACCTGATGAGGAGGGTCGGCCTGTAAGGATGGTGGAAGAGAACCGAAACAAGAAAAATACCCTTAACTTACGCTACAATAACAAAGGAAATATTGTTTACCAGGAAGAGTATGACCTGAAAGGAAACTTATTGAATACGGTTTCCCGGACCTATGATGAAAAAGGGAGGTTGTTGTCAAGTGAGGTGGATATACGTATGCCGCTTCAGGGGCCTCCCAGGCGATATGTGGTGGAACACAGGTATTGTTTTTACTGATTCTCATTTTCGCAGAAGCAAAAAACCGTTTATGTGGGATAAAAAAAAGCCACCGGATTTCCGGTGGCTTTTTTAGTTAAAACAACTTTATTTGTCAGAGGCCCGCAACTTCTCCTCGTAATGTGGAGTAATTCACTCTGAGGGCGTTTACCTGTCTTAGTTCCTGTTTGACATCTGTTACAATGCCCATACTCGTTTCATAGTCTACCTTCAGTGAAGTGGTCATCAGTGGCCTTTCCGCTTCAGCTGTGGCCTGACGTTCTGCCTCAATAAAAGAAGCAATGTCCTCAGGTTCTGCAAATGAATCGTCAAGCTGAATCTTTGGTTCTGTCCCGAATACTTCTTGTTTTATGGGAGGACCAATATAGATAAAGCTAACCAGCGACCTGCGTTCCAGGCTTTGGACTTCTGTAGCAGACGGCAGGGATGTCCTGACGTAGAGTGTAGTCTCCCGCATCACGGTAGTTACCATGAAGAAGAAGAGCAACATGAAGATTATATCAGGCAATGAAGCCGTATTAATCTTGGGTGTACCTTTGGTACCTTCTTTTCTGAATCTAGCCATATTATCCTCCTACATCTACTGGTTCTGCTTCAGAAACTGCCATGGGCACTGCATCACGCACAGCCTCAACGAGCGCTTCGTCGGTCAGGTCCCGAAAATCGCGTCCGAAGTATTCATTGGATACCTCATCCCTGATCTCACGAATAGCTGCCGCCAGCTCGTTTTGCACGGCGATATACATTTCGTAGGAAGTGCCCCGGTCGTTCTGAAGCGATATGATGCCCTTTGAAACCTCGTATCTTCCGATGTGTTCAATCTCTATCTCCTCTTTGACTGGCATCGATGGGTCATCATCCGGATTTAACAAAAAGTTTTTTGCTTCTGATCTTAACTGATCAATCTGCATCTGCTCACCTTCTACCATCAACCTGTCCTGGGCGTCTACGAGTACAACGAAGACGTTGCGTTCCCTGACAGGAGGTGGTTCAGGAGCATTCGGATCGATGGGGGGCGGCAACATCCTGTTGATCCCTGTGTCGACATCCATTGTGGTTGTCACCAGGAAGAAGATCAGCAGGAGGAATGCAATGTCCGCCATGGATCCGGCATTTATTTCAGGGGTCATTCTAGCCATAGAAAGATCTCCTATTTAAGTGATTGTTTTTATCTGAAATACTTATATATCTCTGTGAAAATAGCAGATATAAGTCCAAGTCCGACCAGGACCATGGTGGCTTTAATTCCACCACCGACCCATTGGGAAACAGTCGGACCTGCGTTTTCGTAAGCCTCGCTTGTGCTGGTTGAGTAGGAAATCAGTACAATGGCCACCAGTACTGCGATCCCGATCAATGCGGGGATGGCCTTACGAAAGTTGCCCACCATTTGGATTATCGAGGCAAGGATGGCTGTGACTGCTGCCACGGCTAAAAGGCCGTAGGTGACGTACATTCCTATATCAATTACCGATTCGTTCATAGGTGAATGGTTTTTTTATTTTTTGTTTTTGATTAAGATGTCCATGAAGGAGATGGTTGCATCTTCCATGGCGTTGACCATTGAGTCGACCTTGGCAACGATGTAGTTGTAAAAAATCTGAAGGATTACCGCGGTGATCAGACCGAATACGGTTGTCAGCAGGGCCACCTTAATACCGTCCGCAACAATTGTGGGGGAGATATCACCGGCAGCGGCGATCGCATCAAATGCCCCGATCATACCGATTACCGTACCCATAAACCCGAGCATGGGAGCAATGGCGATAAACAGGGAGATCCAGGTAAGGTTCATTTCAAGACGACCCATCATTACGCTGCCGTAGGAAACGATCGATTTTTCCACAACCTCCATACCTTCATCATACCGGTCAAGGCCCTGGAAGAAAATACTGGCTACCGGGCCGCGGGTGTTTTTGCAAACATCTTTTGCAGCATCAACGCCACCGGTTTTCAGCGCATCTTCAACCTTATTCAGCAGTTTGTTTGTGTTTGTGGAGGCCAGGTTCAGGTAGATGATCCTTTCAATACAAAGCCCCAGGCCAATGATCAAACATAACAATACAATACTCATAAAGGCAGGACCACCTTCGATGAACTGCTCTTTCAGAATATAGTGAAAGGTTTGGTCCTCATATTCGGGTGAAAGACTCTCCTCCGTCGTAGCACCCGGTTCCTGCTCCGTTTCCTCAACGACCTCCGTTTGCGTTTCAGCATCTTGTGCCGCAATGTCTGCCGTTACTGTGGTGTTTAAACCAAAAGTAAGCATCCCTGCTACTGTCAAAAAGACGAATAATTTTTTCATAACTAATTCTGTTGGTTTTTGTTTTAACGATAATTGATTAATTGGCAAATTGACTGTTTGGTTGTTTGTAAATACTCGCTTCATGCGCTAAGCGGAGAGAAAGGGATTCGAACCCTTGATCCGCTTGTGACGGATACACGCTTTCCAGGCGTGCGCCTTCGACCACTCGGCCACCTCTCCATGTTATGTGCCATCTCTCGTAGCCTTGTTTTTCAAGCTGCTAAAATACAAAAAAAATAAAACATTATGTTTTTTTGTTATTTTTTTTGTCTGCCTTGTGACAGCCAATCACTTAGTTCAGCAATTGTATCGTAAATCTGCTTATTCATGGTAAATTACGTGTATTACTGTTTCACCGGTAGCTTTCAGCGTGTAGCGATCAATGATATCCATGGTATCGTCTGTGGTATGCCATTCGGGGAAAAAACCATGCTCAGTATCCGGATCCTGGTGGATGATGTTTATAGTAGGGATGTTTCTGATGGTGTTCACATAGTAGTGGTCATCGGTAATATGGCTACCGTCTCTGGACAGAAACAGGTCTCCGTAACCCAGGTTTTGGGCTTTTTCCCATACATCTCTGACCACACCGGGCGCATATAACATGGAATACCCTTCTCTTTCAAAGGTGGCACCGGATGCACCCACCATGTCCAGGAGAATGCCGTAACGGGCAAAATAATCCGAACGGTGGGGGTTTTTTGCCCAATATTGTGCTCCCAGTGCCCAGGTGTCTTCATCCGGCCTGTCAGAGAAACGGTGACGCCCGTAATCTTCCGCATCAAAGAAAATAATGTCCACGCCAATGGCGGGTTTTTCCTGTTGCAGCTGACGGGCTATCTCCAGCAATACGCCGACACCGCTGGCACCGTCATTGGCTCCGTCTATGGGGGTATAGTGTTTCTCCGGATCCGGGTCGTAATCAGCATACGGTCGGCTGTCCCAGTGAGCGCATAACAATACCCGCCGTGGATTATCAGGTTGAAACACACCGATAATGTTTTTGATATTCAAAGTTGTTTTGTCGTAAGCCCTGACCCTGGTCTCCTGAATATATAATGTATCCGCAAAGTTTCCCAATGTGGTGGCAAGCCATTGCCCTGTTTCACGATGGGCCCTGGAATTGGGAACGCGTGGGCCGAAACCAACCTGTTTTTCTACATAATAATAAGCGGAGTCGGGGTTAAAAGCGGGGATTGTTACCTCCTGATCTGTGCCGGAATCCTGATCACCGGTTGCATCGCTGTTGTTGCCTGCCTGGCTGCAACCTGATATAATCATCACAAAGAGGGTGAGCATGTTTAACAATCGGGTCATACGGGAAATTTTTACAAATATATGGTATGTTCCTGAATTATGGATATTAATTCCCATATTGTTTTGCGGGAGAAAGGTCTCCAGGTCTTATGCGTAAAAACACACTAAGAAACCAGCTTAATTTGCAGAAAATTAACTATTTTTGGCCTTAAAGCGATTAAATACACATATTTGTCGACGTTAGACGTGATTCTAAAATGTCGAAGTTATAATGATAAGTTAAACACATTAATTATTGATTATTAAGCCTATGAATAATGGTACAGATGACAACCCAGGCCGGAATACAAAGGAAGAGATGGATCTGTTGCTTCGCTATATGTCTGCCAGGGAAGAACTCTCATTTTACAAAACATTGGTTTCCGGGTTGGATGCCATTGTCCTTGTTATGGATATTAATCAGATGACAATCAGGTGGGCAAACGACAATTTTCCAAAGTATCTCGGTTATGACATGGTATTTGGCAGGCCGCTGGATGAAAACAGGGTGCTTTCATTGTATCATCCGGAAGACAGGGGGTACATTATTAATTTGAGGGAGGAACTGAGCCGGAACCCTCAGGGCACATATACTTCTTTTTACCGGTTCCGTCATGCCGAAGGCCATTTCCTCTGGCTGTTTTCCTCAAACAAAGTTTTTCGAATCGATCCGGAGGAGGATGTGTTTGAAGTGCTTTCGGTGAGTGTGGACTTTACAGGGCCCCTGAGTTACCAGAAAAACATCAAGCGATTTGCCCAGGATAAGCTTCAGGCTGTCAATTGTAGGGATATTCAGAAGATTACTCCCCGCGAACAGCAGGTGCTGCAATTGTTTGCCAATGGTTACAACACCAGGGAGGTGGCAGAACGGCTGCAGATAAGTTTTCATACTGTAAACAACCACAGGAAAAACATGCTGAAAAAGCTGCAAATGAAAAATTTGTCATCCCTGGTAAATTTTGCGGTGGAGAACGGATTAGATTGAGTCAAAATCCTGATTTTTTATTATATTTGCAACTGGAAAATAAAACATTGTTTCATAACAGTGGTTTTTGCCTGTTAGGTGAGGCTACTGGGTGAACACAGGCTACTGCCCAAAAATGTCTACAGACGCCAATGGGTAGAACAGGCTTTGTCGGATTAAGGCATTGCTTAAGGTAGCTTCCCTCTTTGCATAAGGGGATAAGTCATCCAGAGCTAAAACTCAACAAGGGGCATATTGACAGGGAGTGCTGCAGCGCAAGCCCTGGATCATGTAAAAGCCCCCTTCCATAATTTCGGGAAGGGTTTTTTGTTGGCTTTATGTCCCCCGTATTTCAGGGTAATACTCACCTGAGGCAATCCACCCAATCCAAGAAAGGAGGGAGCCATGGTCATAGTGGGTGCCGAACAAAAGAATATGGTCATTGAAGGACTGGTGATGGCCCGTGAATGGGAGGCGTTGGTCACCATCCTGAAAAAAATGCCGGTGGTTGAGGTGGTTGAGGTTCTCAAAGAACTTGAGGAGACTGACCTGCTTGAGGTACTTGGCCACTTTGATCCGGAAGAACAGGGGTTTATTGTTTCTGACTTTGACCTGGAAATGCAGCTTGAACTATTCGGGCAGCTCGGGCCAAGGAGATTTACCGGCATATTTGCTCACATGGCCTCGGATATCCGGGCTGACCTTTATCAGGAGCTTGACAGGGACGATCAGCTCAAATTACTGCCTTACCTGGATAAAAAAACCCGTGAGAACGTTGTCAGGTTGAGCTCTTATGATCCGGAAACAGCCGGTGGTATCATGAGTACCGACTTTGCCACCATTATTGGTGATATGACAGCGGCCCAGGCCATTGATAAAGTCCGCAGTGATGCTCCGAGTAAAAAGATGATCTACTATGTGTATGTAGTGGATGAGGATATGAAGCTACACGGGTTTACCACCCTGAAAGATCTGATCATGGCTGATCCGGGTACTTCGATCTGGGATATTGTCTACAGGGATTTTGCCAGCGCAGAAGTGGATGAGGATCGTGAGTCTGTGGCCAATAAAATTGAGAAATATGACCTTGTGGCGATACCGGTAATCAATAAATACGGGCAGCTTGCGGGGATTGTACGACATGATGAGGCAATTGAGGTGATCCAGGCCGAGCAGACCGAGGACATGGAGAAATTCATGGGTATTGTCCCTGATGTGGACGGATTGAATTACGCGGAGACCGGGGTGCTGAAACATTTCCGCAAACGGATCACATGGGTGTCCTCCCTGGCTGTTATCGGGACCATTTCAGGCCTGATCATTCACAGTTATGAGGAATCGATGGCGGCCCTTATCATTTTGGCTTTGTATGTTCCGATGGTGGCAGATACGGGAGGGAACGTCGGCTCACAGTCTGCTACGGTTGTGATACGTGCACTGGCCCTGGGGCAGATTACGCTGCGTAACTGGCTGATGATATTATTCAAGGAGGTGAGGATTTCCGTTTTGGTGGCTGTTGTGCTTGGAGTCATCGGGTTTGGCAAGGTGTTGTTTTTGTCATGGAATGCAGCGATTCCGGAGGAGTACAGTCTGTATTATATGGCTTTTGGCATTGCCCTGGCACTGAGTCTGCAGGTAATTTCGGCGACACTCATCGGGGCAGCCCTTCCCCTGGTCGTCAAGCGTTTTGGCGGTGACCCGGCGGTAGCGGCCAGTCCGGCCATTACAACCCTGGTTGATATTACCGGTTTGCTCATCTATTTCGGGGTGGCCATGACGATGTTCTTTTAGTCGGCGCTTCGCGCCTCCGGTTGCTGGTTGGTTTTGGACTGGCGTCCCTCACCGTTGTTGGTTCTCATGGGCGGAGTGATGGGATTCCTGCCAATAGCCCCGGGAAATGGCCCAGGCGGTTGTTGGTTGTTGGTTTGAGGGGTTAAAGATGTATCTTTGTGGTTGTTTTTTATACTGGAAGGGATGACCCGCTGGCCGGAGGGGCTGAGGCCTGTTTTTAGCTTTTCGGCTGCGATTCCGGTTGTTGGGGGTCAATCCATTGGTTGTTCCCGAATACCCAGTACAAGTAGGTATTTTTTTACCGGGAGTGCCCGGTTTTGAACCCTGGAAACGGGGAATACCCTGGAAACAGGTAATTTTGAATCCTAAAATACTTTAGTAAAGATGAATGTTGAAAACCGGATTGCCCGGATTGTGGAAGCTTCCATCAGTGAATTGTCGGGTCAGGTAATAAAGCCCGGGCAAGTGGTGCTGCAAAGAACGAGAAAAGATTTCGAAGGCGACCTTACATTGGTGGTTTTTCCTTTTGTGAAGCTGATGCGTCGTTCACCGGAAGATACGGCCCGCTTTATTGGTGAGTTGCTGGTGGAGAGGCTGGATGAGGTCGAACAATATAATGTAGTCAAAGGCTTTCTGAACCTTTCCCTCAGCAACGATTACTGGTTGGGTTTTATAAGGGAACGTACCAACGACCCTGATTTTGGTCTTGAGAAGCCGGATGCGTCCTCAGGATCAACGCATGAGGGGCCGGTGGTGGTGGAGTTTTCTTCGCCTAATACCA
The DNA here is from genome assembly GCA_964463915.1 of uncultured Bacteroidales bacterium. GTDB lineage: Bacteria > Bacteroidota > Bacteroidia > Bacteroidales > UBA7960 > PUPG01. The sequence continues at coordinate 44,440 of CAYXEH010000008.1, read as the reverse complement.
ACAAACCTCTTCACCTGGGGCATGTGCGCAACAATTTACTGGGGTATTCTGTTTCCTGCCTGCTGCAGGGTGCCGGCCGTGAGGTTGTAAAGGTGAATCTTGTGAACGACAGGGGGATACATATCTGTAAGTCGATGCTTGCCTGGATGCGGTTCGGCAACGGGACGACCCCTGAAAGCTCCGGCAAAAAGGGCGACAAACTGGTTGGCGATTACTATGTGTTGTTTGAGCGTAAGCTCCGTGCCCAGGTCAGTGAGCTTATGGAAAACAGCTTGCTCAGTGAGGAAGACGCCCGAAAGCAGGCTCCACTGATGAAGGAAGCCCAGGAACTGCTGCAGCGGTGGGAGTCTGGTGACCCGGAGGTGGTAAATGTCTGGAAACAGATGAATGGATGGGTCTATGAAGGCTTTGATGCCACCTATCGCCGCATGGGAGTGGATTTTGACAAGATCTATTATGAGTCGGATACCTATCTCCTTGGTAAGAAGACCGTACTGGAAGGGTTGCAGCAGAAGGCTTTGTACCGGAAGGAGGACGGGTCGGTCTGGGCTGACCTGCAAAGCGAAAAGCTGGACGACAAGTTGTTGCTGCGGGCAGACGGTACATCCGTATATATGACCCAGGATATTGGTACTGCCCAGCTGCGCTATGATGATTTCCACCCGGAACGGATGGTTTACGTGGTTGGCAATGAACAAAACCACCATTTTAACGTGCTGAAAAAGGTGCTGCACAAGCTGGATAAGCCTTATGCCGATGCCATTTATCACCTGAGCTACGGCATGGTAGAGTTACCTGAAGGGAAAATGAAATCGCGTGAAGGCACGGTGGTGGATGCCGATGACCTGATGGACGAGATGGAGGCCACGGCCCGGCGTATGACAGAGGAGCTGGGGAAAACACAGGATTTCAGTGAGACTGAAAAAAAAGAACTCTACCACATTATCGGACTGGGTGCGCTGAAATATTTTATCCTGAAAGTGGATCCCAAAAAGAATATGTTGTTCAATCCGGAAGAGTCCATTGATTTTAACGGGAACACCGGCCCTTTTATTCAATATACCCATGCCCGTATCCGCTCGGTGTTGCGCAGTGCCGGGGAAGAAAGAGTTTCAGCGGCCAGAAATGCTTTTGGTCCGGTTCCCTTGCAGGAAAAAGAGAAGCAATTGCTGACAACTTTGTACGAATTTCCCGCGGTGGTAGAGGAAGCTGCAAGGGAAATGAGCCCCGCGCGAATGGCCAACTATGTGTATGAACTGGCCCGGGAGTTCAACCAGTTTTACCATAACCATTCTATATTGAATGAACCTTCGCGCGACATCAGTGATTTTCGTGTATGTCTCTCCCAGCTTACAGCCACTACAATCCGTAATGGCATGGGCTTGCTGGGAATTCAGGTACCGGAGCGAATGTAATGCCCGGATAGCCAAATTCCACTGCCAATCCGAATCTCCCAGGAATACGGTTGTTGTATAAATGCTTTCCGCCAGGCATACAGGTCGTCTAATCAACCTTGATGCAGCGGATGCTGAATCCCCTTTCTTTCAGTTCGTTGTTCCGGGCACTCTCCGCGCTGTTATGGTAGAGAATGCGGCTCCATGCTTTGTGGTCGCCCGGCGGGGAACTGCTCCAGAATGCCGCCCGTTGCCCGGTGTAAATGTAGTTGCCATCTTCATTGCGAATGCCTCCCGGTCTGGCAGTGAATCCACTTTCATTGGTAGCTCCCTCGTTGGGGTGCTGCCATCGGATGGTGCCGCTTTCTTTCAACTTGCCACCGGCCAATGTGCTGCCGCCCAATTCGCTGACCAGGTTCTCCCATTCGTCATCGGTGGGTACCCGCCATCCTTCCGGACAGAGACCACGGGAGTCCTCTACGGCGTACCAGTTGTAGAGTGCACCATATAAGTCTGCACCGTTCGGGTCATTGCCATACCAGGCATAAGCGCCTTCCCCGGCTTCTGTCCAGGACATGTGGTCTTCACCGTAAAATTCCAGTGGGTCGCCGTTTTTGTAGACGGTGGTTCGCAGGTTCTCCGCCATCCAGCATCGTTCGTCTGTCATTTGGATGGTGTTGTATTGATTGCCGTCGGCATCAGTGATGGTTTCAAGGCCCGCGCAAGGATTGATGCTCAGGGTGGTGAAACTGACCTGTTCCCCATAGTTGGTGCCTGCCTCGTTGGTGGCATAGGCGCGTACGTAATAGGTGGTGTTTGGATGCAGCGTTCCCAGCTGGCTTTCAAAACTGCCGGTCCCATTGCCATCAGTGGTAAAGCCGTCATTGTTTTCCACGGTGGGGTAGCCGGTGGTGTTCCAGCATATTCCGAAAGCCGTCACCGTGCTTCCGCCGTCGCTTGAGATGTGACCTCCTCCTTTGGCGGATTCCCTGGTAATGTCTCCGATGACATCCGTACTGATTATAGCCCGGCTGATCTGCTCTTCTTCTTCACGTATACATCTGACACTCATGCCGTTACGCGCTGACATCTCAATGGGAGTGAATTCTGTATCATTGTAATTGAGGCGGCGGGCAAGGGCCTCACCTTCCTGTGTTTCATGGGGAGTAGCGGACCACCAGTAAGCATAATCTGAATCATCCAGATAATTGGCATATGGGTTTCTTCGTCCGCCGGGGCGTCCATTGAATCCGGCCTCATTGGTGGCCCCGTCATTGGGCGTGGTCCACAGTTCAGTACCTGTTTCTTTGAGTTTGCCCCCGGCTTCAGCATCTCCTCCCAAATGTACGGCCAGCACTTCAAAGTCTTCATCGGTCGGCACCCGCCAACCTTCGGGACAAAGCCCGGAAGGATCAGTAATGGTGTACCAGTTATAAAGGGCACCGTAATGTTCCCGGTTCACAGATGGGTTGTCGTTATACCAGGTATAACCACCAGAGGTAGCGGTTTCCCATGCCAGGTCGCCCGATCTTTGGGTGATCGCCCTTCCGTCGCTATAAGTGGTGGTTCGCAGGTTTTCAGCCATCCAAACCTGGGTGCCGATTTTTACCGTCTGGTAGGCATTCCCCTCAATGTCTTTCACGATGGCATTGAGTCCGGCATTGAGCAGTTCACTGTAAATGCTTTCCTTGATAGCGTCCACATAAGCCTTGGTGGCTGCATCCTGGGCATTCACGGGGTCGGCAATATTATGAATATTGTGGTTGGCCGCATTCATCTCAAAGTCGCTGATTTGGGTGGGTTTGTTCAGGATATCTCTTCCACTGCCGGGCCCGGCATCCCAGTCGGGTTGCCGTGTGGTGGTCCTTCCTTCGGCATCAACCTGTAAAAATCCATCTTTCAACGCGCTGAGCGTCAGCTCTCCTTCCAGCTCTGTATCTTCTTTCACCCGGACAGATCCGTCTACCTGCAGGTCTTCACTGAGGTGGAGCTGGGTTTCCGGCGCTGGTATGCCAAGCCCTGTTTTGCCGTCGGGCATTATTGCCATAGCGGTGAGTGGGGCATCTTCATTTTCTTCGCTGCGAATCTCCACCAATAGCAGTGGGTCGGGGTTATCTGCGCCAGAAAGGTGCAGCAATGCGGTGGGGGAAGAGGTGCCGATGCCGGTATAACCGGGATTGTTGGCAAATATATCTCCCTGGTATTCACTCCATGGGCTGTGCAGGGTGGTTTCCTCCCAGCTGAGCCCTTCTCCGGCGTCAAACAGTTCCGGACCCAGGCCGGTACCGAGGTTCCCCTCTTCATCTACCCTGAGGTATCCATTCGCATAATTGGCCAGGCGGACTGTGCCGTCGGTATGAAGTTGAGCTTCCGGGCTGTCGGTGCCGACGCCTATGTGGCCATTTTTTAAGATTGTAAGGGCATTGTGGCGGTTTTCGCTGTCTTCTCCTGTGCCGATGACAAACAGCCGGTCGGCGGGGTTCCATTCTTCGGTGTTTTCGGGGGTGTAGGCTGTATTGAACCGGCCTATTACCGTTTCGTAAGCTGAGGGGGCTGTATTATCGCGCCCCCATGCCACGGCATGTCGTCCTTCCGCCAGGGTTGAATGTCCGAAAGCCGTGGCGAAATCCCCCCGGGCGTGGGTGCTTTCTCCCCAGGCAGTGGCAAAGCTTCCTTCGGCATGGGTGTTTTCCCCCCACGCCGTTGTATAATCACCCTCGGCGTTGGTCTGTCTTCCGAAGGCCGTTGCAAAGTTACCGGATACAGTGGTTTCTTCGCCGAAAGCCGTGGCGTAATCGCCCTCAGCCTGGGTATTCATTCCCCAGCTTGTGGCAGCTGTTCCGGAGGCGGTTGCCTGGACCCCCCATGCGGTGCTGTAGTGACCCTCCGAAATGGTGATATTTCCCCATGATGTGGCCCCGGTGGAAGATGCCCCGGTATTTGAACCCCAAGACGTTGCATGCTCCGCACTTGCGCTGGTGGAGGTTCCCCAGGCGGTACTGTAATGGCCCTCTGCACGGGCATTGCTTCCCCAGGCCGTAGCCCCGGTAGAGGATGCTTCAGTGTTTAATCCCCAGGAAGTTGTATGTTCTTTACTTGCGATGGTAGAGGTGCCCCATGCCATTGCTGCCATTCCTGCGGCAGTGGTTTCTTCCCCGAGGGCAGTTGCAAAGTCCCCGGATGCAATGGCATCGTATCCCAAGGCAGTAGCGAAATTTCCTGAGGCGAGGGTTTGGTAGCCCATGGCGGTGGCATTGTCACCGGAAGCCATTGATTGGTTGCCCAATGCGAGGGAATACTCCCCTGAGGCAGTTGTCAGGCTTCCCAGGGCGGTAGCGAAATTTCCTGAGGCGAGGGTTTGGTCACCCATGGCGGTGGAAATATCACCGGAAGCCGTTGACTGGCTGCCCAGTGCAACGGCATGCATCCCCGAAGCGGTTGACAGGCTTCCCATGGCCGTAGAGAAATCGCCTAAGGCGGAGGTTTGGTCTCCCATTGCGACCGCGAAACCGCCAGACGCAATGGTATTGGAGCCTGTGGCAAATGAATGGGCCCCTACGGAACTGTCATCCCATTGATTGTCATCGACCCTTCCGGCACGGAATGCAGCCCTTTCCGGAATCCACATCATGCGGCTTCCGTGGCCTGAAACAGGGAGTGGAAGCGTCTCATCGAAGGTTCCCTGAAAAAGAACACTGCCTGTAAGGGTTTCATTTCCTTTTACATGCAGCAGGCCTTCCGGAGCATCGGTCCCGATACCTACATTGCCCGGTGTATTGTGAAAAATATGGTTACCATCCTGGGTCCAGGTGCTGTGAAGGGTTGTTTCTTCCCAGTTCAATCCATGGCCTGCGTCGAACAAAACTTCTCCCAGGCCTGTATCAAGATTACCTTCTTCATCCACCATCAAAAAACCGTTGGTATAATTGGCAAAACGCACCGTGCCCGTGGTGTGTAACTGAGCCATCGGCTGGGTGGTGCCAATGCCGGTTTCGCCACCCGGCAGCAGGGTAAAGACATCTCCCGCCAACATCAGCCGTTCGTGCCCTTCGCCTGCCAGGTGAAGCAGTGCATTCGGTTCCGTAATACCTAAACCCACATTTCCTGATCTCGATATATAAGAATCTGTATTTGGGGATCCAAACCAGGTGGGATCAACCTCTTCTCTTTCTACGTCAGAAACCACCCATCCATCTTGTTCCGGATCATATAGCAGGATTTGGCCGGCCCCGGGGTTGCTTATAAAGACATCTCTGAGTTCCCCGATGGACTCATCCTCAATATTAAGAAGAAAGGGGGGCATATTACGGATCTGGTTTGCCCGTATGCGAATTCCTTCAGAACGGTTCCAGGCAGAAAAGATGGGATCGGTTTCTGTGGCTGATTCTGCATGTGCTGCATGTTCCGCAGTGTCTGCAGATTTGGCGTGCAGGGCATAAGGTACGCTCAGCAGCTGGCTGACCCCGGCGATGGTGTAATTGCTTCCTCCCGAGGGGTCTACTTCCGTTTTCAGGAAAAAAGGTCCTTCGGCCCAGGGGATGGTGGCAAATCTGCCCTGGTCGGTTTCACCCCGGCCGATTTCCAGGCTGACCAGGCCGTTGGTGTTGGTTTCTGATGCATGGATTTCCCTGTAAACGGCCTGTCCTTCCGGGTCTCCCTGGAGTATGGTTATCCGCATGCGAATTTCTCCTTCACGTATCAGCTGGCCTTCGGTATCACGAACCACTGCCTGGTAAGACATGGATTCGGGTACCTGGGCCATTACGGCCGGGACAATGAGTGTAAGAAAAGCAACAAATACCGCTGGACCTGCCAGTGCGCGAAGTTTTAAAACGGGATTGAAAACCAAATCGTAGATCAGCTTCATAGTAGTCGCTTAAGGATGCTTAATGATTTTAAACAATTTGCGGGTCTGCTGCTTTTGGCTGACGCGCAGAATGTATGTGCCTGGTGGAAGCGATGAAGTGGGAAGCAGGGAAATATGCTGTCTGATTGCTGCAGAAGCAATCTCCCTTCCATTAAGATCGTGCAGATGGTAATGAAGACCATTCATTTTATCCAGTTTTACTTCCAGGTAGGCGATGCCCGAGGTGGGGTTTGGGTAAACAATGTAACGGATGTTTATGGTTTCGGTGGGAGGTAACCCAACAGCCACGGATTCATAGGACTGCTGTACTCCTTCGAATATATGAATTTCCGGAAGGTGATACTGGTGGGAGGCTATTTGGCCTATACTGTAACTGACCCCTCCACCTTGTCCTTCCAGGTTGTTGCCCAGGGGGAGAATGGCTTCCTGTGCGCAGAGGTTTTGGGAGTCTAAAAAACCAATCCAAAAAAATACAATAATCATCCACCTGAAGGTGTTGCGGACCCTAGTGATTGTAAAAAAAATTAACACATTCTGTAAGTAACTAGGTATCAAAACAGTGCAACGAATTGGTTGATGCTTCACGGACTTTAACCTTCGCAAATATAAAAATAATGGGCTTTATTCTTTATTTTTTTATCGATTGATCTTTCCCTGTCGTGATAAAGTCATGAAAAATGTAAAATATGCAATAAAAAAAATAGGTAGTCTAAAAGACTATTTGAATTTTTTTTTACTTTTGTGCTATTATTGAACACACGCGCGCGAAATTTGTGTGGCTCAAACAGATATGATTTAACACATTAAGTGTAAAAAAAATTTACAATATTGAATATTTATACTAATTATTTTTTTGGCAGTTTGACGTAAAGCCTTGGTTCTATGTGGTTTTTAATTTTGAGAACCACGTTGAGGAACCCGGGCTTCCGTCTTTGAGTCTACGTTTAACTGCCATTAATGAATGCTTTTCTGTTACTTACATATCCGTCGCCTTTTCTTTTTTGTCGCTATCCTGGCAAGTCTGCTGGTGGTGGCTCCCTTTGGCTCAGCTTCTGTTTATGCCCAGCATTTTGGTACGGTCAGCAATATGGGTGTCAATGCGGAGGGTTATGCCGTGATCGGAGGAAACGACGCCACGCTTTTTGATATCCTGACCTCCGATCAGATCAATGGATATGAAACCTTTGTGGCTCGCTGGCGCAATGTGGACGGCGGTGTCCATGAATCAAAAGTGGAACTGGTCGAGTACAGTGATTCCCATGTCCTTTTTGACACAGACCAGGAGTTTGGCGATGCTTCCCGTCAGGATGACTGGATGCTTTTTGTACGCTTTGCCGGTGATGTTACGGTGTACACCAATGTGACCCTTACGGCCAATGGACGTAAGCGGGGGATGTATATGCACATCCCGGGCCAGCTGGTCAACCATGGCACCATCAGTATGACGGCCCGTGGCGCGGTTTCCGAAGGGCAGAATGTGCTGTTGTTTGATGAGGAGTTTGTGCCGGCGGAAGGTGGGGCGGGAGGAGACAGGGTTTATGCAAGTGCCGGGGGGTCATCCACATACAGACCCGGGCGAGCAGGTGCAGATGGTGTAACGCGCTCTACCGGGGGCGGAGCTTCCGGTGGTAACCGGACGGGTACCGCCGGAAGTGGTTATTCTGGCCGGGGGAGTGCAGGAACTTCCTATAGCGGAGGAAGTGGCGGAGGAGGGCGGGCTGCCCGTAACACGAGTAATGCCGGGCATGCTTCTGCCAATGGAGGCCGTGGCGGGAGTGGTTATGCCTGGACCAATTCACCTTACCGGTATAGTGCCGGGGGTGGTGCCGGTAACCCTGGTGGTTCCAGGGGAGTACACAACGGTGGATCTGCCAGTAATGGACACACGGGGACAGGTGGCTTGCTCGCGCTATATGCACATAAGGTTAACAACCACGGCATTATTTCAAGCGATGGGAGTCAGGGAGGTAATGCCAGCCACATTAGTGCCGGTGGCGGTGGCTCAGGGGGTGGAAGTGTAAATATCTTCGCCAGTCAGCTTAACAATTCTCGCACCATACGCGCTGAGGGTGGTTCCGGGGGTACGGCATCCGGTAATGCAAACGGCGGTCGTGGTGGAGACGGAGTCACAACCGTTAACCAATCAGGTCTTCGGCTGCAGGCCTCCCATCCCGATGCGGGTGAACAAACAGGGGGCGGGTTGAAAAGATATGGGGAGAGTGTGCCGGTTTCCACTACTGTTAAAGCAGGATATACCTTCCAGAACTGGACCGACCAGGATGGAGCGGTTGTAAGCAACAGCCCTTCGTTTGATTATTCCATGCCAGCTGCAGGCACCAAGAATGATGAGTTGCTCTATGCAGAACTCACAGCCAATTTCTCCGCAGATGAGTACGGGTTGGATTTCAGCCTCTCTGACGCAGAGGCCGGAAAGCTTGACTATGCGCCATGGCAGGAAAAAATTTCAGCGCATTATCCCGGTGAACCCATTGATCTTACGGTTGCCAACTACGGGGGTTACGAGTTGCAGTCACTCACCGACGGCCGCACCACCTGGACACCTGATGATTTTCCAAAAGATCCGGAAATGGTTTCGCATATGGGGTTTGATGCAGATCAGGGAACGTCTGCTTTTGATGCCTCACTTTACGGCCATACCGGGCAGGTGACAGGAGCCAGCTGGACAAGTGAAGGCAGAATTGGCGGTGGGATGAATTTCAGCGGGAACGGGCAGTATATTGACCAGGGTTCAAGTCATTATTTCAATTTCGGGGATGACGAAGCCTTTAGTGTGCAATTATGGGCAAAAGCCAATGCATTGAAAGACCGGGCTGGGCTGGTCAGTAAAATTGGATCCCGTGGCGGACCTTACACATTCATGACCGTGTTGCATCAGGACGGACGACTCGGTGTTTATTCACCGGATGCCGGATGGCGTTATTCCGAATCTACACGCGTGGAACCTGACAAATGGTATCACCTGGCTTTTGTTTTCGACGGGGATCAAATGCATTTTTTTGTGGATGGGGAGCCTGTTGGTAGTCAACCATTCACTTATCGTGATAACTTCAGTCACCGGTTACTGACCGGAAGCTGGCACACCAATTCCAGCTACGAGTTCAGCGGCACCATGGATGAGGTAAAGGTATACTCCCGGGCACTGAGTCAGGATGAGGTGCGCTCCCTTTATGGTTCCAATACTGAAGGATACTTCCGGTATGAGGTAGATCATGAAGCAGCTGTTGCGGGCAACCAGATTGAGCTGTTCGCAGAATATGAGGCCTCGGAATACACCCTTGCTTTTGACCGTTCACATGAATATGCCGGTTACCAGGAAGATCTGACTGACTCACAACCTTACCTGGCCGGGGAGACCGTTCAGCTCCGGGCGAGGATTCACCGGGGATATGAGCTGGTTTACTGGACTGATGGATACAACCGCTGGACTCTGGAAGATGACCATGTAACCCTGGAAGACGGCTACCTCAAAATGCCTTATGTTGTGGACCATGCAGCTGCCGATGAAGATGGCGAGATCACTCTGTGGGTGGAATATGCCACACAGGAAAGCAGCCTGCATCCCCAACCCTACCAGAAGCATGGTGGCGTGGTTACAGACCTTACCGCGAAAGAACAATATCTCCCCAATGAACCCATTGAGGTAATTGGTACGGTAAGTCCCCACTATACGTTTTCTCATTTCAGCGACGGGCAAAATGAATGGTATCCTGACGATGAAGAAGTCAGCCAGGAGCCAGATGGCAGCTTCCGTCTGCAATACCGTTTCGACCCCCCGGAGCCGGGAGAGCCGGTTTTTCTTTACGCCCATTATGATTTCGAACCTGTATCCATTGCTTTTGGCAGGGATCTGGATCATCACCCCTTGTTTCAGTACGGGGGTTATCCGGGTTATGAACGCCTGGATCCATGTCCTCATTCCGCGCCTGACGAGTTACATCCCGGTGAACCACTCCGGATCTTCGGTAACCCGCACCCCGGATACCGGGTTCCCCGGTGGAGAGATCGCGATGGCACACCCATTCAGGCAGTGGAAGAATTTGAGTATGTGATCGACCCGGAGGATGCTGATGGAGGGGGGGAGATATTTTTTGAGGTCAACTATCGCCTGGATGACGATAATAGTTACCTCGTGGAGAATTTTTATTCACTGACGTTTGACCGTTCCCATGAACTTGGGGGAGAACAGCAGGATCTTACAGGGGAATCTACCTATATACCGGGGCAGCCTATACGCATTTCATCCACTGAACGTGCCGGTTACACTTTTACGGACTGGAGTGATGGCATCGGGTCATGGCAACCCGAAGACAATCCTTTGAGGTCTCACTGGCCCATGGAGGAGGGCACAGGTCAGACAATAGCTGACGCCGGTTCTTCCGGAAACGATGGGGTAGCCAGCGGTACGACATGGACCTCTTCTCCATTTGGAAACGGTCTGCATTTTGACGGCAACGCATCGCTTACCGTTAACCATGATCCATCGCTTGTTGTCAATGAAGCGCTGGCGCTGAGTCTTTGGGTACGCCCTGAGTTCAACAGTGAAACTTCCGGGGTAATTGCGGGAAAAGGACGTGGTGCTTACCAGCTGGAAGTGGAAGGACTGGACTTCATTGCCTATGTTGCAGGACAGACTGTTTCCGTTCCTGCCATTTTCGGCCAGTGGCAGCATGTGGTGCTCTCCTGGGATGGCAGTACAATCAGAGTCTATGTCAACGGACAGCAGAGAGTTTCCTCCGGTTTTTCAGGCAGTGTGCCTGAAAATACGAATGACCTGATCATGGGGACTAATTTTACCGGAGACATAGCTGAAGTCAGGTTATATGACAGGGGATTGAGTTCATACGATGCTTCTGCCTTGTATCAGGGCAACGTGTTGCCTGTTGTTCAAAAGACCGCCGATGATCTTTATGAAATGAGTTACCCGCTTAATCCCGCAGCGGTTGAGGAAAGCGGGGAGTTTACCCTTACAGCGGTTTATGATACCCAGGAGAGTGAACTGCTTTTGGATCAGACACATCGTCATGGGGGTAAGGTGACCGATGAAACCGGGAAAGGATCTTACTGGCCATTGGAGGAAGTAGAGCTTCAGACAACGGTTAATGAACATTACACTTTCCTGTACTGGAGTGATGGCCATGATACCTGGGGTCCGGATGCTCCGGAAGTGGAAGAACAGGAAGATGGCAGTTACACTCTTCTTTATACCATTGATCCTTCTGAGGCAGGAGAAGACATCACCGTTACCGCCCATTACGACACGGAAGAATACATCCTTGAGTTGGATCGTTCCCACAGTTTTGGAGGCAGGCCTGAATACGAACGGCTGGACCCCTGTCCCTACGCGTCTTCCGGCTATGTGCAGCCGGGTGAGCCCCTTCGTTTGTTTTCCAACCCCTATCCCGGATATGAATTGCTCCGGTGGGAAGATGAGCATGAAGTCATTGTAAACACGGAAACCGATTTTAACTACACGGTTGCACCTGAGGATGCCGATGGTTCCGGGGACATTTACTTCAAAGCTGTATATGAGCAGGCGAGGTACGATGTGATTTTGTCCCTGTCGCATGAGCTCGGAGGGGAAGTGGAAGATCTGACAGGTCAGGCGGATTACGGGGGCGGTGAGCTTCTTGCCGTAGAAACCACAGTAAATGATGCCTACACCCTTTTGGGCTGGTCAGACGGAGTGAGCTTCTGGGAGCCTGAGCAGGATATTACAATGGGGTATTGGTCGTTGAATGACGGAGCAGGGAATATAGCTACGGATCATAGCACCTTTGCCAATCATGGCGATGTGCACGGTGCATCCTGGACCAACGGGGTGTTTGGTGATGCATTGTCATTTGATGGTGGTTCAGACCGGGTAGTAATCCCCTATGACGGGCATCTTGCCATGAGTGAGTCCATGACCCTGGCTGGCTGGATAAGGCCTTCCGGTTCCGCGGACGGAGCAACCCCGGCCACCGTCGCCGGTAAAGGAACGGATACTTACCTGTTGAGTATGGAGGGTCTCAACCTGACAGGGTATATCAACGGTCAACGCATTGAGGCTTCGGTGACTGCAAATCAATGGCAGTACGTGGTGATGACTTATGATGGTTCAACCCAGAAACTTTATATAGACGGAGATCTGCAGGAGTCCCGTTCTCTGACCGGGGGGGTGCAGTCTCAGGGTCATGACTTTGTGATTGGCGAAGAGTTCCCGGGCAAGATCGATGAGGTACGTTTGCTCAGTCGTGCGCTCACAGAAGAAGAGGTGAATGCTCTGTTTTCCAGCAATGTACTGCCTGTTGGGGTGTCAACCGGGGATGACACATACCAGTTGAACTATGTGACTGACCCTCACGCTGCTGATGAAGATCAGATCATTATTCTGGAGGCCGTTTATGAAACAGATGAGAGTGACCTGACCCTGGATCAGACTCACAAATATGCCGGAGAGGTGGTTGATGTGAAAGACGCTTCACCCTATGCACCCTATGAAACCATTGAGGTTAATGCTACAGTTAATGAGCATTATACATTTTCTCACTGGAGTGTCGGCAACACTGATTGGTATCCGGATGCACCGGAAGTCCGAATGGAGACAGATGGCAGTTATACCCTTGAATTTGTCGTAACTCCTGAAATTGCAGGTGATGACATTGAAATAATGGCCCACTACCAGGGTGATGAGTATACCCTTACCCTTGATCGTTCACTTTCTTTTGCGGGGAACCCTTCTTTCCTGCGCCAGGATCCCTGCCCATACGCCACTGAGGGTTATCTGCAGCCCGGGGAGCCTGTCAGTATATCGGCCAATGTCAATACGGGCTACTCACTGAAAAATTGGGTCAATGACCAGGAATTGGAGTTTGACGACCGGGAACAGTTTGAATATATCGTGGATCCTGGTGATGCCGATGAAGAAGGAGATATATATATCAAAGCCGTTTTTGAACAGGTGGATTACCAGCTTTCCCTGGAAAAGTCTCATGAGCACGGGGGGGATTTGGAAGACCGTACCGGCAGATCATCTTACGGAGGGGGTGAACCGGTGATCCTTACCGCCAGCGTTGAAGATGGGTACACATTTGAGAACTGGACCGACGGGCTGAATACCTGGTATCCTGAGGGGGATATTGTTTTGGGCCACTGGCCTTTTAATGAAGGAGCGGGAGATATTGTCCGTGATACCACGGTGCATGAGCATCATGGGGTTGTGCGAGGAGGAAGCTGGATTAACGGGCCTTTTGGCGGCGCATTGGATTTCGACGCCCAAAATGATGAGGTGGTCATACAGCAAACCGACGCACTTGAAGTTTCAGGTGCCATGAGTATCAGTGCCTGGATTCGTCCCAGGGGACCTCTGTATGGTAGTGGGGGCGTGATTACAGAGCAAGACGGGTATATTATTCATGCATTTGAGAATACCGGGGAGGCAACTTTTGTAGCCCCGTTAGGCGTGGAGGAGGTGGAAGTGCTGGTGGTTGCCGGGGGTGGTGGCGGAGAAAATATGAATGAAGGAGGTGGTGGCGGTGCGGGAGGATTGATTTTTTATGGATCCGAAACACCCAGTCTGGGCAATGCTTACCATGTGGGTGCCGGCAATTCAATTGATGTTTTTGTAGGCAATGGGGGATCTCGCGGTAACAATGGACAGGACAGTCGTTTTGGTGATTTGGTTGCTCTTGGTGGGGGTAGCTACCGGGGGAGTAATGGTTTGAGGCATGGAGGATCGGGTGTTGGTGCCGGAGGTACAGGCCTTCAGCCTACTTCTGATTCAGGTGGTTTTGGTCACGACGGGGGTGTTAGAACGGGGGGAAGCCCCTGGGAAGGTGGTGGCGGTGGCGGTGCCGGTGGTCGTGGTAACAACGGGACGTCCCATGGAGGAGCTGGAGGAGCTGGTTTGTACTATGGGAATGTGTTTGGAGATCATTTTGGCGATAACGGATGGTTTGCCAGCGGAGGTTCCGGTGGGGGGGAACATACTGCTTATGCGCCTCCTCCGGGTGGTGGTGGCCGCGGCGGTCTGTATACAACCCAGGCTCAGCGTAACGCCATGCCCAATACTGGTGGAGGCGGAGGTGGTAATAATGAAACAACCAGCAATCATAACCATTATCGAAATGCAGGAAGTGGCGGATCCGGTGTTGTGCTGGTCCGGTATCCCAAAGAGGAGGCTGTGAACCCTGTCATCCAGTCCATTGCCGGCCACGAAAAGGAGTCTTACCAGCTCAACGTTGAAGGAGATGAAGTGGTCGGACATATCAACGGTACACGTATTGCGGCACCCGCGATTACAGATCAATGGCAGCATGTGGTAATGACCTATGACGGAAGCACTCAGCGCCTGTACATAAACGGGGAACTTGAGAATTCACGTTCCTTATCCGGGACTATTTCACCCGGGATCGATGAGTTTTTGATCGGAAACAATTATCGTGGCGGGATTGATGAGGTACGCATGGTAAATCGTGCCCTATCGGGTGAAGAGGTTGGTGCGTTGTACCAGAGTAATGTGGTACCCATTATCACCCTGACCGAAGACGGGGAATATCAGCTGATTTATGTCATTAACCCTGCTGCGGCCGATGAAAATAGCATGTTAACCCTTACGGCAAACTACTCAGCCGATCGATATGCATTAAATGTATCACAGAATCTGCCTGAAGCAGGTAATATTTCCGGAACAGGTTCTTACTATCCAGGTGAAACGGTTACCCTTTCCACTTCCGTTGAATATGGTTACAATTTCATGGGCTGGTTTGATGAGGAAGACAACCTGGTGAGTGAGGAAACCTCCCTGGATACCATCATGCCACCCGGTAATGTGGATTTACACGCTGAATACATCCAACGTCCTAACCTGCAAATTCAGATGCTGATGTATCATTCCATCGATGGCGAGCCTTATGCAGGTGGTACCATCGATGCGGGGAACTTTGATGTGGGCGAGAAAGTGGAAGTCAGTGCCGGTTCTGTGTTTGGTTACCAGTTTTTTGAATGGGCCACACTGGATCCCCTTACCGGCGAAGAATACGGCGGAGAACTGGAAAACCGGCTGGAGCCCACGACCAATTATACCATGCCCACCAATGATGTCATACTGACCGCACGCTTCATGATCGAAAGCAATATGGGACGGCTGCTTGAAGTGGAAGCGGAACCTGACACAACCTGGGGAGAAGTATATGGAACAGGTCAGTATTTCGGGAATCAGGAGGTGTCCATACGGGCTGAGCCCGCTACCGGATATACGTTTGATTACTGGCATACTCCCAGTAACGATGCCTATATTGATGATCCCTTTGCCCCGGAGACCTCCTATTTTATGCCCCCCTCCGGGGATGCCGTTGTCTACGCGGTATTCAAACCTGATCCGTCGCAGTACAACGGGTTACGGCTAGTGGCAAGTACAGCCGGATGTGATGAAGAAGCATTCGGCCAGGTGGAGAATCTGAGTAAGCCTGACCAGGTCGAGGAATTCGGCGGGCATGATAGCGGGTTGCCTGTATTCGGTGGGGAGGACCTGGCCTTATATGATATTATGACCTCGCCACAAATTAGTGGTCATGAACGTTTCGTGGCCCGCTGGCGGAATCCGGGCGGAGGGATCAATGAGAGCAAGGTGGAGTTCCTGGAATATTCTCAGGATGTGGTCTTTAACCAGGATACGGAACTGGGTCGGGGCCATGAGGATGACCATATGCTTTTTGTTCGCTTCGGCGGGAATGTCTCTATAGACCCTGGTGTTACCGTCAGGCCCGATAAGCGGAAAAAAGGGATGTACTGGCTGGTAAACGGAGATATCCGGAACCAGGGCAACATATCTATGACCGCGCGGGGTGCACATGCGTCCGGGCAGAACGTGGTATTGTTGAACCACCCGGATGACAGCTTTGAATTTGTTCCCGCAGCTGGCGCTACAGGGGGCGGAAGAAGGGCCACCAGCAATAGTGGGAATTATAATGGCCGCCCTGGAAACGATGGGGTAGATCGCCGGTCGGGTGGTGGTGGTGGCGGAGCCCTGTCTAAAACAGAAAGGGGTACCGGTTATACCGGGGCCGGTGCACGTGCCAGTTCTTTCTCAGGTGGTAGTGGCGGGGGCGCCGTTGATATGAACTCTAACGGCGGTCAGTATGCGAGTGCCGGCTCTTCCAATGGGGGGCCGGGAGGTGCAGCCCGATCCAGGAGGACGAAAACAGGCTGGGTTGCCCGTTATGCCGGCGGCGGGGCCGGAAATACAGGTGGAGGTGGGCGCTACACCTTCCGGGGTGATAATACCGGCAGCTATCATTCTGCCTACAATGGAGAAAGCGGTACCGGCGGATTACTGGTACTGTTTGCCCATGAAATCAACAATGCGGGTTCCATCCTTTCAGAGGGCTCGGCCGGAGGCCCCGGCCGGGCATCGGGGGGATCCAGCGGTGGAGGTAGCATTAACTTCTTTGTAGGAAACCGCACCGAACCCGGGGGCAACATCAGCACCTCCGGCGGGGTCTCTCCCTCTGCTTCAGCCACAGGTGGACGCGGGGGCCAGGGCAGTATCACGGTTTCCGAATATGGGCATAATGTGCACGATACTATTACAGTCCGTGCGGTACCCGCTGAAGGATATGAGTTTATACAATGGGCATGTGCTGATTCTCCTGGATTACTCAACGCGGCAACGGAAGGAACCGACGAGGAAGGTTATCCCACCATTACTTTTGTAATGCCTAACGAGCCGGTGACCCTGGAAGCCATTTTTGACCTGGAGCCCGACCACTACAGCCTGAAGGTGCAGGTGGACACCGACGAAGAGGTTATCGAGCTGCCTTCCATTGCACGGGGTGAAGTGGTGGATAATCTTGGTCATCCCTCTTATGAGGCCGGTGATATTCTCAGCATAACCGCGACCCCTTACGAAGGATACCGTTTTGAAAAGTTCACTTCCAGTACCCCCATTTACGGCCGTACAGAGTGGGCGATTGATCCCAACCATCCGGATGATCCGGCATACAGTAGCCCGGAAGTCAGCGGAGGAGGCCTTGAGCTTACCGAGCCGGTCAACCTTGAAATCGAAATGCCCGATGACTGCGTGATCATGACCGCGCATTTCAGGCCGGAGTTCGGCTTGTTTGACCTGGATGTGTTGCCATTTCCCGATGCCGTTTACGGGGAGGCCCGGGATGTGACGGATGCCGCGCCCTATGTCTATGGGCGGGTGGTGACAGTAACAGCTGAACCAGATACCGGTTTTCGTTTTGTTGAATGGGAGAGTGATGGCGCGGGGGTAATCGGGCAGTCTGCTTCACCAACCACGACATTCACCATGCCTGAGAATGACGAAGAACTGCGGGCCGTATTTGAGGTGGATACTGATCAGACATTTAATCTTACCGTTGATGCCGTTTCTCCTGGTGACTGCGGGGTTACATCAGCAGACCTGGTGGATGGCCAGGGGTCTTTCAACGCCCTGGATGAAGTCACCCTGTACGCGGCTTCCTCAACGGGACATGAGTTGGTGGAATGGACAGGTGATACACAGTACATTACGGGTGGTGATGTTGGGACCAATACCATTACCGTGACCATGCCGGGTGAAGACATTCATCTTACCGCTGAGTTTAAAATGACCGAATACGATCTTGTTATCCGAAGCAATGAAGCGAAGTTTGGATACACCCTGCCGGATGGCCGGCGAAGCCGGAATATGAACGACAGGACCAACATCAGGGCTGTGGAATTGAGCGGCTTCGAATTTTCGCACTGGTCAGAAGAGGGTGGCGGCGCATTTGATAATTATCAGGCAGAAGAGACCCATTACACCATGCCTGCTTCGGTAGCGACGGTAACGGCCAATTTTATTGTGGATGTGAACCAGTTCTTTACGGTGAATATGGCCACAGATCCTTTACTCGCCGGGGATGTCATTAACCATGATGCAGATCCGGGCGGATACAATGCCAACACCCCCATCTTCATTGAAGCCACGGTGAACCCAGGCTATACCTTTGATAAATGGACCAGCAGTCACGGAGGTGTGTTTGATGAGGCCGGACAGTTATCCACCACATTTACCATGCCCGGAAGCAATGTCACCCTGACGGCTACCTACACTCCCATTGAATATCGTCTCGATCTTGACGTGGATCCTCATGAACGTTTCGGAAGCGTTTCAGGAGCAGGGACGGACTATCATGTGCACCAGGTCAGGCCGGTAAAAGCTGAGCCGAAGCAGGGGTATCGTTTTGTCCGCTGGGAGGGAGACACCCAATACCTTGAAGGGGAAGTTGATGCACCCGATAATGCGGTGAATATGCCAGCAGGTGATGTATCACTGGTGGCCCATTTTGAAGTGGATGACAGCCAGGTGTTTCCCCTTTATCTTGAGTTGGAACCCGATGCCGGCGGTTCAGCTACCGATCTTACAGGTGGCGGACCGTATATGGCTGAAAGTGTAGTAGAGCTGGAAGCTGTTGCTGCCCCCGGATATCGCTTTAGTGGCTGGTCCGGTGGGGACGGCGGTGAAATATCTGCATCCGGCGACCCGCTTACCACCTTCCGCATGCCAGGCAATGAAGCCACTCTTCGGGCCAATTTTACTCCGATCAATTACCGCGTTACTATGCAGGGAGATCCCGGAACATGGGTCACTGCTACAGATGTGACAGGGGAATCGACCTATCATGTAGATCAGACTCTAAGGATAAACACTGTTCCGGATGTGGAAGGGCTGGTGTTTGATCAATGGTCTGACGACGATGCCGGAGGTAGTTTTGCTGATCCGGGGCAGGCTTCCACCACATACACCATGCCGCCCTCCGATGTAACCCTTACAGCCCGCTATGTGGGGAATAATAGCAAGGTATTTACGCTCAGTCTTGCGCGTAATGTGGATACCTGGGGTGAGGTTGAAGGGGATGGGGATTATGTTGCCCTGGATATTGCCAACCTGGTTGCAACTCCCGCTGAAGGTGCTTTCTTCCAGGGCTGGTACAACGCCGCTGGTACACAGATCAGCACAAATACCTTTTATGATTTTGAAATGCCGCCAAGGGATACGACTTTAACGGCCCGTTTCCTGCAGGATGGAACGGTGTTGTACCCCCTGACCATCCTCAGCAATCCGGAGATTGGCGGTAGCAGTACCGGTGCAGGTTCATATGCCGAAGATGAAACTGTGAGTATCGAGGCCAGGCCCAACGACGGGTATGCCTTTACCCACTGGAGTTCCGGAATTGAAGGAATCATCGATGATCCCAACAGCCGATCCACCTACCTGACCATGCCCATCGGTATTGATGATCCTGAGGGTGTCACCATCACGGCTCATTTTGAAACTGTTCCCCTCGACCTTGATGTATTTGCCGAGCCTGATCATCGCGGAACCGTCACCGGAACAGGTACCTATGTGGTCCATGATGAGGTGGAGGTGCAAGCCAGTCCGCACAGTGGTTACATGTTCTCTGGCTGGACCGCCACTACGGGAAATTTTCAGGAAGCGGAAGTTCCCGTTACGATTTACACCATGCCGGGTGAACATGCCGAGGTCAGGGCCAATTTTGATGTGGATCCCACCCAGGAATTTCCGCTTACTGTGGATGTTGCCGATGCGGGGGCCGGGACGGCAACCAATACCACCCTGGATGTATTTACGCTCCCCGACCCGGGGCCCTACACGGTGGAAACCCCGGTCACTGCTGAAGCCCGTCCGGCACCCGGGTATGAATTTAGTCATTGGGAAACGGAAGACAACATTGAGGGGCAATCACTGGAGGGTGTGACCAACCAGCATACCGGATACAATGCGGTTTCCCTGGACATGCCCGGCAACTCCCTGCACCTGGTTGCCCATTTTGCCATGAAAGGACTGGATGTCGATCTGTCGGTGGAATCACCCCAAATGGGTAGCGTGGAAGATATTTCTCCGGGAGATACACTCTATAACCTGGGTGATGATATACGCGTCAAGGCTACCCCAAATACCGGTTACCGTTTTGTGGAATGGGTTGCCGAAAGCAACATGGACGGGCAGTCGCTGGAAGGCAATACCAGCCCTTCTACCGGGGCAAATCAGCTTAATTTCACCATGCCCGCCAACAATGTGTTCCTGGTGGCGGTTTTTGAGCCCGATCCGGCACAAACCTGGGAACTGGGCCTGGAGTCTGAACCTGCCTCTTTCGGAACCCTGGAGTATGGCAATACGGATGGTGCGGGGGATCCTGATGAAGGCCCCTACGTGGTTGAAGACAGCATATCTGTGACTGCCACCCCCACTGAGGGCCACCACTTTCACCGGTTCACCTCCGACCGCCCCATCGAAGGCCGGGATGAGTGGTATTTTGATCATTCCTTCCTCAGCGGAGACGTGGATGAGGCAGTGGTATTCGATTTTCCTATGCCTGCAGGGGATACAGAGTTGACCGCCCATTTTATGGCCAACCCTTATCTGGTGGAGCAGGTGGTTGTGCCCCACGAAGATTACGGAACCATTACCGACATCAGTCCTGTGGAAGAAGACTTCTTCAATCCTGAAGATGAGGTGGTGCTCATGGCCTCAGCCAGCCAGGGTTACCGCTTCGAGGAATGGGTTGTGGAAGGGTCGGAAGAAATTGACTGGGAAAGCCGTATGGATGAGTACGGAAATTACATCCTCACCTTTATGATGCCCGCCGGTGACGTACGCGTGGAGGCCCACTTCTCGGTAGACACCTCCCTGTTCTGGGAACTGAATGTGACCCCAATGCCTGAAATCGGGGGATCTGCGGAAGATCTTACGGCAAGCGGCCCATACAATGCGGAGACTGTGGTGGATATTATCGCGGATACGGTTCCGGGTTATGTGTTCGACCACTGGGAAAGTGATTACCGTGGCCATTTTGAAGACCCGTATGAACCGGCCACCACCTTCCGTACGCCCGGCGGCCATGTGACCGTGACTGCCAACCTGGATCCTCTCGATTACTTCCTCACCCTGC
The DNA here is from genome assembly GCA_964463915.1 of uncultured Bacteroidales bacterium. Taxonomy (GTDB): domain Bacteria; phylum Bacteroidota; class Bacteroidia; order Bacteroidales; family UBA7960; genus PUPG01. The sequence goes on along the minus strand of CAYXEH010000008.1, from coordinate 23,216 downwards.
GTGATGTGCCTGATCACCGGGGCAAACTGGAGGATATCTCCCGTAAAGACGCTCCGCACCATGTGTTTGACACTATTACCTTGCGTGCCACACCGGTGCATGGGTATATGTTTGATCGCCTGACCGCCGGCAGTGAACTGGAAGGACATGCGGAAGGTTATGAATGGACCCCCTCAGATCCTGAACTGGGGACAGATGAAAACGGGGTGGTGACCTTCACTTTTGAAATGCCTCCCGAAGATGTAGAAGTAACGGCAGAATACCTGGTAGATCCTACGGTATTTTTTGACCTCAATCTTCACGTGGAACCTGCGGGATGGGGGACCATCACCACCCATGACGGAGAAACCGCCTACAATGCAGAGAGCCTGGTTACCTTGAAGGCGGACACCATTGAGGGGTTTAAATTTGACCGCTGGACGGGCGATACCCGTTACATTACCTCCGGGCTGGCCACACAAGATGAGGTGGAGGTGACTATGCCTGCTCATGACATTGACCTGACCGCCAACTACGTGATTGATTACAGCGTGCGTTTCCGTGTCATCCTGGAGAATCGTTTCTGGTTTGAGGGCGACCTGGTGGCCCAGACCCATCTGACCAGTGTAAATCATCCTGCCCTGCAGGATATTAAGGTTTCGGCTTTTGCCCAGCATGGTTACCTCTTTGACCATTGGTCTTCAGACCGGGGGGGGCTATTTGCAGACCCATTCCAGATGCAGACGGTGTACACCAACCCACCCAGGCAGGATACCATTGCCGCCAACTTTGAGGTCAACCAGGCAATACAGTACCCGCTGACCATCAATGTATACCCCGATGAGAGCTATGGTAGCGCAGCAACCGTGGACGGCGCCAGTGCGTACCACCTCAGGCAGCCCGTAGATGTGGCAGCCATTCCTGAGACAGGGGTGGAGTTCAAATACTGGGAAGCCGAAGGCAGCGGAGGGTACGAGGAGAAAGGGGAGTTTGATGATCCCACATTGGCGGAAACGGTTTACCATATGCCGGTTTTCCCGGTTCAGAACCCTGAGATCACCGCCTATTTTGGATATGAAGAGTTTGATCTCAATGTGGAGGAAGCACCGGTGGGATCTTTGGAATCCCTTTCTGTTTCTCCGGAACTGCCTTATTACCACTATGATGATTCAGTAAACATTACGGCAGAGGTTAAACCCGGTTACGAATTTCTTTATTTCTTTGACGGGATGACCTACTGGTATCCCGACGATGTGTCGGTCAGTACCGGGGTTTATACCCTTGATTACAGCATGCCGGACCGGGATGTACAAATGAAGGCCGTTTCTGAGGCCATTCCCTATCAGCTCAGGCTTTACAGGGAACCAGAAGCCGGTGTATTCAATCCCAATGCGGGCGGACATCTTACGGGAACGGCCTCCGGCACCTATTATGTGGATGACGAGATCACCCTAGGTGCAGAGCCGGAGCTGGGCTATTATTTTGACCAGTGGACGGGTGACACACATAGGATCATGGTGGAAGGGGATGATCTCACGTCGCCGGATATTGTCTTCTCCATGCCAGCCGGTGATGTGAGCCTTACTGCGGACTTCGGTTTTCATTTTCACGGGGGTACCGGAACGGCCAGCGATCCTTTTACCATTTCAACCCCACAACACCTTCATAATATACGTTATTACCTCGGGCCCGAACATGCCGGCCTGCATTTCCTTCAGATCAATGACATCGACTTATCCGGGTCTGAATGGGCAGGGGGGAATGGCTGGGAACCCATCGGGGGAGTATACGGTGAGGAGAAAAGGGCTTTTACCGCTCATTTTGACGGTGACCATCATCATATTCGCGGGATGACCATTGACCGCCCGGATGAGGCCCATACCGGTTTGTTTGGGCTTACCCACGGGGCAGTGATTGAAAACACGAGACTTGAGGAGGTACAGATAACTGCCGGTTCTTATGCAGGCCCGCTGACAGGTGAGGCAGACCTGGACACCCATATCAGCAGGAGCTATGCCAATGGTGAGATGCAGGGGACCGCTACAACCATTGGAATGGGCGGTCTTGTGGGGCGCAATGCAGGCGGGTCATTGCTGGAGGAATGTTTTTCGCAGGTTGAACTTACCGCTCCGGGTGAAAGTCAGCGCCTTGGCGGGCTTGTGGGGCATAACCATGGCAGCTCCCTGTTGAATGTATACGCAAGCGGGTCGGTTGCCGGTTATGATATGATCGGCGGGCTTGTGGGGTACAACCAGGGCGGCCAGGTATCCTATGCGTATGCCAGTGGCAGCGTTAGTCATCAAACAGAAAATGGTGGCGGACTGCTTGGACGACAGGAAGATGAAGGAACAACGGAAGCCGGAATTGAATACAGCTACTGGGATGTGGTAACATCCGGGATAGAGGAATCTGTAGGATCTGACCCCCAGGCGGGGCTGACTACTGAAGAAATGTACCGCTATGAGACCTTTGATTCAGGTGCCGGGCTGGAAAGTGACTGGAACTTTGAATCCGTGTGGGCCATCTATGATACACTTTCTTATCCGTTCTTCGGATGGCAGCCCCGTTACTTGTTGTGGCTGGAGCCTGAACCTGATTATGCCGCCAGCCAGCTAATAGGTATCGGTGCTTACGACAAGGGGCAGACCGTTGAGGTTGAGGCTTCTTCCAAACACGGGTATGTGTTCAACCGCTGGCGGGAAGAAAGCTCAGGAGATATTGTGGCAACCAATTCAATCGCCACCTACGAGATGCCTGATCAGGAAGAAACCCTGCAAGCCGAGTTCCTGGTGAACCCGAATGCCTACTTTGGTCTGGAGCTGTATGTGTCTCCCGAACCAGACTATGGTGATGTAGAAGGGGCGGGTGAATATAATGCGGAACATGTACAGGAAATAGTGGCTGCGCCGGCCCCCGGTTATGTGTTTGTCGAATGGACCGGTGATACGGAGTATATTGTGGAGGGAAATCCAGGAGACCCGGTTGTGTCCGTGGAAATGCCGCCTTCTACCATCAGCCTGACTGCCCATTTTGATGTGGACCCCAGCCAGGAGTTCCGGTTGCGATTCCGCTCCAGGCCTGACCATGTCGGGTCTTACACCTATTCCGGTAATGGGTACTATAATGTAGAAGATCTTATCCATATACAGGCACAGGCAAGCGCGGGTTACCGATTTTCATACTGGACCTCGGATGTCCCCGGAGAAGACCTGGGGGTACGTACTTCCACCATGGAGTACGAAATGCCGGGTCAGGACGTCTGGCTTACCGGGAATTTTGAAGTTGATCCGGATCAGACTTTTAATTTATCCATCATCCCGGTACCAAAAGAAGACATCGGGCTGGACGGAAGCAGGTATGGAATCATTGAAGGGGGTATCGGGGACCACCATGTGGATAAGGAAGTGGAGATCATGGCCGGCCCCCGGAGTGGCTTTCGTTTTGTGGAGTGGCGAAGCGCGGATGCCGAACGGATCTACAACCTCACCAACAGGCTTACAGTGTTCACCATGCCTCCGTATGATACGGAGATCGAGGCAGTCTTTGAAATTGATCCCACTTTGTTTTATTATGTGGATCTGTACACTTCCCCATCCAACGATGCATTCGGATCTGCCCGTAATATAACACCTGATGGGGACGGCCCCTACAATGTTTTGACTGAGGTCCAGGTGGAAGCCGTGCCCGAACCAGGTTACAGTTTCTCGCACTGGGAGGTTCCCTCAGGTCAGCTTTCGGGGGTAGATCTCAGCGGCACAACCGATCCGGAAACCGGTATCAATACATTATCCTTTTACATGGAAGGACGGAATATCCAGTTGACCGCTCATTTTGAGCCGGACCAGGAACAGTTATTCCACCTCGATATTACTCCCAACGATCCTGACCTGGGTACTGTAAGCAATGTCACTGAACCCGGACCGTACCCCGTTGATACCGAAGTGGAGCTTCGGGCGATTCCCGAACCCGGTTACGAATTCCTCAGCTGGCGCCATAATGATGTAGAGGTAAGTAGCGACGCCTGGTTTACCTACTCCATGCCGTCTGAAGACGTGGAGTTGATCGCCCATTTCAGGTCTATAGACCAGGTCGCCCACTCGCTGGAGCTTATACCTGAAGCAGCCCATCAGGGCGAGGTGACGGGCAGCGGCCAGTACTTAGTGGATGAGGAAATCATTATTGAGGCCTCGCCCCGGCCGGGTTATCTGTTTACGGAATGGCAGGATGACGCAGGTCAGCAGGTGGCCGGTACGGTGACCCATCTTTTCACCATGCCAGACAAGGATGTGACCTTGCATGCCCATTTCGAGCTGGATCCGGCGGCCTTTTATGACCTGGTGCTGGAATCTTCTCCACGGGGTTACGGCACCGCCGTGCAGGATGGGGACGGCCGCTACCAACCGGAAACCGAGGTGCAATTGCAGGCGATCCCCTATACCGGTTATAAATTTGACCGCTGGGCCGGAAATACATTGATGCTGAGTGGTGAGCCGGACGACAGCGGCAATGTATCCCCCACCTTTACCATGACAGGAGAGGATGCCTACCTGCGGGCGGAATTTGCCATTGATTATACCCAGCGCTTCCCGCTGAGTCTTTCTGCAGATGAAGAAACCTGGGGGGAAGCAGTAAACAGGACCACCACCGAACAGGGCGCATCGCATGACGGGCCCTACCACGTGCATGAGATGGTTACCGTTGAAGCCATTCCGGATGAAGGATTACAGTTCATCAACTGGAGCCTGAACGGGGAGGTGATCAGCAGCGATCCGCTGTATACTTTCGGCATGCCTGCCGGGCCGGCTGATGTGGTGGCGCATTTCATGCCTGATGACATCGAATACTATACCGTGGAAGTGGGGGTGCATGCCTCGAGTACCGGAAACGGGCAGATCGATCCCGCAGGTCCGCTGATTTCGTTACTGGAAGGAGAAAGTGTCTCCTTTGACATTCTTCCTGACCCGGAAAGCCATATTTTTGATGTGATCGTGGACGGGCAGTCGCGTGGCATCATGGATTCTTATGCCTTTGACGACATTTCGCAGGATCACCACCTGGAAGTTGTTTTTACAGAAGATGCACCTGTTACCCACACAGTAACCGCCACGGTTGATCCGGCGAGTGACGGGGCGGGTTCCCTGGTTCCCGGTGGAGAAACCCTGGTCGCTGAAGGTGAAAGCATTACCATTGATATAATTCCTGAAGCGGGATCTTACACCGAAGAGGTTCGCGTGGATGGGGTGAATATGGGCCCGATCAGCAGTTATACATTTGACAATGTGCAACAGGCGCATCAAATCGAAGTGTTGTTTACCGATGCACCGGTATATACTGTGCATGCCAGTGTGGATGAGAATGGCAGCGGAACTGGTGGTATTTCACCCGAAGGCCTGACCACCTTACCCATTCATTCAGACCTGGAAGTGCTCATTACCCCCCATCCAGACTCCCACATTGAACAGGTCATGGTGGATGACGTTGCGGTGGGGGCAGCAGACAGCTATATCTTCCACTCCATTACCGGGGATCACACCATTGAGGCGAGATTCAGTGCGGACCCCGTGGTGACCCACACCATTACCGCCACCGTTGGAGAAGGAAGCGAAGGGCTGGGTCACATCAGCCCGGCAGGTGACGTTCCTGTGCCCCACGACGATGACATTACCTTTGCCATCACACCAGAGCCTGGCAACTATATTACCTCCGTGTTGGTGAATGGACTGCCGGTCGGTATCCGGGACTTCTTTACATTTACCAATGTACATGAAAGTTACAGCATTGAGGCCCACTTCAGCGGAGAGGTTCCTGAAACCCATACCATTACGGCCACTGTGTTGCCGCCTGAGGGTCATGAAGGCCCCGGCGAGCCGGAGACTTATGGGGGGCAGATCTCTCCTGAGGGCGAGGTGGTCTTTGCCGGGGGTGATGACGCGACCTTCCGCATCCTGCCTGAAACCGGCTGGCATATTGCGGAGGTACTGGCAGATGGAGTTCCCGTTGCCATGGTGGATGAATACACCTTTTATGATGTGTCGGAAACCCACAGCCTGGAGGTTCGTTTCACGGAAGACCCGGTGGATACCCATACCATCACGGCCACGGTACTTGACCCTGAAGGGCATACAGGCCCGGATGCGCCCGCCAGCTACGGCGGCCGGATCAGCCCCGAAGGAGAGGTTGGGGTTGCCTCCGGAACCAATGCCACCTTCCGGATCCTTCCCGATGAGGGCTGGCACATAGCAGAGGTACTGGCCGACGGAGTTCCCATTGCCCTGGTGGATGAATACACCTTTTATGATGTGTCGGAAACCCACAGCCTGGAGGTTCG
>CAYXEH010000008.1:0-16809 GCA_964463915.1 uncultured Bacteroidales bacterium | reverse complement strand
TTTCACGGAAGACCCGGTGGATACCCACACCATCACGGCCACGGTACTTGACCCTGAAGGGCATGAAGGCCCCGATGAGCCGGTCAGCTACGGCGGTCAGATTATTCCCGGCGGAGAAGTAGCGGTTGCCACAGGCAGTGACGCCGTTTTTGACATTGTACCCGACGAAGGGTATTATATTGCACGTGTAATGGTTGACGGAGCAGATGCAGGGCTCCATGAGCACTATACCTTTACCGGGGTTTCGGACAACCACGAACTGGAAGTTGTCTTTGCCACAACGCCTCCGGTCACCCATACCCTCACGGCTGAAGTAGATCCCGGGGGAGATGGATCGGGTCACATTGAGCCTGAAGGAGAGCTTGTCGTGGCGGAAGGCAGCGACATTATTTACCGGATTGCCCCGGCCGAAGGCGATTACCTGGAATCCATCCTGGTGGACGGGGAACCGGCACCGCTCACCGATCAATATACCTTTTATGATGTAGCGGATGACCACAACATCGTGGTGCGCTTCAGCCAGGACCAGCCCCTGACGCATTCAATCACGGCCACCGTGAATCCGGAGAGCACCGGCTCCGGACGTATCGATCCGGAAGGAGAGGTGCTTGTAAGCCCCGGCGGTGATGCCCATTTCTCCATATTGCCCGATGCAGGCAGCCATATTGCCGAAGTTTTGGTGGATGGCGTGTATGTGGGGGCGTTGGATGAATATGTTTTTACCGACGTACAGCAGAACCACGACATTGAGGTGTTGTTCACGGCTGATCCTCCCTTTACTGTTCAAACGGTGGTTGATCCCGCCGGAGACGGAGACGGGGCAATCGATCCCGGCGGATCGGTTACAGTAGCCCCCGGCGGCGACCGGCAATTCCACTTCCATCCCGATGAGGGTTCATACATTACCGATGTGCAGGTAGATGGCCTGCATGTGGGCATCCTGGAAAGTTATCTTTTTGAGGATGTCTGGGATGACCATGAACTGATGGTGCGTTTCGGCCGTGATCCCCCGCTTACGCATACCCTGACAGCCACGGTGAGTGATACCTTTGGCGGAGCGGGTTCCATTGATCCGGCGGGTGAACTAACGGTTCTTGCCGGAAGCGACATGCATTACCAGATCAGTCCTGCCTCCGGCTCTCATATCCATCAGGTGAGGGTTGACGGACTGGGTGTCGGCCGGATGAGTGAATACAGTTTTTACCAGATCGATCAGAATCACCACATTGAGGCATTCTTCAGTGAGGAAGCCCCCGAAACCCATACCATTACTGCCACTGTACTTGAAGGACAGGGCCGGATCAGCCCCGAAGGAGAGGTTGGGGTTGCCTCCGGTACCAACGCCACCTTCCGCATCCATCCCGCAGAAAATGAGCAGATTGCCGAAGTGCTGGTCGATGGCGATCCCATTGCACTGGTTGAGGAGTACACCTTCTATAATGTACAGACCTTCCACAGCCTGGAGGTTCGTTTCAGTGAGGAAGCTGTTGATACCCATACCATTACTGCAGAAGTGCTCGAAGGGGAGGGCCTGATCAGCCCCATGGGTGAGGTGCAGGCAGCCCACGGCAGTGATGCCGGTTTCATGATTATGCCCGCAGAAGGTCACCATATTGCAGAAGTGCTGGTGGATGAACAGAATGTCGGCCTGGTCAATGAATATACCTTCTATGATGTGCAGGACTCCCACAGCCTGCAGGTGAGGTTCACCGACGAACCGCCCCTGACCCATACCATCACTGCCACTGTGCATCCCGACAGTGAGGCACTGGGGCAGATCAATCCCGCTGGTCTCATCCAGGCTGCGGAAGGCAGTTCCGTTACTTTCGGAATCCAACCCCTGCCGGGAGTTTTTATTGCGAAAGTTTTGGTGGATGGCCAGAATGTCGGGCAACCCGACTCTTATACCTTCACTGACATTACTTCCGACCATGAGATAGAAGTACACTTTACCGGCACGCCTGCCCATACCATTGAAGCTACCGTTGACCCGGCAGACGCCGGAATGGGAAGCATAGATCCGGAGGGCGTCATTCCGGTATCCGGAGGAGAAGACGTGACATTCAACATGGTGCCGGAACCCGGTCATTACCTTACACAGCTGTTGGTTGATGATTATCCGGTGGCACTGGTGCACACTTACACGTTCTTTGATGTGGAAAACAGCCACACCATTGAAGCCTTCTTTGATGAGAACCCTCCGCTGACCCATACGGTTACCGCCATGGTTGATCCCGGCAGTGAAGGCCTGGGTTACATCAACCCGGCAGGAGAACTCCCCGTGCCGGAGGGAAGCAATGCCACTTTTGAGATTGTCCCGGCTGAAAATGCCCATATTGCCGGGGTGGAAGTGGACGGTGAGCCGGTGGGGCTTTCAGACAGCTACACCTTTGTGGATGTCCGCGAACCGCGGTCGATCACTGTCTATTTCAGTGAAGAGGCACCGGCCACCCATACCATTACCACCAATGCCATTGGCGAGAACGGATTGATCAACCCCGGCGGCGCGGTGCCGGTGGCTGAAGGAGCAGACAGCTATTTCAGTTTCCATCCTGATGAAAACAGTTATATCCATGACGTGGTGGTCGACGGCCACTCCATCGGGATCCATGATCACTACCGCTTTACCGATGTACGGCGGGATCACACCCTGGATGTGGTGTTTGAGGATCATCCGCCTGCCACACATACGGTGACTGCACTGGTTGACCGGGAAGAGAGCTCCGGTGATGGCCGCCTGGTGCCTGAGGGAGAAATTGCAGTCATTGACGGTGGAGATGTATTCTTTGACATTCTTCCCGATGAGGGTAGTTATGTGGAGGCGGTATATGCCAACGACGTGAATATCGGGCCGGTCGACAATTACCAGTTTACAGGGGTCACTGAAGACCAGACCCTGAGGGTGGTATTCAGCGATACCCCGCCACACACCCACACTATCACAGCCTCGGTTCACCCGGAAAGCACTGCCGGCGGCAATATTTCCCCGTCCGGAGAGGTGAAGGTGGTTGACGGGGAGTCCATGTTATTTGCCATGGAGGCCGAAACCGGGGCGCACATCGGGGCGGTTTTCGTGGATGGCATCAACGTGGGAATCACCCCTGGTTATCATTTCCACGAGGTGCACGACAACCACGAAATCCAGGTTCTCTTTACCCAGGATCCGCCCGCCGAAAGCTTTGTCATTGATGCAACAGCTCATCCCGGAGAGGAATCCTTTGGCTATATATCTCCTGAGGGTCAGGTGGAAGTTCCCCGCGACAGCAGTGCCACTTTCCTTATGACGGAAGCCGGCAATCACTACCTGGATGAGGTAGTGGTGGATGGGATGGCCGTGGGCAGTATCAGCAGTTACACCTTTTATCAGGTAGCAGGTAATCACCAGATTGACGCTTATTTTATAGAGCAGGAGCCTGAGACGGTTCATACCATTACCGCCACCATCCATCCTGACAGCCAGGGGGACGGACAACTTTCACCGGAGGGAGTGGTGCGTGTAACCGATGGAAAGCATGCCCATTTCACCTTTACCACCCCTGATGAAATGACCATTGTGGAGGAAGTGTATGTGGACGGTGAACCGGTGGGGCAACAACTGGACTCCTATACATTCTGGCATGTGGATCAGAACCATACCATCGAGGTATTGTTTGGGCCCACTCCCTTCATCGTCAATACCCATATTATTGAAGCGTCGGTAAACGAGGAGGAAAGTACCGGAGAGGGATACATTTCACCTGTAGGAGATATTGAGGTGGAGGATGGCCATGATGCCACCTTCCGGATTACGCCCGCCCCGGGATCCTACATTTATGAGGTCCGTGTAGACGGGGAGAACACAGGCGTGGGCGATGAATATACATTCAGGAATGTGATCACTGACCGGTCCATAGAAGTGGTTTTCAGCGATACCCCGCCCACCACCCATACCATTACAGCCACCGTGGATGAGGATGCCAGTACTGCCGGGGGCAGCATCAATCCCATGGGTGATATTCATGTCATCTCAGGAACCGATATGCGTTTTGACATCCTGCCCGATGACGGTGCCTATATCGGTGAGATCCGGATAGACGGCGAAACCGTGGCACTGACTGATGAGGTGGTGTTCCGCCAGGTGCAGGATAACCATACCCTTGAAGTGGTGTTTGTGGATGAGGCACCCGAAACCCATGACATCATTTCCTCAGTCAGCTTGCAAAGTAACGGAGAGGGAAGCATTGAACCCGAGGGAATTGTGCCTGTGGTGGCCGGCAGCCATGCCTCTTTCCGTATCTACCCCGATGCAAACTCCCATATCGGCCAGGTAATGATCGATACCATTCCCATTGGTATTGTGGATGAATATACTTTCCATTATGTAAACCGGGATCATGCCATTGAGGTAACTTTTGACGATGAAAAGCCCTACACCCATACCATCACCGCCAGCGTGCGTGAGGATGAAAGCACGGCGCAGGGATTCATTGCACCCGAGGGAGAGGTGCTGGTGCCGGACAGCACCCACAGTACCTTCCGTATTATTCCTGAAACCGGTGCCCACCCGGGAATGCTCTATGTGGACGGCAATCCCGTCGGGGTACACAATACGTTCACTTTTGAGTATGTGACCAAACCTTACACCATCGAGGCCGTTTTCGAGGCCGAACCACTGCAGACCCACACCATCACAGCCACGGTGGATGAAGAGAGCAGCGGAGAAGGCCATATCCTTCCCGGAGGTGATGTGGCAGTGCCCGATGGCGGTGATGCGGTCTTTGTCATTACACCCGACCCCGGTTCATATATTGAACAGGTGTGGGTAGATGACGAGCCGGTGGGGCAGGTTGATGTATATACCTTCCATCGTGTGTCGGATACCCGGTCGATCCGGGTGAAGTTTTCCGATACGGATGTCCGGGATCATACCATAACCGCCTCGGTGGATGAGGAAGGTGCTGGTACAGGGCATATTGCGCCGGCAGGAGAAGTTTCTGCGGCCACCGGCAGCCGGGCCGGCTTTGACCTGCTGCCTGACCCGGGGTCTTACATTGAATCTGTCAAAGTGGACGGGCAGTACGTGGGTGTGCCCGAACGTTATATCTTCCATGACATACGTAAAGACCACGACATTGAGGTCCGCTTTGCTATTGAAAGGCCAGACACACATACCATTACGGCCACCACCAACACGGAAGAGGGCCAGGGTTATATTGCGCCGGAAGGCGTGCTGGACGTGCCGGATGGTACCCATGCTACTTTCTCCATTACCCCGGAACCCGGTGATTACATCCGTGCGGTATGGATCGATGATTCGATCAATGCAGGCCGGGTGCGCAGCTATACCTTCCATTATGTGGACCAGCCGCATACCATTGAGGCGGAATTTGTGGATGAGGAGCCTGTAAGCCACACCATCGATGCAGGCGTCAAAGGCGAGAACGGTTACGTTTCACCGGAAGGCCTGGTGGACGTGGCCAAAGGCGACAGCATCACCTTTAAGTTTACTCCTGATCCCGGGTACGATGTTTCCGGCGTTTGGATTGACGGACGCAGCGTTGGCTTGCCCGACAGTTATACATTCTATGATGTGCAGCAGGATCACGAATTGCGGGTGGAGTTTGCCGCGGATGACCCGACTGACCATGTGATCACCTCCTCGGTGGAAACAGAGGGAGAAGCCAAAGGCCATATTTCGCCATGGGGAGAGACCGGTGTGGCCGGCGGGGATTCCCTGAGTTTTGCAATCACAGAAGGACAAAACAGTTATCTGCGCGGGGTCTGGGTGGATGATTCGCTCTACGCCGGTATCACAGATCGCTACACCTTCCATGATATTCAGGGAGACCATACCATCCGGGCTGTCTTTGCTGAACTGGCCACCGATACCTATACCATTGATGCTTTAGTGGATGAGACCGGCAGTGGCAGTGGTGATCTTTCTCCTGTCGGGGAAGTGAGCGCCCTGCCCGGAAGTGATGTGACTTTCCGCATCACCGCCGATGAATCCTCATATATTGAACAGGTTACCGTGGATGGTGATCCGGTGGGTGTGCCGGAGGTATTTACTTTCAGGAACATCCGGCAGGACGGGCACCGCATTGAGGTACGTTTTGGCAGCGGCGAGCCCGTGCAGACGCATACCATTACCTCATCGGTGGATCCGGGATCGGTAGATCAGGAAGGAGACTGGCTGGGGCATATTGCCCCCTGGGGAGAGGTGCCTGTACCCGGTGGCGGATCAGCTGCTTTTGCCATCACCCCTGTTGACCATGCTTACATTACAGCCGTATGGATTGATGATACCCTCAATGCAGGGTTGGTTGAGCATTATGCTTTCCATGACGTTACAGGCCACCGTAGCATTACGGTCGAATTTGATGAGGAAGAACCCGAAACCGTGTACACGATTGATGCTTCAGTGGCCGGTGATGGTGGCCACATATCACCCGAAGGGGAAGTAAGGGTTGCGGGAGGCGCTAATGCCGGGTTCACGATCACCCCGGAGGCGGACCATCACATCAGTAAGGTGTTGGTAGACGGGCGCAGTGTGGGTGCGGTCTCTCATTATGTGTTCAACCAGGTCAGCCAGGATGGCCACACCATCGAGGCACACTTCGAAGCCGGAGAACCTCCGCAGCAACATATTGTCACTTCCGGTATCCATCCGGACAGTGATGGCACAGGACAGATCACGCCGTGGGGAGAAACATCCGTGGCGGATGGAGACCATATTACCTATTCCATTACCCCGGATGAGGGTTCACGGGTGAAAGCGATCTGGATTGACGACAGCATCAACGCCGGTACGGATCACGACTATACATTCTACCGGGTATCCCGCGACCGGACAATCAAGGTGGAGTTTACCGAAACCGAACCGGAGCCCGACTATCTCACCATTGAGGCCGCCACCCAGGGAGAGGGCTATATTGCACCCGACGGACATCCTGACGGCCAGGTGGAAGTTGCCCGCGGCAGCCATGTTGGTTTTGACATCACACCCGCCGACGGGCATCATATTGCCGCCGTCGTTGTTGACGGACGCAATGCAGGTCTTGTGGAACACTATACCTTTGAAGACATTCAAAGCGATGCACACAGCATTGTGGCCCATTTTGCCCCTGGTGAGCCCCCTGCCACTCATAGCGTTACTTCTTCTGTTCACCCTGATAGTGAAGCCGGTGCCGGCGGATGGATCAGCCCATGGGGGGAGGTACCCGTCCCGGATGAAGGAGATGCAACCTTTGCCATGGTGCCGGATGAAAATTCCTACATCCGGGCAATATGGATTGATGACAGCCTGAATGCCGGTATGGGCGACAGCTACACCTTCCACCATGTGGAGGCTCCGCACAGCATTTCCGTTGAGTTCGGGTTGTTGCCGGAACCAGCGTATCATGAAGTCACCACCTCGGTCATTGGCAACGGAACCATCAGCCCCGAAGGAAGTGTCAGGGTCGCAGATGGAGACCACCTGAGTTTCCGTATTGTGCCGGATCCCGGCTTCCACATAGAAGCAATCAGGGTGGATGGTCGTAATGTGGGTCTTACGGATCATTATACCTTCCACAATGTAAGCCGTGACCATCATGTTGAGGTGACGTTTAGTGAAAACACCCATGAGGATCATCTGATTACTTCCAGTGTGGCAGAAGGCAGCAAGGAGCTTGGACATATCAGCCCATGGGGTGAGGTACCTGTGAAAACAGGCAGTGATGTTACCTTTGCCATTACGCCCGATCCGGGCGCCCATATTTCTGATGTGGTGGTTGACGGGCAGAGCGTGGGAATGGTGGCCAGCTACACCTTCCATTATGTGGAGGAGAACCACGACATTCAGGCACATTTCACCACGCAGACCCCGACCTATCACACCATTGAATCTTCCGTGGATCCCCGTAGCACGGCTGAAGGAAGTATTTCTCCCCATGGCACGGTCAGGGTGGCAGAAGGCGGGGATGTGACCTTTTCTGTCAACCCGGCACCCGGTCAGTATATAGCTGCCATCTGGGTGGATGACGTGAATGTGGCCCAAACAGCAGAATATGAGGCCGGCAAACCGGTTACTTACACCTTTGCGCAGGTTGACAGTGACCACCGGATTATGGCCACTTTCAGCGATGAACCGGTGTATCACATTGAGACCCGTCTGCACGAAGAAAGCACCGGAACCGGTACAATTGTGCCGGCAGATGATCCCGACGGCATCCGGATCCGCCCGTGGAACAACGACCACCTGAGCTACCCCATGCTGGTGCCGGTGGCAAAAGGGGACAGTGCCCGCTTTGAGATCATTCCCGAAACCGGCCACTACATTGAGGCGGTATATGTGGACGGAGAAAATGTGGGACTTACGGAAGACTATACATTCTATTATGTGGAGGGTTATCATGAACTGGTCGTCAGGTTCAGCACCACACCGCCCGATCCTGTTTATCAGATCACCTCAGAAGTAGATCCGGAAGGGGCAGATGGCTATATCACCCCATACGGTGAAACGCCTGTGGAAGGGGGCAGCAGGGTGCGTTTTGACCTGACCCCGGTTGACGGTAACCATGTGGATGCTGTGTGGATTGACGACAGCATTTATGCCGGCCAGACAGATCATTACACCTTCTACGACATTGCCGGAAACCATACCATAACCGCTTCGTTCAGCGATCAGCCGGTGGATGCTTATGTGGTAACGGCCACTGTGATGGATCCCGCGGGAGAAGAAGGATTGCCTGCGGATGAAAGAGGCGGCCGGATCACACCGGAAGGTGAGGTCGGTGTGGCTGAAGGCGAAGACCTGACCCTGCTGATTTACCCCGATGACGGATGGCATATTGCAGAAATAATCGTGGACGGCGAACACCTGGTTGGCCTGCACGACTGGTTTATCTTCTATAATATCCGCGAAAACCATGAAATTTCCGTGCGTTTTGCCCCGGATGATCCTGCGGAACATATCATCACGTCTTCACAGGATCTGCCGGAAGGCCTGAGCGGAGGGATTTCACCCTGGGGAGAAGTGCCCGTGGCCAACGGAGAACATATGACCTTCCTGATCAGGCCCGGCCCCGATACCTATGTGTCGGCTGTCTGGATTGATGACAGCATCAATGCCGGGCGGGTGGAACAGTATACCTTCCCTTATGTCAGCGGGGATCATAAGATCCATGCCGAGTTTGCCGCTGCGGAACCCGAAAGTTATACCATTGATGCATCGGTAGACGGCACCGGCGGGTTCATCTCCCCCGAAGGCCAGGTAAAAGTGGCACGGGGGGACAGCATCACCTTCCTGTTTACCCCTGAGCCCGGGTATCACGTGGCTGAAGTACTGATTGACGACGAGGAGAGCGTCGGCCTTCCGGAATGGTACACCTTCCATGATGTGCAGGATAATCACGAAATCGTCGTCCGTTTTGAGGAGGAAAGCCCTGGCACGCATACCATTACCTCTTATGTGGAAACCAAAGGGGAAGCGAAGGGGCATATTTCGCCATGGGGTGAAACAGCGGTGGCCGATGGGGATCATGTCCACTATACCATTACGGAAGGGGATGGTAGCTGGATTGAGTCGGTCTGGATTGATGACAGCATCAATGCCGGAAGAGTCTCTGAATTCATTTTCCATGATGTGCTTGAAAGCCATACAATCCGGGCGGTATTTACGGATCAGGAACCTGATGAAACTTTTGAGATCACTGCGGAAGTGGTTGAGGGAGATGGTCATATCGCCCCGGAAGGCGTTGTTACCGTGATCGGGGGAGATGACATCGGGTTTGCACTTACGCCCGGAACGGGATCCCATGTGGCCTGGGTCAGGGTTGACGGGGAATATGTGGGACTGCCCGACCTTTATACATTCTATGATGTGAGCCGGAATCACCACATTGAGGTTGGCTTCACCGATACGGAGCCGCAGGCACATATCATTACCTCCGGTACGCGATCAAGTGCGACACATCCGGGGTCGGGCCATATTTCCCCGTGGGGGGAGACCAGGGTGGAAGATGGTTCCGGTGTGACGTATGCCATTACCCCCGAACCAGGGGATTATCTGGCAGCCATATGGATTGATGACAGCATCAATGCCGGTCAGGCAGACCGGTATGCCTTCTATGACGTAGCCGGCAACCATACAATTACTGCAGAGTTCAGCAGTGAGCCGGTTCGTAACCATACCATCACCGCCACGGTGAACGGGTCAGGCGGAGCTATTTCTCCCGAAGGAGATGTGGGGGTCAGAACCGGTGACCATATTACCTTTATGATTACCCCCGACACGGGCCATCATGTGGCTGAAGTGCTCGTTGACGGGGTCAACGTGGGGCTCCGACACGATTATACATTTAATGATGTGCAGGGTGATCACGAGATCGAGGTGCGTTTCGCCCAGGATAACCGGGATGACTACCTGATCACCTCCAGTGTTTACCCGGCTCCGGGTGAGGAAACTGCCGGATATATTTCCCCCTGGGGTACAACCCCGGCTGCGGAAGGAAGCGATGTGTCGTTCCATGTTACCCCCGGCGAAGGCTGGTATATTGAGGAAGTGGTGGCAGACGGACAGTCAGTCGGTGCGGTAAGTAGTTATACCTTCCACTATGTGGATGACCATCACAGTATCCAGGCCAGGTTCACGCAGACCCCTGCCACGTCAAGTCATACCATCAATGCTTCCATTGATGAGGAGAGCACGGGAGAGGGCAGCCTTTCGCCCCTGGGCGACGTGGCGGTTTGGGATGGCGACGATGTGACCTTTACCGTGGAGCCGGCACCGGACCAATACCTGGCAGCCCTATGGGTTGACGGGGTTAACCTGGGTCAGTTTGGCAATTATGGTGCCGGTGCCCCGGTAAGCTATACCTTTTCCAATGTAACAGAAGATCATTCCATCCGTGCTGTATTCAGTGACAAACCGGTTTACACGATTGTGGCCGACCTGCATGCGGACAACACCGGCGAAGAAGGCACGATCAAACCCGTTCGCGGTGACCAGAATCCTTTCCGTCCGCAGCCTGATGATCCGGAATTGTTTGAATTGCCCTTAAATGTGCCTGTGGCCGAAGGAGACAGCATGATGTTTGAGATCCTTCCGGAGACGGGCTACCACATTGAAGCGGTATATGTGGACGGCGTCAACGTGGGAATGCCGGATGATTATACCTTCCACATGGTGTCGGCCCATCATCACATTGAAGTGCTGTTTGCCCAGGAAGCGGCCGACCCGCAGCATACCATTTCCTCATCGGTCAGTGAAGAAGGGGCGGCCGGTTACATCAGTCCGTTTGGTGACGTGGCCGTGGAAGACAGCACCCATGTTACCTTCCACATTGCCCCTGCCGCCGGCAATGCCATTGAAGAGGTCATTGTGGATGGCACCAATGTGGGTATGGTAGCCAGCTATACCTTCCATTATGTGAATGAAGACCACACCATTGAAGCGATATTCAGCGAGACGGATATTGAGACGGTGCACACCATCTCGGCAACCACTGAATCTGACGAAACCGGAATGGGCGAAGGCTACATTACGCCCGACGGTGAAGTTCAGGTGGCTGATGGAAGTCATGCACATTTCAGCATTCATCCCAAACCGGGATCCTTTATCCAGGCCATTTATGTGGATGATTATTATGTCGGGGAAGCCACCAGCTATACTTTCCCCAATGTTTCCAAAGACCATAGCATACGGGCGGTGTTCAGCGATGAGCCCAATGTGGTGACTCATACCATTACTGCCACCAAAATTGAGGCGGAAGGTGCCAGCGGCCACCTGAACCCGTTGGGTACTATTCCGGTGAATGACGGGGAGGATGTCACATTTGTGATCCAGGCAGACCCGGGCTCTTATATTGAATACGTGCGGGTAGACGGAGAAGATGTGGGCCTCGTGAACCAGTATGTGTTCCATGGGGTGAGTTATGATCGTGAAATTGAAGTGAAATTCGGCACTTCGGATCCGGCAGCGCATGTTATCCGTGCTGAAGTACTGGAGGGTGAAGGGGAAGGAGATATCGCCCCGGTGGGCGACATACCCGTGGCAGACGGCGGCCAGGCCTACTTCCACATTACTCCGCAGGAGGGCTCCTACATCCATGAGGTCATCGTGGATGGTAACCATGTGGGGCTGGATACCCTTTATGCTTTCCATAATGTACGAAGCAACCATGACATCCAGGTAAGGTTCGGTCTTGAGCCGGCCGCTGATTTCCACATCACAGCCGCTGCGGCTTCTGTTGAAGGAACAGCCGGAAGTGGCCGGATCTCGCCTGAAGGCGAGGTGCCTGTTACCGCCGGCAGCGATGTTTCATTCCGCAGCCGGGCCGATGCGGATCATCACCTGGCGGCCATCTGGGTTGATGACTCGATCAATGCGGGGCAGGTTGAATGGTACACCTTCTGGGATGTGGCCGGCAATCATACCATTACCTCTGAATTTGATGAATCACCGGTAAACAATCACACCATTACCGCCACAGTGGCTGGTAATACCGGGGGTGAAATATCCCCTGAGGGCGGGGTGGATGTTCGCAGCGGTGACGACATCACCTTTTTGATGGCCCCGGATGCCGGCCATCGTGTAGAAGAGGTACGTGTGGATGGGTTTGCGGTTGGTGCACCGGAATGGTATCTGTTCCCGGATGTGAATGAAGACCATGAGATCGAGGTCAGCTTTACCGACAACGCTATCACGACCCACACCATCACAGCCCATAAAGTGGAGGAGGAAGGCGCCGGCGGTCATATTTCACCATGGGGTGAAATCCAGGTAAAAGACAATGAGCATGCCCGTTTCCGTTTCAGCCCTGAAGAGGGGTCGCATATTACAGCGGTTTATGTGGATGGAGAATATGTCGGGCTGCCTGAGTATTATGAATTCCATCACGTGGATCGCCCACGCAACATCGAAGTTCATTTTGGCACAGAGCGGCCGGCTACCCACACGGTGACTTCATCTGTCAATACGCTGACTGCAACCGGTGAGGGTTATATTTCTCCTTTTGGGGAAGTAGCCGCAGAACAGGGACGGGATGTGCACTTCGAGGTCACTCCAATTGACGGACATTACATACACCGGGTACGGGTAGACGGCAATAATGTGGGAGCGGTTTCAGACTATGTGTTCCATGACATCAGCGACAATCACGAGATAGAAGTTTCATTCAGCGCCGGGCAACTGAGTTACCATTACATCCATTCCGGGCTTGATCCGGCAGGCACCGGTGAAGGAGAGATCTCTCCGGAAGGACTTGTGCCCGTTTTTGCCGGTGATCATATGAATTTTGACATCCATGCCAGGGAAAACAGCTTTGTAGAAAAGGTACTCGTGGACGGGATCAATGTGGGACTGGTGGATGAATATGCATTCCGTTATGTGGATGCTTCACACACGATCACGGCCACCTTTACCGACACTGACCCGCAGCCCGAACATACCATCACTGCCAGTGTTGGCGGAGGCAATGGCTACATCAGCCCTGAAGGAACGGTAGGGGTGATCAGCGGAACCCATGCCATGTTCAGGATTCAGCCCGAGCTCGGGAATTACATTGACAAGGTACTGGTGAACGGCAAAAATGTGGGACGTGTGCGGGAGTATATTTTCCGTCATGTGGATGAGGATCATACCATTGAAGTCTTTTTCCGGTCGGGGGGCCCGGGTACCCAGTACACCATTGATGCCAGCGTGGACGGAGAGGGTGGCTATATATCGCCTGAAGGAGAAGTCACTGCGGAACGAGGCAGTCATGTCAACTTTGTATTCCGCCCGGACCCGGGCTATCACATTGACGAGGTGTTGGTGGACGGCCGGAATATCGGGTTGCTGCCGGAATTCACTTTCCATGATGTATCGGAAAACCATGACATCGTGGTTCGTTTCCGTGAGGATCCGCATGCGACTAACCATATTGTCACGGCCGGAACCATTTCTTCAACCGTGGATCCGGGAACGGGTTACATTGCCCCGACAGGTGAAGTAGAAGTAGCTGACCGGAGCGATGTGAGTTTCTACATCACTCCGGATCCCGACCAACACCTGGCCGCCTTGTGGATAGATGATTCACTCAATGCCGGCCAAACCGACTGGTATACCTTTTATGATGTAATGGGCAACCATACCATCACGGCAGAGTTCAGCAGTCAGCCGGTTCACGATTATACCATTACCACCGCGGTGGTGAATCCCGAGGGAGGTTCGGTAAGCCCGGAGGGCTCGATCGGGGTGCGGGAAGGAGACAACATTACCATTACCATTTTCCCCAAAGAGGGATGGAACATTAAAACCGTTCTTGTGAATAACCACATGGTAGATCCACCGGAGGAGAACCCGGTTGGGTTGCCTTACAGTTATACCTTCTGGAATGTGCAGAACGACTTTGACCTCGAGGTGGAATTCACCGCAGAGGACCTGGATGTCCGCATTATTACCTCGAGTACCAATGATCACGAAAAAGGGGGGATTTCACCCTGGGGCGATACAGGCGTGGAACTGGGTCACAATGCCACTTTCACAGTGGTGCCGCAAAGCGGCCATTACCTGGAAGCCATCCTGATAGATGACACCATCAATGCAGGACAGGTTCCCTGGTATACTTTTTATGATGTGCAGCAAGACCATAAAATCCATGCCCGTTTCGGGGATGAGCCGGTACACAATCATACCATTACCTCCACCGTGACAGAATTCGGTGGTGGCGCCATCAGCCCTGCCGGGCATGTCGGGGTAAAAACCGGGGACGACATCACCTTTTTGATGGAGCCTTATACGGAATTTGGCAACAGGATTGAAGAGGTGCGTGTGGATAACCATGCGATCGGGGCTCCTGAGTGGTATGCCTTCCGGGATGTGGGCGACAGCCATGAGATTGAGGTGAGCTTCACCAGGGATGACATCACCACCCACACCATTACTGCCAGTAAAGTGGAGCATGGAGGAGCCCAGGGACATATCTCACCGTGGGGTGAGATACAGGTGAAGGAAGACGGTCATGCCCGTTTCAACTTTACCGCCGGTGATAATTCTCATATTTCGGCGGTTTACGTAGACGGGGAGTATGTGGGGATGCCTGATTCCTACAAATTTTATTATGTGGATCGCCCACGCGAGGTGGTTGTGCACTTTGATACCGAAAGCCCCGCCACCCATACGGTTACTGCCAGCGTTGATCCGGAGGCCGGAACCGGCGAAGGGCATATCTCACCAGAAGGTGATATTCCTGTGGAGGCCGGCCGGGACATCCATTTCGCTATTACCCCGGTTGACGGCAACCATATCAGGCGGGTTGAGGTGGATGACCTGAATGTGGGTACTCCGGAACGCTACATTTTCCACGATGTGGACGACAGCCACAGTATTGTTGCAGTTTTCAGTGATGCGCCCTTTGATTCTCACCTGATCACCTCCGGGGTTGATCCAGCCGGAACGGGCGACGGGGAGATTGCCCCCGAGGGGGATGTATATGTGGCTGAAGGCGACCATGCCACCTTCAACCTGACTCCGCGTACAGATAGTTATGTGGAGCAATTGGTAGTTGACGGGGTGAATGTAGGCCTCCTTGACAGTTACACCTTCTATTATGTGGAGGAAGCCCATACCATTACGGCCACCTTTACCGATACCGACCCGACTCCTGATTTTACCATCACGGCCGGTGTAAATGGGGAAGGCGGCTATATCAGTCCGGAAGGAGAGGTGGGCGTGGTGTCAGGTACCCATGCGAAATTCAGGATGCATGCAGATCCCGGTTATTATATTTCTGCCGTGGAGGTGGACGGGGAACCGGTGGGTATGCCCGATGAATATATTTTCAGGTATGTGGACAGCGATCATACCATTGAGGTATTCTTTGAGGAAGGGGAGCCCGGAGAGACCTATACCATTGATGCTTCGGTGGCCGGAGAAGGCGGTTACATTTCACCTGAAGGTGAGATAGAGGCCGCAAAGGGCAGCCATGTAGGGTTTGTTTTCCGTCCGGATCCGGGGTATTCTATCGACAAGGTGCTGGTAGACGGACGGAACGTCGGTCTGCTGCCCGAATACTATTTCAATCATGTGGATGATCATCATGAGATTGAGATCCATTTTCGCCAGGATCCGCATGTGGTGACGCATCAGATTGTGGCAGGAACTGCTTCCGATACCACTCATCCGGGTGATGGACAAATCAGCCCGGTTGGTGAAGTGGAAGTGGCAGACCGCAGCAACACCACCTTTGCTATTACTCATAATGAGAACAATTATATTTCGGCTGTATGGATTGATGACACGATCAACGCCGGTCAGACAGGCTGGTATACTTTCTACGATGTGGTGGGTAACCATACCATCACGGCCGAGTTCAGCAGCGAGCCGGTGAATGACCATACGATTACGGCCAGGGTGCTTGAGCCTGATGGCTTTGACGGAGAGGTTTACGGCGGTAGCATTACCCCTGAGGGTGAGGTGGGTGTCAGGGCAGAAGACGACATCACCTACCTGATTGTGCCCGATGATGGCTGGTACATTGCTGAGGTGATCGTGGATGGTAAACCCGTGGGTGTGCACGACTTTTACACCTTTGCCCGCGTCCGTGATGACCATGAGATCGAGGTGCGGTTTGCGCCCGATCCTGCAACTGAGCCCCACCTGATCACAGCCGGCACAAGGGGTTCGGATACGGATCCGGGCGATGGTACAATCTCTCCCTGGGGCGAGGTGCCCGTATTTGAAGGAGAAGATGCCACCTTTACGGTTGCGCCACGCGCGGGTGATTATCTTGCCGCCATCTGGATTGACGATTCGATCAATGCCGGGCAGGTGGACTGGTACACTTTCTATGATGTGGTGGGTAACCA
>CAYXEH010000007.1:51769-75603 GCA_964463915.1 uncultured Bacteroidales bacterium | reverse complement strand
AATATGCCAATGGAAAATTCTAAATTTGGGGGTTATTTTGTCCTTTACTGACTTACGCATAAAAGATCTGTTACAATGGCCGGAAAACCTTTTGAAAAAGAGTATTGTGTACACATATATGAAACCGGGATCGACGGAGCGCTGAGGATTGATGCGCTGATGAATTACTTTGAAGAACTGGCATTGCTTCAAAGTGAAGCTGAAGGGGTAGGGTTGGAATATTATCGTACACACGGGGTGATCTGGTTGCTGCATGGTTTTGATATCCGGTTTGTCCATCCACCTGCATTCAATGACCGAATTGTGGTCCAGACAATCCCCGGTTCTGTATACCGGTTTATGGGCTTCAGAAACTACCGTGTGCTTGATACCGACGGAAGAGAATTGGCGACCGCCAGTTCCTCATGGATCTTTTTGGACACCAATAAGAAAAGACCAGTACGTGTGGATGAAAACATGAAAAAAGCCTATGGCCACCAGGGTACACCTGAGGAAAGAATGCATATGGATGAAATACCGTCTTTATCCGGAGCAGACTACATGGCCGGTTTCCGGGTGCTGACTGCAGATATAGATATCAATCAGCATGTTAATAATGTGGTTTACGTGAAATGGGCCCTGGAGTCGATTCCCCCTTCAATACATGAGACCCACAGGATGGATCGTTTACAGGTGCAATGGCTCAAAGAAACCTTTGCAGGAGACAAAGTGGATGTTACAACACAATGCATTACAAATCAAGACCATTTGCGTTGCCTGCATTCCATAACAGGCAATGACGGCCAGGAGAAATGCAGGCTTGTCACCCATTGGTCTATTTAATCACATTAATTTTAGGAAAATATTTCACTTTTCTATCATTACCAATATGAATGGTATTGATTAAAATTAAAACAAAATTATATAAGTACAAAAATCCATAAACTGTAAACTTAATGGCCGAATTCCCCATTATTAGTGCTGGTGATATATCTCCCGCCTGGCTGATTCTATAATACATACTTCCTGCAAAATATATGAAAGTCAATATCACTACAATTGTCCACGTAATCTGAAAATTCAGGATTTCTTTGCTTGTTTGGTTTACATGTTTTATTTTTTCTTTTTTTGATATCCATAATATCAATGGGATTAATATTCCCAATAGTGGGAAAAGAATAAACCCCAGCGAAGAAAGATTCAATGCCATAAGAAAACCTTTGTTTTCAGAGAGTTGCCAGTCAATTATCTCATCCGGACTTGCGTCCAAAGCATTGGCCAATCGTCTGAGTGTATCTCCGCGTGGTTCTGTTTCCCCGTTTTCAATGCGCTGGATGGTTCGAACGCCCAGTCCTGAGTTTTCGGCTAACAACTCTTGAGAAAACCCTCTGCGATTGCGCAATTCTTTTACCCTTATTCCCAGATCTGAATTTTTCATTTTTTCAAAGTTTTCAATTCATGGGTAAAAGTAAACTATTCCGAAATATATGATCAGGCCTTTACTGCGTCATTTTTGCGCCATTTGTGGCATTGCAGCAGCAAATCAAGAAACCTCACCAGGGCAGGTGCAAAAAAAACAAACGGCAATGATGCCAATGCACCATTGCCGCCAGGGATTTTAAATTGTGCCCGGGTTAGAAAATATATCTTACTGATAAGGCTCCATTATCCCCCCAAAAGCCCGAATGCCCATATAAATTAAAAGCGGGTTTCCAGTCGATACTCACATTAAATGGGATTTCTGTAAAACTGTATTCCAAACCCAGTATTCCATCCACTCCAATGACACTATAAGTTGTTCCTGCATCTCCCCATCCTGCATAGTCTCCGTCATAGAAACCAATATGGCCTCCAAATCCATAATACCATTTAAATCCCTCTTCATCAAAAGCCTGATTGTGGATTTCGTAAAGTCCGGTGACTCCAAACCCCCTCCATCTGCTGGAAAGAATCCCTTCAAAGGCAGCTTTCTCACCGATGAAATGCTTGATGGTCAGCCCTGAGGACAATCCCCCCCTGACTCCTATTCCTGTGCTATAATCCTGAGCCACGCTGATTGAAGCGAAACAAAGCGAAATAACAACTGTTGCAAATACTTTCTTTGTAATTCTTGAAAATTTCATTGTTGTGCTTGTTTTAGTTAGACAATAATTTTATTGCACGAACTTCATACAACAAGTAGTTATTAACAAATTACATTATATTTCTGACTTATCCAAATTATCTGTATAATATTGTCTGCAGAGAAAGGCAGCGGAAATTTGATGTTGTAAGGTTTTTGATGCGCCGCTACAACTAATGGGAGAGTAGTGCATTACAACAACAAATCAAAAAGCCCAGCCAAGGTTTAGGTAACCGGTAACCCGTTTGGACTGAGGGCTGTATGCAAAGGTAAGCTCAAAAGGTCCGATCAGGGAGTCATAACCCAATGACAGCGCGCCTCCGTAAACCATATTGTCTGAGGCAATCTGTTCCGGCATGTCCAGCCTGAAATCATATAAGGCAGCGTTTGTAATTGCTGATGCATAAAGCCCTCGTCCTATATGGTATTGATAACCAAGCTGACCTGCAATGATAGATTCGGTCATTAATTCATATTCATTCAATCCCCAGAAGGTGATTTGGTTCTCCAGGAAATCATACGTGCCGCCCACATTAAAACTATTAATAAAGCCCTGGTTATAATCAATATTATATCCGAACTGGAGTTGTGATAGCTGGGTCAGTGTTTTACTGATCGGAACGTATGTTTCCCAGTTGAGTTTTACCCGGAAATAGTTTCCTATTTCAATACCCATGTCTTCCAGACTTGAGTCCTGTCCATCCAGCCGTAGTGTGGAAAGCGAGGGTCTTTGAGCAAAATGATAGGAAGCGGTTGCTTCAATATACTGTCCGGAAGTGGGGAAGGAGTTTCTGTTTAACCCATTAAGCTTGTACCTTGCAAAAGCATCAAATGCTCCCATGTGTCCTTCAATTATCATCCTGCCGCCTATTACGGGAGACAATTCCCGTAAGATAAAACCTGAACCCATGGAGAAATAACCGTCAGACCCGGAAGTTTTGTTAAAGGATAACTCACTTCTAAGGTATCCTTGCCGATATTGTGCCCTGCGCTGGAAATCTTCATATATCGGGAAGGTGATGATGCGTCCTTCGGTACTCAGGTCAAACCATGCCCGGCGCCGGTCACCGGTATAGAAAAGCAGCCGGCTTTTAAAAGCGGGATTTTCGCCGGCCAGAATAACCAGTTCACCCAGGGCGTTGTAGGTAAACAACCGTTCACTCCCGATTTTTCCAATCAGGCCAACCCCCGAAAATGAACTGAAATGAACCGCTGCTGCCAGGCTGGTAAAAGGTTGTTCTTTTGTTTCTATGACCAGGGTTGCCCCTTTTTGGTCTTCATCTGATTGTAAATTATAGTGCACCCGTTCAAAGTAGCCTGTCGCAAATAGCCTGTTGATCCCCCTGGTTAACTCCGAAGAGGTGATGGTGTCTCCGGGGACAATATTCATTGAATTCCTTGCAAACCAAGGACGAACATTCTCTAATCCGTCGAAATGCAGGCTGTCTATGACAATCTGCATATTTCCCCTTTGTTCGGCTATATGGCCTTCCCTGCTCTGTTCGGTTACAGGCAGTTCGCGCAGTTGATCGATCATTTTCCGGGCCGCAATTTTTCCCTGCTCAATGATCTCTTTTGTGTGTTCGAAACTGGCTGCCGTATATCCCTTAAGTTCCGGTTCAATATACAGGTCAGTAGCCTTCCTGTTTTGTGTAAAAGATTTGGCATCACTGTAAAAACCCATTTGATATATGATGTCAATGGGGTTAGTCAGTTCTTCTGCAGGTCTTAACCCCTGTGAAACATTGACGCCGATCACAAAATCAGCCCCCATGTTTTTGGCTTCAACCACGGGGAAATTATTCACTACGCCTCCGTCAATCAGTTTCAGCCCTTCCCGCTCTACCGTTCTGAATACGGCGGGGATGGCCATGGAGGCCCGGATAGCCGTAATCAGGTTACCTTCCTCCATGACCACCGCCTCACCGGTTTCCACGTTGGTGGCTATGCATTTAAAGGGGATGTCCAGTTGGCTGAAATCATGGATGTCGTGGACGTGCAGGAATACTTCATTCAGGGTGTTCCATAGTTGCTGTCCCTCAACGGCACCGGTTTGTAACTGAATTTTCCGGTTGGCCACCGGAACCTCCAGGAAAAATTTCCTGTGGTCCTCTCTTCTTGCAGGATGAATGTAACTGAGGTGACTGCTCCGGGTAAACATTTCATCCCAATTCATCTCCAGGGCAAATTCTTCTATTTCTTTGGCGGTATAGCCTGAAGCATACATGCCTGCTGCTATACTCCCCATACTGGTTCCGGTAATGTAGTCTATTTTGATTCCCAGGCTATCCAGTACATGCAGTACCCCGGCATGGGCAAGCCCTCTTGCACCGCCGCCGCTAAGCGTGAGGCCCACGGAGAGATTCTCAGGAGGGCGCTGCTCATCCTTATTCTCCCAGGAAAAACCAGGATCCGGAAAAAGAACAAACAGGCATATTGTCAGTAAACAGCTAATGCGATACATTTCTAATTATCAAATGTTTAAGTTAAAAACAAAGTTAACAATAATTACCTGGCAAAAGAATATAATTGCCTGTTGGCAACAAGTTTTTGCCTCAGCAAATACCGTGCAGAACCATGCGGCAGCAGCAAAAAAACGATTACCTTTACATCGCATTTTTGACCAATTCCGATATGTAACCATGCTTCGTAGTGTTCTCCTTGTGGGTGTATGGTTTAGTATGGGGTTCCTGATTCCGTTGACAGTATCCGGCGAAGAAGACCCCTTTTCTGTTGTACCCTGGTTCACGGAAACAGATCTGTTCAATCCGTATTTTGAGGGGGACCTTTACCTTGACACCACGCTTTCCGGTTTCCAGCATTATGATTTTTATAGCGGAGATCCATATTTTTTTGCCGGTAAGGGAAATGTGGGGCATGTGAACCGCTCCCTTGCATTTTCTGTTAACAAAAAAAAGCATTTCTCACTTTACCCGGGCGATTTATACCCCGGGTATACCTTCCCTGTCAGTGACCTGAAGTTTTACCGGCCTGATTTTGTGTATTCCGAATTGTTTTATGTGACGGGTTCAGAAAACGAACAATTATTCACTGCAAGGCATAATCAGCGTTTTCATGAGGAAGTCTATGGCGGGATGGAATACCAGGTGGTTAACTCCCCCGGATATTACAGCCGGGGCCAGTCAAGGAATGCCAGTTTATTGCTTACTCTGGATGTCACACCTTCTGATCGCTACCATCTATTGGGAAGCTTCGTGGTAAACCGGGTCGTTAACATGGAGAGCGGCGGGCTGCAAAATCATCTGGGGTTTGAAGAGGACGAGGTCCGTGACAGCGTATTTTTGTATGATGCGGTTTCCCGCTACCGGGAGCTTGCATTCCGGATTCACCAGTCGTATGAACCGGGAATTCAACAGCGAAAAGATACCTTACAGGATGAAAATTTTCTGAGCTTTGGCATGTTAAGGCATTCGGCAGAATACCGGCGGGAGGCATATATATATGAGGATGAAGGGATGCCTTCTCCGGCTTTCTACCCCCGGGCAGCCCATTTCAATGACGGACTTACCTATGATTCCACCCTGGTACATGTGCTGGAGAACAGGCTTAGCTGGTCCAGCCATGTTTCCGGAAGTGAAAAAAGGCGCTTTCCGTTGAACCTCACCGTATTCCTTGCGCATCGCCTGGTAAATATCACGCAGCCCGACCTGGCCAGACAGGGAGCAGAAGGACTGTTCAGAAGGGAGCGCTTTTCACAATTCGAACCCGGAGTTGAAGTACAGTCTGACCCTGGGCTGTTTTTATCATTGGATGGATTTGCTAAATACACTTATGGTGGGTATAACGATCAGGATCTCAGTATTATGGGAGCGCTGAATGCCGGCAGGGATACGGATGCATCCCGTTTGCGCCTTGAAGCTGCTTACCTTGAACGGCAGGCACCCTATTTCTACAGTCGGTTTAACAGCAATTATGTGCGTTGGGACCATGATCTCAGGACTTCACGGACATTGAACCTCAATGTAAAGTATTCCTGGAGCAACCTGTCTCTCAGCGGAGATTATTATTTACTGAGCCGTCCTGTTTTTCTGAATGCGGCTGCCTATCCCGTACAACGTGATGATGTTGTTTCTGTATGGACCGCCCGTTTGTCGGCCCGATTTGAGCCAGGTGTATTTCGCACAAGGCACGAGTTGCTGTACCAGTTCCTGGATGAACGACATTATGAGCAGTTTCCTCCCTGGGTCAGTCATCATTCATTTTATGCGGCTTTCAGCCTTTTTGACGAAGCACTCTTTACGCATATTGGGTTTGATGTAAGGTATAATGCCCCCTATGAACCGATGGCGTATATGCCTGTGTTGAGGCAGTTTTACCGCCAGTATGATTACGAGAGCGGTCATGTTTTTCTTGTGGATGCATTTGTCAATGCCCAAATCAGCCGGGCCAGGCTTTTTGTGAAATTTCAGCATCTTGCCGGCCTGGTGTTTGACCATGGTCCGGTGTATGACATTCCATTCTATCCTTTACCCGAAGCCATGTTCAAGTTCGGGGTTTCCTGGATGTTTTTTGATTAACAATACAGCACCCTCCTCTTACCTATAATCGTTATAAATAGGAGGATTTACTGTATATAGTGGATAATATTTTGTAAATTTGTCGCCTCCAAGAGGTGGTCTAACTCCCTATAAATAAGACCTTTTGAAATTCTAACAAACAATAACTATTATGACCAAAGAGAAAAAATTTATCACGTGTGACGGAAACCACGCGGCTTCTCATGTTGCTTACATGTTCAGTGAAGTGGCTGCCATCTATCCGATCACCCCTTCTTCCAACATGGCTGAAAATGTGGACGAGTGGGCTGCCAATGGCAGAAAGAATATTTTTGGTGAAGAAGTTAAATTGGTGGAAATGCAGTCTGAAGCTGGTGCCGCGGGTGCCATGCACGGTGCATTGCAATCAGGTGCACTTGCCAGTACCTATACAGCCTCGCAGGGTCTTTTGCTGATGATCCCCAATATGTACAAGATGTCCGGTGAATTATTGCCGGGGGTGTTGCATGTTTCCGCCAGGAGTCTTGCAGCGCAGGCACTGTCTATTTTCGGAGATCATTCGGATGTGATGAGTACCCGTCATACGGGCTTTGCCATGCTGGCTACAGGTAGTGTGCAGGAGATCATGGACATTGCACCCATTGCCCACCTGGCTGCGATCAAATCGAGGATTCCTTTCCTCCATTTCTTTGACGGCTTCCGCACCTCGCACGAAGTGCAGAAGGTAGAAGAGGCCAATCAGGAAGAGCTTGCCAGACTGGTTGACATGAAGGCCGTGCAGGATTTCCGTGACCGTGCGCTGAACCCGGAGAACCCCGTTACCCGTGGTACTGCCCAGAATCCTGATATTTACTTCCAGTCAAGGGAAGCCGCCAACCCGTTTTACCAGGTAGTTCCCGATATGGTGGAAGAATATATGCAGGAAATATCTAAACTCTGCGGCCGTGAATATCATCCGTTTACCTACTACGGTGCCCCTGATGCAGAAAACATTATTATTGCCATGGGGTCCATCACAGAAACGATCAAGGAAACTGTTGACTATAAGATGTCTCAGGGAGAGAAAGTGGGTCTGATCAGTGTCCACCTGTACCGTCCGTTTTCTGCCAAGTATTTCTTCCGTGTATTGCCTGATACAGTGAAGCGCATTGCCGTGCTTGATCGTACCAAAGAGCCCGGCGCCAATGGTGAAACGCTGTATCTTGATGTGTGCGAATTGTACAATGGAAAAGAAAATGCCCCTGTAATTGTTGGTGGTCGCTACGGACTGAGTTCCAAGGATACCGTGCCGGGAAACATTGTTTCAGTATTCGACAATCTGAAATTGCCCGAGCCGAAAAACCGGTTTACTGTGGGGATTGTGGATGACGTAACGTTCACTTCGCTGCCGCTTGGGGACAACGTGGATGTGTCTCCCAAAGGCAACTATGCGGCGAAGTTTTACGGAATTGGTGCAGATGGTACAGTAGGTGCCAATAAAAACTCCATCAAAATTATCGGAGACACCACTGACAAGTTCGCCCAGGGTTATTTCTCTTACGATAGTAAAAAATCAGGTGGTATAACTGTATCCCATCTTCGTTTCGGAGACAGTCCCATCCGTTCTCCCTATCTGATCAACGCCGCCGACTTTGTGGCCTGCCACGTTCCGGCTTACCTGGAGAAATATGACATGCTCCATGGCCTGAAAAAAGGCGGGGTCTTCCTGCTGAATTCCATCTGGGATGAGGAGGAAACCAAGAAGCGGGTGCCTGATCACATGAAGCGTTATATGGCTGACAATGACATTCAGTTCTATATCATCAATGCGACAGAAATCGCAGAACGGATCGGTCTTGGCGGCCGTACCAATACCATCATGCAAAGTGCCTTCTTCAAGGTAACCGAGGTGATTCCTTACGAGAAGGCTGTAAAGGAAATGAAGGATGCCATTCAGAAATCCTACGGCAGAAAGGGAGAGGAAATTGTGAGGATGAACAATGCTGCTGTGGATGAAGGTGGTAAAGTACACAAGGTAGACATCCCGGCCGGGTGGAAAAAGGCTGAAGAAGAAGTAAAACTGAATGTCCGGGAAGATGTCCCTGAGTTTATCCGCGATATTGTCTACCCCATTAACAGCCAGAAGGGAGATGACCTGCCCGTAAGCGCATTCCGCGGACGTGAAGACGGAACCTTCCCACAGGGAACCACCGCTTATGAGAAGCGTGGAATTGCCGTACATGTGCCGGAATGGATCAAGGAAAACTGTATCCAGTGTAACCAGTGCGCCTATGTTTGTCCTCACTCGGTAATCCGTCCTTTCCTGCTTGATGAGAAAGAGATGAAGCAGGCACCGGAAACCCTTGAGGTAATTGACGCCAAGGGTAAGTCTCTGGCCGGCCTCAAATACCGTATGCAGGTGAGTCCGCTTGACTGCACCGGTTGCGGAAACTGCGTAGACGTTTGTCCGGCCAAAACAAAAGCCCTTGAAATGAAACTCCTGGGTGAACAAATGCATGAAGACAAGCACTGGGACTGGATGCACAACAACGTATCCTACAAAGATACCTTGCTGGATAAAAAGCAATCTGTCAAGAACAGCCAGTTTGCCCAGCCCCTGTTCGAGTTTAGCGGTGCATGTGCCGGTTGTGGAGAAACCCCTTATGTAAAACTGATCACCCAGTTGTACGGCGACAGGATGATGATTGCCAATGCCACCGGTTGTTCTTCAATTTATGGTGGATCTGCGCCTGCTACGCCTTATACAGTGAACAGTGACGGACATGGTCCGGCATGGGCGAACTCCCTGTTTGAAGACAACGCCGAGTATGGTTTTGGTATGGCCACAGGGGTTAATAAGCTCAGGGATCGCATCGCACGACTGATGCAGTCTTCCATGGAAGGGGAACTCAATGACGAAACCCGTGAGGCCTTCAAGGCCTGGATCGAAGGCAAGGAAGATGGAGAGAAGTCCAAGGAGCTTTCTGCCAAAGTGGTTGAAGTGCTTCAAAAAGAGGAGAACCCCATTGCCAAAGAGATCCTGGGTTTGAAGCAATACCTGGTGAAGAAATCAGTGTGGATGTTTGGTGGTGACGGCTGGGCTTATGACATCGGTTACGGCGGACTCGACCATGTGATCGCCTCCGGTGAGGATGTGAACCTGTTGGTGATGGATACAGAGGTGTATTCCAATACCGGGGGTCAGGCATCCAAGTCGACACCCGTTGGTGCCATCGCCAAGTTTGCTGCTGCCGGTAAGCGCATCCGCAAGAAGGATTTGGGCTTGATGGCCATGACCTATGGGTATGTGTACGTGGCGCAGGTTGGTATGGGTGCAAACCAGAACCAGTTCCTGAAAGCCGTGCGTGAAGCCGAGGCTTACCCGGGACCAAGTGTGGTAATTGCTTACTCTCCATGTATCAACCATGGTTTGCGTAGTGGAATGGGTAAAACCCAGCAGCAGACTAAAGATGCGGTGGAGTCCGGTTACTGGCATCTCTTCCGTTACAACCCGCTGCTTGAGGCAGAAGGAAAAAACCCCTTCCAGCTCGACAGCAAAGAACCCGACTGGGATAAGTTCAGTGAGTTTTTGAACTCTGAGGTCCGCTTTTCTTCACTGAAAAAGGCGTTCCCGAAAGATGCCAGTAAACTGTTCAAAGCTGCACAGGAAGACGCGCAATGGCGATACAACCAGTATAAGCGTCATGCCAATATGGATTACAGCAAGTAGATCTGCTTGATTCATCAAAGGCTCTTAAAAGAGGCCGTCTCAGAAACAATTCTGCAGGCAGCCTCTTTTTTTTGCCACTCTTTTCCGGGCATACGGGTTTCCGGGATCTTCAGTCGTTCTGACAAACAGCACAGAGAACATTAATTAATGGATATAAAAACGGGATTGTCTCCTCATTGAGGGTCAATCCCGTTTTCGTTACAATGGGCAGAGGTATGGGCCTGCTTTTATGCCATGGGTTCTAGATCTGCCGGGAGTTTACAATCTCGCGGGGGTTTACAATCTCGGATTGTAGGCAGCACTGAAATCAGAACCAAACGTATAGCTGATTCCAATCGACCCTGATACACTGAAGGATGTGGCCTGCTGTCTTTGTGCCAGCAAAATGTCTTCCAGGGGAAGGTCACCGGCCGGAATGGATATCAAGTCATTAATGATCTCATACTCAGCCTGAAGGTTCAGGGAGAAACCCTGAAAAATCCGAAGACTGATGTTGCCAAAGATCTCAGCCCTGTTGTAGGAAAAATCATGGAAGTAATGCGAACCGCTGATCCCTCCCCGAAAGGTGCCCCAGGGCTGTTGAAACCTGGCAGATGCCTCCAGTGAGTGACTCAAGAGAAATTCTTCATCCTTCTGAAAGATGGTGGTTTCAATATAATTCTGGTAAGCGTATCCCATCCGGTAAGCCAGGGTAATTGAGCGGCGGGTGGCCTCGTTGTAGGGGAAGTAGCTATATTCAATGGCAGGTACCAGTTCACTGGTGAAGTGGTAGTTGTTGTATGTACTGGAATTCCCACTGGCAAATAAACCCATCGACCAATGATTATTGATGCTTCTTACCACATAAGTATGGTATCCATGCCGGTGAGAGCTTCTTACAATTTCGCCGTCATCTGTTACAAATGTTTGTTTGGTAAAATTCAAATATGGTCTCAGCCTCACTTTCCAGTCTGTGGTAACCCGGTCGGCAAAGAAACCAAAACGGCTCGAGATATTGCTTCGTTTTTCTTCGCTGCTGAAATTAAACCCGCCGTATACTTCAAACACCCAGCTGTTCCAGGGATCTTTTTCGGGCTCATGAGTGTCTTCCTGGACACGGGCTTTCTCGTCATAATCGAAGTCCACCAAAACCCGGTCTGCGAGGTTTGTTTTTGCAATGTATGGAACAAGCCCCACTTTGATCGCGTTGGTGTATCCGCGTCTGGTATCATCGGAGGTGTTGGTTGAGGGGGCCCAATAAGTCATGTCGTAATCCATTCCCGGAAAGCCCCTGCGCCCGATGAAAGAGATGGCATAATTGGTCCCTGCAGACCCCGCACCATGCCGTGTAATAATAATATGCACGTCTGCCACTTCCTTATCGCGGACATAATTTACCAACGGAATTTCCTCCCTGATATAATCGGTGTCCATCCACCGGTGGGTGTCCAGGAACACCGAAATACGTCCGTTGGAGTTGGAGTTGGAGTTGTC
Source organism: uncultured Bacteroidales bacterium (assembly GCA_964463915.1). Classification (GTDB taxonomy): domain Bacteria; phylum Bacteroidota; class Bacteroidia; order Bacteroidales; family UBA7960; genus PUPG01. The sequence goes on along the minus strand of CAYXEH010000007.1, from coordinate 63,803 downwards.
TGATTGGGCTTGTGTTTGTCGTGCATCGAAAAAGATTATGCAAAAAAGAATAAGGATCGTCGCAAAAATTCCTGATTTGGAAATATGAAGAGGCATTTTGTTAAAGAATTTATTTGTTAGGGAAAACCGTATTATCTTGAAAATCTGTTCTTTGTTAGGGGCTGTAAAGATACAAATTATCTTACAACCCCTTAAGTTGTTTTAAATTTATCAGAAGGAGTTTAAACAAACCACATTAATAAAATGAAAAGGCCGGGAATTTGTTTGATTCCTCTTTTGTTTTTTTGGGTCCACTAAAGGAATCAGTTAGTTATGCTGCTGATGATTTTTTGCCACAGCTCTGATCCAGGGCCAGACCTCCGGTCGTCAGCAACTATTTAAGGGGTTGCGCATATTGGCTGACATCTTCACCGGTGATCTCTTTGTCGCACAAAATGGCAAGCCGTTCAACCACATTGCGTAGTTCACGGATATTTCCTGTCCAGCGGATTGCCTGGAGGGCCTCAAGTGCTTCTTCCGTGAAGTTTTTCGGTGGCATGTTTTGCTCCTGTAGCACCTCATTGAGAAAGTGTTCAGCCAAAAGCGGGATGTCTCCCTTTCTTTCGTTCAATGAAGGAACATGGATCAGTATTACACTCAGCCGGTGGTAAAGATCTTCACGGAAATTTCCCTTTTCAATCTCCTGCTGAATGCGCTTATTGGTCGCCGCAACCACCCTTACATCAACAGTGATCTCCTTTTCTCCTCCAACCCGGGTTATTTTGTTTTCCTGAAGGGTGCGCAACACTTTCGCCTGGGCAGACAGACTCATATCACCAATCTCGTCAAGAAAAATTGTTCCTCCGTGCGCAAGTTCAAAATTGCCTTTCTTTTGTTTGATGGCGGATGTAAATGACCCTTTTTCATGTCCGAAAAGCTCACTTTCAATGAGCTCCGATGGGATGGCCGCACAGTTCACTTCTATAAAAGGTCCTTTTGCCCGGTTGCTTAACTCATGCAGCCATCGGGCCACCAGCTCCTTCCCTGTGCCGTTCTCCCCGGTTATAAATACCCTTGCATCTGTCCCCGCTACACGTTCAATCATCTCCTTGATATGACGGATGGCGTCGGATTCTCCAATCATATCATAGGTTTTGCTGACTTTCCTTTTCAGCACCCTGGTCTCCGAAACGAGCTGGGTTTTGTCCATGGCGTTCCTGATGGTGATCAGCAGTCGATTAAGGTCAAGGGGTTTGGATATAAAGTCGTAAGCACCTTTTTTGATCGCTTCCACGGCGGTGTCGATGGTACCATGCCCTGAAATCATTACCACAGTAACATCCGGATCCCTCTCTTTTAATTTATCCAGCAATTCAATGCCATCCATTTTAGGCATCTTCACATCACATAATATCACATCGTAAGGGCCCTGTTCCATCTTTTCGATGGCTTCAAAGCCATCCTCGGCCACCACTACTTCATACTTCTCATAAGCGAGGATCTCCTGCAAGGTATTGCGGATACTACGTTCGTCGTCTACAACCAATATTCTGGGCATGTGTGGTGTTTTTTATTCAAAGATAACAGAAAAGGAGGTTCCAGCGATTTTTCCTGTATTCTGACAGGGTCATTGCCGATTGGGAGTAGTTATGAATGCCGTATCCATTTCCACAATTCTTTGTAATCCACTTTTTTGCCGTACATCAGTATCCCTGTCCGGTATATTTTGGCAGCAAACCAGGTGGTGAACATAAAACCTGCGATCAGCAGTGCGGCTGAGAGGGCCAGCTCCGTATAAGACACCCCGAATGGAATACGGGCCATCATGATTACGGGCGAAGTAAAAGGGATTATTGACAGCCAAAATGCCAGCGGGCCTTCCGGGTTGGAAATGACCATCTGTGTCATGATCAGCGCAAGTAAAAGGGGGATGGTGACCGGCAGCATAAACTGCTGGGTATCCGCTTCATTATCCACAGCCGATCCAATGGCTGCAAAGAGCGCGGCATACAACAGGTAACCGCCCAGGAAGAAGAATATAAAAGAAAGCACCATCACCGGGATATTAATGGAGGATAGTCCTTCCAGGAGTTCTCCTGCCAGTGTATCATGTTGCTGTATGGTTTCCTTCTGGATCTGCAGTTCATCCTGGTTGAGTACCTGCCCGCCGGTAACGAATACCTCTTCATCCGGGGTAAATTTGAACATCTCGGGTGCGGCAGCCTGGAATCCCCCCACGATAGCCAGGGTCAGAAATACCCATATCAGAAACTGTGTCAGCCCGACCAGTCCGACCCCGATAATCTTTCCCATCATCAGTTGAAAAGGTTTTACCGAAGAAACGATGATCTCCACGATGCGGCTTGTTTTCTCTTCCAGCACGCCCCGAAGCACCTGTGATCCGAAAAGGAATATAAAGATATAGATCAGGAAGCCGCTCACAAAGCCCAGCCCCATGCTTATCTCCGGGTAGTCGGTCATTTGTTCTCCATCGTCTGAGATACGAATGGCCTGGATGTTGACCGGGGACTCGATGGAACGCAGCACCTCTTCATCTATGCCTGCGGAACTTAGCTTCATGCTTTCAAACTCAAGTTTCAATATATTTTCTATTAAAAGCTTGGCGTTGAAATTCACCGACTTTTCAGAAAACAGCCGGAGGCTTGACGGGGCCTGGAAAGCGACTTCAGGAATATGCAGTACTGCATCAAAACGTCCGTCGTGCATCCGTTCGACCGCCTTGTCAATATCCGTATCAAGGGGAGTAAAATAGACGTTGTCCCTGTCCTGGAAATCCTGTGCGAAAAGACCGCTGTCGTCCACAATGGCGACAGCGTACTCATTTTCAGATAGCTGGGCCACCAACACCGGCACAATGACAATGGCTGCCATGAGCAGGGGCCCCAGGATAGTCATGATCACGAAGGACTTTTTTCTGACCCTGCTGAGGAATTCACGCCGGATGATGGTTGCGGTTTTACTCATTGTGGCTGTTTTTTACTGCTGCCCGGCCTGAAAAAAAGAATCTGAGAGATATTTGTTCCCGCTCGGGTATTCGCCGGTGACTTGTTTAATGAAAATATCGTTCATGGTCGGTGTCAGTTCCCTGAAAGAGGTGAGTTGCCCGCAAGTCAACAGGGATTGCAACAGCTCATTGGGCGTGGCCTCTTTGTTTATCCTGATCCGGACGGTCATTGATTTAGGATGCTTTTCGGCTTCCACCAGCCGGAACCGGCCATCCAGTAATTGCTCAACAGGTGTATGGACTTCTTCCAGTTCTGCTTCATAAAGCCTGGTGGAGTGGTTTTTCCGGACCTCCCTGACATTTCCTTCCAGCACAAGTTCCGACTTGTTGATCAGGGCGATATGGTCACACAGTTCTTCCACCGAACCCATGTTATGTGTCGAGAAGATAATGGTGGAGCCCTCCTCCCTTAACCTGAGAATTTCGTCCTTTAACAGATTAATGTTGATGGGGTCAAAGCCGCTGAAGGGTTCATCAAAGATCAGTAAGCGCGGTTTATGCAACACGGTGATGATGAACTGGACTTTCTGCTGCATGCCTTTGGAGAGTTCTTCCACCTTTCTTCCCCACCAGGGCATCAGGTCGAATTTTTCGAACCAGCCGGTGAGCAGTTTCCTCGCTTCAAGCCTTTTCAGTCCTTTTAGCCTGGCCAGGTAAATCGACTGTTCGCCCACCTCCATCTTTTTGTACAGACCCCTTTCTTCCGGCAGATAGCCTATCTGGAAAACGTGTTTGGATCTCAGTGGTTCATTGTCAAAAAGTATGCTGCCCTGATCCGCGCCGATGATTTGGTTAATGATGCGTATCAGGGTGGTTTTTCCGGCTCCGTTGGGCCCGAGCAGTCCGAAGATGCTCTGATGGGGGATATGTACACTCACCTGGTCAAGTGCCCGGTGATCCCGGTAGGTCTTCGTAATGTCATTTGCCTCAAGTAGTGTGCCCATCAGATCTGATTAATTGAACGCATCTTTCATCCGTTCGAAAAAGCTTTTATCTCCCTTTTTGGGTTTCGGTTTGAAGTTCTCGGATTCATCCAGTTGCTTCAGGATTTCTTTTTCTTCTGCACTTAGTTTACGGGGTGTCCAGATATTAATATTGACAAGGAGGTCACCCCTGCCATAGGAATTTACGGATGGGAGTCCCTTGCCTTTCAACCGCAATACTTTTCCGGGTTGGGTGCCAGGCTCAATTTTAATCCTGGCCTTTCCTTCCAGTGTAGGAACATCAATACTTGTTCCCAGGGCAGCCTGGGGGAAACTGATATGATGATCGTGCAGCAGGTTCATTCCGTCGCGGACAAGCCTGTTGTCCGGGACTTCCTCTATTAGCACAATGAGGTCACCAGGAATTCCGCCCCTTGGGGCTGCGTTTCCTTTGCCGTTGAGTGACAACTGCATTCCTTCTTCTACGCCGGCGGGGATATTGATGCTGATCACTTCTTCATCCCTGACAATGCCGTTACCGTAGCAGGAGGAGCATTTTTCGTCAATACTCTGGCCTTCTCCGCTGCAACTGGGGCAGACTGATGCGGTCTGCATTTGTCCGAGAATGGTATTGGTGACCCGGGTCACCCTGCCGGCCCCGTTACAGGTTGGGCATGTCTTGAAAGATTTGCCGTCTTTGGCACCGGTGCCGCTACATGACTTACAGGTCACGTATTTATTGACCTTGATCTTTTTTTCTGTTCCTTTCAGTATGTCTTCGAGGGTCAGCTTCACTTTCAGCCTCAGGTTCGAACCTTTATTGGCTCGTCTTCCGGTCTGGCGTCCACCGGCCCCTGTACTTCCGAATCCACTGAACCCGCCGCCGAATGCGCCGCCAAAGATGTCTCCGAACTGGCTGAATATGTCGTCCATTGACATACCACCTCCGAATCCGCCACCGCCGAACTGATTGCTTGTTCCTGCATGGCCGAACTGGTCATAGCGTGATCTTTTCTCCGGGTTACCCAGCACTTCATATGCCTCGGCGGCTTCTTTAAACTTGGCCTCGGCCGTTTCGTCATCCGGGTTCTTGTCCGGATGATATTTTAACGCCATTTTCCGGTAAGCCTTTTTGATCTCTTCCGGTGAGGCGTCGCGTGAGATTCCTAATATTTCGTAATAGTCTCTTTTTGACATGATTGAATCCTTAGTTGGCTACCACGACCCTTGCGTGACGAATTACTTTTCCGTTTAACAAATACCCTTTCTGCACTTCTTCAACTACTTTGCCTTTTTGCTTTTTGTTTTCAGCCGGCACATGGGTGATGGCCTCATGGTAGTCAGTGTCAAAATCAGCACCACTGGCGGAAATCTCTTCCACGCCCTTTTGCCTGAGGATGGTTTTAAATTTATTGTAGATTAAAACAATGCCCTCCTGTTCTGCATCTTTTTCAGCCTGCTCAATTGCATTCTGGCTGGCTCTTTCCAAATCGTCCAGGATGGGTAAAAGGGCGGCAATAATTTCTTCAGCTGCCGTTTTGGCAAATTCTATCCGTTCTTTGTTTACCCTTTTCCGATAATTGTCAAATTCAGAGAAAAGCCGCAGAAACTTTTCATTGGCATCAGCCAGTTTGTCCTTCTGATCAAGGAGTTGTTTTTCGTATGCTGCAATTTTGTCTGATTCATCATCCTGTCCGGAATCTTCTGCAGCCTCCTCTTCTTCTTTTATCTGCTCCTCTGCCATGGCACCGGCTTCTTCATTGGTTGATTCTGCATCCTTACCTGTGGGTTGCTCTGTGTCTTTTTGTGCTTCTTTATCCTCTTGTCCTTGTATATTGTCTTTTTTCATTTCCGAAAACGGCTTTTTTAAATTATATGAACTGCCACAAAGCCTATCAAAAGCTTTGCCATAAAATCCTGAGAAGTCATTTTGTCAGGCTAAATCCTGCGAATATCTGCTCCCAACTGTTTTAAGCGGGTATCCAGGAACTGATAGCCCCTGTCGATCTGTTCAATGTTGTGGATGATGCTTTTCCCTTCAGCACTCAGTGCCGCAATCAGCAGCGCAACGCCTGCCCGTATGTCGGGGGAGATCATTTCCAGGGGTTTCAGCGGGTATTTCCTGTCCAGTCCGATTACGGTAGCACGGTGCGGGTCACACAAAATGATCTGCGCGCCCATGTCAATGAGCTTGTCTACAAAGAAAAGCCGGCTTTCAAACATTTTCTGGTGAACCAGCACGCTTCCGCGTGCCTGTGTGGCCAATACCAGCACCACGCTGATCAGGTCGGGCGAAAAGCCCGGCCAGGGAGCATCGCTGATGGTCAGTATGCTTCCGTCAATATAAGTGTCTACTTCGTAACCGTCCATGGAGGGGATAAACAGATCATCGCCGCGTCGCTCCAACTGAACCCCGAGTTTGCGGAATACCCCGGGAATCATTCCCAGTTGTTCATACTGTACCCCTTTGATGGTAAATTCAGATCGTGTCATGGCTGCCATGGCAATGAAGCTGCCGATCTCAATCATGTCAGGGAGCATCCGGTGGGTGCAGCCCCCGAGCGATTCCACCCCTTCAATGGTTAAAAGGTTGGATCCTACGCCGGATATCCTGGCACCCATGCAGTTAAGCATTTTGCAGAGTTGCTGCAGGTAGGGCTCGCATGCTGCATTGTATAAGACTGTAGTTCCTTTTGCCAGGGAGGCAGCCATGACAATGTTTGCCGTTCCGGTAACTGAGGCTTCATCGAGCAATATGTGGCACCCCTTCAGGCCTTCTCCGTGGATGCGATAGAATTGGTTTTGATGGTCATAGGAGAATTCGGCTCCCAGTTTTTGCAGCCCCAGAAAATGGGTGTCGAGACGCCTCCGTCCGATCTTGTCTCCACCTGGTTTGGGGATTGCTGCATGCTTGAATCTGGCCAGCATGGGGCCTACGATCATGACTGATCCCCGAAGCTGGGACACTTTATTGCGGAAATCTTTACTGTCCAGTAAATCCATGTCCACCTCAGCGGCACAGAATGAATAGTCGTGGTCCGTCAACTGTTTTACCCGGACCCCAAAGTCCGATAATAAATCAATAAGTTTAAGCACATCACTAATCCGGGGGATGTTTTTAATTACAACCTCTTCGCCCGTAAGCAGTGTGGCGCAGATAATCTGAAGTGCTTCATTCTTGGCTCCCTGGGGGATGATCTCGCCCTTTAGCTGTTTTCCGCCATGAATTTCAAAAGACCCCATCGTACAATGAATTTACTGGTTCAAAAAAGAAAAGAATCCGGAACCCGGTGTCCCGGCGATCAATAATACAAAAAAAAGTTAAAACGGGGATTGGAAACCCATTATCGAAGCGTGGAAACCCATTGTCGTGGATTGGAAATCCATTATTGGTTTTTTCGTCCTTTGTTGTAATTCCTGTTTCCTCCGCCCCTGTTGCCCTGGAACTTTTTCTTTTTTCCTTTTGGAGCCAGGATTTCGGTGGGTTCAGTAAGTCTGATGTTTTCCTGCAGTTTCAGCCTTCCGTTGGAGAGTATGCTCAGGTGTTCGGCAATCTCTTCATCCGTCACCGAATCACGGCTCCAGGTAAGGTAGGATTTTTTCAGGTGGTTGGCGATAAGTTTGACAAGGGTATCTTTGACTTCTCCCTCCTCCATTTCGCAGGCTTTTTCAATGATCCTCTCAATGTGCCTGCCATAATGTTTAAATGTTACATTGTTGGATGCATATTCAAGCGGTTCGGGTTTGCGGGTAAGGATTTCCCTGGAAGGGATCGGGTAGGGGGAGTCTACATCCAGACGAAAGTCAGACATGATAAACAAGTGATCCCAAAGTTTATGCTTGAAATCATTCACATCACGCAAATGGGGGTTCAGTTGCCCCATCACATTAATTGTGGCCCTTGCCAGCTTATTGCGTTTTTCCCGGTCTTCTACACTGATGATATATTCAATCATCTTCTGAATATTCCGGCCATATTCGGAAATATTCATTTTTGAACGGTCGGTGTTATATTCCATACGATTGGTTGTAGGGTTATCTAAAGAAAGTTCTCTTTACCGGATTATTTTGTGGTATAATATAAGGAGAAACAAGGCAATGGTTCCGGTTGGTTTTGTTGATGTGTTGCAAAGGTAGTGAATAAAATTCAGAAAGGGAGCTCAGCCCATGATTTTCAGTCTTGCAAACTTCAGCAGCAGCTGTTTGGTGCCGGTTCCGGCAAAGGTAACTGTGGCCTTTGCGTTTTGCTGGCCGCCTTCAATGGCCACAACCTTACCCAGACCGAAGCGCTGGTGTTTGATTTCCATCCCCGGTTTTAAAACTCCGGGATCCAGAATGGCAAACCCACTGCTGTCTTCTTCTGCCGCGGCCGGCTTGCCTGATGTTGTGCTTGCTGCCTCGTTTAATTTTCTGAAATTCTTTCTGCTTTCTGCAAAACTCTCGCCCGTTACCGGTTTTCTTTTACCGGGCAACCTCGTCGTTAAGTGGTCAATGTATTCCGGATCCAGTTCGTCAATGAAGCGGCTGGGCTCACAAAAGTTGAAATTGCCATACCGGAAGCGTGTTTCGGCATAGGTCACGGTGGCCTGTTGCATGGCCCTGGTGAGTGCCACGTAAAACAAACGTCTTTCTTCTTCCAGCTCGGACTGGCTGTTGATCGACAGTTGTGAGGGGAAGAGGTTTTCTTCCACTCCGGTGATGAATACATAGGGAAATTCCAATCCTTTCGCGGCATGAATGGTCATCAGCGATACCTTGTTGTTGTCGTCATCCTTTTCCTGTTTGGTGTCGGCATCGGTCAGCAGGGCAATGTCCTGCATGAATTCATCAAGCGTTCGCAAAGGAACTTCTGTTTCACCTTCCTCCGGACTGCTTACAAAGTCCTGCAATCCGCTCAGCAATTCTTCGATGTTTTCCCGGCGGTTGATGCTTTCGGGAGATTCATCCTCAAAATAAAACTTACGAATTCCCGATTTGTTGATCACCAGCTCTCCCATCTCAAAAGCAGTCAGTTTATATAACCTGGCAGAAAAGCTCTTGATCATGGTGACAAATTCAGCCAGTTTCCTTGTGATGCCTGAATTGATCGCTACGCCGTGACCGGATGGATCCTGGGCTATTTCCCAGAGTGATTTACCCTTATCACCCGCCGCGGCCACCAGCTTGTCGACAGTGGTTGCACCGATCCCCCGGGCTGGAAAATTGACGATCCGCAAAAAAGCATCTTCATCCTTTGGGTTGATAATGAGCCTGAAGTAGGACAGTACGTCCTTGACCTCCCGGCGCTGGTAGAAAGACACGCTGCCGAAAATGCGGTAAGGGATATTCAATCTCCGCATTGCCTCTTCCATTGCCCTGGACTGGGCATTGGTGCGGTAAAGTACGGCAAATGAACTATAGGGAAGCTGGTTTTGTTGCAACAGTTCGAAGATACGGCCTGAAACCCAGGATGCCTCCTCGCCCTCGTTGGTGGTTTTCATTACCTGGATTTTCTCACCGGGCCCGTTACTGGTCCAGACGGTTTTGTGGATCTGGTTTCTGTTGTGGAGGATCAGGCTGTTGGCTGCAGATACAATGTGATGGGCCGACCGGTAATTCTGCTCCAGTTTAAAAACTTTGTGGTCGGGGTAATCGCTTTTGAAGTTGAGGATATTCTGGATGTTGGCACCCCTGAATGCATAGATGCTTTGGGCATCGTCACCCACTACACAAAGATTCTCGTTGTTGGCAGCCAGCTTTTTAACGATCAGGTACTGGCTGAAGTTGGTGTCCTGGTACTCATCCACCAGAATGTAATCGAAGCGCTGCTGATACTTATATAATACATCGGGGAAATCGCGCAGCAATACATTGGTGTTGAACAGAAGATCGTCGAAGTCCATGGCCGAAGCCCTGTGCAGTTTTTGCTGATAGAGGCTGTAGATGAGGCCGAGTTTGGGTTTTCTTGACTGGAGATCATGGGATTGAATTTCCGGATCCTCGTTGTAATCGGCCGCGGAGATCAGGTTGTTTTTTGCATTGGAGATCCGGTTGAGTACATATCCGGTCGCATAGGTTTTGTCATCCAGGTTTTGTTCCTTCACAATTCCCTTAATCACCCGCTTTGAATCGGCCGTATCATAGATGGTAAAATGGGCCGGGTAGTCGAGTTTGCTTGCTTCTGCCCGGAGAATGCGTGCAAATATACTGTGGAAGGTTCCCATCCACAGTCCCTTGGCCCTGGCCGGATCAATCAGTGATGCAATCCGCTCGCGCATTTCACGGGAGGCTTTATTGGTAAAGGTAAGGGCCAGAATGTTGAATGGGGGGACGCCCTGATTCAGTAGCCAGGCTATCCGGTAGGTGAGTACCCTGGTCTTTCCGCTGCCGGCCCCTGCAATGACCATTACCGGTCCCTTTGTGGTTTTTACAGCCTGTTGTTGCGGCTCATTCAGATCTTTAAGAAAATCAGCCATATAGGTTTATGGTGAAATAATTGAATGTTTGTATTGAGAATAATTTGGGAGAGCAAAGATAGGAAAATTGTCTCCGGTGAAAATTCCGCTTATTGAAATACTTTCTATCTTTACCATCCCGATAGTATCATAAGGATCAAACCGGTTGTTCAATAAACGATCAATGGTCTTAATTTAATTGTTCAATAAAATTATCCATACCCATGAAATGTACCAAAGTAACTTTATTTTGCGCTGTTTTACTAATGACATTCTTTTACACTCCTGCCGGAGTGAACGCACAGGTCTCAAATGAAGAACTGCTTGAGAACCAGGAGCAACTGATGGAAATGGTCGGTGACCTGAGGTATCGTTTTGATGTGGTGGAAAAAGTTGTTGATGATGTGATGTGGCACCAGGTAGTGGGCGATGTGGCCTATATCGATAAATTATTCATGGCCGGTCCGCCCCCGCGCGGTGCTGAGGAAGCCACCACCTTGCAGGGCTCTAACCCGATCAAATTCTGGACCTATGTTTTCATCCCGAAAGACATCGACCCCGAAAAGGAGTACCCCCTGGTAGTCTTCTCCCACGGAGGGGTACACGGCGATTTCAACACCTATTATACCCATATCATCCGGGAGCTGATGGCCCAGCAATATATTGTGGTGGCACCGGAATACCGCGGAAGCACCGGGTATGGCAAAGGCCACCACCAGTTGATTGACTATGGCGGGCTGGAAAACGATGATGTGCATGAAAGCATGCTGATGATGCTTAAAAATTATGACATTGTGGATCCTGACCGTGTCGGTTTGATTGGGTGGAGCCATGGCGGGATGATCTCGCTGATGAATGGTTTTGAGCACCCTGATGCCTATAAGGCGATTTTTGCCGGGGTGCCGGTAAGCGACCTGGTGGCCCGCATGGGTTATAAACGCCCGGCCTATGAAGGTGACTGGTTTGCTGCTGACCATCACATCGGAGAGGCGACTCATGAGAACCTCGAGGAGTACCGCCGCCGCTCTCCTGTATTCCATGCCCATAAGCTGGAGGTGCCTTTGCTGATCCATACCAATACAATTGATGAGGATGTGCACGTACTGGAGGTGATGAACCTGATCAAAGAACTGGAGTACCACAACAGGGACTTTGAATACAGGGTGTATGAGGATATTCCCGGTGGTCATTCATTTGACAGGATGGACCACTGCATTGGCAGGGATATCCGTTTTGAGATATATAAGTTTCTTGAAAACTACCTTAAGCCCCCGCGCCCGTTCCGCAATGTGGGGCAGATGGAACGAGCTGCCTATAAGTTTTAGGCCGGGGGCTGTGCCCCCTTAATTGTTGGTTAGTCGGGGCTTCGTGCCTCCGGTTAGCCGGGCTGACCTCCTCTGGTCAGGCTGGGGCTGACCTGCTCCAGTTGTTGGTTCTCACGGGCCAACCCGGGGGGAAGCCTTTGACAGGCTGGTCAATGACCCGGGCGGTTGTTGGTTGTGTGCGACCCCTTCAGGGTCGAAAGGGTGAGGTGGCTCCTCTTGTGTTAGTAGTATGTGATCCCTTCGGGATCCAGGCAGTAACCAACAATCAACAACTGCCTTGCCCGTCTACGGAATGCAGGCATCTTCCCCCATCCATGGCCCATGGGAACCAACAACCGCCTTGCCCGT
>CAYXEH010000007.1:0-51669 GCA_964463915.1 uncultured Bacteroidales bacterium | reverse complement strand
TGCAGGCATCTTCCCCCATCCATGGCCCATGGGAACCAACAACCGCCTTGCCCGTTTACGGAATGCAGGCATCTTCCCCCATCCATGGCCCATGGGAACCAACAACCAACCCACAGCAATTTTTTTCATAAAAATTCTAAATTTTTTTCCTAACTTTGTGCCCCTCAAATCCGGGGAGTGATCTCTCTGAAGGACAGAAAAGATTTTGTGCGGTGGCGAAATTATTTGCCAAAAGAAATTGGTTTTCAAAAAATAACTTCTACCTTTGCACTCCCAAAATTCGGAGAGAATTGTTTTTAAATAAATAATAACGAAGTTTTTACATTAATCGAATTTCAGGTATGCCAACTATTCAGCAATTGGTTCGTAAGGGGCGTAAAAAGGTGACCTACAAAAGTAAGTCACCCGCTTTGGATTCATGCCCTCAGCGACGCGGGGTATGTGTACGTGTGTACACCACTACTCCCAAGAAGCCGAACTCTGCCATGCGAAAAGTCGCAAGGGTCAGGCTCACGAACGGGAAGGAAGTAAATGCTTACATTCCCGGTGAAGGTCATAACTTACAGGAGCACTCCATTGTGCTGATGCGTGGTGGTCGTGTGAAGGATCTGCCGGGGGTGCGTTACCACATTGTGCGTGGCGCGTTGGATACCAGTGGAGTGGAAGGCCGGAATCAACGTCGTTCCAAATATGGCACAAAGCGTCCGAAAGACAAAAAATAGTGTGATCAGGACTTGATACAGAATAAAATTTATCATAACCCATGAGAAAGTCGAAACCAAAAAAGCGCATTTTGCTCCCGGACCCAAGGTTCAATGACACCCTGGTGACCCGTTTCGTCAATAACTTGATGCTGAGAGGGAAAAAGAACCTGGCATATACTATCTTTTATGATGCCATGGATATTGTCGCTGAGAAGATCAAGGAAGAGGAGAATCCCCTTGAAGTATTTAAAAAAGCCCTCGCCAATGTAACTCCTGCTGTGGAAGTACGCAGTCGTCGTATCGGTGGTGCAACATTCCAGATTCCTTCTGAGATTCGTCCTGACAGGAAAGTGTCTGTGGGGATCAAGAATATGATCAAGTTTGCCCGCAAGCGTAACGAAAAAAACATGGCTTCAAGACTTGCCGGAGAAATACTCGCTGCAAGCAAAGAGGAAGGAGCAGCATTCAAGCGTAAAGAGGATACCCATCGCATGGCTGATGCCAATAAGGCATTCTCTCATTTCAGATTTTAAGATTAGAACAGGATAAGGATTAACAGAATATATGGCCAGAGATTTAACATATACGCGCAACATCGGTATTATGGCACATATCGACGCCGGTAAAACTACCACTACTGAGCGGGTATTGTTTTATACCGGTGTGAACCACCGGCTTGGAGAGACCCATGACGGGTCTGCCACCATGGACTGGATGGTTCAGGAACAGGAGCGCGGAATTACCATTACCTCTGCGGCCACCACTACTTTCTGGAATTTTAACCAGAAGCAATATAAGATCAATATTATTGACACCCCCGGGCACGTGGATTTCACCGTGGAGGTGGAACGCAGTCTTCGTGTGCTGGACGGTGCCATCGCCCTGTTTTGTGCAGTAGGGGGTGTGGAACCCCAATCGGAAACGGTATGGAGGCAGGCTGATAAGTATGGGGTGCCCCGCATTAGTTTCATTAACAAGATGGACCGTGCAGGAGCTGATTTTTTCAGCGTGGTGGAGAAGATCAGGGAGCGTTTGGGTATGAATGCCGTACCTCTGCAGATTCCAATCGGATATGAAGACTCTTTCAGGGGAGTTGTTGACCTGATCACCAATAAGGCGTTTGTCTGGAAAGACCAAAGTCTTGGAGCGGAATTTGAAGAGATCCCGATTCCTGCAGATCTTCAGGAGACTGTAGACAAGTATCGGACCAAGCTCGTGGAGGGATGTGCTGAGGAAAGCGAAGAGCTCCTGGAGAAATTCATGGAAGATCCAGATTCGATTTCAGAAGATGAGTTGTTGTCTATTATTCGCAAAGCCACCATTGATCTCCGGATAACCCCGGTATTATGTGGTTCTGCATTCAAAAATAAAGGCATTCAGGCATTGCTGGATGCTGTGATCAAATTTCTGCCTTCCCCGATGGATGTAGCAGCCATTGAGGGAATCAATCCAAAAACAGAGAAATCATATACCATCAAGGCCGATGCGAATGAACCTTTTGCAGCATTGGCCTTTAAAATTGCCACTGACCCGTATGTGGGAAGACTGTGTTTCTTCCGCGTTTACAGTGGTACCCTGAAAGCGGGCTCTTATATCTGGAATGCATCCACACAAAAGAAAGAAAGGATCTCCAGGATCCTTCAGATGCATGCCAACAAACAAAATCCCATTGAAAGCATTGAAGCCGGAGATATCGGGGCTGCGGTAGGGTTTAAGAACATTCATACGGGTGACTCGCTGTGTGATGAGAAGCACCCTGTGATTCTGGAGTCTATGTCTTTCCCTGAACCCGTGGTCAGCGTGGCTATTGAGCCCAAAACCCAGGCAGATCTTGATAAGCTTGGTGCTGCCCTGGTTAAGCTTGCTGAAGAGGATCCTACTTTTATCGTGGAGACCGACCAGGACAGCGGACAAACCATTATCCGCGGAATGGGTGAGTTGCACCTGGAAGTGCTGCTTGACAGGCTTCGCAGGGAGTTTAAGGTAGAAGCCAATCAAGGTGCTCCGCAGGTGGCTTACAAAGAGGCCATTACTTCGGAAGTGAAGCATCGTGAAGTATACAAGAAGCAAACTGGTGGTAAAGGAAAATTTGCCGACATCATCTTCGAAATTGGTCCGGCTGATGAAGGGGTGAAAGGTTTGCAATTTATAGATGAGGTGAAAGGGGGTAATATCCCGAAGGAATTTATCCCTGCGGTGGAAAAAGGCTTTAAAGGAGCCATGCAAAATGGGGTACTTGCCGGTTTTCCTGTGGAAAACATGAAGGTTCGCCTGATAGATGGATCCTATCACAATGTTGACTCTGACGCTCTGGCATTTGAGCTTGCAGCCAAGATTGCTTTCAGGAGTGCCTGTAAAAAGGCCACACCTGTTTTGCTTGAACCGGTCATGAAACTGGAAGTCGTTACCCCCGAAGAATACCTGGGTGATGTGGTTGGAGACATCAACCGGAGACGCGGTCATCTGAATGGTGTGGAGGCGAGGGTGAATCTCCAGGTTGTCAATGCCGAAGTTCCGCTGTCTGAAATGTTCGGCTACGTGACCTCTCTGCGTACCCTGACCAGTGGTCGTGCGGTTTCTACAATGGAGTTTTCTCACTTCCAGGAAGTACCGCAAAATATTGCAGCTGAAGTGATCGAAAATTTATCTGGTGTCAAATCCTAATCGTTTCATAAAAAAGAAGTAAAACCGTGAGTCATAGAATTCGAATTAAATTAAAATCATACGATCATAACCTGGTAGACAAGTCTGCCGAAAAGATCGTAAAGACCGTAAAGACCACCGGTGCTGTAGTAAACGGTCCCATTCCGCTTCCTACCAACAAGCAGAAATTTACCGTGCTTAAGTCTCCTTTTGTCAACAAAAAAGCAAGGGAACAATTTCAGCTTTGCTCTTATAAGCGCCTGATGGATATCTATTCCTCCAGTGCCAAGACGGTTGATGCGCTCATGAAGCTTGAGCTGCCCAGTGGTGTGGAAGTTGAGATTAAGGTCTAGGATACAATCAATTGATATTGCGTACAGATAAAATCGACAAGAGATGTCAGGATTAATTGGAAAAAAAATTGGAATGACCAGCATGTTTGATGCCTCTGGGAAAAATATCCCATGCACCGTAGTAGAAGCTGGTCCATGTGTTGTTACGCAGATAAAGACAAAGGAACAGGACGGATATGAGGCTATTCAGCTTGCTTTTGACGATAAGCGGGAAAAGTTGGTAAATAAGCCCATGCAGGGACACTTTGCCAAAGCGAAAACTACACCAAAAAAAGTGGTCGCTGAATTTACCCGTTTTGAGAAAGGTCATCAGAAAGGCTTTGGTGACATACTGAAAGCGGATATTTTCATTGAAGGTGAATATATTGATGTGGTTGGTATTAGTAAGGGAAAAGGATTTCAGGGTGTTGTAAAAAGGCATGGTTTTTCCGGTGTTGGTCAGGCGACTCACGGTCAGCATAACCGGCTCCGTGCTCCTGGCTCCCTGGGTGCTTCTTCATGGCCGTCAAGGGTTTTCAAGGGAATGCGCATGGCAGGCCGCACCGGAGGCAATCGGGTAAAAATGATCAACCTTCAGGTGATGAAGCTGATTCCGGAAAAGAACATTATTGTTGTTAAAGGGTCTGTTCCAGGCCCCAATGGATCATATTTAATTCTCGAGAGATGGAGTTAACAGTATATAGTATTGATGGAAGCAAGACGTCGAAAACCCTTGCATTGAGTGATGAGATTTTTGGGATCACACCCAATGATCACGCCATTTATCTTGATGTGAAGCAGCATATGGCGAACCGACGTCAGGGTACCCATAAGACCAAAGAGCGTGGTGAAATTAAGGGGAGTACAAAGAAGCTCCGCCGTCAGAAAGGAACTGGTGCTGCCAGAATCGGGGATATCAAATCGCCCCTCTTGCGTGGCGGTGGTGTGATCTTCGGACCCCAGCCCAGGGATTACTCTTTTAAGGTGAATAAAAAAGTGAAACAACTGGCACGGAAGTCAGCGCTTTCCTATAAGGCTAAAGATGAGAATCTGATGGTGCTGGAGGATTTTACCATGGAAGCTCCCAGTACGAAGAAATTCTTTGAGATTCTCAGGAGCTTTGAGCTGGACGGAAAGAAAACCCTGTTGGTATTGCCTGAAGGTGACAGAACAATTCAACTGTCGTCACGGAATATTCCCCGTGCATTTGTAGTCAGGGCTGATCAGCTTAACACATACATGATCCTGAATGCTGACCGGGTGCTTTTTGTTGAGGGTGCATTGAAGGAACTGGAAAACATTTTTCAGAAACAGTAATATTATAAGGTAACGGGTTGGAAGAAGATCGACCCCAAACATACATCAACATGGAAGTTTTAATCAAGCCATTAATTACCGAGAAAATGACGGCGGTTACAGAAAAGTACCCCAGTCGTTACGGCTTTATCGTTGACAGGCGGGCCAGCAAGTCTCAGATCAAAAAGGCGGTGGAAGATATGTACGGAGTTCCGGTAGCCTCTGTAAACACCATGGTCTATCTTGGTAAGCGCTCCATGCGTTACACCAGAACCGGCTTTCAGACTGGCAGAAAAAATAATTTTAAAAAAGCCATCGTCACTTTGCGCGATGGTGAAACCATTGATTTTTACAGCAACATATAAGGATTTATGGCGTTAAAAAAATTCAAACCGACAACACCTGGGCAACGCAACAAGGTAATCAGTGCTTTTGACGAGATAACTGTACCTAAACCCGAGAAGCGTCTTACCAAAGGAACGCACAAATCCGGGGGAAGGAACAACCAGGGTAGGATGACCATGCGCTACATTGGTGGTGGTCACAAGAAAAGCTATCGTTCGATTGACTTTAAACGTAATAAAGACGGGGTTCCGGCTACGGTAAAGAGTATAGAATACGACCCGAACCGTTCGGCCCGTATTGCGTTGCTGTTTTATGCTGATGGCGAGAAACGCTATATCATTGCACCCAACGGGCTGCAGATTGGCCAAACCATTATGTCGGGCGAAAAAGCAACCCCGGATGTGGGAAATACACTATTTCTCCGTGACATTCCGCTGGGAACCGTGGTGCACAACATCGAACTGCAGCCAGGCCAGGGTGGTAAAATGGCACGAAGTGCCGGTACCTATGCCCAGCTTACTTCCAGGGAAGGAAAGTATGCTGCATTGAAACTTCCTTCGGGTGAAATTCGCATGGTGCTTGTGTCTTGTAAGGCAACCATCGGAACCACCTCCAATCCGGACCACATGCATGAGATGTCAGGCAAGGCAGGCCGCAGGCGCTGGCTCGGGCATCGGCCACGTACCCGTCCGGTTGTGATGAACCCGGTTGATCACCCCATGGGCGGTGGTGAAGGCCGTGCATCAGGAGGTCACCCCAGGAGCAGGAAAGGATTGCCGGCAAAAGGTTTTAAAACACGTAACCGGAAGAAGGCTTCCAATAGGCTCATCCTGGAAAGAAGGAAAAAATAAGCAGTTTTTAATCTGGAAAATTACATCGATATGAGTCGTTCATTAAAAAAAGGACCTTATATACATTACAAGCTGGAGAAGAAAGTTCTGGCCATGGCCGGGAGCAGCAAGAAGTCTGTGATCAAGACCTGGTCAAGGGCTTCCATGATCTCTCCGGAATTCGTCGGACTCACCATTGCTGTGCATAACGGGAATAAATTCATCCCTGTGTACATTACTGAGAACATGGTGGGACATAAACTGGGGGAATTTGCCCCGACCCGTCAGTTCCGCGGCCACGCAGGTAAAAAAGATAAAGCCAAAAAATAAAGGATTGTTACAATGGGATTAAGAAAACATATCAGGGCTGAAAGGCTCAAGGAGGAGCGAAAAACCCAATATTACGCAAGTTTGAGAAATTGCCCCACTTCTCCCCGGAAAATGCGTCTTGTTGCGGATATGATCCGCGGACAGGAAGTGAATAAGGCGCTGGCCATGTTGAAATATACCAAGAAAGAAGCTGCTGAGCGACTGGAAAGGCTTTTGCTTTCAGCCATTGCCAACTGGCAGAACAAGAACGAGGGTGTACGTCTTGAAGACAGCAATCTTTATGTGAAGACCATTCACGTGGACGGTGCGCGCATGCTGAAAAGGCTTCGTCCTGCACCTCAGGGCCGTGCTCACCGTATCCGCAAACGGTCTAATCACGTAACGATTTATGTAGATAGTAAAAATACGAACGAATAAATAATTCTCAGATGGGACAGAAGACAAATCCAACCGGCTTCAGGCTTGGTGTCATCAAAGGATGGGAGTCCAACTGGTACGGGGGCAATAAGTATGCAGCTAAACTGGTGGAAGACAATAAGATCCGCAAATATCTCCATGCCCGTTTGTCAAAGGCAGGTGTTTCCAAGATTTTTATTGAAAGAACGCTGAAACTTGTAACGGTAAATATCAATACGGCCCGCCCCGGTATTATCATTGGTAAAGGTGGTCAGGAGGTTGACAAGCTGAAAGAAGAGCTCAAGAAGTTAACCAATAAGGAGATACAAATCAATATCAGCGAGATCAAACGCCCTGAACTGGATGCATACCTGGTTGCCCAGAACGTAGCCAAGCAGATCGAAGGACGGATCTCTTTTCGTCGTGCTGTGAAAACAGCCATCTCCTCGACCATGCGTCTTGGGGCGGAAGGGATCAAGGTCACCGTCAGCGGACGGCTGGGTGGTGCTGAAATGGCCCGTACAGAGACATATAAAGAGGGTCGTATCCCGCTGCATACATTGCGTGCAGATATCGATTTTGCGGGTGTGGAAGCCCATACCACATATGGTCGTATCGGGATTAAAGTCTGGATCTGTAAAGGAGAGATTTACGGGAAACCTGACCTTGCGCCATTTGTCGAAGAACCTGCCAAAGGCAGGGCAGGAGGTGGCGGCCGTTTTGGCGGCAGAAGAAAGAAATAATTAGCCATTGAAGTGTCAATAAAGAAAAGTGTTGAATAATGTTACAGCCTAAGAAAACCAAATTCAGGAAGCAGCAAAAGGGCCGCATGAAAGGCAATACCAAGCGTGGCGCTGAACTGGCCTTTGGCTCTTTTGGAGTGAAAGCCCTGGAGGAGAGCTGGATAACCGGTCGCCAGATTGAGGCCGCCCGTCAGGCCATTACGCGTCGGATGAAACGTGAGGGACAGCTTTGGATACGTATTTTTCCCGATAAGCCCATTACCAAGAAACCTGCAGAGGTACGTATGGGTAAAGGGAAAGGTGCCCCGGAATATTTTGTGGCACGTGTTTCACCCGGTCGTATTCTCTTTGAATCTGACGGGGTAACCATGGAAACAGCCAAAGAAGCCATGCGGTTAGGGGCTCAGAAATTACCCATTCTTACCAAATTTGTGGTAAGAAGGGATTATGTTGATAAATAGTTGAGCGGTATTAAGAAAAAATTGTAACTTTGCAGCCTTTTTGCAGGGGATTAAACACCAACACAGCCGTTACCTGTCTGGATTTTTCACCCCCTTATATCCGCCGAGAGGCGGGATTGCTGACAAGAAATAAAATTCACGCACAATGAAGCAGAATGTAATTCGTGAAATGTCAACCGGCGAGCTCCTGGAACGTATGGAAGAGGAGCAGAAGCAGTTGCGGAAACTTCGGATGAATCATGCGGTATCTCCGCTTGAAAACCCGCAGAAAATTAAGGACTATCGCAGAACTGTTGCCCGTATTCAAACGGAGCTCCGTCGAAGGGAATTAGAGGAAAAATAATAAAGAGACAGTCAGATGGAAAGCAGAAAAACCAGAAAAGAGAGAACAGGTCTTGTTGTTAGTAACAAGATGGATAAATCCATTGTCGTCGAAGTTTTGCGTCGGGTACGGCATCCCATGTACGGTAAGTTTGTCAAAAAGACTTCCCGGTTTATGGCACATGATGAGAAAAATGATTCCAACATCGGAGACAAGGTACGCATCATGGAAACCAGGCCTTTGAGTAAGAATAAATGTTGGAGATTAGTTGAAATTCTTGAAAGAGCGAAGTAATTATGATACAGCAAGAGTCCAAACTTTCGGTAGCGGATAACAGTGGAGCAAAAGAAGTGCTCTGCATCCGGGTGTTAGGTGGTACGCGCCGCAGATACGCCGGTATTGGTGATACAATCATTGTATCAGTGAAGAATGCTTTGCCTTCGGGTAACGTAAAGAAGGGCACAATTTCCAAGGCCGTTGTGGTGAGAACCAAGAAAGATGTGCGCCGTGCAGACGGAAGCTATATCCGTTTTGATGACAATGCAGTGGTGCTGCTCACAGCCACAGATGAGATGCGTGGAACACGTATCTTTGGACCGGTAGCAAGGGAACTGCGTGACAAACAATTTATGAGAATCGTTTCTTTGGCACCTGAAGTGCTTTAAACGTAAAAATATCAGCTATGCAACCCAAGTTACATATAAAAAAAGGAGATACCGTAAAAGTGATTGCCGGAAATGAAAAAGGTTCCACAGGCAAAGTACTTATGGTTGATACCAAGAAGCAAAGGGCTTTGGTAGAGGGAGTCAACATGGTTTCCAAACATACCAAACCCAGTGCCGGAAGTCCGCAAGGCGGCATTGTAAAAAAGGAAGCCAGTGTCCACGTATCAAACCTTATGGTTACGGATGCAAAAGGAAATCCGACCCGTGTGGGCAGGAAGCTTGACAGTGACAATAAACTGGTACGATATTCCAAAAAGACAGGGGAGGTAATTGACTAATGAGCTATACACCAAGACTGAAAGAGAAATTTAGCAAGGAGATCGTTCCTTCACTGATGAAGGAATTTGATTACACCAATCCTATGCAGGCACCCCGGCTGGTAAAAATCAGCCTGAATCAGGGTGTTGGGGAAGCCATTACCGATAAAAAGATCATTGATACCGCCATAGAGGAAATGACATTGATTGCCGGTCAGAAAGCCGTTCCCACCAAATCTAAGAAAGACATTTCCAACTTCAAGCTCAGAAGGGGGATGCCCATTGGAGCGAGGGTGACTTTGCGTGGTAACAACATGTATGAGTTCCTGGATAAACTGGTAGCTGTTTCATTGCCGCGGATCCGTGACTTTAAAGGTGTCAACGATAAAGGATTTGATGGCCGGGGAAACTACACGATGGGAATTCCCGAGCAGATCATTTTCCCTGAGATCAATATCGACAAAGTGAACCGGATCAATGGGATGGACATCACATTTGTGACCACCGCCCAGACCGATCGTGAAGCTTTTGCGTTATTGCGTGAATTTGGAGTTCCATTTAAGAATCAGAAACAATAAATCGAATCATCATGGCAAAAGAATCCATGAAGGCCAGAGAGCGGAAAAGAGCAAAAATGGCAGCAAAATATGCGGCCAAAAGAGCTGAACTGAAGGCGAATGGTGATTGGGAAGGCTTGCAGAAGCTTCCCAAGAATTCTTCTCCTGTACGTTTACACAACCGCTGTCAGCTGACAGGCAGACCGAAAGGCTATATGCGCCAGTTTGGGGTATCCCGTATTAACTTCCGGGAGATGGCAAGTAACGGGTTGATTCCCGGAGTCACCAAAGCAAGCTGGTAAGTTTATTTAAAAAACATTTTATTTTCGAACAATGATAACCGATCCAATTGCAGATTATCTGACAAGAATAAGGAATGCCGTAAAGGCCAATCACAGGATTGTGGAAATTCCTGCATCGAATCTCAAGAAGGGGATCACGAAGATTCTTTTTGAAAAGGGCTATATCCTCAATTATAAATTTGAAGATGACAAGGCGCCCGGAGTAATCAAGATTGCATTAAAATACCATCCTGTAACAAAACTCCCGGCCATCAATGATATCCAACGGGTAAGCCGTCCGGGGTTACGGCGTTATTGTAACAGCCAAGAAATACCCAGGGTGTTGAATGGCCTTGGTGTTGCTGTGATTTCCACCTCTAAGGGACTTATTACGGATAAGGAAGCCCGGAATCTGAAAGTAGGTGGTGAAATTATTTGTTACGTAAGTTAAAGGAGGTACAAATGTCACGAATAGGAAATTATCCGATCAGTATTCCCGATGGCGTTACCGTAGCGGTATCGGATGACAATGTGGTTACGGTAAGAGGACCCAAAGGCGAATTGACTCAACAGGTAGATGCCAGCATCACTGTGGAGGTTAAAGAAGGCCAGGTTCAATTGAGCAGATCCAGCGACCTGAAGAAATACAAATCTTTTCATGGTCTTTACCGCTCGTTGATCAATAATATGGTCATTGGCGTTTCCGAAGGGTACAAAATTATTCAGGAACTCGTAGGAGTTGGATATAAGGCCTCTCATAACGGGCAGTTGCTTGAGCTTGCTCTTGGATTCTCACACAATATTGTTTTTGAGATCCCCAAAGAAGTTAAAGTCGAAACCGTTACTGAACGGGGTAAGAATCCAACCATTATTCTTGAATCCCATGACAAACAGTTGATTGGTCAGGTAGCTGCCAAGATCAGATCACTGCGTAAACCCGAACCGTACAAAGGTAAAGGTGTGCGTTATCAAGGTGAAGTTATTCGCAGAAAAGCCGGTAAAGCTGCTGCCGCCAAGTAATTGTAAATAAATTTAAAATCCCGTATCAAGGATGGCAACAAAAAAGAATCTCGACAGAAGAACCAGGATAAAATACCGCGTTCGCAAAAAGATACGCGGCACTGCGGAGAAGCCACGGCTTTCCGTTTTCAGAAGCAATAAAGCGATCTATGCACAGCTGATTGATGATTATGCCGGCAAGACCCTTGCCGCCGCTTCTTCCATCTCCAAAGAAGTGGATGACAAGAAGATCACCAAAACTGAAGCTGCCCGTGAAGTTGGTAAGGTGATTGCAGAACATGCAAAGCAGGCAGGTATTTCAAACATTGTGTTTGACCGCAACGGGTATCTTTATCATGGGAGAGTTAAATCATTGGCAGAAGGGGCCAGAGAAGGTGGCTTAAAATTCTAAGAATATGGCAAACGTAAATATAAAAAAGGTTAAGTCGAGCGAGATAGAATTTACAGACAGGCTTGTCGGTATACAGAGGGTTACCAAGGTAACCAAAGGTGGTCGCACTTTCAGTTTCTCCGCCATTGTGGTGGTTGGAAACGAAAATGGTGTGGTGGGTCACGGACTTGGAAAAGCCAAAGAGGTGACTACTGCGATCAGCAAGGGTATTGATGATGCCAAAAAACACCTGATCAAGGTGCCTGTATATAGAGGAACCATCCCGCATGCCCAGGAAGGGAAATACAGTGGAGCCCGCGTACTGATTAAACCTGCTGCCCATGGTACGGGTGTGATTGCGGGGGGTGCCATGCGTGCCGTACTTGAAAGTGTGGGTATTACAGACGTTCTGGCGAAGTCCAAAGGTTCTTCCAACCCACACAGCGTGGTGAAGGCTACCATGGATGCGCTGATGAAACTCCGTGATCCCTTCGCCGTGGCACAACAACGTGGCGTAAACCTTGACAAAGTGTTTAACGGTTAAATAGCAGTTGGAATGAAAAAATATAAGATCGTTCAGGTAAGAAGCAGGATCGGAAAACCTGCAGTACAGAAGAGAACCCTTGATGCTTTGGGCCTTAAAAAGTTGAATCGCCCTGTGTTAGTGGAAGGATCCCCCCAGGTGGAAGGTATGATCAATAAGGTGAAACATTTGCTTTCCGTGGAAGAGGTCAAGGAATAATATCGTTTTGTTCAATATTTTTAAATTTGCAATATAATGGATTTAAGCAATCTTAAACCAGCCAAAGGATCGGTCCGGGCCAAAAAGCGTATCGGAAGAGGAGAAGGTGCCGGCAGCGGTGACACCGCAACACGCGGACACAAAGGTGCCAAATCAAGGGCCGGTTATAGCAGCAAACCTGGCTTTGAAGGTGGTCAGATGCCACTGGGAAGGCGTGTGCCTAAATACGGCTTCAAGAACCGCAACCGTGTGGCTTATCAGGCCATTAACCTGGATGCATTGCAAAAGCTTGCGGAAGAGAAAGGGCTGCAACAAATTGATCCGGATATCCTGATCAACAATGGCCTTGTGTCAAAAAATGAATTGGTTAAAGTACTTGGCAGGGGCACATTGACAGCTAAAATTGAGGTAACTGCCCATGCTTTTTCTGATACTGCCGCCAAGGCGATTGAAACCGCAGGTGGAAGTGTAAACCGGCTATAATTCAAAGGAATGAAACGTTTTTTTCAGACTTTAATCAACATTTACAATATTGAGGACCTTCGTAACAGGATCCTCACCACGTTAGGTATCATCCTGATCTACAGGTTCGGGTCCTATGTGGTTCTCCCCGGTGTTGATCCTCATCAGTTACAGCAACTGGAGGCACAGACCCAGGATGGTTTGCTTGGACTGCTGAATATGTTTTCCGGGGGTGCCTTTTCCAATGCATCTATTTTCGCGCTGGGGATTATGCCTTATATCAGTGCCTCCATTGTAATTCAGCTTCTGGGGATTGCGGTTCCTTACTTTCAGCGGCTTCAGAAAGAAGGTGAAAGCGGAAGGAAGAAGATCAATCAGATCACTCGTTACCTGACTGTATTTATTACAGCTGCCCAGGCCCCTGCTTATCTGGCCAACCTGGTTTCACAGCTGCCTGCTGAAGGGATCATGCCCTTTGATCCTGGGGCCACCAGCCCGTCACTCTACTTTATGATCTCTTCGGTGATTATTCTTATCTCAGGGACCATGTTTGTAATGTGGCTGGGTGAAAGGATTACCGAAAGAGGCATAGGCAACGGTATTTCTCTCCTGATTATGGTTGGTATCATTGCCAATCTTCCGTTTGCACTCTTTGCTGAGTTCATTGCGCGCATGGAAGAAGCCGGAGGTGGTTTGGTGGTGTTCCTTATTGAACTCGTTATCCTGATGGGGGTCATTGTGATGGTGATTCTTCTGGTTCAGGGTCAGCGCCGGATTCCTGTTCAGTTTGCCAAAAGGGTTGTGGGGAATCGTCAGTATGGCGGTGTCAGGCAATATATTCCACTAAAAGTCAATGCCGCAGGGGTAATGCCTATTATTTTCGCACAGGCCATCATGTTTATTCCGATCACCCTTGCCGGATTTTCAGAGGCACTCAGTGGTTTTGCGGCAACAATGTCTGATTTCACCGGTTTTTGGTACAACTTTACATTCGCTGTATTGATCATCCTCTTTACATATTTTTACACAGCCATTACGGTGAACCCGAATCAGATGGCGGAAGACATGAAGAAAAACGGGGGCTTTATTCCCGGGGTTAAACCAGGGAAACGGACCGCAGAATTTATTGATAATGTCATGTCCAGGATTACACTGCCCGGGTCATTGTTTCTGGCTTTTGTGGCCATCATGCCTGCCCTTGTCAGTTTGATCGGAGTTACGGGACAGTTCTCACAGTTTTTTGGAGGCACCTCATTGTTGATTATGGTAGGTGTGGTACTGGATACTTTACAACAGATTGAAAGTCATCTGCTGATGCGGCATTATGATGGGTTGACCAAATCGGGCCGCATTAAAGGCCGCTCATCACCAATTGGAATGACCGGCTAAATTTTACCAGGATGATCCATTATAAGACCATCGAGGAGATAGAGTTAATCAGGGAAAGTTCTTTACTTGTTGCAAAAACCCATGGGGAGATTGCCAGGCACATCCGCCCTGGAATCCTGACGAGGGATCTTGATAATCTTGCGGAAACCTTTATCCGTGATCATGGCGGAGTTCCTGCTTTTAAAGGTTACCACGGTTTTCCTTATACCTTATGTGTGTCACCCAATGAAGTGGTGGTGCACGGATTTCCCGGAGACCAACCACTGAAGGAAGGCGACATTGTATCCATCGATTGCGGTGTATTGAAAAACGGATATTATGGCGATTCCGCTTACACTTTTGCAGTGGGTGAGATCAGGGACGATGTGAAGCGTTTGCTTAAAACCACGTTGCACTGTCTGCACACCGGCATTGAACAGGCTGTTGAAGGGAATACACTTGGAGACCTTTCCTGGTCCATTCAGCAATATGCAGAAAAGGCCGGGTATACAGTAGTCCGGGAACTGGTAGGACACGGAGTAGGTAAACAATTGCACGAACCACCGGAGGTGCCCAATTATGGCCAGAAAGGAAAAGGGACAAAAATTCAGAATGGGCTGGTGGTGGCAATAGAGCCAATGATCAATATGGGTCAGCGCTTTATTGTTCAGGAAAAAGACGGCTGGACAATCCGCACGGCTGACAGAAAACCATCAGGTCATTATGAACATACCATCGCGGTGGTTAATGGAAAAGCAGATGTGTTGTCTTCGTTTGAATTTATTGAGGAGGCATTAAAGAACAATATAAATAACTCAGTCATCATTCGGTAAATTATGGCAAAACAATCATCAATACAACAAGACGGAACAGTGACCGAATCATTGGGTAATGCGATGTTCCGTGTCGAACTGGAAAACGGGCACATCATTACTGCCCATATTTCGGGGAAAATGCGGATGCATTATATCAAAATTCTTCCCGGCGACAGGGTTAAAGTGGAGATGTCTCCCTATGACCTGACCAAGGGACGTATTTCTTTCAGGTATAAATAAGCGTTTTGTTTTGAGAATGAATATTTACGTTTCTGAATATTCGGCATGGGTTTTGTTTAGTTAACCAGGACCTGGTTTAACCAGGATAAGATTGACAATTTTAGACAGGCGATAATTACTTTTAAAAAGAATAACAATGAAAGTCAGAGTGTCGGTAAAAAAAAGAAGTTCCGAGTGTAAAGTGATACGCCGGAAGGGGAAGATTTATGTTATTAACAAAAAGAATCCCAAGTTCAAACAACGTCAGGGGTAATTTTTTCAACCATACAAAGGAAATAATATGGCACGTATAGCTGGAGTAGACATTCCAAGGAACAAAAGAGGTTTTGTCAGCCTTACATACATATATGGAATTGGTCAAAGTACCGCCCGGAAAATTCTGGAAGCGGCTGGTGTGGATCCTGAGCAGAAGGTAGAGGAATGGGACGATGCGCAGCTTACCAAGGTGCGTAATGTCATCAGTGATCAATTCAAGGTAGAAGGTGCTTTGCGCTCAGAGGTACAGATGAATATCAAGCGTTTGATGGACATCGGGAGTTACCGGGGCATTCGCCATCGTATCGGGTTGCCGCTGCGTGGTCAGAAAACCAAGAACAATGCAAGGACCCGTAAAGGCAGGAAGAAAACTGTTGCCAATAAGAAGAAGGCAACCAAATAATTGCAGATAAGTTGAAGTGGGTGCCTATTGCACCGCTTGATCAGGAAAAACTGTTTAAACTATGGCAAAAACAACCAAAGGCACAAGGAGTGCCAGGAAAAAAGTTGTAAAAGTAGAACCTCTTGGACAGGCACATATTTTTGCATCTTTCAATAACATAATTGTTACCCTTACCAATCAACAGGGACAAGTAATTTCATGGTCTTCTGCAGGTAAGATGGGCTTCAGGGGTTCCAAGAAAAATACCCCTTATGCCGGACAGATGGCAGCAGGTGATGCAGCCAAGATTGCACATGACATGGGTCTTCGGAAGATCAAGGTATTTGTAAAAGGTCCCGGATCCGGAAGAGAATCGGCCATACGTACATTGCATGCATCAGGTCTTGATGTGACAGAGATCACGGATGTTACTCCATTGCCGCACAACGGTTGTCGCCCTCCCAAAAGAAGAAGGGTGTAATTTCTCCATTGTTGTAAATTATCAAAAGAACCAAATATAATTATGGCACGATACTTAGGTCCAAAAACCAAAATTGCCCGTAAGCTAGGAGATCCCATTTTCGGTGCAGATAAATCATTCGAGAAGAAGAATTATCCCCCTGGCCAGCATGGTCAGATGAAAAAGAGAAGAAAGCGTTCAGAATATGGCGTACAGCTTCTGGAGAAACAAAAAGCCAAGTATACCTATGGGTTGCTTGAAAGGCAGTTTCTCAATACCTTCAAAAAAGCCAACAGTATGAAAGGTATTACCGGTGAGGTTCTGCTGCAACTGCTGGAAGCACGTCTTGACAATGTAGTATTCAGGCTTGGGATTGCTCCGACCCGAAGAGGGGCCAGACAATTGGTGAGCCATCGCCATATTACAGTGAACGATCAGATTGTAAATATCCCTTCATACACGCTTCGCCCCGGTGATATCGTTGGTGTAAGGGAGAAATCCCAGAGTCTGGAAGCAATTTCTGACTCACTTGCATCACGTTCCGGAAACTATCCCTGGCTGGAATGGGATCAGGATCTCAAAAAAGGCAAGCTGCTTAACTATCCCGAGCGGGATGTGATTCCAGAGAATATTAAAGAACAACTTATTGTGGAATTGTATTCCAAGTAATGTTTGTTTACTTTTTCATCACAAAAAACAAAAACCAATGGCAATATTAGCTTTTCAAAAACCGGATAAGGTGATTATGCTTGAATCCGACGACCGCTTGGGAAAATTTGAATTCCGGCCGTTGGAACCTGGATATGGAATCACAATTGGCAATGCCCTCCGACGGATCCTGCTCTCATCACTGGAAGGTTTTGCCATTACTTCAGTAAAAATTGAGGGAGTGGATCATGAGTTCTCCACCATCAAGGGCGTTGTTGAAGACGTTACTGAGATTATTCTTAACCTTAAACAGGTTCGTTTTAAGCGCCAGGTGGAGGAAGCCAGCTCAGAAAAATTTACTGTGAATGTCAGTGGCAAAGAGCAATTCAAGGCGGGAGACATGGCTGAATCATTGTCGAATTTCCAGGTGCTGAATCCCGATGTGGTGGTCTGCAACATGGAAACGTCCGTGAACCTTACCATGGAGCTGACCATTGAAAAAGGTCGTGGGTATGTGCCCGCAGAAGAGAATAAGGGACTGAATCCTGTGGTAGGCGTCATCGCCGTTGATTCGATTTTTACGCCCATAAAAAACGTGACTTTTCACGTAGAGAACTACAGGGTAGAGCAGAAGACCGACTACGAGAAGCTTGTGATCGAAATTCTGACAGACGGATCAATTACCCCAAAAGAGGCGCTGAAAGAGGCTGCACGCATCCTGATTCTGCACTTCATGCTCTTTTCCAATGAAAAGATCACCATAGATACTGAAGAGAAAGCTTCCAGCGAGGAATTCGATGAAACCTCCCTGCATATGCGACAACTTTTGAAAACCAAGCTGGTGGACCTTGACCTGTCGGTAAGGGCATTGAATTGCCTGAAAGCAGCTGATGTGGAAACCCTGGCCGACCTTGTTTCCCTGAACAAGCATGACCTGCTGAAGTTCAGAAACTTTGGAAAGAAGTCGCTGACGGAATTGGAAGAACTGATAAAATCGAAGAACCTGAGCTTTGGAATGAACCTTTCAAAGTACAAATTAGATAAGGAATAATTGCAATGAGACATAGAAAGAAAGTTAACAGTTTGGGGAGGAAGGCGGCCCACCGGAAGGAAACAATGTCAAGCCTTGCTACTGCTTTGATCCTGAATAAGCGTATTAATACGACCGTTGCAAAAGCCAAAGCGTTACGGGTGTATGTTGAACCCCTGATTACACGGGCAAAAGAGGATTCTACCCATTCACGGCGTACGGTATTTTCTTACCTGAAAAATAAGCATGCTGTCAGTGAATTGTTCCGTGAAATTTCACAAAAGATTGCTGACAGACCCGGAGGATATACACGGATCCTTAAAACAGGATTTCGTAAAGGTGATGCGGCTGAAATGTGTTTCATCGAGCTGGTGGATTATAATACAGCCATGCTGAAAACTGACGAAGAAACTCAACAGAAACGGACCAGGAGAGGTCGCCGCGGTGGCAAAAAGGTTTCCTCTGAAGAGGGAAAGCCAGCACAAAAACCTGCTGAAACAAAAGAGGATCAGCAGGAAGTACAAGCCGGGCAACCTGAAGCAACAGCCCCCGGGGTAAAAGAAGAAACGGTTGGGCAGAAACCAGGCGCAAACCAGCCGGAGACTGAAGCCAAACCTGAGGCCGCGGCCAAAACTGAGGCTGAGGCCAAAAAGGAAGCGGCAGAGACAAAAGAAGAGCAGGAAACCAGCGAGAAGAAGAAGCCCAAAGCCGACGCCCCTAAGGAAGAAAAGTCTGAAAAAAAGGACGAATCTGAAAAAAAGGATAAATAAGCCGTCACCTGCTTTTTAAATAGAAAAGGATGAAGTGTGTTTGTATGCTTTGTCCTTTTTTTATTGGTTGGGGATGCGTATCTTTATAAGTTATCACGACTGTTCACATTTAAAACATATTTATTATGAGTGCTATTATTAATATTCATGCAAGACAAATCCTGGACTCCAGAGGGAATCCGACGATTGAAGTTGAAGTAATCACAGAAAACGGCTTTATTGGCCGTGCCGCAGTTCCATCTGGTGCTTCCACCGGGGTTCATGAGGCGGTGGAGCTTCGTGACGGGGATAAATCCGTTTTTCTTGGGAAAGGCGTTACCAAAGCGGTTAACAACGTCAATACCACACTGAACAATGAACTGAAAGGGTTTTTTGTCACCGACCAGGGGTTGATTGACAAGACCATGCTGCAGATTGATGGTACCCCCAATAAAGGAAATCTTGGTGCGAATGCCATCCTTGGCGTCTCACTGGCGGTGGCCAATGCGGCTGCGCAGGAAACCGGTCAGCCATTGTTCCGTTATATCGGCGGAGTGAGTGCCAACACCCTTCCCATGCCAATGATGAACATTCTCAACGGAGGTTCCCATGCCGATAACTCCGTCGACTTTCAGGAGTTTATGGTAATGCCTGTCGGTGCTTCCTCTTTTAGCCAGGCCATTCGTATGGGCGCAGAAATCTTTCATCACCTGAAAAGTGTGCTGAAGAAGAAAAACTACTCCACCAATGTGGGTGATGAGGGCGGCTTTGCTCCGAACCTGAAATCCAATGAAGAAGCGGTGCAACTCATTTTGCAGGCAATTGAAGGTGCCGGTTATCGTCCGGGCGAGGATGTATTTTTAACCCTGGATCCGGCTGCCAGTGAATTCTTCCTTAAGGATGAGAATGTGTACCATTTGCACAAGTCTACCGGGGACAAGCTTACTCCTGCACAAATGGTAGACTACTGGGCAGAATGGGTCAATAAGTATCCCATTATTTCCATAGAAGATGGTATGGATGAAGATGACTGGGACGGCTGGGCCCAGATGACCAAGCAAATGGGATCGAAAATTCAATTGGTTGGTGACGACCTTTTTGTTACAAACGTGAATCGCTTACAGAAAGGAATTGACAGCGAGGTGGCGAATTCTATCCTGGTAAAGGTGAATCAGATCGGATCACTTACCGAGACCATTGATGCCGTTAACCTGGCCTATAAAAACAATTACACGGCTGTAATGAGTCACCGTTCAGGTGAAACCGAAGATACCACCATTGCAGATTTGGCTGTAGCCCTTGGTACCGGTCAGATCAAGACGGGCTCAGCCTGCCGTTCTGAAAGAATTGCCAAGTACAATCAGTTGCTTCGCATCGAGGAGATGCTTGGTGATACCGCCAGGTATCCCGGTAAAGATTTCCGTTTTGTGAAGTAACAGAATTTCCGTATAATAAAAAAGGTGCATCACCAGGTGGTGCACCTTTTTTATTGCCCTGATGTGGCTGTGCCGGGGCAAGTTTGTATACTGCATATCGGGATGGTGGACGCGTCTTCCTTTGATGCGGCCGCGACGGATAATTTTCTCTTCTGCAACTCCGGATTATTTTGGGCTTATTTCTGCCCGGATGCTGACCTGGGGGCGTAACAGGTTTGTAATACCAAAAGGGTGAGGTAGGGTGCTTTTTTCGGTTATTGACCTCTCGTTGTAACATGTCCGCGCTTCAGGCAAATGGTTTCTTGTTGCTAAAAACTCTTTTGTGTTCATTGTATGAAGGCCAGCACGCTGTTTTGCCAGCTTGTTTCCGACAGGCAAAAAAGGAAGTATTTTTTGTCATAATTTCTTCACATTAGTGAAAAAATTCTCATCTTTGCTGCCCGTATTCACCCGGATTATTTTTTTGATAACAAGAGACCAACTATATGAGTTTTGGTTTTTTTGATTTTCTCACCTTGTTCGGATCCCTTTGTTTGTTCCTCTTTGGGATGAAAACAATGAGTGAAGGGATTCAACGGTTTGCGGGAGACCGCATGCGTTCCATCCTGAAGGCGATGACCTCTAACCGATTCATCGGGGTCTTTACCGGTTTTTTACTGACTACCCTTGTGCAATCTTCTTCCGCATCCACCGTAATGCTTGTCAGCTTTGTGAATGCTGGGCTGATGAACCTGACACAGTCTATTGGGGTGATCATGGGTGCGAACATTGGTACCACCACCACCGCCTGGTTGATCTCCCTGTTGGGATTCAAACTAAAAATTTCGGTGCTTTCCCTGCCCCTGATCGGGGTCAGTTTCCCATTGCTGATGAGCTCACGGGAGCGTTTAAATTCACTGGGTCAGGTTTTTCTGGGTTTTGCATTGCTGTTTCTCGGGCTGGATTTCCTACAGGAATCAGTACCAAATCTGCAGACCAATCCCCAGATGTTTCAATTCCTCCAGGATCTGACCGATTATGGCGTCTACAGTACCTTACTGTTTTTGGGCCTGGGTACCCTGCTTACCATCATTTTGCAGTCTTCCAGTGCCACCATGGCCCTGACCCTGGTGATGTGCAATTTCGGTTGGATCGGTTATGAGCACGGTGCTGCGTTTGTGCTGGGAGAGAATATTGGCACAACCATTACAGCCAACCTGGCGGCCCTTGTGGGGAATGTGTATGCCAAACGGACGGCCCTTGCCCATACGGTATTCAATATTATCGGGATTATCTGGATGTTGCTGGTTTTTCAATTTGTCCTCAGCCAGATTGATTATTTCATGGTACATTTTGGCCTTGGATCGCCCCTGGAAAATCCTACCATGATCCCCATCGGGCTTTCCATCTTTCATACGGTTTTTAATATTACCAATTCCTTGCTGCTGATCGGTTTCATTAAGTATATGGTCCGGTTTGTGGAATATGTGCTGCCTTCACGGGGCAAAAAATTCGAGCGTCCTCACCTGGAATATTTCAGCAGTGGGTTCCTGCACATGGCTGAGCTGTCTGTTTTTCAGGCAAAGAAAGAGGTGCGCAGGTTCTGTGAACTGGCTCAACGGATGTTTAACTTTATCCCCGCACTGATCATTGAAACCGACAAGAAAGAATACAAAAACTTGTTGGAAAGGGTAAGTAAATACGAGGAAATTACCGATAGGGTGGAGGTAGAGATCACCTCGTTTCTGATCAAGATTTCACGTAAGCAGCTTAGTATGCAGGCCTCCGAAGAGCTAAGACGGATGAGGCTTGTCAGCAGTGAGATCGAAAAGATCGGAGATGTGTGTTTTAAAATGTCTTCCATTCTGGCCGACAAGAAAAGAGACAGGATCTATTTCACCCCCTCCCAGCGAAGCGACTTATTTGAGATGTTCAAACTGGTCAACAATGGGTTTGAACTGATGTTGGAGAACTTCCAGGGCAGTGCCATGGAAGCCAGGGAGAATCTTACCAGGGCCATGGATATCGAAAAAGACATCAATGCTTTCCGTGATAAAGTAAGGGAATCAGTGATCGTGGATATTGAGAAAGGTTCCTCACATGTAAAAGGGGCCTTCTATTTCAATAAGATGATCACTTCCTGTGAGAAGATCGGCGATGCCATATTGAATATCAATGAAGCCGTGGCCGGGGTAAATATTGAATAGGGCGGGTGATGCCCATCGCCGCCAATGATTGGGCTTCCCTTGCCATAAAGAAGGAAGGATCTGTTCGTTTGTAAAGTGCGCAGAACCTTTTTAGGGATTCCCTGCTGGTCCGGGTAATTCCGAAAGAACCCTGTTTAATTGTTACTACTTAACCATTGAGGCAGCACTTCCTCTTTCCACTCTTCTTTCTCTCTTTCGATCTCTTCCATATCAAGTCCGATATATTCCTGGGCTTTCTCCTTTGTCGAAAGGTCGGGCATTTCGATGGGATAGTCCACCTCATACTTATTGAAAATGGAGGTAAGTTCCAGGCTGGCTTCCTGGGCTTTCTGGATGGAGGTGGCCAGCACCCTGAGTGATTCAGAAGGAGAATGGAATCCCATGGAGTTGGTTGCGGCTACCCAGTCCCATCGCCACTGGGAATGCCTGATCAGCTGAAGCACCGGCTCCATTTCTTCTTCATTGGCCCCGGCATCCCAGGCATGTTTTGCCTCAATATGTACCCGGGCAAGATTCTTCTCTGCAATGCGCCGCAATTCACTGACTTTGTCTTGTTGTTCGTAAACCCTGGAAACCAAGGCTTCTTCATCCTCCCGGTGACAAACCATGCATGAGGTCTCCACTTTGTCCAGCGGACTGACGATGTAATGGTCGGTAAACTTGATCCCGCCTTCCCGCATGTAAGGCATATGGCAATCTGCACAGGATACATCGCGCTGAGCATGTATCCCCGTCTTATAGAGTTCATAATCGGCATGCTGGGCTGCCAGCATGGGGGCTCTGCTCAAAGAATGAACCCAGTCCACATGGTCTATGTTGTCCTTGTATTTTTCCATATCTTCTGCAGAAAATCCTTCATCCCAAGGTAATACAAGGTAGTTTTCTTCTGCGAAATAATATTCTACATGGCACTGTGCGCACACCAGTGAACGCATCTCCTGGCGGGTGGCATCATTGATGTCCCTTCCCCGGCGTTCAAAGGCTTCCGCCAGTGCCGGACGGGTAATCCGCAGGTTCATTGTTTCCGGATCGTGACAATCCTGGCAGCCAATGGGATGCTGGATTTCCGGTCCCATTTCTGACCAGCTTTGTGCGTAAAATCCACTGACGCCCATCTCATCCATTATCCGGGGCACATCTGTACTCTTGCATGTCCAGCAGGTGGCGGGTTGTTCCACCCCGGTACGAAGGATATTATGCACATCGGTGACGGAATAATAATGTCCCCTTCCCTGGTTGTATTCGCGTGAAAAAGCATATCCGGCCCACATGACAACCAACTCGGGATACTTTTCAAGATAGTCGATCATGACCGATCCGTAATACCGGCTTTCGAAAGTGGTGTCTTTGGTCATCAGATATCTTTCGTACTGCCTGGGAAAATTTTCCCCCCAGACTTCATTGTCGGGTTCCCATTCAGGGATCGGGCTTACCATCTGGAAATACAGCTGAGCTTCACCCCTACGTTCCACAATAGATGCTGCAAACAACCCAATGACAAAAACAATCACAATGGTGGCAAAAAACAGAACCCAATTGATCCAGGGTTTTTCTTTGGAGATCTCTCTGATGCTCTTCATGTGTCTATGGTTATTTATTTTGGATATTCCACAACTTTCGTACTCCGTGTATCTTCTGTTCCTGTAATGTCTTGCAACCATGAGGGAAGTGCTGACGGGAGTCTTTCCACCAGGGCGTGTGGGGCAGCCGACAAGCTCCTCACGCTGCTGTGTGGTACTTCGCGGTGACAGTCCCAGCATAATTTGCCGTCCCCTTCTTCTGCACTGTCTTCTGTTACCTCAACGAGCTGGACCATATCAACCAGGTCAATGTGACACTTGATGCAGTTCTCCTGAACAACGGCGGTCCCCCTTTCTTTTATCTTCATTACCTGCGGTTCCCACCGAAAAGTAAAATAGGTGGCATGTTTCATTCCGTCTGTCCCTTTTACATAATACTTCCTGAAGAAACTATCCTGTGGGACATGGCATTCTGCACAAGTGGCTTCCTGCCCGTGACTGCTTTTATCCCAGGATGCAAAATAGGGATACATCACATGACAGTTGATGCAGGTTTCAGGTTCATCCGACAGGTACGAAACGGCATTGGATATGTGGACAACCAACACAAGTATGCCTGTAAATATTCCGGCCAGGATCACCACAGTTATTCTCCAGCGGGATGGAGGAAGCAGGAAATAATAAAGGCGCCTTATTCGTTTCATGGTGTGCTGAATTTGTCAATTCGGAGACAAAAAGTACTTAAATGTACAAATAATTTATAATAAGACACATATAATCCATCCATAAGTCCGGAATTTTTTTTGTGTGTGATTAAAACAACCCGGCAGAATGGTTATTGAAGGGTGTACTTGTAATTAAAACCAATAAATTCAGAATTCTGTTATAAAAGAAAACGAATAGATGTAAAAGATTGACAATAATTTAACACATATTTATGAAAACGTATACTTTGTTATCTTTTTTCTGGTACTTATCTTTGAAATATCCTATTTTTGTACAATAAATTTGTGATCCTGGATATTTTATATTTGTTATTTAAATATGTTTGACCAGGTTACTTTCATTACATGCTGATGATTCGGGCTGTTTTATTTTTTTTGTTATTGATTTGTTTTTCAGGCGGGCCTCCTCTTTATGCTTCGGATGATACTGATTCAGAAGATGACCAGCAGGACCCGGTTGACAGCCTGAGAGAGTTGGTTGAACAGCCAGGGCTGGGGGATTCTTTGCGGATGGATGCCCTGCTGGAGCTGGCATGGTCTATCCGGTCCTCGAATCCAAACCAGGCCATGGAATATGCCCGAGAAGGACTTGCCCTTGCTGAGGAATTGGATTATCCCCGGGTTGTTGGCCGGGCGCTGACCGATATCGGTCTTATATACTGGCGGATGGGTAATTTCAGTATGGCCTATGATTTTTTCCTCGAAGCCAGACAAATACAGGAACGTGAGGGAGATCGGTTTGGGTATGCAAGAACTCTGGCCAGTATGGGGATTGTGTTTTCCGGTCAGGGGTATTATGACAATGCTCTTGAACATTACTTCCGGGCACTCAGGCATTACGAGGATATTGACTCCATTGCCCGTACGGGCAAAGTGCTCAATAATATTGGTACAGCTTATCAGCGTCAGGGCAATTATGAGCTGGCGGAGGAGTATCACATGCGTTCCCTGGCGATCAAGGAAGAATATGGTGATGAAAAAGGGAAAGCCTTTTCGCTTAATAATCTCGGGCGGGTGAATCAGTTGCGCGGACATTATTCAAAGGCCCTTGATTATTATATGGAATCACTGGAGATTCGCGAAAAATACCAGGATACAAGGGAAATGGCAGCCACACTCAGAAATATCGGTATCCTTTATCATCAGAAGGAATCCTATGAAGAGGCCATCGATCATCTGACCCGTGCGCGGGATTTGTTCATTGAAGTGGATGACCAGCGGGGTCTGGCCGGCGTTTACCATCATCTTGGGGAGGTATATGTTTCAATGGACCGGCTATATGTTGCCCGGAATTATTTTCGCCAAAGCCTTGATATGGCCAGTGAACTCGATCTGCCCTCCCTGATATCAGACAATTATGCCAGCCTGAGTGAAGTGATGGCAAACCTTGGCAATTACCAGACCGCATATCGTTACCAGGAAGATTACCTGGCCATTCAGGACAGCATTTATGACCAGGAGAGTCAGCGTCGTGTTCTTGAGATGCAGATAATGTATGACCGGGAACGTAAGGAGAGTGAGATAGAGTTGCTGAAGAAAACCAATGAGATCAATGCCCTGAATCTTGAAAAGCAGCGGCAATTCCGGAATTTCCTTTTGTTGTTTACCGGGCTGATTTTGATTTTGATGTTGCTGGTTTACAATCGTTTTCGTATGACTACCCGGGCCAATAAAATGCTGGAGGCGCAAAAAACCGAGATCAGTCGAAACAACACCCAGCTTAAGGAATTGAATAAGAGATTGGTGGAGCAGAAGGAAAAGGTGGAAGAGCTCAACCATAAATTACAGGAATCAGAGAAGCACCTGATCGAAACCAACAAGACCAAAGACAAATTTTTCTCCATCATATCACATGATCTTCGCAATCCTTTTGCTTCCATTGTGAGTTTTTCCAGGATACTGAAAAGAGACATTCAGGATCTGGATAAGGATGAACTGCAGGAACTGGCCCTGGAACTTGACAAGTCTGTCATTAAGATCAGTAACCTGCTTGAGAACCTGCTGCAGTGGTCCCGTTCGCAAACCGGTAAAATAAGCTACAACCCCGAGTTTTTCGAAATGAAGGATATCATTCGTGACAACATCAACCTGTTTTCGGCAAATGCAAGGGAAAAGGGCGTTGAGGTCAATGACAAGGTGAACGAACAACTCGTTGTATGGGGAGATGTCAACATGACCAACACCATTATCCGGAATCTCCTATCCAATGCCATTAAATATACCGAATCCGGAGGCTATGTGGAACTTCGGTCGGATGAGCAAAACGGGATGGTTGAGATTTCTGTGGCAGATGACGGAACGGGAATCTCCGCGGAGGATCAGAAAAAACTTTTCCGGGTGGATGCCGTTTATACTACCTATGGCACCAGGGATGAAAAGGGAAGTGGACTTGGCCTGTTACTTTGTAAGGAATTTGTTGAAAAACAAGGGGGCAGCATCCGGCTTTCGAGCCGGGAAGGAGAGGGCACTGTGTTCACCTTTTCCATTCCCAAAAAGACCACTTCTTCCTCAGTCAGTGCATAAGTTTTTGGCCCTCATGCATGTCAGGTGCACAAAAAGTCGTATATTTGCACTCCAATTTTCAGGAACGCGGATGTGGCGTAATTGGTAGCCGCGCCAGACTTAGGATCTGGTGCCGAGAGGCGTGGGGGTTCGAGTCCCTCCATCCGCACAATAAACAGGATTGTTGAACCCCGTATAAGACATGAAGTTCCTGGTCTGGCGGGGTTGTTTTTATTTTTGAAAAGCTGAAGCAGACAGCCCGGCTGCTGTTTCAAAAACCGATTGAACGATATGAATATTGTACAGGAAAACACCGCCCCCCTGGAAGCAGTGCTGAAAGTTTCTCTCAGTGAAGAAGATTATAGCGAACAGGTAGATAAGGAGTTGCGCAACCTGCAGAAGAAAGCCCAGATGCCTGGGTTCAGGCCCGGAAAAGTACCCATGGGTATTGTAAAAAAAATGTATGGCAAGAGTGTGCTGGCTGAGGAGGTCAACAAGATACTCGCTGATGCCGTCTATAACTACATCAAAGAGAATGAGTTAAATGTGCTTGGAAATCCGCTGCCGGATAACGAAAAAGCCAATGCCATTGACTGGGAGAATCAGACTGAATTTGAGTTTCATTATGAGATTGGCCTGGCTCCTGAAATTGACCTTGAGTTGTCGGAAGACATCGAGGTGGAATACCATAAAATCAAAGTAGAAGATGACATTGTGGATAACTACCTGAAAGACATCCGTAAGCGTTATGGAAAAATGACCAATCCGGGTACCGCTGAAGCCGAAGATGTGCTTTTTGGGGAGTTCACAGAAATGGAGTCGCCTGGTAAACCCAAGGATGAAGGTCATACCCACAAAGCAAATGTGTACATTCAGTACCTGAAAGACGAAGAGCTTAAAAACCAGTTGGTGGGAGCCAAACCGGGAACTTCGGTGGAGATGGATATTGTCAGGGCCGTTGATTCAGAAACAGAAGCGGCAGCCATGGTGGGTGTGAAAAAAGAAGAGCTGGGCCAGTACAGCCCGCTCTTTCGTTTTGTGGTAGAGAGCATCAGCCGGGTAGAGCCAGCTGAACTCAATGAGGAGCTTTTCAAAAAAGTAGCCCCGGAAGAGGATATCAAAACTGAAGAGGAATTTCGGGAGCACCTGGCCGGCCAGATCAGCCAGCAGTACCAGGCAGATGCAGACAAGCATTTCAAAAATGTGGTGATGGAAAAGCTGGTGAAAGAGACAGATTTGTCTTTGCCTGAGTCCTTTCTGAAAAAATGGTTGCTGGACACCAATAAAGACAATGACGAGATCACCGAGGAGAAAGTAAACAATGAATTTGACCAGTTTGCAGATTCCTTCAGGTGGCAACTTTTGGAGAATCATCTGATCAAGAAATATGAGATCAAGGTGGAACCCGGGGAAGTGAACGCCCAGATAGAGAAATTTATTCGGGCGCAACTCAAACAATATGGCCAGGAAAATGTTGAGCAGGAGATGCTTGATCAATATGTTAAGCAAATCGCTGCCAACAAAGATGAGGTCAAAAAGGTGTATGACCAGCTCTTTGATGAAAAACTCCTGGATCTCTTCAAAGAGAAATTAAAGTTGAAGGAAAAGGAGACTGGCTTTGATGATTTTGTTAAATTAGTTACAGAAAAATATAAACAGGATAAAGGCCAGGATGCGTCCGGGTCAGAAACAGAAAACCAATAAGCCATGAGTCAACAGGATGATTTTTTCAAATATGCGACCCGTCACCGGGGAATCAGCAGCCAGACGATGCACAACTACACATCGGCCTATGGCAACTATATCAGCCCGACCATTATCGAGGAAAGGCAACTGAATGTGGCCACCATGGATGTGTTTAGCCGGCTGATGATGGACCGGATCATCTTCCTGGGGGTTCCTGTTAATGATTATGTAGCCAATATCATCCAGGCACAGTTGCTTTACCTGGAATCTGTCGACCCCAAGAAAGATGTCCAGATTTATTTGAACACACCGGGAGGCTCAGTGTATGCCGGGCTGGGTATCTATGACACCATGCAGTATATTTCCCCTGATGTGTCAACAATTTGTACCGGAATGGCTGCTTCAATGGGAGCGGTGCTGCTGGCAGCCGGAACCAAAGGTAAGCGTACTGCGCTGAAACATAGTCGTATCCTGATCCATCAGCCCATGGGCGGCGCCGAAGGACAGGCCTCTGACATTGAAATCACAGCCAGGGAAATCCAGAAGATCAAAAAAGAATTGTATGAAATTATCGCGCTTCACAGCGGCCAGGAATACAAGAAGATCTGGACGGATTCAGACCGGGATTTCTGGATGACTTCGGAAGAAGCGAAAGAGTACGGGATGATTGATGAGGTACTGCTGTCGAATAAGCGCCATGAGTAATTATCGGGTCTGACCGG
Source organism: uncultured Bacteroidales bacterium (assembly GCA_964463915.1). Classification (GTDB taxonomy): domain Bacteria; phylum Bacteroidota; class Bacteroidia; order Bacteroidales; family UBA7960; genus PUPG01. The sequence continues at coordinate 22,129 of CAYXEH010000007.1, read as the reverse complement.
CGAAAAATATTATTGAAATGACCAAAGAAACCAGGAAATGTTCCTTCTGTGGCAAAGAAGGGAAAGATGTCGACATGCTGATCTCCGGGGTGGATGCTCACATCTGTGAGCGTTGTGTGGAACAGGCCAATACGATCGTGGCAGAGGAAAAAACCCAAAAGGAGAAACAAAAAATTCCTTCTTTCAGGTTGTTTAAGCCAATTGAGATTAAAAAGCACCTTGATCAGTATGTAATTGGCCAGGACGAGGCCAAGAAGGTTCTTTCTGTTGCAGTATACAACCATTATAAACGGATCAATTATCCGGCACCGAAACCGGAGGATGAGGAAGGTGTAGAACTGGAGAAGTCCAATATTGTAATGGTGGGTGAAACCGGGACAGGGAAGACCCTGATGGCACGGACCATTGCAAAAAAAATGCAGGTCCCTTTCTGCATTGCGGATGCGACTGTTCTAACCGAGGCAGGTTATGTGGGGGAAGATGTGGAAAGTATCCTGACCAGATTGCTCCAGGTGGCTGACTACGATGTGGCCGCTGCCGAACGGGGAATTGTTTTTATTGATGAGGTAGATAAGATTGCGCGTAAAAGCGACAATCCTTCCATTACCCGGGATGTTTCCGGTGAGGGTGTCCAGCAGGCCTTGTTGAAGCTTCTCGAGGGTGCGGTGGTTCACGTACCACCCCAGGGGGGACGCAAACATCCTGAACAGAAGATGATCCAGGTGAATACCCAGAATATCCTGTTTGTGTGTGGCGGTGCATTTGACGGAATCGAAAAAAGGATTATGTCCCGTATGCAAGCCAATGCAATCGGGTACGGTACGAGGAGCACTGCGCCCATAGACCGCGAGAACATGCTTCAGTATATTGCCCCGCAGGATCTGAAGAGTTTCGGGCTGATTCCCGAACTGGTCGGACGTATGCCTGTGTTAACCCATTTCAACCCCCTTGACCGGGATGCATTGCGCCAGATCCTGTCGGAACCCAGAAATTCACTGATCAAACAATACAAAAAATTGTTTGAGATGGATGATGTGGAGTTGGTCATCGAAGACGAGGTGCTTGATTACCTGGTGGATAAAGCAGTTGAGTTTAAACTGGGTGCCAGGGGACTCCGTTCGATTTGTGAAATTGTGATGCTCGACGCCATGTATGACATCCCTTCAAAGGCAGGTAAGGATGCCGGAAAAATGGAAGTTTTCCACCTTACATTGGATTATACCCGGAAAAGGCTCGATGAGAATCATCTCAACCAGCTCAGGGCGGCTTCCTGAGGTCCCTGACCGCTTGACCATTCCCAAAATTTTTCGTAAATTAAAGCGTTCTCCGAAAAGAACGCTTTTTTTTTTGAGTAAGAGATATGCTATTGCTACTTGTTATATTATTGGGGATTTTCAACGGCTATCCGCCTGATACCCTCGATGTCCGGCCCGGGGATCCGCTTCAGGAGGGACATACTGTGGCCGCCCGGGTGCTGAACGGAGACACCATTCCTGTGATTGAGTTGCGTCCGGTGAGTGTTACGGCCAAAAGGGAGTTTGCAAATCGATGGGAAGCATACCGTTACAACCGGACCGTACGGAATGTGAAAATCGTTTATCCTTATGCCAAGCTGGCCGGTAATATGTTTCGGGAATACAGCAGAAGACTGATGGAGCTGGAAACGGAAAAGGAACGGAGCCAATTTATGAGTGAAGCCGAAGATGAGATCCGTGATAACTTTGAAGATGACCTGAAGCGGTTGACTTTTTCTCAGGGCTTGATTCTGATCAAGTTGATTGACAGGGAGACAGATCAGACCTCCTACCATATACTCAAAGAGTTTCGCGGTTCTTTTTCTGCGGTTTTCTGGCAGTCGCTCGGACGGATTTTTGGGTACGATCTTCGGGAGCAATATGATCCGTATGGAAAAGACCACCGAATAGAGGAAATTGTGCAGTTGATTGAGGAGGGGTTGATCTGACACCTTATTTTCCCCGGCCCTGCAGGATAATCAACACAGTATAAATCAGAATTTTGAAATCTACAGCCAGCGACATATTCTCCAGATAGAGCAGGTCGTATTTTAGCCGCTCAATCATTTCGTCTACATTTTCCGCGTATCCGTATTTCACTTGTCCCCAGCTGGTAACGCCGGGTTTGATCTTCTGCAGCAATTTATAGTGGGGTGCTTTTTTTACGATCTGATCAATATAATACTGTCGTTCGGGCCTGGGTCCGACAAGTGACATGTAGCCACGCAGCACATTGTAGAACTGGGGGATCTCATCAAGACGCACTTTGCGCATAAAGCGACCGAAAGGGGTGACGCGGGGATCGTTTTCGCAGGATAACTGGGGCCCGTTTACTTCCGCATCCACATACATAGACCGGAACTTATGCATCATAAAGGGTTTCCCGTGCAGTCCAATACGTTCATGTTTATAGAATACCGGACCCCTGGAAGATAACTTTACGCCAATGGCTGTGACCAGGAAAACGGGAGAAAGAATAACCAGGCTCAGGGCGGAAATAACTACATCCATCAGGCGCTTGATCGTTTGTTGCCACGCCGGCATTAATTCCGGATGAATTTGAATCAATGGTGTGCCGAATATCGACGTCATTTTGACCGCGCCGAGTAATATGTCGTGCATTTCCGGGATGATCCTGACTTCTACGTCTGTAGAATAAAGGTCAGCCAGGATAAGGCTTATCTTTTTATGCTCTTTTGGTTCCAGTGCAATGATGGCTTCTTCCACCCCATATTGTTCGATGATCTCCATTACCTTGTCAATATGGCCCAGCCACGGGAGGTGTTCGGCGGCCATGTGGTTTTCCTGTTTACTTACACTGACAAAACCGATCAGTCTTTGCCCTGAAGACTTTTTCCGGGCTTCCAGTTCCTGAATGATATCTGTTGCTTTTTTCTGACTGCCAATAATGATGGTATTGAACCCGATCTCCCTGTTGTTGATTTTGCGTATGACATTGGTGGTCAGGATGAAACGAAATATGGCGGTGAAAAAAATATGTAGCAGCAGTAATATCAGCAAGGATTGATAATGACCCTTGATCAGGATAGCCTCCTGGTTCAAAAGTATCACAAAGTAAATGACAAGCACTCCGATAAGCGATATCAGCAGGGTTTGGCCGAATTGTCCGAGGCGCGACTGCCTGAAAATGGAGGTGTATGCTCCGCTGAGGTAATACAGGCTCAGCCAGAATAAAGGGATGATCAGCAGGCCGAACAACAGGGTGTTTCCTGTCAGCATTTCTTCAGTCAGGAGATTTAAAGCGTAACCGTTGCTGATGAACAGATAACTGAGATAAGAGAACCACGCCAGGACTGCTGCAAGGTAGTCGAAAAGCACATGTTTAGCCAGCTGGAGCCTTTGTAAGCGTTTGTCCATTATTTACTGCATTTGTTCTGTCAATTTACCTGATGATGAGAAAAAATGACCAGGTTTCCCCGGGGGCTTGCTGTAACAGGATAACGGGCAGGCGTGACACATATTGCCTGCTTTTTCGTCGATTTATTAACAGCGGAAGTGAAAAACTCAGCCCAGGTAATTTGCACTGTGTTGGATTTTTCCCATGATCCTGTTTGCCAGGTCCAGGGATGCGTATCCATCATGAATGCTTACCAGTGGGTCGGTATTGCCCGTAATGGCGCAAAGAAAAGTTTCAAGCTCTGTCTGTATGGCATTAATTGGTTCGACCTCCGGTTTTTCCACCCATATCTGCTTTTGTTTTTTTTCAGGTCCCACATCAATAACCATGGCCATCGGATCAGAACTGGTAACCACATCTTTCAACCTGATGACCTGGGTTTCTTTGGAGAGGAAGTCAACAGCGATGTATCCATCTTGCTGGAAGAACCTGGTTTTTCGCATATTCTTCATTGAAAGCCTGCTGGCAGTAAGATTTGCCACACAGCCATTGGTAAATTCAATTCTTGCGCTGGCAATATCCGGGGTATCCGAAACGATCGATGCACCACTGGCCGATATTTGCTTTACTTTGGCTTTGACAACATTCAGGATAATATCAATGTCGTGAATCATCAGGTCAAGGACGACAGGTACATCTGTTCCGCGGGGATTAAACCTGCCCAGCCGATGGGCCTCGATAAACATAGGGGTTTTCAGGTAGGGTTCTGCCGCGATGAATGCCGGGTTAAACCTTTCCACGTGGCCCACCTGTACTTTTACACTGGCCTCCCTGGCAAGTTCTATCAGTTTCCGGCCTTCTTCAAGGGTTGCGGTGAGGGGCTTCTCAATGAACACATGTTTTCCCTGTTTAAGGGCCCGGGATGCACAATCAAAGTGTGACACGGTAGGGGTAACAATGTCCATAATATCTGCAGCACTCATCAGTTCATCCTCTGAGTGAAACCTCGGTATCCTGAATGTCCTGGCTACATTTTCAGCGGTAACTTCATCCGGATCATAAAATCCGGCGAGCTCAAGATGTTCTGATGCCAGGATGCATTTGATGTGGATGCTCCCCAGGTGACCAGCGCCCAGTACACCTATTCTTTTAACCATATGAAAGGCAGTTAATTATTTAAAATGGATGCTGTTGCCACAAAAGTAAAGTTTTTTATGGTCTGCGAAATGCTTAATTTCGTCCACCGACAATAAACCATCAAGGCAATATAGCAGAATGAATGATTCATACCGGCATAAGGGGTTGCGTAAAAAGCTTGTAGAGGGGGTGCGTGCGAAAGGAATCAGAAATGAGGAGGTCCTCAACGCGTTGCAGGCTGTTCCCAGGCATTTCTTCCTTGACTCCTCTTTTTTAGAGATTGCCTACCAGGATAAAGCCTTCCCGATCGGATCCGGACAAACCATCAGTCAGCCTTATACGGTGGCTTTTCAGACTGAATTGCTTCAGGTTGAAAAGGGAAACAAAGTGCTGGAGGTCGGGACCGGTAGTGGGTATCAGGCCTGTGTGCTGGCTGAAATGGGAGCCCGCGTGTTTACCATTGAACGTCACCGTTCTTTGTACCGAAAAACAAAGCAGTTGCTGAATGAGATGAAATATTCCATAAAACTCTTCTATGGAGATGGGTATGAAGGCCTGCCGGCTTTTGCTCCTTTTGATCGCATTCTGGTAACTGCAGGGGCACCCCAGCTTCCACGGAAGTTGCTGGATCAGCTGAAAATCGGTGGAGTGATGGTGATCCCTCTCGGGGAAAGGGATACGCAGGTCATGACCAGGGTGGTGAAACATGGTCATGACGAACTTGAAAAACAAGAATTTGGCTATTTCAGGTTTGTGCCTATGCTGGGAGATAAAGAAAGGTGAGGTGATTTCTGTCAGTCCCTTGCGCCCCTGTCGAGTGCTTCACGGAGTCCGTTCCCGAGCAACATGAATGAAAGTACCATCAGCATGATGGCCAGCCCGGGCAGAAAGGCAAGATAGCCTTTATCCAAAATGATGTATCCGTAATGTTCCCTGATCATGGTGCCCCAGGAAGGCACCGGAGGCTGGACACCAATGCCGAGAAAACTCAGGCCTGCTTCAATAAGAATGGCAGAGGCAAAATTTGCTGCGGAGATTACAATTACAGGACCCATGATAACTGGCATGATGTGGCGGCGAATGATGCGCAAGCTACCAAGACCCAGTGCACGGGCCGATTCAACAAACTCCTTTTCCCTCGTGCTGATCACCTGGCCGCGCACCACCCTGGCCACTTCTACCCACATAGTCAGCCCCACAGCCACAAAAACCTGCCAGAAACCTTTGCCCAATGCAAAGGTGATCGCGATGGCCAGTAACAATGTAGGAACTGACCACACCACATTGATCAGCCAGACAATCAGCTGGTCTGTCCTTCCTCTGAAATAACCGGCAAGGCTTCCAAGGCTCATCCCGATAAGCAAAGAAATAAATACTGCAATAAAACCCACAGACAATGATACCCTGGTACCAATCACCAGCTGGCTCAGGAGATCCCGTCCAAAACGATCGGTCCCCAGCCAGAAATGTTGTGTACGTATTTGTCTGTCCGCAATCTCTTCCTGCATTTGTTGAATGCTTCTGCGATGCGTATTTCCCCAGGCATCCTGGAAAGAGAGCGTATCATCTGTAAGCTGCTGAACCGGAATCCCGGCATCCAGGTGATGCAAAACATCCGGGATCAGATAATACCCCTCCATGCCCGGATAGCCTGGCTGTCCCGGGTAAGTCTCATAATACAGGGTGTCCTCTGCAAACCAATAGGCCTGTATGGGAATGGTCGTGCAGGGTTTGGGTTTGCCATGCAATAGTTTTTCCAGAAAAGAAGGGGGAGTGTATGCTTCATTTTTCGCCACATGGAGAATTTGCTGCCGGGTGCCGGGTTTATGGGCAGCCATTTCCAGTTGCTGGTGATTGGCATGGGGGCTGTTGTCCGGAATAAACAGATAGCCTGTTATGGCAAGCACTGCGGCTATAACAATCCAGCCAAGGCCTGCCATTGCCGTGGGGATCCGACGGAATCGTCGCCAGGTGAGTCTTCCGGGGGAAATATCTGTTGATATCGTAGGTTTGTTAAATAGCACAGCGGTAAAGATGGGCAAATTTAGCAAACAATCCGGATTTCCCCTTGTTGAGTTATTCGGGTAATGACCAAACTAGCGTATCTTTGCACTACATAAATTTAAACGCTGATGGCTATGCAATTACTAAAAAATATTTCTTTTGCCTTTATGCTTATTGTCCTTCTTGGCCGGGTTTTCGGTGCTTCAGGTCCGCAGGATGGAGAGGTTAACTGGATGAGTATGGAAGAAGCGGTGGAGAATGCCGAATCGGAGCCCCGTATGATATTTGTGGAGGTTTATACCGACTGGTGTGGATTTTGCCGTCAAATGGATAATGAAACTTTTTCACATCCCGTTATTGCTTCCTACCTGAACGACAATTTTTACCCCGTGAAACTGAATGCTGAACAGGAGGGATCCATTGAGTTCCGGGGCACAGTTTATGAAAACAATAACCTTGAAGATCGTCGTCCGACCCATGATTTTGCCATTGCCCTTTTGCAGGGACGTATGAGCTATCCTTCCATTGTTTTTTTTGACGAAAACGTTGAACTCCTTACTGCAATTCCGGGATTCCGGCCTCCGGCCAGCATGGAGGCGGTATTGTATTTTTTCAACGAGGGGGTGTATAAAGAAACCAATGACCTGGAAACGTTCATTCAGGACTTCCAGGGGCAGGTTGGCGACTGACCATCTCTTGCGTGCGATCTGCATACCAATGGGTAATGATGGCGTTGAAACTGTTCAGTTGACCCGGCAAGTGCCTTCCTTTTTGCTCCAGTGACTTCCTCATGGGCAAAGTAAAACGTTCGTAACACAGGTAATCGCGTTCAGCCATGCGTTTGTGCCTGACCCCTCCTGGCACCAGTGGTCGCAAAATGTCTTTGATTCGTTGTATCCTAAGGCGATTTGGAGTTTCACTGATCTCCTCCCTGTGATAATGCACCTTCATGGGGATGAAATATCTTTCTTCCAGCACTTCATTATATAATTTTTTGTGGGAGCGGAGTGAAAACGGAACCTTTCTGAAAAACTCGCGGAATTGCTTGTCCCACAGTGGCAAGCGGAATTCGTATCCGAAAAATGGGAATACCCCCGCAGAGTTGAATACAAAGGAGGAAAATTTTTCCTTCAGATCCCAGTCTTCGGTCAAAACATCATAGTGTTCATCAATTGCCCCGGCCGGGGGTTGATAGTCCTCAAACCATTCTCTTAGTCTTCCGAGAATCATTTCTTTCTGCTTCTTCTGCAGGGGGAAGAACCGGAAGTATCCATTGAGCAGTCTTTGGGTTCTTTGCGTTTTATGCCGTCTGATACGGATTGTTTTTTCGGTATAGCTCCCTGCAAGATAGTCTCCCGTGTGACCGGGCAAAAAAACGCTGTCTTCAGGGATCAGGTTGTTTTCTTTCAGGGTTTTGACCGCAAAATAATCCTGCAGGTAGGGCATGGATGAAAGGTTGCCTGAATAACCTGCCCAGGCCAGGAATACGGGATCATCTGTCAGCCCCTTTGCGGGGATGTCGGTGTAATCCACGAACTCCCACCGGTATCCCAGTTGTTCTGCCACGCGCCGGCTGATCCTGGATTCTTTGTTTGGTCTGCCATAGGTCATGCAGACGACTCTCTCATATCCCTGCATTTTAAGCATACAGGCGATCAGCCTGGAGTCATATCCTCCGCTGAGCGGTACAATGGCCGTGCGCCCCTGAAGTGATTCAATGATGCGGCGGGATAAGCCCTGAAGTAAATGATGCAGTTCCTCTTTCAGGACAGGAGCTGAACTGTCAAAGAAATGTTCCGGGAGAAAATAGGAATAGGTATGATGTAATGGTTCTTCAGCATCGTTGAACAGGAGTACCTCCGCGGCATTGGTTTTTTGAATGCCGGGCACCAGGGTATCTTTGCCCATGACGAACCCCGCCGATAAGAACTCGGGAAGGACTTTCCCCTGTAGTTCAGAAGGTCTTACGCTTCCCAATAGTGCTTCCGCCGAATCAGATAGATGCCACTGCTGGCCAACCAACCTATAAAAAAGGGGAAACATCCGCATGGGATCCACACCGGCGAGTAGCCCGGATGCCGTCCGGATGATCACAGAGTAGGCCCCGTCAATGTGTTTCAGGAACCCCGAGAGTTGCTCCATGGATTCCACATTTTCAAATGCCCTGGCCGCGGACGCTCCCGTCATGAATCTGCCTCCGGGATCAAAAAAATACCCCTTAAAGGAAACCCTGCCGGCCTTTATCCATTGAAATCCATCGTTGTATGTCAAAATGGGCTGAACCATAAATGGCGGTTTAGATGCGGTGTTTAGTCTGATGCGGAGCCGGAGGTTGTATCCGGCCGGTTTTGCAGAGATGTGTTATTGTTTTCCACTACCTGTTCATAGAGTGCCGCATACTGAGCTGCCACGACTCCGGGGCTGAACTTTTCGGTGGCATATTGGCTGATCTGTGCCTGATCGTAATTCCCAATCTCTTCAATCACTCTTCTCATGGCTGTTGCCAGGGCAGCGGCATCGTTCGGATTAACAAGGATGCCTGTTTTGTCATTAACAATGTATTCCGGTCCGCCAGAGCGGGTGGCAACCACTGGAAGACCGCACGCCATTGCTTCAATTAATACCACCCCGAATGCTTCGAAGTGGCTGGGTAGCACGAATGCGTGGGATTGTTGCAACCATTCCTTTACTTTGTCCCTGGAAAGCCCGCCGGTAAACTGGACAACCTGATCAAGGGATGCGTCGTTGACGGCTCCTTTTAAAGATTCACGTTCGGTTCCGTCTCCTCCTATGATCAACCGGATATCCTGGTTGTTTTGTTTCAGTATTTTTACTGCGTTAATCAGTGTGTGCATTCCCTTTTCCGGTACCAGGTGGGCAAGGGAAAAAAAGGTGAATGGCCCGGATGGTTGAATACCCGGCCTGACCTGGAAGAAACTGGTGTCTGTCAGGTTGGGAATGGTCATGATATCCTCTTTCGCCACAGCTGAAATATTGGTAATCTTTTCATTCAGGGCGCCACTCACTGTAACAATTTTATCGGCATTTGCGAAGGCTTCCCTGATCAGCGGGTAGTGCCAGTCTCTGAACAGTGCACCGGCCCGGGGGTTGTGACTTACAAATCGTCCCCTGTGCTCGGTAAGCACGTAAGGAATTCCGGTATGCTGTTTGATTGCAGCGGCGGCCACACCGGCCCAGATACTGCTGTGTGCCTGAATCACCTCAGGTCTTCCATGTTTCTCTATGTATTGAAGACCCAGATGCTTCATCCTCCGGATCCACAAACGTGCATTGGGTTTTTCAACGAAGGGGATAATGGGGCAGGGGGTGCTGTACTCCCTGATGCCATCGTCATACCCGAAAGATATGTTTTTCCCCTTCCATAATATGGATGGATCATGTTTCAGGCTGATCCGGTCAAGAGACACGACCGCTACCTCCATTCCGGAAGTTGCCAGGGCCCTGGCATGGTCACGGAAAAATTCCCCTCCCCGGGGTGGATACCAGGATGGAATCACCAGCACAGATCTGGGTTTAGGAGGTGGTTTCATCGGCTTTGTGTCGGATAATAATTTTCTCTGTATACGTTGACAAATGTCGTAAAAATAATGTATATTTGCACTCGCAATTAAACGGTGACTATAGCTCAGCCGGTTAGAGCACCAGATTGTGGTTCTGGGGGTCGTGGGTTCGAATCCCATTAGTCACCCTCCAAGCCCTCCAAACGGAGGGCTTTTTTTGTAGGCCTTTCCTTATTTGGATTAACTTTGCCTGAGTAATCCACAAATCAGCGCATGCAATTCTTCGAGGTAAAGGCGTTTATTCAAAAAGATCTGATCCTGGAGTGGCGGCAGCGAGCCACCATTGGCGGAGTAGTGTTATATCTCGTTTCAACCGTATTTGTGGCTTACCTGGCATTTGACGGACTGGCAGATCTCCGGACCTGGAATGCCCTTTTTTGGCTTATCTTATTGTTTGCTGCCATAAATGCCATTCAGAAAAGTTTTTTGCAGGAAAATGAAAGCCAGCACTTGTATTATTATACCCTGATCAGTGCACGGGGAGTGATCAATGCCAAAATTTTCTATAATGCATTGTTGATGACAGTCCTTGGGCTGGCCGGTTTGTTCGTGTTCATGATGTTTATGGGGAATCCCATTGCGTCCTTCAGTTTGTTTCTGGTCAATATGGTCCTTGGAACGAGTGCTTTCGCCGCGGTACTGACATTGATCTCTGCCATTGCCTCAAGAAGCCGTAACAATTTTACCCTGATGGCCATCCTGGGTTTTCCCCTGGTTCTCCCCCTACTGCTGGTGCTGATAAGGGTTTCTGAACTGGCCCTGGAAGGCGCCTCTTTTGCTACAGCGTCTCCTGATCTGGTGATACTGCTGTCACTGATTCTCATCACATTTATTCTTTCCAACTTGTTATTTCCTTATATTTGGAAAGAATAACTCTTTAGGCATGAAACATATATCACATCGAGGATGGAAAATTGCCGGAATGATACTGATTGTTTATGTGATCGCCGGCGGCTTTTTGTTTGAGGTTCCCGCCCTGCCCGTTATCCAGCAAAGTATCCGCAATATCTATTTCCATGTGGGGATGTGGTTTGGGATGTTATTCATCCTGCTTGTAGCCCTGGGGTTCAGCATCCGTTTTTTGCTTTACCGGCTTCCCGAAGATGACATGAAAGCCCTGGCAGCAGTCCGGACAGGGCTGCTGTTCGGAATCCTGGGTCTGATTACAGGAATGATCTGGGCCAAATTTACCTGGGGGGCTTTCTGGGTCAATGATCCGAAACTCAATGGAGTTGCCCTGGGTATGCTTGTCTACCTGGCATACATGGTTTTAAGAAGCTCAGTGGAAGAGGAAGACAAAAGAGGACGGCTGGCGGCTGTCTACAACATATTTGCTTTTGTACTGTTTTTTGTGTTTGTCATGATCATTCCCCGGATGGGAGCTGCATCTATTCACCCCGGGGCGGAAGGCAACCCGGCTCTTTCGGTGGGTGACCTCGCCCCTGAAATGAGAAAGGTTTTCTTCCCGGCCATGATCGGATGGTTTATCATGGCCTGGTGGCTGTATTCACTTTTGTACAGGAGCAGTCGAATTGAAGATAGAATTTCTGCACTCCATAACACCTAACCAACGGGACGCATGGCTGAAGGAAAAATTTTAGTGGTTGCTTTATTGCTGATAATTATATTTTTGGGCATCACGGCCTTTCTGTTTTACCTGGAAAAGCGTATCAGGGCCTCAGAGAAGAAATTGAAACAACTCGAGGAAGACTCGAGGAAGAAAGGAAAAATGAGCCTATGAGAAGGTCACATGTAATTGGGCTGATTTTCATAGCCATCGCTCTGGGTGCCATTATCGGGACGGTATATCAGGCTGACACCTATGCGGTGTTTGCAGAGGCCCGGGCAAATCCCGGCCGGGAATTTCATATCATCGGAGAGCTGGTGAAGACCAAGCCCATAAAAGAAGAGGTCAAAGACAATGCCCTTACACTCACTTTTACGATGCGTGATAGCGACAATGAAGAAGCCGGGGTATTGTTTTTTGGCGGCAAACCCCGGGATTTTGAACAATCTGATGAAGTGGTCCTGATCGGGAAATATGAAGGAGATCGTTTTGTAGCAGGCAGCTTGTTACTTAAGTGCCCTTCCAAATACAATCCCGGAGGCATTGATGACCGGGAGGGTCCGCAGGAGTATGAATTTGACTAAATACTGAGAAGGCTACTTCACCCGTTCTGCGTAAGCTTTTGTACGGGTATCCACCTTGATTTTTTCACCTGTATCAATAAACAGCGGAACGTTTATGGTGGCACCGGTTTCTACGGTGGCGGCCTTCAGCGTATTGGTGGCGGTATCACCTTTGACTCCAGGCTCTGTGTAAGTAATTTCCAATTCCACAAATGGTGGGAGATCAACACTCAGGGGGGTTTCAGTATCTGCATGATACATGATTTCCACTTCCTGCCCTTCTTTAAGCAGCTCGGGAGCATCAATCAGATGTTCTTCAATGCTTACCTGTTCAAAATCTGAGGTGTGCATGAAATGATAACCCAGGTCATCTTTGTACAGAAACTGGTAAGGCCGGCGTTCTACACGAGCCACATTGACCTTGACACCCGCATTGAATGTATGGGGCAGTACCTTTCCTGTTTTCAGGTTTTTTAATTTGGTGCGCACAAACGCGCCTCCCTTACCTGGTTTCACATGCTGGAAGTCAACGATGGTGTATAGTTCGTTATTCATTTCCAGGCACAAGCCATTTCTGAAATCTGATGTTGTTGCCATAAGCTGGTATTAATCAACAGTATTGTGTAAAAAACGGGACAAAAATAATAAAAAAATCCCACTTTGACTGCCATATTTCCGGTAACCGGACCCTGTATATGCTGAATAATAAGCTGACCTATCAGATTGATAATCCGGGCATCAGGCCATACCTGGTTTTATCTTACCGAACAGGGCTCCGGGGGTTAAGCTGATAATTCAGTCACAGGGTCGTCCGGCTCATATTCTTCAGGATTATGATTGGAGGCGATAACGATTGTCTTCCCCCTGCCATACTGTTCCAAAAGGTCTTTGTACCACTTCCTTGAATCCCTGTCAAGGTTCGTGCAGGGTTCGTCCAGGAGGACCAGGCCGGATAAGGGCATCAGTGCCGTTACCAGCTTGACACGCTGCCGCATCCCTGAAGAAAAATATTTGATGGCCTTGTTGCGGCTTGCTGTAAGTCCGGCGATTTCAAGGATGTGATCAATGTCCGGATTTCCCGGGAAAGGCTTAAAGCGTTGGTGAAAGGCAATCAGTTCCGGGAAAGTGAACTCTTCGGTTGGCTCAAGACCGGGAGCGGCCATTGCCACGTATCTGTAAATCAAATCAGGTTGCAATGGTCGGTTTTCCAGGAACCAGGCAATGTTTCCTTCAGAGGGAGTACGGAATCCGGCAATCATTTGCAGCAGCGTCGATTTTCCGCTGCCGTTTTTCCCTGCAATGACCTGCCTCTCTTCCGGGCCGATCTGCAGTTCGATGCCCCTGAATACCCATTTCCCCTGGAATTTCTTGCCTGTGCCCGATAGTTCGACCTGTATCATGCAGGCGGTTTATTTTTCCTTGTATGAATAGCCTTTCATGATCCCCCTGCTTGACTTGCTGATGAAACTCAATATTTCATCCCTTTCGGGTGAAGCAGCTATTTCTGTTTCGATGTAAGTCAGGGATTGACTGACATTCATGTTTTTCAGGTAAATGACCCGGTAGATGTCCTGGATCTGATTGATCTGTTCACTGGTGAATCCGCGCCTGCGCAGGCCGATTGAATTAATCCCCACAAATGAGAGCGGGTCTCTGGCTGCTTTTGTAAAGGGCGGAACATCTTTCCGTACGAGTGATCCCCCGGATATCATTACATGACTGCCAATGTTTACAAATTGGTGAACCGCTGATAACCCGCCAAGGATGGCGTAATCATCCATGGTGATATGACCGGCCAGGTTGGCTGCATTGGCGATGATGCAGTTGTTGCCTATTACACAGTCATGTGCAATATGTACGTAAGCCATCAGAAGGCAGTTCATGCCGATTACTGTCTTGTTGCTTTCCTTTGTTCCACGGTTCACGGTGACAAACTCGCGAATGGTGGTGTTGTCCCCGATCTCTACGGTAGTTTCTTCTCCTGCGAACTTCAGGTCCTGTGGCACGGCACTGATCACTGCGCCCGGAAATATTTTACAATTCTTTCCAATACGTGCCCCTTCCATGATGGTGACATTGGAACCGATCCAGGTTCCTTCACCAATTTCCACATTTTTATGGATCGTCACGAAAGGCTCAATGACAACATTTCTGGCAATCTCTGCCTGTGGGTGGACGTAAGCTAATGGTTGGTTCATTTCAGTGGTTTATTTTTTGCTTATTTGTGCCATCATTTCGGCTTCCATAACGACATTGCTGCCAACATAGGCAACTCCCCGCATATGGCATATCCCCCTTCTTACAGGTGCCATCAGGCTCATTCTGAACACGAGAGTGTCGCCTGGCACAACTTTTTGTTTAAAACGCACATTATTGATTTTCAGAAAATAGGTGTTATAGTTTTCCGGATCATTCACGGTGGAAAGAACAAGTATACCTCCTGCCTGTGCCATGGCTTCTATTTGCAGTACCCCCGGCATAACCGGCTCATTGGGGAAGTGACCTGCAAAAAAGGGTTCATTCATCGAAACGCTTTTCACTGCAACCACCGAAGAGTCAGTTACTTCAATGATTTTGTCCACCAGAAGGAAAGGAGGACGGTGCGGAAGCATTCTTTTTACGGCGTTAATGTCATAAACCGGTGGTTGGTCGGGGTCATAGGAGGGTATCTGTTCCTGGTCGATCCGGCTCCTGATATGTTTTTTAAGCAATTTGGCAAACAGCACGTTTGAAGCATGCCCGGGTTTGGAGGCAATGATATGACCTTTTATGGGCTTTCCGGCGAGGGTCAGGTCACCAACCATGTCAAGCAGTTTATGCCGTGCCGGCTCATTGGGGAAAGCCAGCTCCAGGTTGTTCAGTATGCCTTCATTGCGCACCTCCACGGTGGGTTTGTTGAAAACAGAAGCCAAACGGTCAAGTTCCTGCTGGGTGACCGGTTTGTCTACAAATACAATGGCATTGCTCAGATCTCCTCCTTTGATGAGGTTCTGGGAAAGCAGGAATTCCAGTTCATGCAGAAACACAAAAGTGCGGCAAC
Source organism: uncultured Bacteroidales bacterium (assembly GCA_964463915.1). Lineage (GTDB taxonomy): Bacteria > Bacteroidota > Bacteroidia > Bacteroidales > UBA7960 > PUPG01. The sequence continues at coordinate 6,865 of CAYXEH010000007.1, read as the reverse complement.
CTGCAATTTTATCCTTGAATTCATTGAGGTGATCCATGCTTGCATGCTGGTGACCAAGAACCTTTGATTCATAGTCAATCATGCATGTAATCCGGTAATTGTCGCTTGGAACGGCGATGATCTCACAATCTTTCTCCTCATGATACATCCGTATCGGCTCCCTGACCTCAAAATAATCTTTGAACGCATTCTGAGAAACAGTTCCCGCATTAAGAATGGCCTCGGTATATACCTTGCTGCTTCCATCAAAAATCGGCGTTTCCTGACAATTAACCTCAATAATGGCATTGTCGATACCGGTTCCCGTGATGGCGGCCAGTACATGCTCCACCGTTAATATCCGGACGCCGTCTTTCTCCAGGGTGGTGCCTCTTTCTGTTTCTGATACCAACAGGGCGTCTGCCTCTATAAATGCATCCTCCCCGACATCGGTCCGCAGAAAACGAATGCCTGAGTTTTCCGGGGCAGGTTTAATGATAAGATGAACGGTTTGCCCGGTATGGAGGCCCGCGCCTTCAAGAGTTACGGGCTGCCTGATTGTCTTTTGTTTTTCATTCATATCTCAAAGGATCAGAGAATTGTCGTGCCGTTCCGGATGATTTTCTCCACACGGAAAACAAAAAAAACGGAACGGGCCGGCAAATATAGCAACTATTTTTCCTGTTTTACTTCCTTTTCCAGTTCGTCAATCCGCTTTACCAGTTTTTCAAAATTCCTGAAGTGGATAAAGGCTTTTCGGTATTGAGATGCTTCCATGGCCGGTGACCCCATAACGATCTGTCCGTCTTTAATATTTGAGGAAACCCCTGCCTGTGCAGCCATCTTTACATTGTCACCAATGGTAATATGGCCGGTTATCCCGACTTGTCCACCAATCATGCAGTTTTTTCCGATTTTCGAGGAGCCGGCAACGCCCGCCTGGGCAGCCATTACGGTATTCTCACCAATGGTGACGTTATGACCAATCTGGATCAGGTTATCCAGTTTCACCCCGTTCCGTATGATGGTGGATCCCATGGTTGCCCGGTCAATGGTGGTTCCTGCACCAATTTCCACATTGTCTTCAATAACTACATTCCCGATCTGGGCCACCTTCATGTAATTGTTGTCGCTCTGTGGGGCAAAGCCAAATCCGTCCGCTCCGATCACTGCATTGGCGTGGAGGGTGCAATTATTCCCGATATGGCTATTGTCGTAAACCCTGACTCCGCTGAAAAGTGTGGTCTTTTCACCGACCCTTGCATCGTCGCCGATATAGCAATGGGGGTAAAGCCGGGCGCCTTCTCCGATTACTGCGCCATCTCCGATATAGACAAACTCACCAATATAGACATCCATGCCAACTTTGGCCTTCGGAGATATAAAGGCCAACTCTGAAATCCCTGTTTTTTCCGGGATGCTGTCTTTATAAAGTTCCAGTAACTTGGCCAGCGCACCATAGGGATCCTTTACACGGATGAGTACACTGTTTATTGGTTGTTCCGGGGAAAAATCCTCCTTTACAAGAACAATGGATGCGTTGGTTTTATATATATGCGGTGTATAGGTAGGGTTGGCCAGAAAGGTAAGAGATCCGGGTTCTCCCTCTTCTATTTTGGCAATCCGGGAAACCTTAACTTCGGGATCCCCTTCAAGCTTTCCTTGCAGAAATTCGGCAATCTGTCTGGCTGAAAAGTCCATGCAATAATGTAAAAAATTCATAATTATGCGGCCGCAAGTTACCATTATTTAGCATGACCGCCAAGCATTTTTTGTCCGATACCCATTGGTTTTCAGTATGTGAAAGGGTTATTGCCTGTCAATCAGTAATTCCTTGGGGTAACAAATAAAGAATTTTTCCACCGGGTGGGACAACATATTGATGTTTAACTGGTCACTTGCTTCTGCCACATCCCTTAGTTGTCCGTCCCTGGAAAGGATCCAGATGTTTCCTGTGCCCGGATCATACGCATTATTTCTGGTGATTCCGCTCACCACCAGGTAGCCGGCCTCTTCTTCATCAGCTGCCAGCTGCTTTTGTATCGCGGCCTGTTTCAGTTGCCTGATGTAGGTCTCGTTGAATGGTGTGGGTCTGATCTCAATCCTGAAAAGTTTTCTTTCCACGATGCTGCGACTCATATAACTGATAATCCGGTCTTTGTGAGTTGTCCAGCTTTTGATGGAGGTAAAAATATCATAATCATCCAGGAGGGCAAAATCTTCGAGCAGTCCGGGGTCAGCCTCAAAATCACTTTTGCTGTAGGATTTACCCAGGAACCTTAGCAACGGAGGGGTGGCAAACAATTTTTCCCCGGCCGTGGCAAGTATTTTAGCTCGTTTCAATACCCCGGTCAGCATGGTTTCTGCAGCGATGACAGTTTTGTGAAGATACACCTGCCAGTACATCAGTCGCCTGGCAATGATGAATTTTTCAATGCTGTATATCCCTTTTTCATCAATGACCAGGGTGTCGTTCGCAATATTGAGCATTTTAATGATGCGGTCCCAGCTTATCACTCCTTCAGAGACCCCGGTGAAAAAGCTGTCGCGGTTCAGATAGTCCAGCCTGTCCATATCGAGCTGGCCCGACACAAGCTGATGGAGAGGTCTTTTGGGATGGGTGTCCCGGAAAATATCCATGGCTTCGTCGAGGCTGGCATGGCTGCCGCCATTTAGTTTCTCCATGAACATGACAGTAAGGTCCTCGTGGCTGAGTCCTTCCACCAGGATCCGTTCCAGTGTATGGGAAAACGGGCCATGCCCGATGTCGTGCAGCAGAATGGCCTGGGTAACGGCAAGGGCTTCATTGTCAGTAATGGAATGGCCTTTAAATCGTAAAATTTCTATGGCCTGCCCCATCAGGTACATGCAACCCATGGCATGGTGAAAACGGGTATGAAGGGCGCCGGGGTAAACAAGGTGAGAAAGCCCCAGCTGCTTGATATTGCGGAGTCGCTGAAAGTAAGGAGTCTCGATGAGGTCAAATATGGATTCGTCGGGAATGTTAATGAAGCCGTAAACCGGGTCATTGAAAATCTTTAATTTATTATTGGGGGGCTGTTTCATATCGCCGTTATGTAGATGGCTATTGTCAGTTTTTTTGGTTAAATTTGTAGGATACGCAAAATACAAAAAATATGAGTGCAACCATTCTCTGGACTGATGATGAGATAGATCTGCTTAAACCACATATACTCTTCCTTGAAAACAAAGGTTACCGGGTTTTAACCGCCTCCAGCGGTTCTGAAGCACTTGACCTGGTTAGCGACAATGAGATCGATATTATTTTTCTGGATGAAAATATGCCCGGACTCTCGGGGATAGAAACCCTTGAGCGCCTGAAAAGCCAGGCTCCCGGGATTCCGGTGGTGATGATCACCAAGAGTGAGGAAGAATCCGTAATGAATGATGCCATCGGAAGCAGCATTGCCGACTACCTGATCAAACCCGTGAATCCCAACCAGATTTTATTGTCTCTCAAGAAGAACCTGGACAACCAGCAGCTTGTGAGTGAAAAAACGGGGATGATCTACCAGCAGCAGTTCAGGCAGATCGGCAGTAGGTTGTCTCCTTCACTTTCCTTTGAGGAGTGGGTGGATATTTACCGGCAGCTGGTATACTGGGAGCTTGAACTTGCCAAAGCAGACGATGAAAGTCTGTATGAGATTTTTTTGATGCAGAAGGCCGAAGCCAACAATGTATTTGCCCGTTTTGTGGAGAATAACTATGAGGATTGGCTGAAAGGCAAGTCAGAGGAAAAGCCTGTGTTGTCTCATACATTGTTTCGCGAGAAATGTTTACCTATATTGAAAGAACAGAAACAGGTCTTTCTGATCCTGATAGATAACCTGAGGCTGGATCAATGGAAAACCATTCAGCCCAAAATTGAAACCCTTTTCCGGACGGCAGAAGAAGACACGTATTGTAGTATCCTGCCTACCGCTACGCAGTATGCCAGAAATGCGCTGTTTTCCGGTTTGATGCCGGGAGAGTTATACAAACGTTTCCCGAAATACTGGACCAAAGAATCGGATGAGGGCACCAGGAATCAGTTTGAATCCGAGTTGCTTGCTGAACAATTGAAACGACTGGGAAGTAATATCCCGTTTCATTATCACAAGATTCTGAATCTGACGGCCGGCAAAAAGCTGTCGTTATCTCTCAGTGACCATTTGGGGCAGAAGTTGAATGTGTTGGTATATAACTTTGTTGATATGCTGTCCCATTCCCGGACCGACATGGAGGTAATTAAAGAACTGGCCGGTGATGAGGCGGCTTACCGTTCGATCACCCTGAGCTGGTTTGAGCATTCGCCGCTGTGGGAGATCATGCGTCAGCTGGCAGAGAAACAGATCCCGGTAATTATCACCACCGACCACGGGGCAATCCGGGTCCAGCATCCCACGAAAATTGTCGGAGATCGCAATACCAACACCAACCTGCGCTATAAGACAGGTAAGAGCCTTCAGTACAAAAAAGGGGAGGTGTTCGAGGTGAATAATCCTGATGACATTTTCCTTCCGCGTGAAAGTGTGAGTGCCAATTATGTGTTTGCCAAAGAAAACCGGTTTTTTGCCTATCCGAACAATTATAATTATTATGTCAATTACTACAGGGATACTTTTCAGCACGGGGGTGTCTCCCTTGAGGAAATGTTGATTCCTTTTGCTTTTATGACACCGAAATAAATGATCCCTTATCCCGGAGAAAAAATACTTTATCATGGGCACAATTAAAGAGTTCCGTGTGATGGATCCGGCTGAGCTGGAAGATGTGGCAAGATCCCTGATTGATGCTTTCCCGAATCAGCGGGTTTTTGCTTTTTTCGGGCCCATGGGAGTGGGGAAAACAACCTTTATCCAGGCCATCTGCAGGGTGTTGGAAGCGACAGACCAGGCCAGCAGCCCGACTTTCTCTATTGTGAATCACTACATGACTTCCGCGGGCGACAGCCTGTATCATTTTGATTTCTACCGGATCAACTCCATGGAGGAAGCCTTTGACCTTGGCTACGAAGATTATTTTTATTCAGGAAATTATTGTTTTATCGAGTGGCCGGAAAAAGTTGAAACCCTGCTGCCTGATGATTGTCTTGCTGTAAATATGCAGGACGATCATGGCAAACGGATCATCCGGATCGGAAAATCACCGGCCGGGGTTTTCTGACCACTTTTCTCAACAAACGGATTGATTGAAATGGTACATTCAGAACCTGAACGTAAGATGTTTTCACATTCCTGGCACTTCGGACCCCAGGAGGAGATGCTGGAGGTTCGTAAACGAAAAAATAAGCTGATCATTGGCATTCCCCTGGAGACCGCCTTTGACGAGAACAGGGTGGCGCTGGCCCCGGAAGCTGCCGGGTTGCTTATACAGCATGGTCATCAGGTCCTGGTGCAATCCAGGGCCGGCGAGAATTCGTTTTTCCCGGACGAATCCTATGCAGAAGCCGGATGCCAGGTGGTGTATTCCGCCGGTGAAGTATACCAGGCGGACATCATTCTCAAGGTTGCCCCGGTCTCTGATGAGGAAATGGGGCTGGTAAAGTCCGGCCAGGTGATCTTTTCCACTGTAGCCTTATCCATGCAGAAAACTGATTATTTCAAAGCCCTGATGCGGAAGAAGGTAACTGCAGTGGCTTTTGAGCTGATCCGTGACAAAGCCAAAACATTTCCGCTTGTGCAGGGGATGAGTGAAATTGCAGGAAACACTTCCATTCTGATCGCCGCAGAATATTTAAGTCACAAAGCCTATGGTAAGGGTAGGATGTTCGGGGGGTTATCCGGGGTCACCCCTACCGAAGTGGTTATTCTGGGTGCTGGCACAGTTGGAGAGTCTGCGGTAAGAACTGCAATGGGGCTCGGTGCCATGGTCAGGGTGTTCGATCCTTCGGTTTATAAGCTCCGTCGTTTGCAGAATAATTTGAATGCCAGGATCTTTACATCAATCATTCAGCCCAAAGTATTGCTTAAATCACTTAAAACAGCCGATGTAGTGATCGGTGCCCTTCATTCCTCTTACGGCAGGACACCAGTTGTTGTCAGTGAAAAGATGGTGGGTGAGATGAAAAGCGGGAGTGTGATCGTGGATGTGAGTATTGACCAGGGAGGTTGTGTGGAAACCAGTTCAGTAACCACCCATAGTGATCCGGTCTTTAAAAAGCACGGCGTTACACATTATTGTGTATCGAATATTGCTTCCAGGGTGCCCAATACGGCATCCTATGTGTTTAGTAATTTTTTCGCCCCGGTATTGCTCACCATCGGAGAGGAAGGGGGAACTGAGAATATGCTGAAGCGGGACCCGGGGGTGCGCAAAGGGGTTTATATGCTCAACGGAACCCTGACCAATCATTATATAGGAGAGAATTTCCGCCTGCCATGCCAGGACATTGACCTGTTGATGGCGGCATTTTAGGATTTCCTGGTCAGAATTCTGGCCTGCTGATGGCGGTATCTTTGGATGATTTGGTTAGAATTCTGGTCTGTTGTTGATGGCGGCTTGTGGTTTTCCGAAAATGGCTTTTCTGAAAAAACGGCATAAAAAAGTCCGGACCCTGTGGAATCCGGACTTTTGTGCTTTGGTGACCAGGCTGGGGCTCGAACCCAGGACCCCATCCTTAAAAGGGACGTGCTCTACCAACTGAGCTACCTAGTCATGAAATAGTGAACTGTTTTTGAGAAATAGTGAGCTATTCCTGAAAACCTGGTGACCAGGCTGGGGCTCGAACCCAGGACCCCATCCTTAAAAGGGACGTGCTCTACCAACTGAGCTACCTAGTCATGAAATAGTGAACTGTTTTTGAGAAATAGTGAGCTATTCCTGAAAACCTGGTGACCAGGCTGGGGCTCGAACCCAGGACCCCATCCTTAAAAGGGACGTGCTC